>CAZZWK010000097.1:20067-21426 GCA_964657925.1 uncultured Dictyobacter sp.
GATGATGATTTCCTCGACGAGGATGACGATGAAGAGATAGACGAGCTCGATATGCTAGATGAGGAGGTTGTCGAGCCGATCGATACGGAGACGCAGGAGACGCAGGGGCGTGGGCGGAAGACGAACACGTACGGGGTGTTGCCCGCACGCACGCGTCGGCTGAGCGAGAGTGGCGCGGGGTATCAGGAATATCAAGAGTATCGCGACACCGAAAAAAGGGTGGTGTCCAGACCGTACATTTCACATGAGCCGAGGCTCTATCAGCGGAGAAAGGTAAGCTACACACAGCATTCGTTGCAGGACCGTGTGCAACGAATGCTGCACAATCGGACGGTGGTCGTGGGTGGTGTGGTGTTGCTGATGTTGATCATCTTCTTGCCGCTTTTCAGTAGTTTGCATAACAATGGTCAGACCGTTCTGAACCTGGCAGCCAACGGAAATAACGCGAACACGGTAATTAAGTCCGCGAACTCGCACGCGCTGACGATTACACCACCGAACACTAATCGGCCCGCGCCGCCGGTGTATGCCACGGCAGCATATTTGATAGATGCGAACAGTGGCGCGGTACTTTACGCCAAGAATCCGTTCATGCACCTGCCAATCATGAGCACCACGAAGCTGATGACGGTCGCGCTCGCCGTGCAGTATGGTAACCTCAACCAGCGAATCACGATCAACAACAGCATCGCGAACGATCTCAAGCAGCAGCTTTCGCCTGACAGCTCGGTGATGGGTGTGAAGAAGGGGGAGACGTATACGCTGCGCGACCTGTTATACGGCATGTTGCTGGTTTCGGGCAACGATGCGGCGATCGTGGTGGCGGACGCGGTCAGTGGCAACGTGCCGACGTTTGTGGTGCAGATGAACAAGGAAGCGGCGGTGTTGGGGATGAATGACACGCACTACGTCAATCCGGATGGGTTGCTGGCGAACGGGCAGTATTCCAGCGCGCACGATTTAGCGCTTATCGCGAAGTACAGCCTGGACAATGCACAGGTGCACACGATCAGCAACACAATCGAGTACAAGATACCCGCTAACAAAGACCATGCCGCGCACGACCTGCTCAACGGGAACCAGTTTTTGTGGTGGTATCCGGGGACGGACGCGGGCAAGACGGGGTGGGATGCGGGGACGAACTTTGTGCAGGCTATTTCCTGTGTACGGAATGGCAAGCATCTGATCGGGGTGGTCATTCACACCATCAACTGGTGGACGGATATGCGCGACCTGATGAACTGGGGGTTCAATAATTTCGTGTGGATTTCGCCGCGTGACATCCAGATGACGCGAAATATTATTTATGCCGATGAGTGGAGCTATTTCGCGGATGACACGAGGACGGTCACGATCGCG
>CAZZWK010000098.1:0-21365 GCA_964657925.1 uncultured Dictyobacter sp.
TTGGCGAAGATAGCGATGACGCCCGCCTCTCCGTTTGGATCTTGCCGTGGACCATAGACATTGCCATAACGGAACGCGGTATAGTTCAAACCATAGGTGTCGTGCCAGAAACGCAGGTAGTGTTCCGCGATCAGCTTGGTAATGCCATACGGTGACTCGGGTCTCTGCGGCGTGTCCTCGTCCAATGGTAGCCGCACTGGTGTGCCGTAGGTCGCGCCCGACGAGGAAAAGAGAATCTTGCGCGCGTCTACCCGCCTGGTATGCGTCAGCACGTTCAAAAGACCCAGCACGTTGACACGTGCATCCAGCTTGGGATCTTTCATGGAGACCGCGACGCTGTGTTGTGCCGCGTGATGGTTCACAACCTCCGGCCTGACCTCGTCGAAAATCTTTCCCAGCTTCTCGTCATCGGTGATATCCGCACGGTAAAAGCGCACATTCGCGTTGATGTTCGACTCTTTCCCCCCTCCCTCTGCCCATAAACTATCGATAACCGCCACCTCGTGACCGGCTGAAACGTACTGGTCAACAATGTGTGAACCGATGAAACCAGCCCCACCAGTAATCAGAATCCTCATAAACAAAAAAACCTTTCCCACTATGTAGCTTATACATGTGTTGTGGTACTCTTACCTATCCGTGTAATGATGTACTGCTCTGTCACGTCTCCGGTACGTGGGAATCGTGTAGAATATAGACGTATGCATGCCAGCAATTCCCACCTTTCTCAGCCGTGATAAAGTATCATATATCATTATACACGCATCAGCTCCACACAGCAGCCTTCGAACCTCACCGAACACGTTTTGACTTTAAGCTGTGCTGGAGATGGATAGATACAGGTCCTTTTCAACATGTAGAGCGGATTAAGGCAAGCAATGCACCACCATTTAAATACTGCGCTCTAGTGCTACTCGCATTTCGTTTGCGTCGGCCAGCACAGGAAAGATTCGCAAGCCCGTAATATGTTGTAGTCGTGTGACCGCTTGCTGATCGCATGGATCTAGCATCGCGACGGTCAAAACATTGCGTTCGCGACCCAGTGGATAACATTGTAGCTCCTGTGCCAGTGCCGGCGTGATCAGCCGCTTTAACCTGCTGGAAATGCGTTGAGGGAAAATAGGCATATAGGGAATACCCAGATCCTGGGCCATCTGAGCAAGCGCAAGCTGCTTCTGATATGTATTCATCTCTGCCTGTTCTTGCTCCACGCATGCTAATTGTAGCTTGACCAGTTCCATCCGCGCTTCCTCAAGACTTTGCTGAATCGTCTCGCATGGATGCGGGTACGCACTATAGCCCGCGCTAGCCCCTTCTGGCCTGCGTATCTTTTCATCGCTCTCCTGATCACGCACATACCGCAGTAGCGTCTCCCACAACTGATCTTTGATGATGGCCGCTCCTTTGTTGCTGACACCGGCCAGCAAGAAGTGCAACCGGTAGACTTGAGCAGCAGGGGAAGACGCCGTTTCTTGTACTGCTTCCCGTTGATTGAGCAGAATAAAGTCCAATTGTCGTATGTGATCGCTCAAATAAGTGCCGTAGTGCACAACGCTTTGTTCAATATCGTGCTGCTCCTCGCCATCCTGGAAATCGGAGTGAAAATAAAGGTTGATGATTACGACCGCGAGCTGCTGTACGCCTAAACGCTTTAACATGCTTATCGTCTCTACGATCTCCCGCGACACGCCCGTTTCCCTACTCGTGTTGCTAGCTATAGCCTGCTGGCTCGTCGCCTTCCATGTCGTAGTTATGCTGGGAAGCAAACTCCCTGGCTGACCCATTGGCGACTCCTTGTTAAAAAATAGGTAGGTTAAAAATAGACGGGTTAAAAACAGACAGGTAGAAATACGGAAAAGTCCGTATGTAGAAAAATGTATCTATTGGCGATAAGTATACTCGTACTCTATTTAGAGAGGTGCTCCAACATCGTTACATTTCTGTTAAGAAACTACACTCTCGGTTAAGATCACTGGATGTCGATGGCCGCCGTAATCTGATAGAGCATCGTGTGCAATGGCTGGACTATCTGACCAACCTGCATAACCAGTTGATCCAGTCGTTGCATGAGATCGAGCAGTACGATGGCCGCTGCCTCGTCATCTCCTGGCGCGAGAATATGCAGGTCCGGCAAGATGTCCCCAAAAATAGCGCCACTACTCTCGATACACGCATTGCCCAGCCGATTGATCAGTACGATACTCTCCAGTAATGTCAGCGTATTCTCTTCACCAGCAGCTTTTACTGTCTCCTGCCGTAAACGCGTCAGTCGCTCCAGCGTATGTCTACGCCAGTCGGTTATCCTCTTGCGCATACGCGTGATCGCCCATTGCCAACGATCCTGATCGCGCGTGACGATGTAGGTGCAGCGCCGCTTGGCCGAGTACGCGACTTGAATCATCTCGTCAGTATCTTGCAGATTGGCGAGATTGCGTATACTACATGTCGCGTCCAACGTCTCCAGCATCTCGATCAGCGCGTTTTGCAAAAGTTGACACAACGGCTCGATCTTGAGCAGCAACTCTATGCCATTTTGCAGCAGCAACCACAGTCCGTAAGCATCGTTCTCTTCACCATCTTTGCCCCTATTTTCGTCGCTGGGAATGTTTTTGATGGCCTCACGCGTTATCTCTGGTAGCAATAGTGTACACAGAGTGTGCATAGAACAGAAAAGATGCTGTAGGCCAAAAAGCACGATCGGCACATCAGGAATCTGGCTACGACCGGCGAAATAATCCTGGAATTTATCCAATAATACTTGCAACTCCACAGACATTTCGTCCTGGCCTCGGCTGTGTATATCCATGTGCTTTCTGTTGGCTATATCTTCCTTGCTTGTCGTAACAGCTTGCCGTCGGTAATCGGTCACCTCGTGGTCTATTTGCTGTGCTGCCCGACCTTTTTCATCGCGTGCTCGCATAGTCATTCTCCTTTCCGTGTAAATAGCTGATAAAGGAAATGTTTTTCCTTTGATCAAAACAGCTCATTATTCTAGTATATCGAATAAAATAATTTTTATGCCTTCTACCATCTCTATTATTGTATGCCTATTATACCTTTTTCGTCCATCAGTGTTTTCAGCGGTATATAGTATGAAACATGGTGCAACAACGGGATTGGTTAAACGTAGTAGGAAACAGTGCTATAATGATACGAGCATATTTGTTTTGCACACATAACGCCCTGCCATACATCCAGGTAGGGGCACCATTCATGGGCCTGAGGCAATTCATTGCCTCATCTGCCATGCGCCCAGTTTAAGCGCGTAAAAAAGGCTAACCCGTTGCAACGGGAACGTTTCGCCTCTATCGTATTTCAGTGCTCTATTTAGCTCGTTACTGTCAGCACGAAATTGCTGTGAACAACTCTAGGCGAATAATCAGGAGAATGCACGAAGATGCAACTGCTAGGGAAAATCCTGGGTGACCCCAATAAAAAAGAAATAAAACATATCGATCCTATTATCGCGGAAATCAACGCTTTTGAACCCGATCTCAAAGAGCTGAGCGACGAAGAACTGACCGCGAAAACAATTGAGTTTCGCTCCCAACTGGCCCTTCACCTCAAAGGTGGTATGGTACTGGCAGACGAACTGGTCGCGCTCTTTCGCGAAGCCCTGCTCAAAGTAGATTCGTTCGCGGACCATTTTACATCCGCTCAACTGCATGAAGCCGTTGCCCCTTCACGCGAGAAAATCGATCGCCACGATGGGGAGACGTTACTCTCTACCTATCTGCAAGAAACGCTTTCAGAATGCTTCGAATCTTCCTACAAACGACTCCTGCCCACACTCAATATCCTTCGTTTGAATGCTGTTGAGGAAATTGCAAGCCAGCGCGAGGCATGGCCTGATGCGGATGCTGATCCGCGCACCGCAACCCTCGCTCTCCTCAAAGAGGTCGAGCCGATGCTGCAAGATATCGAGGGCGACGATCTGGACGAGGCGTTTACTGAAGCCTGGTCGCGCTTCGAATCCGCCACTGAAGAGATCTACGACGACGAAACAGCCTTCTTGTTACCTCACCGTCGCAAACTTTTTACCGATATCTTGCAACTCGTCAGTGAAGAACTGGTCGCGCTCAAAGCTAATGAGATGGATAAGCTCCTGCCCGCAATGGTCAAACGCTACAAAAATGGCAAGACACTCGATGACCTGCTACCCGAAGCGTTCGCGGTCGTACGCGAAGCCGCCTGGCGACGTATCAAGATGCGCCACTACGATGTTCAGTTGATCGGTGGCGTCGTGCTTCACCAGGGCAAGATCGCTGAAATGGGTACCGGCGAAGGAAAAACACTGGTCGCTACCTCTCCCGTGTACCTCAATGCACTCACCGGTAAGGGCGTGCATGTGGTAACCGTGAACGATTATCTTGCTCGCCGCGACTCCGAATGGATGGGCCAGGTCTACACCTTCCTGGGTCTCAATGTGGGTGTGCTCATCAACGCGGTCGATGCCCAATCGCCCGCGCGCCGCGCCGCCTATCAGGCCGATATCACCTATGGCACAAACAACGAGTTCGGTTTCGACTACCTGCGCGATAATATGGTCACTTCACTGGATCAGGCCGTGCAACGTCAGTTGAACTTCGCCATCGTCGACGAGGTGGATAATATCTTGATTGACGAGGCTCGTACCCCACTGATCATCTCCGGCCAGGGTCAGGAATCGACCGAGATGTACTCGAAATTCGCTCGCTGGGCCACCCGCCTGAAGGCCGAGGATGACTACACGATCGATGAGAAAACGCGCGTGGTCATATTGACCGAGCCAGGTATCGAAAAAATTGAGAAACTGGCCGGTGTCCAGAATATCTACGACGAGGACAACCTCGATCTGACGCGCTACATGGAGAACGCTATCAAAGCCCAGGTGATCTTCAAACGCGATAAAGATTATATCGTCAAGGATGGCGAGGTTATTATCGTCGATGAATTCACCGGTCGCCAGATGCCCGGTCGCCGCTATAGCGAGGGCCTGCATCAGGCTATCGAGGCGAAAGAGGGTGTGAAGGTCCAGCGCGAAAACCATACCCTGGCAACCATCACCTTCCAGAATTTCTTCCGTCTCTACAATAAACTGGCAGGCATGACCGGTACAGCCTTGACGGAGGCCGAGGAGTTCAACAAAATCTACGAACTCGATGTAGTTGTCATTCCTACCAATCGCCCAAGAATTCGCGAAGATCTGTCCGACCTGATCTATCGCACACAGGACGCCAAGTTCAACGCGGTGGTCGAAGAGGTCAAGGAGTGCTACGAGCGCAAACAACCCGTCCTCGTCGGCACGACCTCCGTCGAGATTTCCGAACACCTCTCCCACCTGCTGGAGATGCAGGGCGTCGCACATCATGTGCTGAACGCGAAACACCATGAACGTGAGGCTCAGATCGTGGCACAGGCCGGACGCAGTGGCGCCGTAACTATCGCCACCAACATGGCTGGTCGTGGTACCGATATCGTGCTCGGCGGCAATCCCAGTGGCTACTTCGATAGCATCTTGCGCAAACATGCCGAAGATGTCAATTTTATTCGCGAAATGCCCTCACGTAGCGAGGACGAGCGCGTCGAAAAAGAAGAGGCCATTCAGCAATATATCGAGAATATGACCGAGGCCGAAAAAGACCAACTCTTGCAAGCGAAGGTACGCGAGTGCGAGCAAGATCACGACCGCGTGGTCGAACTGGGCGGCCTGCATATTGTGGGCACCGAACGCCACGAATCACGCCGTATCGATAACCAGCTCCGTGGCCGCTCCGGTCGTCAGGGTGATCCCGGCTCGACCCGCTTTTTCCTCTCCCTGGACGATGAGTTGATGCGTCGCTTCGGCGCGGACCGCATCGCCGGTGTGATGAAAACGCTGCGCATGGAAGAGGATATGCCCCTTGAGAATAAAACTGTTTCACGCATGATCGAGGGCGCGCAGACCCGCGTCGAGGGCTACAACTTCGATATTCGTAAAAATGTGGTCGAGTACGACGATGTGATTGCCAAACAGCGTGAAGTGATCTATGCCGACCGCTATGCCGTGCTCGAACGTGGTGATATGCACGAGCGTATCATCAGCATGATTCGTAGTGAAGTGTCGAAGATCGTCGACCTCTGCATTCCCACCCCCGTGGTGACCGAGGAAGAGCAACTTGAAAATCTCTTCAAAACACTGGAAACCTGGGTCTACCTCCCCGAAGATATCGTGCCGGAGAACATCAACGCCGTTCGCCGCGAATCTCTGAAGCACGATCTGCTTGATCTCGTGCTCGCCCACTACGACGAGCAGGCACAGGCGCTCAAACAACAATTGCGCGATCAGGGCGTAGATACTGGCGATCCCTTGCGTGACCTCGAACGCGCCTACCTGCTGCAAATCGTCGACCGCCTGTGGATGGACCACATCGACGCCCTCGATGTGATGCGCGCTGGCATCGGCTTCCGCTCCGTCGGACAACGCGATCCGCTCGTCGAGTTCAAGAACGAGGCCTTCAAGATGTTCGAAGAATTGAAGGCCGCTATTCAACACTACACCGTTGATTCACTCTTGAAACTCTTGCGCAACGATGTCCCCACCATCTCGCTGGAACGTCCAGAGCCCCAGCGTAAAGCTCCTACCAGCCTGCAAACAAACGCCGGTGCCATCGCCGAGGCCAGCGGCCAGGCGAAAAGCGATGAGCAGGAGGAACTGCGCCGTCTCAAAGCTCCATCACCCTCCAAGAAACAGGGCAGTGCTCAGCATAGCCATAGCGCCCAGGGACGCGCGACCGCCTTCGCCAGTAAAGCCGCCTCCAGCACCGAAACAGGCGTCATGCCCAAAGTTGGCCGCAACGATCCTTGCCCCTGCGGCAGCGGCAAGAAATATAAAAAGTGCCACGGCGCGTAATGAACCCCTCTGCTTGACTGAACGCAAAAAAGCGAGCATCCATCAGCAATCATACGTTGCTGATGGATGCTCGCTTTTCTATTCCGCTCCCGTTACCATCCGAATACAATGGTTGTCAAAGAGTAGGGTGCGAGGGTCAAGGTGTGCGTACGGCTGTGTTCATGTGAGACCTGAATGCTCGTACTGTTCTCACCATACGCGTAAATGGTCGCGTTTTCAGGCAATGCGTGACCCGCTATCGCTGGCGTAACAGTATAGCTTGTGCTCGCATCAGTGTTGATGAGCATCAGCGCCACTCGACCACCGTTTTGCCGCGCCGCGAAGACCTGGATCGCGGCCTGGTCCGATGACGCCCCAATCATACGATCGAACGGACCCACGAGGTGATGAACCATCTGCAGCCCATAATAAGCTGGAAATGGCGTTTCCGCTGGCGGTTCGCTGACACCATTAGCGGAGCCACCGACCGATAGCATGCCATAATCCCCATAATTGGCAGTACCGTACAGACTCGCGCTAGTATTGCCGTTCGTCACGATACTGTTATGCACGTCCCACCAATCGACGTTGGCGACACCGTTCTCCAGCCAGGTCATATAGTCCTCGGCCAAAAAGAGCGCGTTCACCAGACTCACCGTCTGTTTCCCTGGATTATATGCAACCGAGTTCGTCTCGGTAACCATGATCTGCTCTCTTGCCGCCTTCGATCCACAGTATTGGTTGAATAGGGTATGCAGCGTAGCAACTTTGCCCGCAATCGTGCTGGTGCTGCTCAATAGACCCGCGTCCGACTCGCTGCCCGGATTGTTGCTGTCGGTGTACCAGTGCACAGCGGCGAAGTCGATCTTCGAGCCAAGGATCGAGAGCACCGTGTGATTCCAATCCATCGTGTCACCTGTGCCAATTACCCCGTCGGGCCAGTCGCCAGGCATCGTCAAGACTGCGCCGATATTGATCGCAGGATCTACCGCTTTCATCGCCTGAATGAATTGTTCCGCGTTGGTCGCGTACGCGGCAGGACCCTTCTGCGCGTGTGTATCATATTCCCAATCGGCTCCGTAGCTGCCGTTTCCGTATACTTCGTTGCCGATCTCCCAGTATTTGATATGATATCCTCGTGTAATATTGGCGTACTTCACCCAAGCTGCGGCCTCCTGCGGCGTGCCCGATCCATAGTTGACGGTAATGATCGGTGTCGCTCCGGTTTGCCGCACCACCTGCATGAACTTATCGAATGTGCTCGCCCCCGCGCTACTACCGCTCGGCTCGATCGTATTCGTTTGCCAATGGTAGGTATCGGCGGTCGAGCCGCCAGGGAAGCGCATGACCTTCACTCCGTCCTGCCGCAACAAGCCTGGCACCTGTGCATCGAGTAGATTGCTATCCCACACTGCATCGTTGACGCCTAACGCGGTATACGGAACAGTCCCCAGATACTCATTAGGGTGAATCGTTACTTGTGCATTTGTAGATGTGCTGTCCGCGTGCGCTGTACCCACCAATCCGATCGAGGCAATACTCAGAAAAACGAGTAGAGCCGCGCCCATCCATCTGTACCAGCGCCTCTGCTGGTGAAAATACGTGTCGTTGTATGACATGAGAATCATCTCCTTCATAAAAACTACGCTGGCTCTGTCCCCCATACTAACTGACCATTGTAATACGCTGTAATATGGCTCCAGGTGGTATAACTGCTGTCAGCCGCCCACGAGTAATCTGCTTTCTCATTGAAGCTCGACCAATCGTTTTTGTTGAAGCGATTTTGAATTCCTCCACTGCTCGCGCCCGCCGCTAAACTTCCCGCCCCCGCCGAAAAACTGATCTGCAAGTAGTGATCCGCCCCGGTCACAGGCGAAGCCATCTTTACAAAGGTAGCGCTCACATTGCTGCAATTGATCGCTGCGTAATCGCATGCGTATGTTTCAGCTTCATTTGCGTTGGCGGGATCGTTCAGTGTGTACCAGTAGCGCACGGTCACCTTGCTCAAATCGATAGCTGTGCTTCCTTTGTTCACCAGTTGGATCTGCGCGTACACACTATTATCGTTAGGGTTATTTACATCGCCATTTTGATATTGCACCTGCAATCCATTGCTGGATGGCGGCGTTGCTGTCGGTGGAACGGGTGTAGGGGTAGGTGGCTGTGGCGTACTCGTCGCCGTTGGTGCTGGCGTATTGGTAGCAGTTGGCGTTGCTCCACCTCCACCAGCGCTGCCACCAAGCGGAAATTCGATCGGTGTCAGGTACGCCTGTTTGGTCTGGTTCACGGTCTGCCAATCGTCCTCCAGAATACCGCCCGTGTCGCCTGAATCAGGATTCCAGCACCAGTAGGTCCAGTTGATACCAGTCGCACCTTTGCCCAGGTAATTGGTAAGTGTAGTCAACCATTGCTGATCCACCGTTGATTGCAATGTGGTACCGAACTCACCCAACCATACCGGCGCGATATTCTGCTTGACGATATATCCCCAGTGTTGATCCCATACACCGGGCAGATTATTGGGATAGTTGGGAGCGCTGAACCAGGGCTGATTGTAAACCGAGGTGGCATAATCGTGGGCAGAATAGACCAGACGGTTCGCGACGCTCAATTGCACCGGTGCGCTGGCAACCCCTTCCAGATTTCCACCCCACCAGTAGCAGTCGCCAGTCGTCGCTCCACCAGGACCGTAGCAATCAACACCCTCCACAAAGATCAACCAGTTAGGGTTGATCGCCAGGATCGCGTTCCCTCCGCGCTCCGCCGCCAGCCGCCAGTCTACCGTTGTGTCACCACAGCCCCAGCAGGCGGGCGCGTGCGGTTCGTTATGCAAATCCGCACCAATCACCGCTGTATTATTTAGATAGTGTTTCGCCAGCATCTGCCAGTCGGAAATCCAACGCGACTCCGGATATTGCGCGGTATACCACAGGGCCGATTGCGCGCCAGAGTCAGGCCGATGCTGATCTAAAATGAAACGTAAACCGATGGAACCACCGTAGTTGATAATCTTATCCATGATCTGCAAACCGGTCAGTCCCTGTAAATCCGGATTCAGGTTGTAATCGATACCGTTCGGCGTACTGCCCGCGTCGAACAATTCATTCGAATAGGGCAAGCGTATGACGTTATAGCCCAGACCGTGAATCTGGTCGAGCATGTCTTTATAGTTCCGTGACCATAGTCCATGCGCGACATAGTTGGAGGTCTCAAAACCAAACCAGTTGATACCAGTGATACGGACCGGCTGATTGTTCGCGTCGTAAATCTGACTCCCACTGGTATGCCAGTACCCGTCGCCTACCGACTGCGCACGAGCCTGCTTTGGTTGATTGAGAAGTAAGGAGAAAAGTAGTGACACCAGCAGTAAGGCAAGACCCCCTACCGCGAAAATGAACCGTATACTGGACTGGGTGAATAGATGCTTCCTATGCATTGCCACGTGCGATGACGCCATGTCTTTATTCCTCCATGGAACATGAACAACAGTGTTGCTATCGTTGTAACACTACAATTGGCCCGCGTATATTTTTCAAAATGTCTCTCCATCAGAAACTAGAAACATAACTCCACCGTATGTTCTGTCGACCAATCCCCCTTTCCTTTCTTCCTCTCAACGCTATCTCCACTTCAGACAATGTTTCACTCCCACTAGCTCGTAAGCAATAAACAAACTGTTCCGTAATCGTTTACGGAAACGGTTACGGTAAAAATATACCTGCGGAATCCGTCTTTGTCAAGGGCATCGATGCTTTGCTTATATTGATCTTTTACTCATCTTTTTTGTATACTGAATGCATAACTATCCATGCTCTGGAATGTGTACATGGCCCATTCCCACTTATAAGCGCAGCCGGAGTGCTCGATGGATAGGAAAACATCATCATTTCCCCACGTGTGCTTGGCGGTGGAGAGGAAGCAGCTATGGCAGAAAAAACAACCATTCAGGATATCGCGCGTCTAGCGCACGTCTCTACCACGACCGTTTCTCGTGCTCTGAACAATAAACCCGATGTCGATCCAGGCACACGTGAACGTATCCTGCGCATTGTGGAAGAACGTGGCTTTATGCCCAGTAT
Organism: uncultured Dictyobacter sp.; assembly: GCA_964657925.1. Classification (GTDB taxonomy): domain Bacteria; phylum Chloroflexota; class Ktedonobacteria; order Ktedonobacterales; family Ktedonobacteraceae; genus Dictyobacter. Next base: position 10,930 of record CAZZWK010000098.1, read on the forward strand.
TACCGCCGCGGGCCTGGCTGTTGGTCGTAATCGCCTCATTAGTGTGCTGGTTCCCGCTCTCACCTGGCCCTTGATCTCCGAGTTGATGCTTAGCGTGGCCGAGATTGTCGATGCCGCCGCCTACGAAATCGTGCTCTACAGTATCAGTACATCGAACCACGAGCGCGATTGCAGTAAAATTATCGATCGCATCCTGGCGACCAAACTGACCGCTGGTCTCCTCGCCGTCTTCCCAGGTCAATCATCTCAACACCTCCTGGAAATGCGTCGACACGGTTTCCCCGTTGTGCTCATCGATGATCAAAACCCACCTCTGGAAGGTATTGCCTGGGTTGGCGCAGATAATCGTGGCGGCGCTTACGAGGCAACACAGCATCTTATTCAACACGGCCATCGGCGTATCGCCTATATTCAAGGACCTATGAAATATAAGGTCTCGCACGATCGTTACCAGGGCTACTGCGATGCCTTGCAACAGGCTGCTATAGAACTCGATCCTTTGCTCGTTCAGGAGGGCGACTTTATGCCCTCCGGTGGTAGAAGTTGTGCCGAAACCTTCTTCTCTCTCCCCGCAGAGCAACGTCCAACTGCCATCTTCGCTGGCAGCGACTTCATGGCCTACGGTGTGATGTCCGCAGCGGAAAAATTTGGCCTGCGCATCCCGACTGATATCGCGCTGATCGGTTTCGACGATAATCCAGCCTCCGCCCATATGCGCCCTTCTCTGACGACGGTACGACAGCCTTTTTACGATATGGGCCGCTGCGCCATCGAACTCCTGTTCCGCTTGATCGAACAATCTCGCTCAGACTCGCACAAACAGCAAGAGCATGATCAGCAATCGACTGCCATCATCGAAACACCCCATATCCAACTCCCCACGAAACTGGTTCTACGTGAGACCTCTTGATGACCGCCTAGAAGACCCATTTGTCATATTTCGCCCATCTTCTCCCACATCAAAACGTGCATTACCTCCTCGATAAATAAATTTACATGCGAAAAAGTCGCGCAAAAAACCTTGACAATATCCATGTTTCTCATTATACTTACTCTGTAACCGATACCGAAACCGATCACGTAAGCGGTTTCATAAGGAGATTGGGAAAAGAACAACGTGGCTTTCCTCTCTCTTGGCTATTCGATGATGTATTTCTCTTGCTGCTTGTACATTGAAGTACGGACGACGGGTGAGTTTCTATCTTGTCTGCGTCCTGGATTGTGAGTTATTTCTTATGACTGCCAGGCACACTATCGGCGATATCGCCCAACTTGCTGGGGTGTCAAAAGCGACTGTTTCGCGAGTCCTCAACCACAAGCCGGACGTCGATCCCGCAACACGAGAACGCATCCTGCGTATCGTTTCGGAACAAGGCTATACACCAAGCATTAGCGCGTCCAACTTGGCGGGCGGACGCAGTCGTTTGATTGGTGTGGTCGTCCCCTCGTTCGCATGGCCCTTCATCCCTGATATTATGCGTGGCGTCTCCGAGGTGGTTGAAAAGACCCAGTATGAACTGGTGCTTTACAACATCAACGATACGGTACAAGAAGATCACCGTAGAGATATCATCAACCATATCCTGGTATCGAAATTGACCGCTGGCATCCTTGCTATCCTCCCTGGCAACGCAGCACCCGATATCGTTCGCCTCCATCGCAGCGGCTTCCCCGTGGTGATGGTTAACGATCAGGACCGCCCTCACGGCGTCGCCTGGGTCGGAACCGATAATTTCGGGGGTGCCTATGCCGCCGTCCGCCACTTGATCTCGCTCGGCCACCGCCGCATCGCGCACATTCAAGGACCTATGCAACATCTCTGCTCACAAGAGCGCTACCGGGGCTTCCTTCAAGCTATGGATGAAGCTGGTTTAACCGCCGATGCTTCACTCGTGATTGAAGGCGATTTCAACGAAAAAGGTGGCGAAATCGCTGCTCATAAACTCTTTTCTTTGCCCCTCGAAAGGCGCCCAACCGCGATTTTTGCCGCTAGCGATCTGACCGCATATGGCGTGCTCGAAGTGGCGGAAGAATATTCCATCACTATTCCCAAAGATATCGCCCTGGTCGGCTTCGACGATATCTCTTCCGCCGCCCATGTCCGACCCGCACTCACCACCATTCGCCAACCCTTTTACGAAATGGGCAAACAAAGCCTTGAGTTGCTTCTCTCAATGCTTGACAAACCTGTTTTATATGACCAATCATCCCATCTGCACTCGATATCAGACGGATCGAAGCAGGAAGAGTATACGTCGATTTGTATTCAACTTCCTACCAGTCTCGTCGTTCGTTCATCGAGCGGCACATCCTTCGAACCATTCTCAACGGTCTCGCTGAAAACAGCTCTTTAACACTCGCGAATATCGTCCATTCTTTTCTCTCTAGCCTCTACGTTCTAGAGAAAAGGATATATTGCTGTCCTTACGTGATGTTGTCCTTGCCAAGTGCTGGTGAGGCACGGTTGGTCTCCCTTCCACTGTGAGAAGTGACCAGCCAGGGATACAACCTCAGATGTTTTTGCTTTTACGTGTTTGTGAATCAACGCTGGATTCATTTTTAAACCCATTATGAGGAGGGTTTCTTCTATGGCTCTCAATATTTCTTCTCTTCTGAAGAAGAAAGTTAGCGTCGGTGCTTTCTGCCTATCTCTCTTGACTATCTTGAGCCTTCTGCTCAGCGCTTGCGGTAACGCGAGTTCGAATGCCTCGAAAGGCGCTGGCCCTAAAACATTGACCATCGTCAATAGCCCCAACGGCGACTTCCCTCAGGCCTTCAGCCCCTTCGCCGCTTCCCCCAACCCCGGCGTCGGCGGTATGGTCTACGAGACGTTGCTCTACTTCAATCAGCTCAAACCAGGGCAGATCACGCCCTGGCTCGCTTCCAGCTACAGTGAGACAACCGATGCCAAAAGCGTCGTCCTCCACCTGCGCCAGGGCGTGAAATGGTCTGACGGGCAGGCATTCACCTCTGATGATGTCCTTTTTACCATCAACACTCTGAAAACCTATGCCGCCGCCGATTCTCATGGCATCGCTTCGGAGATCGCGAGCTTCACCGCTCCTGACAAGTACACGGTCGATATCACCCTCACGAAATCCGACTCCTCTTTCCTCTGGTACTTCGCCGGTCAGACCTACATCATTCCAAAACACATCTTCGCCACCGTCGGCGATCCGACCAAGTATCCAAACGCCAATCCAGTCGGTACCGGCCCTTACGTGCTGGATAGCTTCACACCACAACTCATCAAATACAAACGCAACCCTAACTACTGGCAGCCCGGCAAAGCTCAGGTCACTGAATTACTCTATCCAGCCTACGATTCTAACACCTCCGTTGAGTTGAGCCTGGATCGTGGCAGCCTCGACTGGACCGGCATCTATACGCCTAATATCGGTCAGACCTTCAAGAGTAAAGATCCTATCCATAACAACTACTGGTTCTCAGACGCCAACGTCGTGACCATGTACCTGAATTTGACCAAAGCTCCTTTCAATCAGGTGGCCGTGCGCCAGGCTATCTCGCTCGCCGTCGATCGCCAGAAAATGTCTCAGGTCGGTGAAAGCGGCTACGAGACACCCGCCAGCACTACTGGTCTGGTGCCCGCCTTCGATAACTACCTGCTTCCTCAGTATCAAAATCAGTCCAACAGCCAGAATCTCGCGCAGGCGACGCAGTTGATGAACAGCGCTGGCTTGAAAAAAGACAGCAATGGCATCTACGTCGGCAAAGATGGCAAAGAACTTTCGTTCAAGCTGATCGTGCCTACCGGCTGGACCGACTGGAACTCTGATTGCAACATCTTCGCCGATAATATGAAGAGCCTTGGTATCAATGTCTCGGTTACACCAATCGCGGAAGCCTCCTACTATGGCGACCTCCAGACTGGTAGCTACGACATCGCGCTCTCCTGGACCAATAGCGGACCTACCCCTTTCTACTACTACAACGGTATCCTGAATAGTAAAAATACCGCCGCCATCGGCCAGACCGCGAACTCGAACTGGTCCCGCTGGAAAGACCCCCAGACCGATCAGTACTTGAACACGATCGCGACAACAACCGATCAGGCTGCGCAACAACAGGCAATCCAGGGCCTGGAGAAGATCTCCGTCCAACAAATGCCAACCATCCCTCTGCTCTATGGTGCCTACTGGTACGAGTACACCACGTCCCATTTCACCAACTGGCCGACGCCAAGCAACCCGTACGCCGTTCCTTCGCCTTACACCGGCCCTGACTGCGAGGTCGTTGTCCTCAATCTCAAGCCCGTACAGTAAGCGATCAAGTCCTCCGTTCTCAAGGGGCATCATCGATAGACTTACAAAACTCTATTCATGATTCCCCAAAGGACTATGAGGTACAATTATTGGTGCATCCAGGAAATAATCTATGATTTGCTGGATGCACCCACAATGGGCCACAAAAAATAGCCTGTACTTTCGTATCTATTTTACTGATCAACTAGAAGGAGCTCGCGGATGAGTCACTTGCTACGCCGTATCGGGTTCTATCTGGTGGCCTTCTGGGCTTCCATCACCCTTAATTTCTTGATCCCTCGTCTCGCGCCTGGTAATCCCGCCCAGGCCATGATCGCGAGTAGCCAGGGTAGACTCCAGCCACAGGCCGTGAAAGCACTGGAGGCGCAGTTCGGCGTGACCAATGCTCCTCTGTGGCAACAATATCTTCAATATCTCAATAATCTTTTTCATGGCAATCTGGGTATCTCGGTTGCCTACTATCCTGATTCTGTCCTGGCAATGATCGGGCAAGAAATTCCCTGGACTCTCGTCCTGGTCACCGTTTCGTTGCTCATCAGCTTTGGCCTGGGTACGTTGCTGGGTATGTTCGTGGCCTGGAGACGCGGCTCTTTCCTCGATGGCATTCTCCCGCCCGTGCTGACATTTCTTTCTGCCGTCCCTTATTTTTTTCTGGCGCTCTTGATCCTCTATGTTCTTGGTGCCGTCCTGGGCTGGTTCCCCACCAACGGCGGTTATAGCATCTTCGAAACGCCCGGACTGACGCTCGATTTCATCGGCGATGCCGTCCAACACGCGATTTTGCCCGCCCTGGCGTTTGTGCTCGTCTCCCTTGCTGGTTGGATGCTCGGTATGCGCAACGCGATGTTGACCACGCTGTCCGAGGACTATGTGCTGATGGCGGAGGCGAAAGGCCTGCCAACACGGCGTGTGATGTTCTGGTACGCGGGTCGCAATGCTATCTTGCCACAAATTACCGGTTTTGCTATCGCACTCGGTGGCGTGGTCACCGGCCAGGTGCTCATCGAGATCGTTTTTTCCTATCCTGGCATCGGCTTCGCCCTCTTGCAAGCTGTCTCAAAATCTGATTATCCTTTAATGCAAGGGATATTTCTCGTCATCACAACTTCTGTTCTGGCCGCAAACTTCCTGGTCGATCTGATTTATGTCGTTCTGGACCCACGCGTCCGACAAACAAGGGGGTAAACAACAATGAGCATTCCAACATCCCCTCAAACATCTCCCTCACCGGAGGATCAAAATCTCTACGCTGGCTCTCCCATCGACCCACCCGCTATGGATAGCACGGGCGCGGTGAGTAGCCCTATCGCCACCGCTACGGTCGGTGCCGCCGCTTTGCCTGGTCTCGGCTCACCCCCTCCCACGTACGCTCGTTTACGCGACATCTGGCGTTTGCTGACCCAGAGCCGTAAAGTAATGGTCGGCGTGATCATTATGCTCTTTTTTATTCTGGTCGCGACGTTTGGCCCTTTCTTCGTGCATGGCAGTCCAAATGCGTCAAGTAACGATATCCTCTTGCCACCATCCGCGCAGCATCTCCTGGGCACAACTCAGTACGGTCAGGATGTATTCATACAAGTCCTGGCGGGTACACGCGGAACGGTTTTTTGGGGTTTGCTCACCAGTATCGTGATCACACTGGTCGCGGTCATCGTTGGCTTGACTGCCGGTTACTTCGGGGGTGTGATCGATGATCTGCTCTCCCTGCTGACTAATATCGTGCTCGTCATTCCCGCTTTTCCGCTGGCTATCGTGCTCGCCGCGTTTTTCTCGACACGCAGCCTGGCTCTCATCTCACTGATCATCGCCATTACCGGTTGGGCCTTCGGTGCGCGCGTCCTGCGTGCTCAGACAATGTCGATGCGCAGTCGCGATTTCGTCGAGGCCGCGCGTGCGAGCGGCGAACATCCCTTGCGCATCATCTTCTCCGAAATCTTGCCCAACGAACTGGCGATCGTTGCCGCTAGCTTCATCGGTACCGTCGTCTACGTGATTCCCGCCGCGGTCGGGCTCGAATTCATTGGCATCATTGATCCCAATGGTATCGACTGGGGCACGATGCTCTACTGGGCTCAGAATAACGATGCCCTCTTGATTGGCGCCTGGTGGTGGTTCTTGCCTCCTGGCCTCTGCGTCGCTGTGCTTGGGGCTGCGCTCGCGCTGGTGAATTCCGGCATCGATGAAATCGCGAATCCACGCCTGCGCCATGAGCCAAAACTCAAAGTTGTACAGACTCCGTCCGCGCAAGCCGCGGAACCAGAGAAAGTGGTAAGTCTATGACGCTTCAGGCTTCCAGGGCTGTGAAAAATGATACCCTGCTCGAAATCAAAAACGTGTGCGTCGACTATATGGCCTCGAATGGGGCCGTCCATGCCGTCGACAATGTAAGCTTCACCTTGAAACGTGGACAGATCATGGGCCTCGCCGGAGAAAGTGGTAGTGGCAAGTCGACGCTAGCCTACGCCATCGCCCGCCTCTTACGCCCACCCGCCGTAATTACCAATGGCGAAATACTCTATTATCGCAGCGAAAAGCACTCTCAGTCCGAGGCTCACGTGTTTTCGCTCAGGCGCGAGCAAAAACACGTCGATCATGGCGATGCCATCGATATCCTTTCACTCAATGCATCACAGTTGCGCGCCTTCCGCTGGAGCGAGCTCGCTATCGTCTTCCAAAGCGCTATGAACGCGCTCAACCCGGTAATGAACGTCGAAACACAGATCACCGATGTCATTCAGGCCCATAATCCCAGTATGAGTGCCGCCGATCGCCGTCAGCGCGCCGCGGAATTGCTGCGCATGGTAGGTATCGCACCCGATCGCTTAAAAAGTTTTCCCCACGAACTTAGTGGCGGCATGCGTCAGCGCGTGATCATCGCCATTGCCCTGGCCCTCGATCCTGAAATGATCATCATGGATGAGCCAACTACTGCGCTCGATGTGGTGGTGCAGCGCGAGATTCTGGAACTGGTCAAATCGCTCTGTCAGCAATTCTCGATGACTATGATCTTCATCACCCACGACCTCTCGCTCCTGCTCGAATTGGCCGATACCATCGCTATCATGTATGCGGGAAAGCTGGTTGAACAGGCTGCCAGCGCGGATATCTACCAGCATCCTCGCCATCCCTATAGCTACGGCCTGCTCAATTCTTTCCCCACTATCCATGGTCCTCGCAGACGTATGGTTGGCATTCCTGGCACTCCGCCCGATCTGCGCATTTTGCAAACCGGTTGCCCATTTACTCCGCGTTGCCCACTCGCTTTTGATGCCTGTCCATCCATCAAACCAGCCCTATGCCCGTCCGCGCCAGACTCGCCCAGCCAGCTCGTGGCCTGCCATCTCTACGATCCAAAATTAAGCCAGCATGTACCTACGACTGCGGACCTGGCCGCCAGTTATGAATCCCTAGCAGAAAGGAGCGGCGTGCGATGAGCGAACAAACCGTGTCGACTGCGCAGACTGCTACCATCGAACCTACGCGCAAACCGATTTTGGAGGCGCGACACCTGCGCAAATATTTCCCCATCCACCAGGGGAATCCTTTCGCGCCAGCACAGGCAGTGCACGCGGTCGAGGATACCTCCCTCACTCTTTACCCCGGTCACGCCACTGCCCTGGTTGGCGAAAGTGGTAGTGGCAAAACGACCATCGCGCGCCTGCTCGCCCGCATCTATGATCCGACCGCAGGTGATCTGGTCTTTCAGAATGAACCAATCAAAATTTCGCGTAATATCGAGGCTTTGCGCACCTACCGCAGCCACGTGCAGATTGTTTTCCAGGACCCTTTCTCCTCGTTGAATCCTGTACACAACATTCGCTACCACCTGGCACGTCCACTCCAGATATTTAAGCATGCGCGCACCGCCCGTGAAATCGATGAACAGGTGCTCACCCTGCTTCGTCGCGTGAGCTTGACCCCCCCGGAACAGTTCATCCAGAAGTTTCCTCACCAGTTGAGCGGTGGTCAACGTCAGCGCATCGCTATCGCGCGCGCCCTGGCTGTCAATCCTGAAGTCTTGCTGGCGGACGAACCCGTTTCGATGCTGGATGTCTCGATCCGCCTCGATATTTTGAATCTGCTCTTGCGCTTGAAGGATGAAGAACACCTGGCACTCCTCTTTATCACTCACGACATTGCTAGCGCCCGCTATTTCGCGGATGATACACTGGTGATGTACGCGGGTCAGATGGTGGAGGGGGGCAAGAGCGATGATGTCATCCAAACTCCAAAACATCCCTATACACAGTTGTTGCTGTCCGCAGCACCAAGCCCCGAACGCTTAAAACTCGGCGAGTCGGCGAAGTTGCCCGCTCGCGGCGAAATCCCCAGTTTGATTCACCCGCCAACTGGCTGTCGCTTTCACCCACGTTGCCCGCACGCCATGCCGGTCTGCCGGGAACGCTTTCCTAAGCGCACCGATCTTGGCAATGGGCACTGGACCAACTGTTTTCTCTATGGTGACGGTGACACACAGACCGAGGTGCCAACAACGTCTGTTTCAACCTCTGCTCCTGCAACGGATACACCCGAAGCGTCGGCGTAAAAGAACGTGCCACCATATCGACTCGATCATGTTAAAAAGGAAAATGTATGAGCATTTCGAACGACGTCAACGCACGTGCACTCGCTACTCGTGAATTGGCAACCTCTTTCCCTTCCGACTTCGTATGGGGAGTCGCGACCGCCTCATATCAGATAGAGGGCGCCGTACACGAAGACGGGCGCACTCCCTCCATCTGGGATACATTCAGTGCCACTCCTGGCAAGGTATTTCAAGGCGATAATGGCGATATAGCCGACGATCACTATCATCGCTGGCAGCAAGATATCTCCCTGATGAGCGACCTTGGTCTGGGCGCTTACCGTTTCTCGATTGCATGGCCGCGCGTCATTCCCACTGGTCGCGGCTCCGTCAATGCTCGCGGCCTTGATTTCTATGAACGTCTGGTCGATACTCTGCTTGCCAAAAATATTCAACCCTTTGCCACACTCTACCACTGGGATCTCCCACAGATCTTGCAGGATCAGGGCGGTTGGAACAATCGCGACACCGCCTATGCCTTTGCCGAATATGCAGAGGTAGTAGCACAACGCCTGGGTGACCGCATTGCTGGCTGGATTACGCATAACGAACCCTGGTGCGCCGCCTTCCTGGGTTATGGTATCGGTGTCCACGCACCCGGCCTGAACGATAAACAGATGGCCGTCAATGCCGCCCACCACTTGATGCTGTCACATGGCCTGGCTATACCACGCCTGCGCGCCCATTCCAAAAGTCCCGTCGGCATCACCTTGAATCTTGGCTCCATCTATCCAGCTGACGACCGACCCGAGACACAGCATGATATCGCGCTATCCGATCTGCTCACCAATCGCTGGTTCCTTGACCCCATCTTCCGTGGTCACTATCCCGACGGGTTTTTCACGGCCATGGCCGTCAATCCTCCTCCTATGGAGAGCCACGACCTGCAAACGATCTCCACTCCGATCGATTTCCTTGGTGTAAACAACTATACGCGCGCGGTCGTACGCGGTAAACCCGGCGTGTCTGTCGCGTACGAAGTGGAGTCCGTCGCTTCGATTCCTGGCTCCCACTATACCGCGATGGATTGGGAAGTCTATCCCCAGGGATTGGAAGACTTGCTCGTTCGATTGCACAAAGAATATGCCATTCCCCGGCTCTACGTCACCGAAAATGGTGCCGCTTTTAATGACCAATGGCATGGTGGCGATATCGTGCACGATCCCTTACGCGTCGATTTCCTGCATGACTATATCCAGGCTGTTTCGCGCGCTGTCCAGCAAGGCGCTCCCCTGCATGGCTACTTTGTCTGGTCCCTACTCGATAACTTCGAATGGGCCGAAGGCTATAGCAAACGCTTTGGTATCGTGTACGTCGATTACCCCACGCAAACTCGTGTCCCGAAAGAAAGCGCCCGCTGGTACTCCGAACTTGTTGCGGCCACTCGTCAATAAGTTCACTCCATCCGCTTACCCCAGGTTCCCAGGCTCACACCCTGGGAACTCGCCTTCTACAATCGTCTGCTAACCCACTTTTCCCAATGCGCAAAAAAATCTCCGCAAAACCCCTTGACAGCCCCGTGAAAACGTGGGATACTACCAAAGCTGTCGTACGACAGGACTTCCCCC
>CAZZWK010000099.1:0-20447 GCA_964657925.1 uncultured Dictyobacter sp.
TAAGCGATTGACCGGTTTCGGATATTCGTCCCAGGTACGCCCCTGCAAAGTACGTCCACCTGCCTTTGGCGTTCTGCCTCCAAATTGTTTAAAGAAAAACGGCACTCCCAATTCGACACAGCGATCTCGTATATCCAACGCCCATACTTCTTCCATTGGTCGTGCTTCTATCCCTGATTCTCCCCCAACGATAACCCAATCCAACCCCTCAAAGTTAAGTGAAGGTACTGGTCCTAACAGAGGTTCACAGGATAAAAATCGCACAGCGGCAGGCAGGGTACGCAAAACATTGGCACGGGGAGTAACACGATCGTTTTCAATACTTGTTCCTATCCATACATTAAGCGGCCAATCAATTTGAGAAGTTAAACGTTTGAGGCGACCAACACGCTTTGTAAGTATTTGAAACGTGTGCCAGTGAGCCTGACGCATCACATCAAAAATTTGAAAGATGTAGGTATCAGGAACCTGGCTATGGAAAAGATCTGACATCGAGTTTGCAAAAATCATATGAGGTTTTTTGATGTGCAGAGGCTGCTCAAGACGCTCAGGTAAAAGTTGAAGAGTTGAAAACGGCAGAGCATACTGTCGAGGCATTCGCATCCCATCTGCATGCCAGAAGCCATCATTTTTCTGGTAAACTGCATGCCGCTGCTCATGCAACGCAAAAGCATAGCAGTGATCACATCCTTGCGTTACACGCGTGCATCCAATCAAAGGATTCCATGTCATATTGGTCCATTCAATCGATGATTTCCCGCTCATTTTCCATCTCCAAAAATGAAATTATAAAATCTCAAACAATAAAACATTGAATTACCGCGTTCATGATTCCTTCGTACTAACTAAAAATGTTTGCTGCTTTGCCATGCAAAAAACCTACGAGACTAATGCACGTTGTACCTTTAGAATTTACGTTCTACCATCTCTCTAAGTATAATCAGGAAATTAGGTAATGTCGAGTCTCGAAATATGCTGAGCGCCCGCAAGTGAGACGAACATCAGAGCAAGAAAAGAACTTTTCTAGTACTTATAGCATACGTTTTTATGCATTAAAAAATCCTACAAGGAATATGATCTTTTAGAGTATAACATCATTCTTGTAGGATCGATAGCAACATATTCTGTTGTAGGCAAATATACTACTCAGCCAAAAATCGACGGAATTGTATATGTCATATGATCAACCTATGTACGACTCCACCTTACACAGGCGGCATCCCCTTCTTTTGAATCTCCTCCAGCCGCTTATTATCCTGCTCCAACTTCTTCTGGGCGCGTGTCAGCAAATCATTGATGCGCTCCTGCGGCCATACAACCACACCGTCATCGTCGGCAATCACTAGATCACCATCGCGAACGACCACACCACCAATCGAAACCGAGCCACGCACCAACGCGGGTCCATTTTTCTGCGAAGCAATCGGAGTAACGCCGCGACACCACACCGGAAAACTCAATTCGCGAATCTCACGTGCATCGCGTACCAGGCCATCTGTCACCAATCCTACAATCCCTGCCTGTCGCATCTCCAGCGCCAGCAGCCCACCAATCGTCGCCGTTCGCGAGGCACTTCCACCAGCCGCTACCACCACACATCCAGCCTCAGGTCCAGCGTCCAAAAATTCTCGTACAGCCAGGTTGTCATCCCGGCTCATCATCAACACTTGAGCAGGCCCCACCACACGCGAATTCGCTAGCAAGGGCAGAATAATGTTGGGTAACACACCCTGCCCCTCGGTCGCATCCGATGCAAGGGTCGCAGTCAGCCAGGCGGGAGAATCATTCATGACTTCCTCCTCATATTTACGATTTACACATGACTTGGCGCAACAGCCCTGCGCGGAACCCTTTGCCGTACCAACTCTCGCTCGAAGGTTTGCGTAAACTGCTGCATGAAACGCTCGTCATAATCCGAGATCACGCCCTTTTTATGCATCAGAGCGAAAGTCGTCCGTAGCGCACTTTCACTTTCATTCAACGTGATTGCACCTACGTTCGGTGTACGTCCCAACGCACGCCAGGGAAAAAGCATCGTTGCCTGTCGATAAACATGTAAAAACGTGGCTGGAGAGAGCTTTGCCTTGCTACCGCGAGCATTTTTGACCTGGGCAGCCAGCCGCCAATTCTCAGCCTCGCGCAAAAGTTGCTCCCTATGCTGCTCTGCCAGCTGCATGTATAGCATTTGATTCATTGTAAACGCTCCTTCCCTGCTCATTGTCACGGATAAAAACTAAACGGATTCAGAAGATTGATAATTTCCTAGATAAGCCAGTAGCAACTCTGATACTTTGGGCACCATATCGCGCCGTAAACTGTAGACGTTTTTGTCTGACTGTGCCAGCACCAGGCCCGCAGTTCGCAATGTCCCGAGATGATAATGCATCGTGGTTTTGGAAACACCAAACTCATCGGCAATCTCCTGCAAACTGTAGCTCCTGGTGGTCAACAACTTGAGCACCCGCAGTCTGCGCTCGTCCGCGAGCGCTTTGTAAAGACGCACCAGCCTTGCGGATGGCACATTCCGATCTTTATCCAGGCTCTCATCCGCGACTGGATAGCAGAAAATCTTCATGTCATGGTGCTCGGTATACTCATTCCAGGGACGCATAATAAAACTCGGTACCAGCACTACCCTGCGTATGCCCGGCTCCGCCACATATTCGATGCCATTGGTGGCATATTCCACAAACCGTTCGGGCGTCATCGATGCCTTGACCGCGTTCTTGGCCGCAGCATCGCGCTCAAGAATGGGCTGAATCTGCTCCTCCAGTGTATGAAACACCTGATCGTACCACTGTCGCAGAATATCGAGCAGTGTCGCTTTAATCATCTCCGCGTCGGTCGCAAAAAGATATTCAGCATAACTTTTACGCTCGTCTTCTCGACCGGTTAACATACTGAGATACTGCTTTTGTGCATCCTTCTCGCCTTGAGCAGCCTGAAAGATGATATCCAACGGCACCAGTTTATGCACGCTGCGTTGATAATAACCCAACAATTGCAGGCACAAATCGAATGCATCCATCATCTCCAGATACGTAAGAAATGTTGGCACATCACGGGGCGAGGCTGAGTCATAGGCAAGCCCCAGCAACACATTAGAAAAGCCCCACTGCATATGCAGATCTTTTATCATTTTAATGAAGTCCGATTTGACCTGCTTACGAATTATTTCGAACCACTCACTACCAACATCATACTCATAGTCCATTTGGTTACGCGAAAAGACATCCAATGTAAGCAAAAATTCGAACGCTACAATGGCACCAACCTCTACAATTGGAGATTTTCCTTGCACCTTTTCCTGTAAAACCATGATCTTTACCTCGAAACTCTCCGTATGCCACTGCTTTAACTAGTTCGAAATCTTTCGTTTCGTTATCCATACGATATTTTTCGTACAAATGTAGTATACTAGAAAAATCAGATGCTTGTCAAGAAAAATTTGAACATAAAAAGGACCATGTAGCGCAAACATATGGTCTGCGCTACGTGGTCCTTCGAGTCGTTTCCCTGTTTTTTGGCTATCTCAATAAACCACTCGCAGCTTGCTGCAATGCGGGTAGCCAGAAAGGCAGGACTACGCCTGTCAGCAATGTGCCAAGGGCGGCGATACCGATACCCAGCCAGGTCATAATTACCAGACTGCCCGCATTAGCATCGATAGCTGTCTGGGTATTGACAGGCAGAGGTGGTGGCGCGATTTTTGCGGGCACTGGACGCTCGGCCAGTGCGGTAGCGGCTCGAGTCGCCAGGCTACCAGTGGTCGGACGCGTGCCTCTTGCTAAACGTGTTGGCGTCGCGGGCACGACTGACGCGCCTGCCTGTACCAACGTCTCTGGCTCCTCTGCGTGCTGCATGAACATAGTCGCGATTGGGCGCAGGTAGTAATAGATGCCGAGCACACTCATAACCACGCCGATGACCAATAGCTCTGGATGCCCACCCTGCAACGCGACGTAAAAGATGTAGTACTTCGCCGCGAAACCTGCCATGGGCGGAAAGCCTGCCAGTGCGAGCAAAAAGAAGGCCAGGAAGCCCGCTAGCCAGGGCCGTCGATACCACAGACCACGCAGGTCACGAGTTTCATACCCGCTATTGTCACTTCTCTCCAACACTGAGATGACTCCGAACGCACCAAGGTTCATGAAGAGATAGCAAGACAGGTAGAAAAGAATGGCCGTCGCACCCAATGAGCCACCGATCACGATACCGATCAAAAGGTAACCTGCGTGGGCTACGCTGGAGTACGCCAGCATACGTTTCAGGTTGCCCTGTCCCAGCGCCATAATGTTGCCACCAACGATGGTCAGCACCGCCAGCGCCCATACTACAGGCATCCACTCCTGGTGAATGGGTAAAAGCGCGAAACCAAAGACGCGCACAAAAGCCAGCAGAGCAGCCACTTTCGTGCCCACCGACATAAAAGCCGTAATCGGCGCAGGTGCGCCCTGGTATACATCCGGCGTCCAGGTCTGGAATGGCACCGCCGAAACTTTGAACGCGAAACCCACGGTCAATAGCGCCAGGCCCAGGAGCAGCAGCGTCGACACACTTGCATGTCCATGTATGAAAAGCGTAGTTAACGAAGCATTGATTGTTACCAACGAGGTGCTGCCCGTGCCCGCATAGATCAGCGCGATCCCATAAAGCAGGAATGCCGAGGCGAACGAACTGAGCAAAAAGTATTTCATACCGGCCTCTTGCGAGGCACGACGCTGCTCCACAAAACTACACAGGATGTAGAGAGCCAACGAGAACATTTCCAAACCGACGAAGATGATCAGGAAATTGGTTGCAGCCGACAGCAGCATCATACCGGTTATGGCGAACATCAGCAACGCATAGTACTCGCCCTGGTGGACGAGTCTCAGACGTTTGAGATACGCGGGCGAGAGCAAAACAGCCAGGCCACCAGCCGCCAGAATAATCAGGTAGGCATACAACGTACCTGTGCTGGACGAAATCATACTGTTGAAGTCTAACGTACGATGCGCGATAAAACTCAGGATGATCGCCGCCACCATCGCGCCAATAATACCAATCAGGCTGATAATCGGCAGCACAACGAAGTTCGCGGGACCACTGTGGCGCGAACGTTTGTCCGTATGTGGGAGAAATGCGTCGACCAGCATCAGGATGAGCGCTAGCACGACCAATACCAGGATTGGAGCGACTCCCAGCCAATCATCCGGTTGCACCGAATAGGTAAATGTCATAACTTGATCCTTACTTTCCTGGTAAAGCTAGCGTACGAAGGCGCTACCCAACGTACTCATCGTATTCATTACCGCGGGCTCCAATACAGCAGTTAACGCGGCGGGCTGGATGCCGATGTAGAAAATCAACGCCATCAGTGGCGCGAGCAAGCAAAATTCGCCAAAACTCAGATCCAACAGGCGACCGCGGCGCACGACCGCGGCAAGAATACCTTCGTTCTGCGTGCGCCCCCACAGCATGCCCTGAAAGAATCTCAACAGGTACCACGCGGCAGGTACAACGACAAGCGTGCCCAATACCCCGAATACGACATTGGTGCGGAACGCGCCCAACAGCGCCAGAAACTCACCGGTGAAGCTGTTGAGTCCGGGCAGGCCGAGCAACGAAAGCGCCGCGATTGCCAGCGCGACCGCCAACCAGGGCACACGAGCCGCAATACCACCATAATCACCCAGACGGCGTGTGCCTGTGCGCGCCTCCAAAAAGCCCGCGATCAAGAAAAGCGCGCCCGTCGTGATGCCATGGTTAACCATTTGTAGTACCGAGCCCTCGACCCCTTGCGCGTTAAACGCGAAAAGACCGAGCATGATCACGCCCAGGTGACTGATGCTTGAATAACCGAGCAGGCGTTTGACATCCGTCTGTGCCAGCGCCATCAGCGCGCAATAGAGAATACCGATCACCGCCAGCGTGTCGAAGAGCGGCGCGAGTTGTTGGGCCGCCTGCGGAAAGAGCGGAATGCACAGGCGCAGAAAACCGTACACGCCGGTCTTCGACATCGCGCCTGCCAGCATAACCGTCACAGGGAAAGGAGCCTCGCTATACGTATCCGGCAGCCAGCTATGGAACGGAAAGAGCGGCACCTTGACCGCGAACGCAGCCGCGAATGCCAGCAATAGCCAGAACTGTACATTCCCATCCAGAATGCCGCGACAGGTCGAGGTCGTATTCAAAAGTGTGCTCAACTCAAGCGTATAACCACACGAGCCACCTGCCGCCTGCTGATGATAGTAGCCAATGGCGATAATACCCACCAGCATCAAAAAACTACCGACCGAGGTAAAGAGCACGAATTTGAAAGCGGCATAGACGCGCCGTTCGCCACCCCACGCACCGACCAGGAAATAGGCTGGAATCAGCATCAACTCCCAGAAGATATAGAAGAGGAACAGATTCGAGGCCAGAAAAACGCCAATCATACCACATTCGAGCAGCAGCATAAAAGCCATATAATTTTTGACGCGTTGCTCGATACGAAACGATGCCCCGATACAGACGACCGTCAACAGCACCGTCAAACAGACGAGCAGTAAACTGATGCCATCGAGACCCAGACTATAGTTGATGCCGAGCGAGGGTATCCACGCGACACTTTCATGCACCACGGAAGTGCTGAAGATGCCGATCGAGTTCGCCAGGTAGAAGAGCACCAACGCGAACGTGAGCACCAGTTCGGCCAGGGCGATAATCAGCGCAGTCCAGCGAATCGCGCTGACGCGATCACGTGGAAAAAACAGCAGAATAATTGCGCCTAGCAAGGGCAAACCAATCACTGATGAGAGAAAAAACATGCTTCGCTACCCCCTCACCGCGTAGTAAACAACAATCAAGACGACTCCCAGCAGAATGCCCAGCGCGTAGTTGCGAGTATAACCCGTCTGCACACGCCGCACCCCATTGCTCGTACCGCGCAACAGCCAGGCCACGCCGCGTGCACCACCATCCAGCGCATCACCCTCCAGAAAGCGCGAGAGTCCGCGTCCAAGCGCCAGCAACGGTCGCACCAGCACCACGGACAGTGCCTCGTCAACATAGTATTTGTGTAAAGACAACCGATAGAGCGGATTGTGACTTTCGCGATACTGGAAGCCTTTGCCATACATACGCCAGGCCAGCCCGATACCTAATAGCGCCAGCAACAAGCTGATGCCGGTCGAGGTCCAGTCCAACCCGATAGAGGTCGCAGCCGCGCTGGTGTGCAGACCGGCGGGCAAGAAATTCGCCAGTGGCGCCCAATTGCTAACGCCAAAAAGTTCGAGCGAGCCGATAAAACCACCGATCACCGACAGGATCGCCAGGATTATGAGTGGAATGGTCATAATCGGTGGAACGGAGTGAATACCATGACTGCCAGCATGCGCGTGACCGCCAATCTCTTCCTCCGCGTCATCCTCTTCGAACGTATTGGTTGCTGTACGACCACGATAGGAGCCAAAGAAAATACCGAAGAAGAGACGGAACATATAGAAAGCGGTCAGACCCGCTGTCAGCAACCCCACGATCCACAGGAGATAATAGCCCGCGTTGCCTGTCGCGGTCGCCTGGGCTAGAATCGAGCCGAGTATTTCATCTTTACTCCAGAAGCCCGCGAACGGAAAGATACCGCTAATCGCCAATGCCGCGATCAAGAACGTCCAGGCGGTGATGCGCAAACGTCCCCACAGGCCACCCATACGCCGCATATCCTGCTCGCCATCGAGCGCGTGAATGACCGCGCCCGCGCCCAGGAAGAGCAAGGCCTTGAAGAAGGCATGCGTCACAAGATGGAAGATGCCACCCGCGTAGTTATGCACGCCCTCGGCCATAAACATATACCCTAGCTGGCTGATGGTCGAATAGGCGAGTACACGTTTGATGTCTAACTGAGTCAGCGCAATCGTTGCCGCGAAGAGTGCCGTAATACCACCGATCGTCGCCACCACCGCCAGGGCAGCCGGAGAAGCCTGGAAAAGCGGATAGGCACGTGCTACCAGATAAACGCCAGCGGTGACCATTGTCGCCGCGTGAATCAGCGCGCTCACCGGCGTTGGACCTTCCATAGCATCGGGGAGCCACATATAGAGTGGCAACTGCGCCGATTTCGCCGCGCACGCCAGAAAGAGCAACAGGCAGATAGTTGTTACAGTCGCGCCATTGATGGACGACGCGTGTGCAAACACTGTTTGATAATTCAGGCTGCCGACATTGAGAAAAATCAAGAAGATCGCCAGCATCAGACCAAGGTCACCGATAACATTGAGTACGAACGCTTTTCGCGCCGCAGCTACAGCCGCCGCGCGCTGATACCAGAAACCGATCAACAAGAACGAGGCCAATCCGACCAATCCCCAACCGACCAGCAAGAAGAGAAATGTGTCGGCGGTCACCAGCAATATCATGGCGAAGATAAAAAAGTTCAGATAAGCGAAGAAGCGCCAGAAACCAGGGTCATCGGCCATATAGCCCGCGGAATAAATGTGGATCAACAGGCCCACGCCGGTGATTACCAGCAACATTGTCATCGTCAAGGGATCGAGCAACTGCCCGAAATTGAGCGAGAAACTACCCGCCGTCACCCAGGGAAATAGTACTGTATCAGTGATACGTGCCGCAACTGGTGTCCTGAGCATAATAATAAAATTGATCAGTGCAAACAGGAAAGCCAGACCACAGGCACCCCAACCGATAGTGAGCACAGCCGCACGCGGCATGAACCTACCGAGCAATCCCAGGATGACGAATCCGAGCAAGGGGAAAAGCAACACCCACAAACTGAGATTTGTCATAACTAGCCTTTCAATATATTCATCTCGTCAATATCGATATTGCGCCGCGAGCGGAAGATCGAGACGATCAAAGCCAATCCCACCACCACTTCAGCGGCGGCGACCGTCAGCACGATAAAGACGAACATCTGACCATCGGCGGAATTCAAAAAATGGGAAAGGGCCACGAACGAGAGATTGACCGCGTTGAGCATCAGTTCGATGGACATAAAAATGATCAGCGGACTACGCCTGATCAAGACGCCGACCACGCCGATGGTGAAGAGGAGCGCGCTAACGAATAAATAAGCAGATAATGGCATTGTTTCCTCCTGATTTCCAGATTTTAAAAATTTTTCATTCTCTATCTGCATTAAAAAGGGATTACGAGGTGCGGCGTCCGAAGACCAGTGCGCCGAGGATCGCCACAATAATTAATAAACTCGTCACCTCGAAGGGAAAGAGGTAGCCATGGAAAAGGGCCTCACCAAATGCCTCCGTGCTACCACCGTAGCGCGCTACCGCCTGCGCCAATCCATCGGATGAAACCACCGCAATCCGCGATGAAGCCTGCGCGAAGAGCAGATAGCTCAAAGCAGCCACCAGCACAATGCCCAACAAACCACCAATGGTGCGTTGCCAGGGAATGTGGTCCTGCAAGTCTGCCTCGTTCTGATCTGGAGCGAGCATCGTCACCACGAAGAGGAAAAGCACCATGATCGCGCCCGCGTAAATCAAGATCTGCACGATGGCGATAAACATTGCCTGCAATTGTAAATAGAAAAGGGCCAGGAAGAGCAGCGTCAGGATCAGCGAAAGCGCGCTATGCACCGCGTTTTTAAAGGCGATCACACCGATCGCGGCGGCTACGCTTGCCACCGCCAGCACAATAAAGGAGATGATATCGAATGTCATAGCTCTTCCTTTTCATACTTGCGGCGATCCTCATCCTGCTCCTCATTCGTCAGCAAAACGGGGCGCTCGGTCTCCAGATTGCCCAGACCAACGGCGGCGGCGCTGGCCCGCGAACCATCGAAAAACTCCGCATTTTGTGGCAATGGTTGCGCAGCCTCTGCGGGCGCGGGATCGGCCCAGACATCATTAGAGCCGGTCGTAGCCTGCCCAACAGGTTCCAACAATTGCTCTTTATGGTAAACCAGATCCTCGGGATAATAGGACGCGAGTTTGTAGTTGTTCTCCAGTGTGATGGCGCCCGTCGGGCAAGCCGCCTGACAATAGCCGCAAAAGATACAGCGCATCAGATTTACGTCGAACACACGGGCGTAACGCTCACCCGGCGAGGTTGGCTCTTCCGGAGTGTTCTCCGCAGCCTCGATATAGATCGCGTCCGCGGGACAGGCTCCAGCGCAAAGATAGCAGCCAACGCAACGTTCCAGACCATTGTCGTAGCGATGCAATACGTGTCGCCCACGAAAACGTGGTGGCAGATCGCGCTCCTCCTCTGGATAGGAGATGGTCGTTGGCTTACGACCAATATTTTTCAGGGTGGTCGCCATCCCCTTGATGATGTCAAAAGACATTTATTATACCCTTTCTACGCCTGCGCAGGTACTTCATTACCAGTTTCTTCCACGACGTGCTCAGGCACAGCCACCGGCTCAAACTTCGCTAACCGTACCGAAGACGGCAACACAGTATTGCCTTTTGTCTCCTCGAAATGGCTGCCACTCGTCACACCCTGGCGACGGATCAGTAGCAGGGCAACGACGATAATTGCCAGCCCCACAAGTCCATTGACCCACCAGGGAATGCCCAATGCCACACAGATCGCGGTGATCACGACGTTGAGCACAGCCAACGGCAACAACAGTTGCCAGCCAAGGTGCATCAGGCGATCGTAGCGAATACGTGGCAGGGTCGCGCGCAACCAGATGAAGAAGAAGAGGAAAAACGCCACTTTAATCATGAAGATGATGATCGGCAAGACAGGAATGCGATCAGTCAGACCAAAGAGGCTCCATCCACCCAGGAAAAGCGTCGAGGCAACCGCGCTGACCGTGATCATATTGATGTACTCGGCCATCTGGTAAAGACTCCAGCGCAGGCCGCTATACTCGGTCAGGTAGCCCGCGGTCAACTCCTGCTCCGCCTCTGGCAGATCGAACGGCGCGCGGTTGACCTCCGCCACGCCCGCGATCAGGTAGATCACGAAACCCAGCGGTTGGGCAAAAATGAACCAGATGCCCATATTCAGTTGTTGATGAATAATGCCGACCATACTCAACGTGCCAGCCCACATCAGCGTGCCGCTGAGCGCGAGTCCCAGGCTCGTCTCGTACGAGACCATCTGCGCCGCGCTTCGCAAAGCTCCCAGCAACGAGTAGCGGTTACCGGAAGCCCAGCCACCGAGTACGATACCATAGACCGCGAGCGAGGAGATAGCTAAAATCCATAAGATGCCGACGTTGATATCGCCGATAAAAGGGTCCCACACGCTAGGATGGGCCGATGAACCACTCCAATTATTGCCGATGGGTACCACCGCAAAAGCGCTCAGCGCCACCACCACAGAGATAACCGGCGCGATCAGGTAAACAGCTTTACGCGCCTGCGTGGGCACAATCTGCTCTTTAAAAGCCATCTTGACCGCGTCCGCCAGCGGCTGAAACACGCCGAAGGGACCCGCGCGGTTCGGCCCCAGGCGACCCTGAATCTTCGCCACCACGCGCCGCTCGATGAGCGTCATATAGGCGAACGCGGTGAGCAGGGCCGCGATAATGATCGCGCCCTTGACAACAGTCGCGAAAATGATGTTGTTGAGTATATCAGACACGGGCGACCTCCTGCTCCTGTGTGATACGTATGCCCTGCAACCCTAAATCATCCCAGTTCAGGCCCGCATAGAAAGGATTGCTCTCAGCGATCTCTTGCAGAATCTCCTGTGGATCATTGTAGGACCAGTTATGACCAAGGGCCTGAGCCAGCAGGGTGAGAATTTCCCAATCAGCCTTCGCTCCTGGCAGAGGGCGTAGCGCGGATCTGATCGCCTGCACGTGATGATCGAGATTCGTCATGCTACCATCTTTTTCCGCGAAAGAGACAGCAGGCAGGACTACATCAGCCTGCTGCGCCGTTTCAGTCAGCAAAAGCTCCTGCACCACGGTGAACTCGACATGTGCTGGTATACGTGCATTCTCAAGGTGTCGTGCTGGATTCGCGCCCATAATCAATAAGGCTTTGATGGAAGGATCGCTTAGTATTCCATCATACGCCAGACCAGTGGTAGAAGCAGGCTGATAGCCTGGTAAGGCATCGGGTAGCAGTCCCATATCGCGCGCGCCCAGCGAGTTCGCATCACCGAACAGTGGACCGACACCCGCACCCGGTAGATCGATGTTATTTGTCAGTACCGCCAGCGTCTGTACATCAGCCGCCAGATCGCTAGCCCCCGTCTCCAACGTCGCCAACTCGTCGTAGAGAATGACCGCACCCTTCGCAGCTGCTATCTCCTCGACCAGTTGATAGATTTGATTGGTGGCCCTGGCCCCAAAATTATCTTCGGCGGCACGAATAGCCTGGTCGGCGTGTTGTATGCGATCACGCGCCTCGTCGGAACCCGTGAACTGACGATCGTTCGTACTGAACGCATGCTTCAGCATTACTTTCACAGCATCGCCAGTGGTGGCTGGAGGAATAGTTACGCAGAAGGTGGCGAAACGATCTAGCTCAGTTGGTGCGGCATTGACGATAAACAGTTTCGCGCCTTTTTTGATCGCCTTTTTGATGCGCAAGTCAAGAATTGGTTGACGCCGATAGGGATCGGCATTGATCAGCACAATGTGGCTGGCCTGCTCGATTTCAGCGATGCTATTGGTCATCGCCCATGGTTTGCCTGTGATACTATCGCGTGCACCAGGGAAATGACCATGATAATGATCAACGTTCGGCGTGCCGATCACCTCGCGCAAAAGTTTCTGGAAAAGATAAGCCTCTTCGTTGGTCGTACGCGTCGAGCCGATGCCCGCGATCGCCTGGGAACCATATTTCGCGCTGATCGCTCGCAGGTGCGTAGCGATGTATGAAAACGCCTCGTACCAGGTCGCGGGTGTAAGTTGCCCATTACGACGAATCAACGGTGTACGCAACCGTTTAGCGCTATTGACGTACTCGAACTCCCAACGTCCACGATTGCATAACCAGCCATCGTCGATCTCGTCATTGTTGCGCGACATCAAGCGCATAATCTTGTCGACGCGACTATCGATGCGCGCATTGCAGCCAACGCTACAATTGTTGCAGACACTCGGCGTGCGTTTGAGTTCCCACGGGCGCGCGCGAAAGCGATAGGTCGAAGCGGTCAATGCACCCACCGGGCATATCTCCACGGTGTTGCCCGAAAAAACCGAGTCAAAGGCATTATCAGGTGCCGTACCGACCTCCATACGGAAACCGCGCGAGATCATCACCAGACCGTTGTCCATCGAGATCTCGGAACTGAAACGCGTGCAGCGCTGGCAAAGGATGCAGCGTTCACGGTCGAGAAAGACGTTCTCGCTGACCGGAATAGGCTTCTGATAGTGGCGCTTGGGCAGGTCGTAACGTGTGCCGCCGGGTCCATGACGCAGCGTGAAATCCTGTAGATCGCACTCCCCGGCTTTATCGCAGATGGGGCAATCGAGTGGGTGGTTGATCAACAAAAATTCAAGTGTGCCGCGTCGTGCCTTCAACACTTTATCTGTCTTCGTATGTACAACCATGCCCTCCGCGACAGGCGTCGTACACGCGGTCTGCGGCGGTTTGGGAATCTTCTCGATCTCTACAAAACACATGCGACAGGCACCCAATGGTGGCATCTTCGGATGATAGCAGTAGATAGGAATTTCAATACCCGCCTGTTTCGCTGCGGCCCACACCAGCGTTCCTGGTGGCACCTCCACAGGAATGTCATCTATCGTCAGATGAATCAGTTCTGGTTTTTGTTCTTCTGGCATACTCTGTTGTCATCCTCTCTAATCGGCAACCGCTGCCTCAGCAACCCCTTTACGGCTGCCGGGTCCAACCATGCAGTGACCGTGCGTTACATGATATTCGAACTCCTCGCGGAACTTTCTGATGCCGCTCGTCACCGGTGTCACCGCCGCATCACCCAGAGGACAAAACGACTTGCCGCTGATGTTGTCACAGATGTCGAGCAGAAGATCAAGATCCCGTTGATGACCCTGACCATGCTCCAGACGTTCGAGCAGTTCGGTAATCCAGAAGGTGCCCTCGCGACAGGGCGTACATTTACCACAAGATTCATCGCGGTAGAACTCCGACATACGCAGGATCAACCCAACCATGCAGGTATCATCATCGATCACGATCACGCCGCCCGAACCAAGCATCGAGCCAGCCGCCGCGATAGACTCATAATCAAGCGGGGTATCAACTGTGTCGGCGGTGAGAATTGGGGTGGAGGAGCCACCAGGAATAACGGCTTTCAATCCCTTATCACCAAGAATGCCACCACCATATTCATAGATCAGCGTGCGCATGGGAATACCGAGCGGGAGTTCGTACGTACCCGGATTTTTGACGTGACCACTCAGGCAGAAGATACGCGTACCCTTACTCTTCTCAGTGCCAAACGATGTATAGTATTCCGCGCCGCCACCCACAACACCAGGAACGGTCGCGAGCGTCTCACAATTATTGATGACTGTGGGACCACCATAAAGGCCAATGGCGGCTGGAAAAGGTGGTTTCAAACGTGGATAGCCGCGTCGGCCCTCCAGAGATTCCATCAACGCGCTCTCCTCGCCGCAGATATACGCACCCGCGCCGCGATGTACGATGATGTCCAGGCTATAGCCGCTATCAAGAATATTTTGACCAATCAGCCCGGCGGCATATGCCTCCTCGACCGCGCGCTCCACCTGGCGTCCAGCTTTTTCCAGCTCACCACGCACATAAATAAAAGCGGTATGTACATTGCAGGCGTAGCTGGTGATGATCACACCCTCCACCAGGCGATGAGGAATCTGTTCCATAATGACGCGATCTTTGCACGTGCCTGGCTCACTTTCATCGGCATTGCAACAGAGGTAGCGCGGCTTATCGTTCTTTGCGAGAAAGCTCCATTTCATACCGGTGGGAAAACCAGCGCCACCGCGTCCACGCAAGCCAGATGCCTTGATCAATTCCACCAGTTCGTCGGGTTGGTAGTTGCTAAGCGCCTTTGCCAGCGCGCTGTAACCACCTTGCTGACGGTACACATCAAGCCCATCTATACCAGGGACATCGAGATCCCTGGTGACAATCAATTCTGTCATGGTTTTTGTTCCTTGTTCCTACTGCTCTTGCCTGGATCGTTGTGGGATGCGTCTCAATTCCGCATCCAGGCTATCCAGCAACTCGTCCGCGCGTTCGATCGTGACGTTTTCCACGAACTCACCATTCACCTGGAGCGCGGGCGCGGTGCTGCAAGAGGCAAGACACTCGACCGTCATCAACGTATAGTTTCCATCGGGAGTCGTCTCACCGACTTTGATACCCAGACGTTGCTCGAAATGCGCGATCAGGGGATCACAGTTGCGCAGATAGCACGAAATACTATTACAGATCTTGATCACCTTCTGCCCCTGCGGCTTCTGGTAATACATGGTATAGAAAGTCGCTACGCTCTCCACGTCATCGACCGTCATGTTCAACGCGTTAGCAACCGCCTGGAGCCCAGCATCGGAGATATATCCCTCCTCCTGTTGTGCGATATGCAACGAGGGCATCACCGCCGAACGCGCCACAGGATAGCGCGCAGCAAGGTCACGCATGCGTTGACGCGCCTGTTCACTAATCATCGATCCACCTCTCCTAGCACAATATCGATACTGCCGATGCCCGCGACCACATCGGAAAGGAATCCTCCCTCGATCATCTTCGGCAACACTTGCAAATTCGCGAACGAGCCGCCGCGTACATGCATACGATAGGGTTTCGCCGTACCATCGCTGACGATATAATAGGCGAGCTCGCCTTTAGGGGATTCCGTACGCACGAAAACCTCGCCAACTGGTGGCCGATAGCCCTCAGTAAAAAGCTTGAAGTGATGAATCAACGATTCCATGCTACCAGTAATCTGCCACTTCTGTGGAGGCGTAATCTTCGGATTGTTCACGCGGTATGCGCCCGTCGGCAAGCCTTCTAGCGCCTGATCGATAATCTTCAGGCTCTGCTCCATCTCCAGCATACGCACCAGATAACGATCATAAACATCACCATTGAGACCGATGGGCACATCGAAATCGAATTGCTCGTAACCGGAATAGGGGAAAACTTTGCGAATATCCCACACCACCCCACTGCCCCGCAGTACTGGACCACTTGCGCCATACGCGATGGCATCCTCTTTGCTGAGGAAACAAACCCCTTTTGTACGTTCGAGCCAGAGCTGGTTGTTCGTCAGCAGGTCATGATACTCTTGCAGGCGATCGGGGAAAACATCGGTGAAGGCACGTACCTTTTTGTCGAAACCAGGAGGTAGCTCGGCTTGCAGACCACCGGGGCAGATGTAACTGGTCATCATGCGCACGCCTGAGATATACTCGAATATATCCAGGATCATTTCGCGCTCGCGGAAACAATACAAGAACATACTCATCGCGCCCAGATCCAGCGCGTGCGTGCCCAGCCAGACAAGGTGGCTGGCGATTCTTTGCAACTCAGCCAGCAGAACACGGGTATACTTGATCTTCTCGTTGATCTCATCATCGATACCCAGCAGGCGCTCGACTGTCAGCGCGTAGCCCAGATTGTTGCATAACGGAGCCAGGTAGTCCATGCGATCGGTCAGTACCACGACTTGATGATATGTTTTGGCCTCAGCCGTTTTTTCGATACCCGTATGCAGAAACCCGATATCAGGTATAGCTTTAAGCACCGTCTCACCGTCGATCGTCAGTATCAGGCGCAAAACGCCATGCGTACTGGGATGCTGTGGACCCATATTAATCGTCATGGTATCTTTACGCGGGCTGGCTTCGTCAGTGGTGCCATCGGTGGTTGACGGATCTTCGATCGTTACCGTTTCCACGCGTGTACCTGACTGGAAGCGCTGACGCTCCTCAAGTGCACGGGCTTTCTTCTCTTCTCGCGTTTGTTGCTTCATACGTTGTCCTTTCTATTCGACCCACGCTGAAGATGATCGAGTGAAGCGGACGTGGAGGATTGCTCGGCGAGTGTACCGGGTTCTTGTGATGAATTGATCTCGCTGCGACGTTCGTCTAATTCACGACCTTCAGGTGTACGCAATGTCTGTTGATACTGATCGCCAACACCCGGATCGACATCATATGGCACCTGGCCGCCCCAGTGCGGCTCCGGCAAATCGAAACCCGACAATGGATAGTCTTTGCGTAAGGGATAAGTGGTCCAGTCTTGCGGCATCAGAATGCGACGTAAATCGGGGTGATCAGTGAAGGTAATACCAAAAAGATCGAATATCTCACGTTCGTACCAGTTCGCGCCCGGCCAGATAGCAGTCACAGTAGGAACGGATGGCTGTTTCTCACGACGTTGCCCAACACGAACTTTCAAACGTAAATAACATTGATTGGGGATTGAAAGCAACTGATAAACGACATCGAAGCGCGGTACCCGCTCAGGCCAGTCCACAGCGGTAACCGTTTCCAAAAAATCGTAGTGCAGTTCCTGTTTGAGATAACGGCACACCGCGACCAGTTCTTCCGCTTGCAAGACTAGCGTACGCTCATTGCGGAACTCGATCGTCTCGATAATAGCCGTGGGAAACTTTTTCTGCACCGCTTCAAGTGTCGATGCGACTGTTATAGCCATAGAGTGTAACATTCCTTTATGTGATCGACATGCGTGATACCGGCGTCTAATGTATTACAGAGAGATACCAACATGTATGCATCCCCATTGATACATTTCATATCACGACAACGCTGTCGGAATTGCTGTGAGAGTCAGGCGATAACAACGTTCTTAATCATCATCTTTGCACGCTATCGGATCGATGCTGGAAGACGACAGGCAACAGATGACATGAATTCAGAAAAGAAGATACTACCCTTCCTCGGTTCCGCTTGGTCCAACGAGCTTTAAGCCGCTGGCTTGCAATGGATCGGGAGGATTGGGGATACCCATGCGTATTTTGCGCTGCAATTCATTGAATCCGAACAGCAACATATCAGGTGTCGGAGGACAACCAGGAATAAAAACATCCACCGGAATAATCTTGTCCACGCCCTGCACGACCGCATAGTTGTTGAAGACACCACCGCAGGAGGCACATGCACCCATGGAAATCACCCATTTGGGCTCGGGCATCTGATCATAAATCTGGCGCAACACTGGTGCCATCTTGATCGAGCAACGACCAGCCACGATCATCAGATCAGACTGACGCGGCGAGGCGCGGTATACCTCGGCCCCGAAACGCGCGAGATCGAAACGATCACCACTGGTGGACATCATCTCGATGGCGCAACATGCCAGACCAAAGAGCGCGGGCCACAAAGAAGAGCTACGTCCCCAATCAATCAACTTATTGACCTGCGTCGTGAGCACACCGAAGCCACCATCTTTTTCGTGCATAGGCAGATCGCGGCTCATACGCGGAGTTTGTGTGTTCGAATACGTTTGTACCGGCTCCCAGGGATTTTTTAGTCCCATGAAAACGCTCCCTTCCGCCAGACATACACATAGCCAATGAACAGGACAAATAAGAAAACCAGGAGTTCGATAAGTCCGAATGCCTTCAATTGATGAAGGAGAATCGCGAGAGGATAAAAAGAAACAATTTCGATATCGAAGGCAATGAAAAGCATGCCCGTCAACAAATATTTGACAGGGAAACGTCTTTTCGGCGCGGAAACCTCTTGAATACCGCACTCGTAAGGAGCTAGCTTCTCGGGTGAAGGTTTTCTGGGACCCAGGACGGAGGTTACAACCATGACCAGGATACCGAAGAGGACCGCTAGCGCCACATAGATGAAAACGGGGAGTGCTGTTCCCATAACACGAACCCTTCTTCAGTTATTGTTTAGAGAAAAAATGGGTAAAGACACGCATCATCAGGTGTCCGGAGTACACTTCCTTATATGTATCGTAGCATAGAGAGAACGATAAAGTCAACGAAACCAGCACATAGCTGACGTTGTACTGGTGTTTGTCCATATCCAATTATCATTCCGTCTTATAGGGAAATTTATACATTTGTCAGCTAACAACTAAACTCGTGTGTCTCCCTGCACAAACCTGTTACCCCTCATAAAGTACATAATCAACAAGTTGTCTCAGGGAGGTGATATCATTAATTGTCCACAGTGGCACAGTGTACCATGTGCGCATCGAACCATGGCGTTGAATAATCACCGCATCTTCACTTATACCGAAGTTCGCGACCTCCTGCCAGGGAATAAGTTCTTCATTGCTATCGAGCTTAATACCAGCTTTATTCATGCCCATATGACCAAAGAAAATGGTGAAGCCAGCGTTATACGCCTGAATTTGGGGAATAAAGCTTGAGGATTGCAGTACATTCGCAGTGCCCTTGCTATAATGCTCAACCAGGCCGAGCAAAACCTCGACGTTGGGCAGACCAGATAGATTTACGGTCGCCCAATCCCATCCACCCACACGACTGTGGATGCTGAGTGTCGTCTTATCTAGCTCTATCCGCTCGAAGCTCATCCAGGGCAATACACGCCCCTCCTGCTCCAGTCCAATACCCTGGGGAAAAATGGTGATTGCCGCGAATTTCTGTGGAATGCCGCTATCACACTCCCTTAGCGCCGTGGGAAGCAACTGGCGTGCAACCTCTTTTTCGATAAAGACATACAACCGATCGATATATGGCAGGTCGTTTTTGAGTGTAAACACTTTGCCATCATCACGCCTGACGATATACGAAACAACAACATGATTGCGTTTATCTATATCTATCTTCTGCATGGCCTGAGCAATATGGCTCCAATGAATAACTTCCAGGTTGCGCCGCGCATAGATCAGACCCTTAGGACAAAGGAAAAGACGCAGATGAGGAGTTAAAAGTAAAGGCAAGGTGATCCACAAACCCACACAACACCACGCGATCCCAATCAACAATACCATTGACGCTTTCCACGGCATCCACCAGCTAAAAATATTCTCGTAGAGAGAGAGGTAGGTTCCAATGATGAGGCCACCGATCACAATGGCAAGAGGACCAATGAAAAGATAATACCGCGATACTTGCCGCTTTTCATAGACGATACGTGGAGTGCCCAAACCACACAGCGTAGCGAAGGCCTGGATCTTTGACGGGATCTGTTTTTCTGAAGTCAGACGCATAAACAACTCCGGTCAAGCAGAATTCCACAACGAAGATTCCTCAACACATAATCTGAAACTATTATATCTCATGGAAACAGCACTACTCTAAACGATGAGCACCACGCTACACCTTTTCCATAGAAACCTTTGTTGTGGAACTCTGCAATAGTAGAGTTTTGATATGCAGCATAAACGTGTGCCTTTTTTCTTCTATCGGCACAAAGGAATTCACTCTACACAAAAAAGGGGTTCGCGTAGAGCAAGCCATGCGTTTACTCTACGCGAACCCTCATAGCGGAGATGCGGGGATACTGGGAGAATCCCCGCATCTCTTGCCCTACGCAGATTTAGCGACGACCACCGCGGGACTTCTGCTTGCGTTTGTCTTTACGCGCTGCTTTGCCCGTCTTCTTGCCACCACTT
>CAZZWK010000100.1:0-20080 GCA_964657925.1 uncultured Dictyobacter sp.
CAAGCAACCAGGGCCAGCAAAATTACGTGTTATGTCTCGATCCTGCAAACTGGCGTAATGTGGAGTGTGGGGATGGCGACGACTGATCAGCGAGCAGTCGTCCAATACGGGCCAGCCTCTCCTTGTCCTTACTCTTCACCACTTGCTGAATAACTTGGACGAGTTCACTATCCTCCATATCACCTGTTTCCTTGAGGAAGCGCAGGGCCGCCCGCGTAAAAGCCCGACCTGATTTCTTGAGACGCGCTTTTTGGGCCTGCTCATCCATCTCCTCTTCTCCCTGGCGCGCGCGTCTCACATCCTCTTCTCGCCTGGCAATCGCTTTTGACACGGTAGATTGCGTGACTCCCACCCGCAGCGCGATCTCCGCCTGTTCCATATCGGGATAGGTGACATGAAGCCAATAGGCATAATCTGACCTGTTCTCGCTACTTGCCTGTAAACCATGCTTCAGGTTAGCACGGAACGCCGCCTCGATGATGTCATTCTCATTAGAGAACGGGATGCAAATTGCTACAAGGTCGAAATTCTGTTCTTTTGCCACTTCCCACCGGTGGTATCCATCAATGACGATATAGCCAGCAGTACAAAGGGTGACGAGAATGGGAGGCCACTTTTTCGGGTCACTGAGCGAGAGCGAAACAAGATTTTTCGCATTCAACTCACGCATCGCAAAGGCACCGCCCCGGATACCGGCATCCTTCAACGAGATCAGATCATAGGGAGTGAGGACAATGCGATCTTCTTTGTCAGGCAATAACTGAACAGCCATAGCTTCCTTCCTCCATATTCACATGAATATGAGCTATTTCTTCTTTCTTTTCAGAGCGAGCATTTCAAAGGTGTCTTGCTTTTTCCCTTGCGAGAGCGGTTGACTTGAAGCGGATGGAGGGGGACCAGGGCGTGATGGATTCGAGAGGCGAGAGGTGAGATCCTCCGTGTCGCGCTGAGGTGGTTGCTGAAGCGTTGGCTCTTCCCCCCAGGTCGCAGACATCACTGGTTGACCTGGCGCGGGCTGCTCCGCAACAAAATTCGCCTTGCGTAGAATGAGCTTTTGCTGGTGGTGTGCAGCCTGCCGAGCCGGTGCCCCATAGACGCGCGGCGCTATCGTCTCTGTTTGGCGAGACACTGATGGCACCGGCACAGTAGATCGGCGCGGGCGTCGTGTAAAGTTGTGCTCAATATCTTCAGGTTCGAGGAATGTTTGTTGGAGCGCCTCAATCTCTCCGTTCATATCACACACAAGAGTTTGCCCCACCGATAGCTCTGGCGCAAGTTTGGCATACCTGGATGGGAGAATCTTTGCGGCCTCCAACTCAGCAGATCTATGGCAAATAAAGGATATGACGGAATTTCTGATTGTCGAGAGACCAGAGGCACGTTGCGCGCACAACACCATAAACATGTTATAGCCGCGTGCCTGCTGCGCAAATTTCTCAATCAATTCTGTGAGGTCTTTCTTAATCTCTTTATCCATTAAAAGCCCGTTCAGTTCGTCAATGACGAGGAGAATAGGCACGGACATATCTGCACCTCGGCGGCGGCGCTCTAACTCCAGGCGGAAGCACTCAACATTCTGCATAATATCAGCATGCTCTAACGCTGCCATTGTCCCCGGCATCAGCGCGTACTCAAGCGGCCCCAAACGGCGGGTCACTGAATCATCCTTAAACCCACCTGGGTCGCAGATAATCAGTTGCCCACCATTGCGCGCGATACACAGGCATTTTTCGAGCGTCGTCGTACTCTTCCCACTGCTCGAACTTCCTAAAATGAGCAAAATCTTGAAATCATCCCAAGCACCCAGGCGCGGCGAGCCATCACTGCGAATACCGACAATAATTTGTCCTGGTCGAAGAGTACGCTGATAATCTCGGTACAGGAAGATCTGCCCCTTGCGCGGCATGCCCAACATCTCAAGCGCCGATTTTGGGGCCAGCGCAGGTGGAGCCGATGGTTGAGGCATCGGCGGTGGCGATCCATACTCAGCAAGCGTACGAGTTCTGCGCGGCATCTGTGGAGTCAGTGGCACACCCTGCGGCGGCCCTTCCTGGCGTACCATATGAATACGACGGGGGGATTGAAGCTCAGGAGAGCCATACTTCTGCTGAAAAACGCGCTCTTCCCGATACAACTTCGACTCCTGCGAACGGACCTGTACCTGTGCCTGGCTAACTCGCTGGCGTTCAACACGCGCGCGCTCATGCTCTAATTTTGCCCGTGCCCTGGCAGCGCTCGCTGTCGAAAAGCGCTGAGAGATCGCCGTCACAATGCGCACAATCAAATAGATCACCCCAAGAGCAGCGAGGCCCGCAGCAATGTAGAGGATATAGGAGAGGATCTGCACAAAGAGAGAGAAGTTGAATGCAATGAGCAAAACCAGAATAAAGAGAACGATCGCACCAACCGCAGTCAAAACCACAATGACCAGATTACGAATAAATCGGCGAATCGAAGCCAAACACCCGTTGCGCCTTCGTCGGTACGGATACTCATACTCATCATCATAAGCGTATCTCTGGCGTCTCCGTGACGGCCTTCGTTTATATTTTGCCATACGTAAACTCTATCAAAAACAATAATGAACAAAGGAAAAGGCAATTAACCAGTATAACTACTTTGTTTCATATCATCTTGAATCGGGTTTCTGCCTGCCATTCATCGCCAATTTAGGCTATCCCTCTACCGTCTTTTCGCGATGGTTAGCGCTGGTCAGTGAAATTGAGGCAGTGATGACATTTCTGGCAAATACCTACATGATGGTGATCCAACCTATAGGGATGTAAATATTCCATTTTATTGCAGAGATAACAAGGGGCAACCAATACGACCGGGGCACGTGGACGCATGCTCACTCGACGAACGGATTGATGAGAGGTCCGCTGCCAGTGATTGCTCCATTCAAGAGCAACCTTGAGAATGACCAGGATGCCAGCAACGAATGCGGCAAGCGCGGAAACCTTCCCTGCCAGTTGAAGGAAATAAATGCAAAGCGGTAAAACAGCGATAGTGAGTGTACCTGTGTTAATATGATGCATAGGGGATGGATGTGATTTAGACATCTGTTTTCTCCTTTTCCCTGGTGCTGAGAACACCAGGGATAATATTTCCATAAACGCCGCTTACTTGTGTCTGAGAAAGTAGATCGTCATTCCGACCGCGACCAGCTCGCCCGCTACAACCAGCACAGCGACCACCGGCAGAGCATCAATAACCAACCGCACCACTACTACCCCGATTGCCAGCGCCTCCGTCACAACTAACGCATCGCGCAGCGCCTTCTTGTGCCCACCAGATCCGCGCCGTTTGCGGTAGTAGTTGAATCCCTCATATCCGCCGAAACCGTTTTCTGCCTCAACCTGGAGCAGATACGCCTTGATCTGATCAAGCACCTCTTCACTATGACCAGCGTAGCGGGCAATGCAGGCCGCCAGCAGAGGGTACAGTGCAACCACATAACTGATACTGCTCGACTGCGAACTCACCAGGCCGAAGCCCGCGACCAGGCCAATAAAAAGCGACCACAATTGGAGCCGCGCATTCAGCTTGTCGCGCTTCTCAGCCTGGGCCGCTTCATAGTCTAACTGAGCTATGTTTGATAACTCCCACACATCCTTTTTCGGTTTCATCTGACCTCCAAAGGGCCAGCCGCGAAAGACTGGCCCACCACTCGCTAGGCTTGCGCCGCTTCCGTGTTCTCATCCTGCATGGTTTCCGAGTTTGCCGCCGTCTCCGTCTCCTCGTCATCCTCGCTGTAGCGATTCGTCCAGAAGTCGGGATACTCGACACCTGCCTGGATGTCCCGCAAAACTAACTCCATTGCACCTCGTGATACACTAATCATCGGGTAAAACCACCTTTCTTACTTGAGAGTGGAGCCGGTTCGAGTTGGTTGCTGTGGACCGGCCTCACTCTTGACTACCTCTATAGTATACATCATCTGTATATTAATTGCAATAGTATATATCACCAATTTGTTAATTTATAGAACAAAAAGAGAAAATCATCATGATGAAATAAGCACTTGAAGAATAGGCTAATTCTGTCATGATGAAAAAGGAGTTGTATGGAAGAGGCGCTTATCTGGGGAACCATTGAACAACTTTCTCAACAGGGAGCCGAACATGTGACGGTGATGAATGTGGATACAGCTATTGATCAACGCACCTGGAGGCACGGGAACCAGGATGTATGGGACATCCTTCAACGACTTGAAGACGAACAGAAACTTCTACTCTCACCCGATCCGATCCGACCCTGGAGCACATTGATCACGGTGCAACAACCACGGCAATAGTCTATGTATCTGAGAAATAGAGGCCAGATTCAGCGCCGCCAGCAGGTGAGCACAAACGACCTACAAGCCATCTAAAAGCGATCTACAATCATTCTCATGCCCCAGGTAGATCAATCAGCGCCCAATTATTCCCAGGAATATTTTCATATTCACGTGAATATAAGCTTATCGCTTGCGTTTCGGGCGAAGCGGCAACAGGTCATCCTCGACATGCACATGGACGCGATCATCTTCATCGGGGCGCAAACGCTCCGCCGCCGAATCGACTAACTCCTCAATCTTATGATCGGGCACATAAAACCACACCTCATCGAACAAAGGCGCCAACTCAAGATAATTGAGCGAATCATGCGCACGCACCAGGCGTTGCAG
Organism: uncultured Dictyobacter sp.; assembly: GCA_964657925.1. Lineage (GTDB taxonomy): Bacteria > Chloroflexota > Ktedonobacteria > Ktedonobacterales > Ktedonobacteraceae > Dictyobacter. Next base: position 4,670 of record CAZZWK010000100.1, read on the forward strand.
TTTTGTCACCACCTCCGCAGGCTTTTTTGCACTGATCTCGACTTCCACCGCTGCAACCTGACTCTTTCCCTCACGCTCAAAGTATGCCAAACCATCAGGGATAGGGCCGAGTTTCGAGCCTTTTTTGAGTTGCGCCGTCTTCTCATTTTTATAGCGCCGCTCACTCTTCCACCCGAAGCGATAATCCATCCACAGGCGCACCTGATTGATGGCATAGATATGATCGAGCCGCGCCGGTTCAAACGACTTGTAGATCGAATCCAACCCGACGAGCTGGAGGCCGCGCCGTGTCACCCAGGCATACGCAGGTTCCCCCGCCAGCACACGCCGCGATTCGATCCACCCCGCTCGCTGCCAACGCGACAACTGGTCTTTCAGCGTCGTATCACTCATCAACCCATTTTTGAATGGGCGCTCTTTATCAGGGAACCTGGAGAGCAAAATCCGAATTTGATCGAACCGTGCTGCATATTGCTCTGATATCCATTCAATGCAATACAGATCTCTCCGAGTTGCCATCACCAAGCCCTTATCTGATCGAGTCTTTCTCTCTTGCTTTTCCTGTACCATGTCCCTATCTCTCTATCAGAATTATATACATATAAATATATATAATAAATCACTAAGTTAGTCGATGTTTTTGGGCAGGCCCATACAAGCTCAAAATCATGAATAGCAACCCGCTAAATACCCGCTACCAAAAAGGGGGCCATATCGGGCAGGTGACGGGCACTACGCGCTATATAGAACGCCGTTTACCGCATGCCTTCCCGCCGCTTTCCCATCCCGTACCCGTGTCTTACCCGCCTTTTACCCGTGCGCTGCCCATGTTTTCAGCGCCAGAGCAGCGCTTTTTCATCAGCGCACCTGGAGGCCAGCGCCTCACCATTGCTACAAATACGAAAGAGCGCCCCAGTTCACATTCTCCACCAGGGCGCTCAACCAGGAAACCGCTCTACTGCTTTTTGATCCAATGCAATAAATGTTGCCACTCCAATAACAACGCACTATACCGATTGAAGTCATAACCTGCCATCAGACACTCACTTTCCTAGAAGCCATCATCATCTAAAAAGGCATTCGCACTATCCACGGCACTATCGGGCACCGCATTACTTGCCACCTTTTTCGTGCGCGGCGTTGTCTTCTTTCTGGTGGACGCTTTACGGGTGGACGGGTGCGCGGCAACATCGCCACTATACAGGGTGATGCATGCTTGTCGAATGAAGATAGGGAGCGGTATGTGCAACCGCTCCGCCTCTGATACCATGAACTCTATAGCATCATCTCCTTTCGGCAATGACACCTCAACGTAGTAGTATTTATCAAAATCTCGCGCCATCTTACGCTCGTTTCACCAAGGACGCTTTACGCGCCGCAATCTGCCCGGCCAGCACTGCAAAGCCCCGACTGTTGGCTTTTTCGGCATCCTCCAGACGCTCCGCCGATTTGATCAACTGCTGCAACGATGGGTGAAAGTAGTACGCACCACCACCCACATGAATAACCCGTTTGAAGTCAGCGCCGACTTTGCCCTTATCGTTTGACCAGAGGCGCGAGATCCGCGAATTGCGATCACGGCCCGTCTCCTCGATTGACAGATGCATCCACTCGTGCAGATCCGAGCCGCTCACCTGCTTGCCATCGGCGTACAACTCAGGATAGGAACCCAGGCCGATAAACGCGTGCAGCACATCCTGCTTTTCTAGCTCCGTCAGCTCGCGGTCATAACGATTTTCAAAACGGGCGTTTAAGCGATCCAGGGCCGTCGCAACCCCAATCTCAAACGATGTGCAGCGCTCGGTATCCGCCTCCGCACCATTGAAGCGTAAGACGTTCGTGGTAAGGGAACCAGAGTCTACCACGCCGACCGCGCCTGTCTTCTCCAAGCCCGCATAGATGGCAGCGCCCGCCCCTTCCATGAACACGCGCACTGTGTCCACATGCATCGCATACTTGCGACCCCCAAAGTCAAAACGGTAGGTACTGGTCAGCTCACGCACGATTTCAGAGCGCTCTGCCTGGTACGCCTGGAACGGCACACCCATCACCAGGTTCACGGCGATGTCGTGATTAATTGGCCCAGACATGCGAGACGCAATCATCGCAGCCGAGGCCATCAACGCAACTTTCGTATCCCTGCTATGATAGCGACCCTTATCCCCAAACCCAGTCGTAGGATTTTTACCGTGCAACGCCAGCTCGTCCAAAAAGTACGAATTTCCTTCATACTCCAACATCAACTCCGACGAGTTCACCCCCTCCGTCGCACCAGAGCCAGATTTCACATTCTGATACTTTTTCGCGTTGCCCTCGGCAATCATCGAACTCATATCAAGCTCGACGAACTTGCTTCCATCAATGGCGGCCACATTCGTACGCGAATTGCCGCGATCAAACCCAAGATTCAAGGTCAAAGTCATGCGTTTTACCCCTTTCAAGGTACTGGACTATTCGTAACTGTTCGTAGCAATACAGGACTTTTTACTAGTATATCCTAAAAGTACAGGACTGTCAAGAACTTTACCGAACAGTCCTGTACTAGAATCATGCATCAAATTGGGCCGCGATGTAGGCCATAACTTGCTTGTACTCCTCTAGCGCTTGTTGATATGCCTCAGTTCCACCAGGATTCACACGCCAGATCTGTTTCATAATTTCGGGCTTATTCAGGTTTTGCGCCTGAAGGCGGACCACCTGGCGCGCCAGTGTGTCTATATTGGTGTTTTCAGATACACCATCGGCCTCTGGAGCAGGCGTAGCCGGTATTTCAAGCGGCCCAGTAGTGCGTGAAACCACCAATTTCACCGTGTTTTCAGCGATTTCTGCGCTACTTTCAACCGTGTTTTCAAGCACATCCAGAAGCCGCTGTATCTCAATTCCATCCTCAGAAACGGTATCAGGAGTGATGGTATACGACATTCCACCGTGGGTATCCCGAAAGTAGTAGTGTCCCTGGTTGAGTTCAAGGCATTGCGCCGCATATTTCCCGCCAGCGAGCTTTTGCGCCTGGCTCTCATCGGTAAAACGGTGGGCCAGCGTTGCCGCGAGTGAAGTACGAATCGCAGCACCGTATGGTTTCCCACCCAGGTCTTGCTCACTCCAGCGCTGCCCGATGACCATAGCAAACAGCCCAAACTTGCGACCACTTTGCGCGATCCGCAGCATTAACTCAGCAAGCTCTTTTTTGATTTCTGTTGGTAAGAGCGCAATAATTTCATTAAACTCATCGAGCACAAAGATAATTCGCGGCGTTTTAATACCCCGTGCCTTACGACGGATATATTCATTCATAAACCAGCGTATCCGCTTTGCCACCTTCTCCGGGTCATCATCACACGGTTTCTGCACATGGATATCCTTAAACATCGAGAATTGGGCGGCCAGCGATTCCTCCGGCTCATGAATATGCGGGTCGATCATCAACACACGCGCCCCGGCCAGCATTGCCTGGAACAACAGGAAGCGCACCGTCGTCGTCTTGCCTGATCCCGAGACGCCACCTACACCACAGCTATACAGATCGAGCCACGTACCAAAGCGCACCACCCACTGGCCCTGACGGTACACATAACCGAGCGCAATGAGTCCAACCGAGAGCGCCGCCTGGATGACTCCCTCATCGAGCAGTTCCGCAAACGATTGAATCTGACCAGGCTTCGACGGTGCGGGAATCTGTGCCAGCTTTTGCTCCATCTCCTCAGCCTCAGACGACACCCGCGCCGCAGGAGTAGGCGCAACCGGACCATGCAGGGCACGCGAACTAGCGCCAGAAGAAACCGGCCCCGCGATCTGTCTGCGTTCCTCTTTCTCGCGCTGAAGCAACACACGCGTCTCTTCCTGAATACGCACCTGCTCCAGTAGCACCGCCGTTCGCACAATCTCCACACTCTTGATCTGTTGATCATCACCCTGAATGATTTTGACATTATCGTTATTTTTGTACGCCTGCTCCAACAAGCGCGTCGTCATGTGCGTTTGCTTCTGCTGTTCCGTGAGCAAGCCGACCTTTGCCCGTTGATGATCATGCGACAACTTGATCAGATAGAGATTCCAGGCAACCACCGCCCCGCAGATCAAGCAGACCACACCCGTGCAGCCCATGAGCCACGGCACCACCGCACGCCAGAATCCGCCCACAAAACTCTGCTCCAAACCCGGCGTGATCCCTTGCAACAACAACAGGAACAACAGCGCGACCAGGCCAGCGACCAGAGCAAAAATGAGCCGACAATTGGAGTGCTCCACCAGCTCCCACCGTGACGGTGCCCGCCGGTCATTCCTCATCGAAGGAGTGTCCATCATATCCATCTGCTTGACTCCTGTGTAGTGAACCCGATGACGATGACCTGGAAACCGCCCAAGCCCGCGCCCAATACAAGAAAGTGATCAACAACGCCAGCGACCAGAGCGCCAGCCCGACGAACGCATACAGTAACCGAAACAGCGCATGCACACACGACACCACCGCCGTCACCAACAAAATGAGAGCGGCCAGCAGATCGAAAAAACCATCGCGCAACGTCTCCAGATGAACCGTGAGCGATGCATCAATTTCTTGACGAGGTATCATCATCGCTGCACCTCCCGCCGCGCCTCAATGGTATCGGCAACCAGCACGCCAGGGGCCAGAACGGTCGTACCATCGGCAGCCGCCCGCCGCGCTTCGATATCCGCTTCAATCGCGCACAAGTCACGATGTTTATACCAGTAGAAGAGGCCCGGACTGAAGGCAAGGCCCGTTTTTGAACTGTCCAGATTGCGCCGCGATGAAACCATCACCTCTTGTGCATCCACCGACTCACCGGCAGGCCAACCCGCGCAGAGCACATCTATCGTCATCGCCGAGGGATACAAAACATAGAGACTGTGCAACAACTCCCATAGAGCCGTCAGTGAGCGCGGCGTCGGGCAGACACCCAGGCGCATCTCGTTCTCACCGCGCACCACCAATACATAGCGCTGTGGGGCCAAACGCTCAGGATATTTACTCATGCGACACCTCCCACAACGTCGGTGCAGACTCCACCGCAGAGATACAGCGCACAATCGCGCCAAACGCACGGAACACGGACGTAAAGCGATCCACCGCAGGACCAAGATACACAAACGCATTCCCAATCGTCGGGCTATTGCGCTGGCCGCCCTCACTCAGAAAATGAATCCGATGATTCGTAAAGCAAATGGGGTAGCGCCAGAGCGGTTGAAACCAGGCCGTCTCAGTCGAGGCAGGGATGAGCAACACCGCCTGTGTCGTGATACCCGCTTCATATTGCCCAAGAAGATAGGCAACCCAGGCAGCTTGATTTTTGCAATACGGGGGATTGAGAAAGACGCGACCGTGCCACGCACGCGTCAGGCCATCCACCGACCGATCATAATAGCGCTGCGCCTGCACCATCCGATTCGCAGCAGCATTCGACGCCGGGTCCACATCAATCCCACCCATCACCAGGCGCGCCGCCTCCACATACTGCCTCGGCGTGTACCACTCAAAACTCTTTGCCTCTTGTGGAATCATTGCGCCACCTCCAGGCCCAGGGCCTCGCACAACTCGACATCATGCGCCAGCTTGCGCCGCCCACGAATCGACGAACTATCCACCGAGGCCACCGTCGTCTGGAGCAGGTGCGCCACCTCTTTCAGCGTGCTCGCACCATAGCCATCAACCCCGAAGCGTGCCGCCAGCGCAGCGCCCTGCAATCGAGGCAACCGCCGCAGCGCAGCATAAAGCGCCGCTTCCTCATCAGTCAGATCCACCGCAGGCGCACCAGGCACCGGAGCCGCCAGCAGATCGAGCAACGTGCCCGCCTCATCCTCATCCGTGAGCGATGCATCCAGGCTCACCGTCGAAGAGTGGTCACGCGCCCGACGATACTCGTCGATCATCGCAAACTTTGCCGCCCTGGTCAGATAAGGAAGAGGATTGACGCCAGTATGCACATGAGGGGCAGCTTCACACACCGCCAGCATGCCAGTCGCATACAGATCATCACTCTCCAGCCGCAGCGCCCAACAGTTACGAGCAAAACGCCGAGCCATCGCCTGCACGGTTTCACTGCACACCAAAATCACGCGCTCCAGGTCCAGGTTCAAAGTTGAATCAGTCGTAGTACAATTGCAGTGCATCGAGTTACCGCCTTTCAATCTGAGTAACTTTGTGCCGCCCTGGTACTATGTCAGTAGCACCGGGGCCTTATAATTTTAAGTGTCAAACATACGCGCAAACGTTCATTGACCCAATCATACCATAGAATAATTCTTAATTCAATGAAAAATAAGACTTATTTCACAAAAATCTATGGATAAATTGAAAATAGTGTGCTAAAATAATTCTTATCAGCAAGCAACAGGAGAGGGCAATTGAAAAATCAAGAGTTAATGACATCGCAGGAAGCGGCACAAGCTTTTGTAGACGCTGGCCTATCAGTGCCAACTTTCCACCGTCGCGTCAGAGACGGAGAGATAGAGAGCATACTACCTGAGGGAAAGCAAAGGGGAGCAATGTACCCACGACGGCAGGTCATTGAAGCCATTAACAAAAGAGGGGATAAATACAAAAGAGGCGTAAATCATAGAAAACCAGGCAGGGTCAACAACCTGAAAACGTCCACATTCAGACGCGCAACTGTCCAAGATATGCCCGAAATGGGAGAGCTATTAAAGACCTTCTACGGGCCTAAAATCAGCATCGAGAAGCGTGCAGCATGGATAGAACGCAATCCAGAAATAGCCTATATCCTTAAAAGTGAAGACAAAATCGTCGGCTGCGCGTTTATAATGCCCCTAGAAGAAAATAAAATTATGCAGATCCTTGAGAGCCAAGTCAAGCCACCAACACGCCCTCATGAAATACTGCTCTATAAACCAAACGAGCACGTAAGTTTATACGTGCGTTCAGTAGGCGTGCTCCAATCGGTAAGCAAAGAACAACGAAGATATTGGGCAGCACAACTTATAAGAGGACTTGCCCAGGCAATTATAGAACTAGGAAGTAAGGGCGTGTTCATTAATAAAATCTACGCCCAGGGAGATACTAAAATAGGTGAACACACGTTAAAGATGGTAGGGTTTACCCAAATAGAGATAAAAACCTCAACCAACCGAAAAAACTACATGATAGACGTTGAGACAAGCGGCTCCGTATGGGCCATGAATTATAAAAATGCTCTTAACACCTGGAGAGCATTCAACGAAGAAGAATAAAAAACGGGCGCTTCTCTTCCTGGCAGTTGAGAAACGCCCCCAGTCCTGCTCCAGCCGTTACCACACCAAGGTCATCAGGCTGAATGCACCCTATATAGAAAGTGTATCAATATGAGTATAGCACACCCACCTGAGACCGTACCATATCAAACATATGTACGAATACAACGCGAGCGCGACTACTGGAAAGACCGATGCACGAAGGCCGAACAGGAACGCAACCAGGAACGCGCCCGCCAGCAACAGCGCCGCCAGCTCCTCAAGTCGCCATTCAAGAGCACGGAGAAGCTCGTCATTGAGGAAATGCAGCGCCAGATCGACAACCCCAACGCAACCCGCGACCAAGACGGCTATACCCGTATTTGCTATAAAACCGCAGGCATCGCCCTGGGGACCGACGAGAAAACACCCAAGCGCACCATCGCGGCCATTATCGAGCAATGCCCCGAATTTCCTATAGAGGCAAAAACCGTTGAGGAACCGCGACCGGACGGCGAGCGCGGCACCATCAAACGCCTCTACATTAAACCCACCACACAACAGAGTCTCCTCACCGCCGCCGCCAGCGTCGAGAAGTTAGAGCACAAGCGCGAACAGGGCGGCAACCAGTACCAGTGTCAAAAATGCCTGAGCCATCATGTGATGATCAAACGCCGCCTGCACTGTCTCGACTGTGGACATGAGACGGACCTGGAGCCAACGTTCCCCAACGGCAAATTAAAGGGAGCAGAAACGGCAAAAAGCGTACTACCTATCAGAACCAACTTGTCCACGGACCTACACGACGCAGATCGCGCCCAAAACGTCGACGTCGACATTTTCCCATCGCCCGAAAAAAATTTGAGTGACGACGGACAACTTGTCGATGTGGTTATACAACCAGTTACCCCCCCTACAATGGACAGTGTGTCCGAGGTGCCTGCCGGTGATGAGCAGATGAGCGATGAGGAAAAGGCGTCCATTATTGCCGAGGGCGCAGCCCTGTTGCTCCAGATCGCGGGTGAGGGTGAGACGCATATTGTGATGCCGAAGCGACATCCGAAAAAGTATTTGGAGGTGAAGCGCCCCTTAACACTCGATGATCTGATTGAGCACTTGCAAGGGAAAGAACCCAGGGGCGCGAGTTTGCGCTACCAGGACGGCAGCGCCTACGTGTTGATGTTTGATAGTGATGATTTTCATGAGTGGGACGAGTGGCGGCAAGTGGCGCGGCAATTGGTAGCGTGTGGGTATCAAGTGATTTTAGAGGAATCGCCCGCCGGTCGCGGGGGTCATCTGGTGATCATCTATAGTGAACGGGTGAATGCAGTAGCAGCTCGCGCCGCCGTCCTTCAGATTGCGCCAGCCCTGGAAACATGTACCGAGTATTGGCCTGGACAGGGAGCGAAGGGCAACCGTGTGCGCCTTCCAGGTGGATATTATGCGCGTCTTGGGAGCCACGTTGATCAGCCGGTGGAAGCGTGGTGCAAAATGTTGAATGTGGCAACAGGTGAGAGTAGCAATGATGGCGTCAGCGCGGCGTCCCTGTTGTTGGCCTCGATCACGCCCGCCCATGTGGTGCCTGCACCTCTATTGGTGGAGAACATGCCCCAGGATGGGCCCGAGGCCGCGGCCCCGATAGTCGAAACGCTAGAGGAAACGGCAGCGCCATCGCTGGCCGCCCAGGTGATTGAGGATGTCGAGAGTGTGAGCGCGGGAGCTGGCTCCGTCAAATTGCCGCAGGTGGATGCCAAATGGGAAACGCGGTATGGGAAGGTGGAGGAGACGACCTGCTACTTTGCTATTATGCCGGATATTGCCGCCGCCTGGTTCAATGAGCGGACACCCTTAGATTCGATTCGATCTCGCGAGCGCAATGGAATGGTGAAGTCGCCTCATGGGGAAGAACGCACGGCGAGCACGGGCTACCATGAGACGGACCAGGGTGAACGGTGGACCGATTTTAGTGGACATGGACGGCGCGCCGATGGAACGCATGAGAGCGGCGATGCGTTGGAGTTGGCGGCCAGAGTTGCAGGGGTAGCAAAATCGGCATTTTTGGGTGGAGTAATCCGCGATATGATTAAAGTGGGGACGGTGGATCTGGAAAGTGCCGCGAGAGCCGGGCAACCGATACCGGCCTGGGTGGAAGAGCCGTGCATCCTCACACCGGCAGGCCGCCGCAGATATGAAAACGTGTTGGTAAAGAGAGGGCAGTATGGAGAACGAAGACACCCCGATCAATTGGGAGGTGGAGGCGATGACCTACCAGACGGCCCTGGAGTCGGCGCTTGTCTATCAACGCCAGCTCGAAACGAAGATTCAGCAGCAGGACGAGATGATCAGTCGCTTGTCATGGGCGATCGACCGGCAGGAAGAGAGTTTACAGCAGATGGTTCTGGAGAGTTACGCAGCCCAATTGGAGGCGCAGATAGAGCAACTGAGTCAGACGGTTCTGCTCCAGCAGCGCCTGTTGAGGCCCACTGTGAAGCGGAGCCGCAGCCGCCCGCCGCGTCAGTGGTAGCGACCGTGCATCATGTTGGGTACACGGAACCAGGTGCACGGGAGCGGGTTGATGCATTACTTGCAGATCCTCACGCGATCCTGATTGATACCAGATATCGGTCCTACTCTAAACTCCCAGGATGGAACATGCAGGAGTTACAGGCGCGGTACCAGGGCCAGTACAAGCCCCTCGGCTCGTTGTTGGGCAATCGAAACTACAAGGGTGGCCCGATTGATATTCTTGATCTCTCTCAGGGCATAGGGGAGCTTGAGAAGGTGATACAGGCAGGTTTTACCCCTATCTTGCTTTGCAAGTGCCGGAGCAAGACGTGTCATCGTTTTACCATTCTTGAAGCGTTACTCGCCCACCTGCCAGCCCTTGAGGTATGCCCGCCGCTCCAGGTGGAGCTGGTGGAGTTGGTGGAGCCGGTAGAGATCCCCGCGCACGTTCAGGTAGGTGATCTGGTGCCAGCTGCGCCGGTGGTGTCGGTGCCAGATCCGCGCTGTCAGTTACGCGAGGGCACCCGTGTGCAGACGCCTGTGGGCTTTGCCACCATCACGAGTGTGACGCTGTGTCCCATCCTCAAGCGGTGGCGCTGTAGCGTGCGTACGGAGAAGAAACGGGCCGATGGGTCACGCTTTGCGGCCTTCGATGTGACGGAGGTGCAGCCGTTCCACCAGGGGTCGATGTTCTAAATTTCATCATGATGCAATGGGCCGCTTTCCAGATGGGGAGCGGCCTTTTTGTGCGCGGAAAAAGACGGCAGCGCACGGCGGAATGCAGCAGGAGACGGGAGAACACGGTACGGCGCGGTAGGATGCGGAAACGGGCGTTTCCTGAAAATGAGGGACTGCTATCCGGTGTGGGTCCGGTGTAAATCCGGTTAGCTAACGGGAAGCGGCGGGCCAGCTACGGAAACAGGAACATACGAATGTTCACGGGTTGAGCCGTGAGGTTTTGACTTGTACCTCTAGGCCCTTAGCCCGCATGAGAAGCCCCTGCACGGATGTTGTTATTTTCTCTTTTTGGCACGATGAATATGGTAAAAAAATGCACCGCGCCCTGGTGGTGACAAAGCAATGAAAATGATAGCAGCGCCTTTTCATTGCTTGCCGTTTGTCGAGAAAGAGAACAAGCGTACAGTAATGTACTAATTGGTGTACTTTCCTCTTGAAACTAATATACCAATGTAGTATACTATTAGTAGTGATGAATCGTTATTGTAGCACAAGAGAGAAGAGGAACCGGTGTATGGCAAAAGTCTGGTTAGAGGAGCGCTTGCAGGTTCTTATTCCTCAGCTTCAGCCGTTAGGCCGCGAGCACGAGGCCGAGATCGAGCGTCTATGCCTGGAGGAGTTAGACGCCTGGCGCGCCCGGCCTGGTATGAAGAAAGAGACATCCCTGCGTCCGGTGGTGACGGAGGCCCGCAAAGCGATTAAAGAGCGTATCCCGCTGACAGCCCAAAATCGCTACCTCAATGAGCAGAAGGGCGAGTATCAGCACATTGCCCTCAAGTATCTGAATCTCGATTGGGAGGCCCTGAACGCCGTTAGTGATGAGAAATTTGCCGCGATGTTGGTCAATCAACAGATGATCAGTCATCCGAAGACGATTGTAGCGCGGGCGGAGGAACTGCTTCAGAGTAAACGCGCCGACGAGCTGGTGGTTGCGCTCGCACTGATCACCGGTCGTCGGTTGACAGAGATCCTGAAGACGGGCCGTTTTTTCCCCAAAACAGCGTATACGGTGGTGTTTGACGGCCAACTCAAGCGCCGCGATGTGGATGTCAAGCCGTATGAAATTCCTGTCCTGGTGGATGCGGAAAAAGTGCTCCAGGCGTGGCGCAGGTTGCGCGGCATGGAGGATACAAGCGCCCTGGACAATGATGCGGTGGCGCAGCAGTATAGTCGAGTCGTCGGCGAAAGTGCGAACCGGCTGTTTTCTGTGTTGATTCCGCAAGAATCGGAGCGTCAAAACCTCTTCGCGCATGCATTCCGGGCCGTCTACGCGCAGATTGCGGTCCATTGGTTTTGTCCCAAGTATGTTGATGAGTTGGTGTACGCCAATGCTATCTTAGGCCATTTTCAGGTGACAACGGAACGCCAGCGCCGCGACTATCTGGCAACGATGCACTATCAGCACTACTACATTGATGGTCCCAAAGGTGTGCGGATAGAGGAACCAGGTGTCACGGTGTTAGAGGTGTTCCAACGCAAAACGAAGGGAGAGCAGATGAATACGACGGAGGAGATCACCCAGGGCGAGGCCCAGGAACAACAGGAACAGGCCGTGCTCGAAACGACGAAGCATAAAACGAGGGGTACTCTTACGATTAAGCCGGGGACGATGCAGGAAAGTGAGCGACTTATTGAGGAACGGGGCATGCAGGGAACGGGCGCGCATGACCGCCTGGTCGTTGACTTGATGACCAACGACACTATCGCCCATCAGATGTATGCGTTGTTGCAGCCACTCGCGCAGGAGTTGGGTCAGGATGAGGGTAGCCCCGTTGCGACCTTGCAGGCCCTTATCGCGGCGTATCGTGCAGGGAGTAGCGCGGCGGCTCCGGATGTGGCGGCCCTGCTCGATGAGGTGAAGGACAAGGACAAGCCGGTGGACTACTTGCGTGGCCTGGTGCAGCGCGACCGCAAATTCAAGACGGCGATTGAGCAGCGGCATGCACATGTCGATTATGTGACCGCCAGTATGCAGGATTTGCGCACGAAGTACAAGACGGCAGAGGCTGCGACCGAACGCTTCCGCCGCGCGGTGGATGCAATCATTGCGCACAACCTGGCGCAGACGGACCCGTTGCATCTCTGGTACATCAATTCTGCTGCAATCAGGGATTTAGTGGGCGGCCAGAATGAACTGGTGCAGAAGTACCTGGACACCCGAAAAGAGGAGATCGAGGCTCACCACCGGCAGCTCGGCGGATTGACACCTCGGCAGAACTACAAACCGCAGACTATCACCGAAGATATCACCGTCGAATAGTGTTGACCTGGCCCTGGTGAGCGACAACCAGGGCCAACGATAAGGAAAGGAGTTAAGCATGGCAGAGATCAACCCGGTTTTTCACAATCAAGTGAGGGTGAACGAGAATACGCCGTACTTTGCGACGGAGAATCTGAAAAAGAAGATTGCTGCCCAATTGCGTGCCCAGACGCCGGGGGAACAAGAGGCGACGATTGAGGCCCTGTTAAAGTTGTTGGATATCAATTTGTTGGTTGCCCTGGACATGGCGTATGGTGCTGCGCCCCGGCCAGTGACCGAGGAAGGGGAATAAGGTGCAGCGACAGCTTGAGATCAAGAGTGTGGTGCTCGACTGGATGGATAAAACGATTGAGATCACGGACACGGCGGGCGGAAAAACGATACTTCCCTGGGAGACGGTGATCACGGTAAGGATGACGGGGTATCCAGCGACGGAGGAGAAGACGATGCAGGCCCGCGAGTTGGACCCGTATATGATGCAGGGGTATGTTATTCGGCAGATTGCCTATGAAGAAGTGAAAAAGGAGTAGTGGCGTCCGGTTCCTGGAGATGGTCCCCTTTTCAATTTCCATCATGACGAAATTGGTGTACAAAACACTTGTTAATTTCATCATGATGGAATATACTATGATTAAGATTTATTTGATCATGATGAAATTGAAAAGGGGATTTTTCTATGGAGACGACGGATATCAAACTGAGCGCAGAACAACAGGCGTTGTTTGCGGTGATGGAACAGACACGCCAACATCTTTTTATCACTGGTCGAGCGGGAGCGGGCAAGTCTGTCTTGCTTCGCCATTTTCGAGAGCAAACGAAAAAGCGGGTGGTGGTTGCTGCTCCCACGGGTATCGCGGCGCTGAATGTCAAAGGGCAGACGCTCCACTCGCTTTTTAAGCTTCCGCCAGAACTCCACCGTAAGGGGCGTCTTGACCCGAATGTGCGCTTGCGCTCAATCCTCACGCGCATCGATTGCCTGGTTATTGATGAAATATCGATGGTACGTGCTGATATTATGGATGCGGTAGACGAGCGGTTGCGGGAGGCGCGGGAGAACGATGCACCGTTCGGAGGCGTGCAAGTGATCATGTTTGGAGACGTATACCAATTGCCTCCTGTTGTTGAGAAGAAATTAGGGGTGTACTTTGAAGATATACATGGGGGCTATTATTTCTTTAATGCTCTGGTATGGAAGGAAGTCGATTTTAAGATCTACGAACTCACCCAGGTGTTTCGGCAAAAAGACCCCATCTTTAAAGATATCCTCAATGCGGTTCGGGACGGGAGCGTTGTCGAGGGCCAGATTGAAGAACTCAACAGGCGGCACGGCGTTGCTATTCCGGCTGAGGGTGTTGTGACGCTGGCCCCCACCAATAACCTTGTGACGACGATTAATCAAAAGCAGCTTGACCTGCTCCCAGGAACCACGCGCCACTATCGGGCCACTATTACCGGCCAGATAAGCCAATCTGCGTTCCCAACGGAGGAAGATCTCCAACTGAAGGAAGGTGCCCAGGTTGTCCTGCTCAAAAATGATAAAGATGGCCGGTGGGTGAATGGGACTGTTGGGAAGGTCGAGAAGTTTTTTGATGATCACATTGATGTTCTGGTTGAAGGTGTTGTCTACTCGCTAGAGCGGGCAACATGGGAAGAGGTGGTGTATACCTACGAACAGAAATCTCACAAGGTCGAGGCAAAGGTTGCGAGTTCATTTACGCAGTATCCGATCCGGCTTGCCTGGGCGCTCACGATTCATAAATCACAGGGTCAAACCTATGAACAGGTAAGTCTTGACTTGACCACAGCGACCTTTGCGCCTGGTCAAATGTATGTTGCGTTGTCCAGGTGTACCAGTCTTGAGGGCCTGTACCTGAAGATGCCGGTGAAACGAGAGCATATCATTGTCGATGCAAAAGTGCATGCGTTTATGCAGAGGCGGGAGCCGGTCACGGTTCAAGCGGTCGAAGTGGTCGAGGCGGAGCTGGTGCAGGTAGTGGAGGCAGCGCAGGCGGAGGAGATGCAAGAGGAAGATGCTGGAGAAGTCGAACAGGTGCAGGAAACAATCGTTATTGATATCCATCATGACGAAATAGAAACGCCATTGGTGAGCGCCGAGAGTACAGAAAGTGAGGTGATAGAGCAAGGGCAGCATGATGAAATTGAGGAAGAACTTCCACTCGTCGAAGGAAAAGTGAGCCGTATTGCTGCCATAGAGGTATTGTGTCCATCCTGTAATCATCCTTGTATGAATCCTGCTACGCAGTCGCAGATGATCACCTATGACCTAGTGGGGCATCATGTGGTGTGCTCGGAGTGTCAAAAAGTGTGTATCGTTCCTCTCAACGCCTTTTCTCTCCATGGGGATGTGGTTGCACGTGAGCAGCCAAAAGGGATAACAAACGCACAACGCGAGAAGGTAGGCAGAACCAAAAAAGAGAAGAAGTCTACAAAGGGGCGCAAAGCAAAAAGCGGCGTGGTGCGCGAGCCGATGCAACTCTCACTCGATGTTCGTACCATCCAGGTTCTTAATGCTATGGGCATCAACAAAAGTCAATTGTTTGAGGAGTTGTTACAGCAATATGAGCCATTCCTCCAGGTGTATGAAGAGTTAGTAGCATTGGAAGCTGAATTAGATCATGACGAAATTGAAGAGGAAGAAGAGGAGTCGGCGCGTTCAATACTGCGCGCTAATATGTGAGCACGGCAGCCCTGGTTATTCTCTC
>CAZZWK010000101.1:0-18397 GCA_964657925.1 uncultured Dictyobacter sp.
ATACCTTGCCCATTATCGTCCACGCGGGGCAAATGCATGGTTTGCCCTACGCGGACCCCCGCAGGTGACCTGCTGACCGTCCACCATACCTTGCCCATTATCGTCCGCGTAGGGCAAACCATGCGTTTGCCCCGCGAACCCCCACATCCCTTAATGATTACTCTCTTTATTTTTTCCCTTATCGTGAATTCGCTGGATGTCCTTCAAATCTTTCATAATCGGATTATTCAGAATATATGTGCGTTTCTCTTCGAGATCAGCATCATTACGAATAACGTGATCGTAAAAACTCGTTTGCCAGATCTTACCTGGCCCATCTATGCCTGTATCTCTCATCAGTGACAACCATTTGAGCGCAACAACCCCCTTATAACCTCCAACAATATCGGAAAGGGATGTTGAATTACCTTTTTCGGCATCCAACCAGATAATAAAGTGAATATGATCAAGCATAATTGCTATAACATCAAGCTCTACACCAGCATAACGGTCCGGCAAACAATACCACTCCTCTTCCACAATTGCTCGCAACGCTGGAATTTCGAAAAAAGGTTTTCGATCACGGGTACAGGTAGTAATAAAATAAACACCAGTTGAGCAATAATTAAAGGTAGACAAACGTCGTTTATTATTTGGGTGTATACCATCATGTTTACCCATCACAAACCATCCTATCAAACATACAAAACATACAATACGCATTTATCCCAAACTGGTCCGCGTAGGGCAAACCACGCGTTTGCCCCGCATTTGCCCTATGCGTATTGTATATTTACTCTTTCATATATAAATACATAAATATAAGCATATATTAATATGAAGAGATGAAACGGTCCGCGGGGCAAACGCATGGTTTGCCCCGCGCGGACCGTGGTCCTTAACGACCGGCGCTACCACTCAACTGGTCGATATCCACTTGCGCGGCCATCAGTTCATAGCCAGCATCATTGGGATGGATGCCATCACCAGAGTCGTACGCTGGATTGAGCACAGCTTCATCTTCAGGCGAAGCCAGGGGCCGCGCGAAATCGAAGACTCCGTCGAACCACTCGTTTCCATGCTTCAATATCCAACTATTGACGAGTTGGCGCTGCACCCTCTGCTCGGAGTCATAACCGCCAGGTAAAATAGTCGTGCCGAATACACGCCGATACGTTCCGCGCACCCGCGTCACCAGTGCCTGGAAAGCATCGATCAAGACGGTCGCGGGCACATTGAGACGCAAATCATTCGACCCGATATGCACGATTAGATCCGACGCGCCCGGCTGCCCCAATACATCCCAGGCCGCGCGCTGGCTGCCCGCCTCGCCTAAAATGTAACGCGGAACTCCCGCTACCGCCATCTGAGGGATCTCTGAAGCTGTCAGTTGATTACCCGAAATACCAGCATTCAGGACCGACATAAAACGTGTCCCACCAGCCTGCGCTAAACGACGCGCCAGGTAGTCGGGCCAGCGCCCATTCGCATCCGGAGTCGAGCCGAAACCATCTGTGACCGAAGAGCCAAAGGCCACCACCGCGTTGAGTGGAGACGTTGGTAAGACATCAACCCCGCTGATCAGCCAGTAGGCCGAGGTCATCAGAGGGTAGACGAACAACGCTAGCTCCTGCGGCACGGCAGTATAATCTCCGACCCCCGTCACATACGAGTTTTGCAGCGCGGTGTAATGGCCGCTGCGACTCTCGCCTTGCGCCAGAAAAAACGTGATCGCCACATTGCTCATCGCCTCGACCCGCAAGGCAACCGCATCACTACTTATCTCCTGCCCAGGCTCCAACACCACCGTCGTCTGCCCACCAAATAACACGCGTTGCGCGCCCGCACGCACAGCCAGACCACCGAGCACCTGACCTACCGAGATCGCCTTGAGCGTCACCGGCTCGTCCCCATAGCGATTGGAGAGACGCAAGCGTATTTGCTCTCCGCCAGCATGCAAATGGACGATCTGCCGTAAAGTGCGACCACTCAAATTAGCCGCAGGCATGCTCACCGGCGCGCCATACCACGCACCAACCCAATCCTTCTGAGAAGAGGAGGACGCCAATGAAACTGACGCCGAATCCTGCTGCACGGGCTTGTCTCCATCCGAATTCATAATATCTATACCCTCCTTCACTCAGTGGTGCATTCACTCAATATGCACGCTACCCGCGTAGCCGCGTCCCCTTGTGGGCGCGTAGGTCAAACGCATGGTTTGACCTACGCGGACCTCCTGCCTACCCGCGTAGCCGCGTCCCCTTGTGGGCGCGCATCACCTCACGCTTACCTTCACTCAACGCCTTAACGAATGCACCACTTATTTCTCCTATACATTTCTTGCATACAGAAAGTATAAAACCCACATTTGATATTGTCCAATATATAATAGTGTATGGATCTCATACATCGAACAGTATAAAAAGGGAGAGACGATGGAACTGTTGCAACTCAAATACTTTCAAATGGTGGCACGAATGGAACATATGACTCGCGCTGCCAGGGAGTTGGGTATTGCCCAACCCGCGCTCAGCCAGACTATCGCTCGCCTGGAAGAAGAACTGGGCGTGCCCTTGTTCGATCGACCAGGCAGGAGTATCCGCTTAAATCACTTCGGTCGATCCTACCTTCAGCACGTCGAGCGCATATTCGAGCAACTCGCGCAAGGCAAGAGAGACCTCTCCGCGCTGGCGCAAGGCGAACAAGGCACGATTGCACTGGTAATGAGCGCGTCCACGCACCTGCTGCCGGACTTACTCAGCGCCTTCCACAAGGATCATCCGGCCATTCAGTTTCAACTCTTGCAACATCAGGTCAAGACTGTCACGAATATGCTACAACAACTCACCAGCGGTGCCTGCGATCTGTGTATCTCATCCCCACCTCTACAACAGCCTGGCATCAGTAGCGTTACCTTGCTGACCGAGGATATTCTACTGGCGTTCCCTTCACGCCATCCGCTCGCCAGCCGTGCCCAGGTTCATTTGCAAGAAGTCGCGGACGAATCATTCATCAGCTTGAAGCCGGGACACCATTTACGCGAATTAACCGACAGCTTCTGTCAGCAGGCAGGCTTTCGTCCCAAAATCGCGTTCGAAAGCGACGAGCCTTCAACGATTAGAGGGCTGATTCGAGCGGAACAGGGTATAGCCTTTGTGCCAGCGATTTCCTGGCATGGATCGGTCGGACAGGCAATTGCGCAGGTGAAGGTTTCCGAGCCGCAGTGTCAACGCACGCTCGGGCTATCCTGGTTGACAGACCGCAACCTTTCGCAAGCCACCCGACAATTTCGCCAGTTCGTTATCGATTACTACGCCCATCTTTCCTCTGTTCACCTGCCTTGAACTCACGACGCAAAATCTTTCCCGACGCGGTCTTCACAATCACCTCCACAAACTCGATCATGGGAAAAATGTGCGACTGGCAAGAGGTCCGTGTATCACAACATCTCCACCACCACCGCGATACCCTGCCCCACGCCGATACACATCGCCGCCAGACCGTAATGACCGCCACGTCTGCGCAATTCATAAAGCAACGTCCCTAAAATACGCGCACCGGACGCGCCCAGCGGATGTCCTAAAGCGATCGCGCCCCCATTCACGTTCAGCTTTTCCTCGTTGATCTCTAGCTGCCGCGCGCAATACAACGCCTGCGAGGCGAACGCTTCATTCAACTCCACCAGATCCATATCCGCGATACTGAGTCCCGCGCGTGCCAGCGCCTTACGGCTGGCCGGAATCGGACCCAGGCCCATAAAACCAGGATCGACGCCCGCCACCGCCGTCGCGACCACACGCGCCCACGGCTTGATGCCCCGATCGCGCGCCTTTTCAGCCGAGGTCAGCACCATCGCAGCCGCGCCATCGTTGATACCAGCCGCATTGCCCGCTGTTACCGATCCCTCTTTGCGAAAGACTGGCTTGAGCTTGCTCAACGCTGCCAGATTGGTATCCGCGCGGGGATGCTCATCGCGCGTGACCAGCACCACTTCACCCTTCTTCTGTGGCACCGAAACGGGTATCACCTCTTCGGCGAAACGGCCCGACTCGATCGCCGCCACCGCTCGCTGATGACTGCGCAGAGCGAACTCGTCCTGCTCCTGTCGACCGATGCCATATTTCTCGGCCACATTCTCGGCTGTCTCACCCATGCTGTACGGAGGGTACATCTCGGCCAGGCGTGGATTGATGAAGCGCCAACCCAACGTAGTATCCTGCAAGGTCATGTTGCCGCGTGGAAACGCACTCTCCGGCTTGCCCATCACAAACGGCGCCCGGCTCATGCTCTCCACACCGCCCGCCACAAAAATATCGCCCGCTCCAAACGCGATCGCCTGTGCCGCCGTCGCCACCGCCTGCAAACTGGAACCGCACAAACGATTCACCGTCTGCCCACCCACCTCGATCGGCAGACCCGCCAGCAGCAGAGCCATACGCGCGACGTTGCGGTTATCCTCGCCCGCCTGATTCGCGCAACCCAGAATCACATCCTCGATCTCGCCCGCCTCAACGCCCACGCGCTGCACCGCCTCGCGCACCACCAGCGCCGCCATATCATCCGGCCTCACATCCTTCAACACTCCATTGTACCGCCCAAACGGCGTGCGCACGGACGACACAATCACCGCCTCGTGACTCATCTTCTGCTCCTTTCATCACACCTCGCTTCAATCGATATGCGAAGGCACGGACGCGATTATTGGAGCATCCACCAAGTTGCCAGGGTATGAGCAAGGGAAGCTCCGGCACGCGACCGCAAGGGATCGCGCCTACGCGGGGTTACCCAATAATTTGCTGGATGCACCAATTATCCAATTTAACAAAATAAGACCGACATCGCACAACGCCAGCACGGACGCGATAAATCGGGTCCGTACATTATTTCATGCGATAAATTGCTATTCCGTCTCACCACTTGATTCATCATGCCACGTAATGTACGGACCCGATTTATCGCGTCCGCTCCCGCAAAGCAAACCGCTGAATCTTGCCCGTCGCGGTCTTCGGCAGATCAGGCAAAAACTCGATCCAGCGCGGACATTTAAACGCCGCCAGCCGTTGCTTCAGGAAAGACTTCAACTCCTCGGCCAGCGCCTCCGATGCCTCGTAGCCAGTGTTCAACACGACGTAGGCTTTCGCCTTCGGCAGCTGATCTTTATCGTTCGCGCTGACAATCGCCGCCTCCAACACCGCCGGGTGCGCGATCAACGCACCCTCCACCTCGGCGGGCGATACCCACTGCCCACTCACTTTGAGCATATCATCCGAGCGACCACAATACCAGAAGTAACCATCCTCATCCTGGTAATAGGTATCGCCGGTGGCGATCCACTGCCCGTTGATCACGTTTTTGGTCTTCTCATGCTTGTTCCAATAATACGCGGCCACGCTCTCTCCATGAATCATCAATGAGCCAAGCGATCCCTGCTCCACGTCCCGATTCTGCTCGTCCACGATACGCGCCTCGTAGCCAGGGACCAGTTTGCCCGTACTGCCAGGCCGAATCTCGCCTGGTCGATTACTGATAAAGATATGTAGAATTTCCGTACTGCCGATGCCATCCAGAATGTCGACATGAAACTTCTGCTGCCAGCGCTTCAAGATATCCGCCGGTAGCGCCTCGCCCGCCGAGACACAGGCGCGTACCGAGGAGAAATCGAAACGCTTCTCCGCGTCCGGCAATGCCAGCATGCTCGCATACAATGTGGGCACACCGAAGAACACGGTGGGCCGATAGCGCTCGACCACCTTGAACATATCCTCGGCCAGCGGGCGACCAGGGTAGTGTACCACACTAGCACCGACCGAGAAGGGAAAGTACAGCCCATTGCCCAGCCCATATGCGAAGAACAATTTCGAGGATGAAAAAGCGATATCGTCTTGCGTGAGGTTCAGAAGTGCTTTGCCGTAATACTCGGTACAATACACAATATCGTGCTGCAGGTGCACACAGCCTTTTGGATAGCCCGTGCTGCCCGAACTGTAGAGCCAGAAGGCGCTATCGTCCTTGCTGGTATCCGCCGCCTCCAACTGCTCCGACCGCGCCGCGATGAATGTATCAAAGTCATGTACCATCAGACTTTCCGCGCCACGCAGCCCCACCACCAGCACGTGACGCAGATACTTGAGCTGCGGCACGATCGGCTGCATACTCGCCCACAACAACTCGTGCACACATAACACCTTGGCGCGGCTATCGTTCAAAAGGTACAGGTAATCCTCGGGTCGCGCCATCGTATTTAGAGGCACTGGTACCGCGCCCATCTTGATCGCGCCCAAGAAAGTAATCACGAATTGCGGCGAATCCAGCAGCAACATCGCCACGCGCTGCTCCATCTCCACGCCCAGTTCCAACAGGCTATTGCCCAGCTGGTTGCTCATGGTAGCGATCTGCGCGTAGCTATACGTCTGGTCCTGATAATAAATCGCGGTCTTCGCTCCGCGTCCCTCCGCGATATTGCGATCGAGAATGGACGCGGCAATATTGAACTGGTCAGGAATGGTAATGGCGGGCGTAGGTGCGACAATGGACATACAATATACCCTCCTTCGGTTCATGCTGGTCCACCGGTCCGCGTAGGTCAAACCATGCGTTTGACCTACGCGGACCGGTGGACCAGCATGACTTTTATTTCGATTTGAATTCCGGTGTACGCTTCTCGATATAGGCCGCGATACCCTCCCTGGCATCCTCGCTCTGGAAACAAAGCTGCTGCAACTCACGCTCCAATGCCAGTGCTTCCTGGAACGGGATCTCCACGCCCGATTGCACCGACCGCTTCAAACGACCAACCGCTTTCGATGATTTGTGCGGCGGGCAGAAGCTGCGCGCGTAGTCCATCACCTGCTCCCAGTAATTCTCCGATTCATAGATATAATTGATGATGCCCAGGTCTAGCCCTTCCTCGAAGCTCAATAGCTTCGCCTCGGCCATCAACTCGATTGCCTTGCTCTTGGGCACCGTGCGCGCCAGGCGTTGTGTGCCGCCCGTTCCCGGCAACACGCCCAGGTTCATCTCCGGCAAACCAACCTTGCCGCCACCACGACGCGCGATACGCAGGTCACAGGCCAGCGCAATCTCTAACCCACCTCCGACCGTGTGGCCGTTCATGGCCGCAATCACCAGTTTGGGCGTTTGCTCTAAACGCGAAAGCGTTTCATTAGCATGCAAACAGAAATAATATTTGAAGTTAGGGGTGACGGAATTGAGCATGCTGATCTCAGCGCCCGCGCTAAAAAACTTGTCGCCCGCGCCACGCAAAACGATCACATGCACGTTCTCATCGAAGCGCGCCTGCAAAATCGCCGCGTCCAACTGGCTCATCATCTCATAGCTATACGTATTGGCCGGAGCATTGGTCAACTCGATAATTGCTACTCCATCCGTCACCGTATAGTTCACCAATGTTCGCTCTGTCGTCGTCGTCATCATGCTTATCCTTTCAATGATAAAATACCAGACCCGTGCATCCCATCCGCGTAGGGCAAACGCGTGGTTTGCCCTACGCGGACGGGATGCACGTTTTCAAGTCATGCCACCGCGATCTTTCCATACGCTTTCGGTGGCTTTGGGTTCATCTTTCACATACTCGAAGGGAGTATGACAGGTGTTGCAGTAGTATTGCATAGTCAGCAATTGCTGGCCGAACAACGAGTAAAATTCCGTATCGCTAGAGGCGCAATAAGGGCAAACAACCTCCTTTGTTACTGTAGGTTTCCCTGGCGCGTCATCCATCATACTTATTGAACCTCCTTCCCACGGCATCCCACTCCGTCCAGGGCAACGCTGATATTAGTTGCCAGCTTTGCGTTACCCCATCATATACAACGGGAAAGTCAAGCTCCAACCCGCTCAAAATAGGCATGATTCTGCGCAAATAACGGCTACGCAACTCGTCGGGCGAGCCATCGATCACCCGCTCATTGTACAACCTCAGCATGCTAGCATCATGGGATGGACCATACCAGCACAGCGTCTCGTCCCAAAATCGCTGTAACGCGGCGACCAGATTGCTACGAACCCCACCGCCCGCCTTCGCCAGCCGTCGCACCCAGCCCTCGCCATGCACGAAATGCACACGCTCCTCCTGCACGACCTTGCGCGCGCGCTGCTTGAGAGCATCATAGCTCGAATCGTGCGCGGCCTCGAAAAAGACCGTCAACGCGGTGTCGAGCAGAAAATTCGTGGCGACAAAATCGGACCAGCCGCGAAAGTCGCTGTCCAACGCGGAAAGCCGATAGTTGAGGGTGCGTGTGGTAGGCTCGACCTGCTCTGGTGCGTCCTCGGACTGCGTGAAGTTCTCTAATAGCGGGTAAAGCGTGCGCGCATGCCCCAGTTCATCCTGCGCCATGGCCGCCGCGGCGACCGCGGCCTCCAACGCGGGCGCGCCATTGCACCAGTTGGCGTACTGCCGACCAACAGCCTGCTTGTTGTCCGCCAGCGACGCGAGCACAGCGAACAGGGCCGCGTTGTCAATATGTGTGCCGACCGCCATAATCACTCCTTCATATATGGTTACCCACGCGTAGACGCACCCCTTGCGGGTGCGTGACCTCGCCTGCTACGAAGCGATAATTGTGACGATGCTATCACGCGGAACCAGGATCATCTCGATCCAACTGAACTCGTCGTAGATGCTGCGCGCGTAAACCTTCGCCATCTCCTCATCGTCGGCCACGACATTGCCGATCTCGTGCAACGGCTCATCATACTGACGGCGTGCGTAAACATGCCATACACGCGTCTCGTTCAAAGCCTCGCGCCTGACCCCTCCGCTCCCACTGGCCTGCTGACCCGTCGTTGGTGTTGATGAATCCATCATGCCGATACCCCCCACGTGCGCATAATCTCGATACCGTCCTCGCTCAGCCGCGCCTTGCTCCACACCGGACTCCACACTACCTCCAACCTTACCTCGCGCACACCCGGCTCTCGCAATAAACGTTCGCGAATGTCATCCAGAATAAACTCGGTCGCGGGACAACCCATCGCGGTAAACGTCACCTCCACTTCCACCACGCCATCCTGTCGCGCTAGACCCACGATCAGGCCCATATCCACCACGCTGATGGGGATCTCTGGATCGGTCACGTCGCGTAACGCGTCCCACAACGCGGGCTGGGATAGATCATTAACATCGTGTGTGCTCAGAGACGGGTATGTCGCGCTCATGCCTCCTGCTCCAAAAGACGCACCATCTCTTTCTTGCCCCGCTGTAGCTTCTCGACGTACTCCTCGTTCTTGGGACCACGCGCCTTCCAACGTTTCATCACGTCATCCCACGTGCACGCCCCGTCCTCCAGCAGCCAGCGTTTGTTTTTCTCATCGAAGAACGCTGGAAACGCGCAATCGATAACGTATTTTTGCTGCTGCTGATCGAAGTGCGCGGGCACCTTCAACCCCAACTCTTCGCACAAAGGCACCGCCGTAGACATCCAGATCTGCCGTAACTCGTCGTTGCTATGCCCTTTGAAGCCGTAATCCAACTGCTCGCTATGCTTCTTCATAGTATCCGGCAGCCCAAACCACTCCACCGTTAGCAGGAACATCCAATCAACCGCCTGCTGCAATAGCTCGTGCCCTTCCCGCGTCTTGTTGATCTTGCGCGCGTTCTGCTCACCATGGCGCAGATGGAACGTCTCCTCTTTATCCACCTTCACCAGCGCCCGCTTCCAGGGCCCGAACGTCGTGCTGCGATAGATGTCGCCCAGCAGCGCGTAGCCCGCGCGATCATAGAAGGCGTTGCCCACGATCAGTTCCACCCAGCTTTCTAGCGGAATATCGAACGCGTAAGGATACTTGAACTTCTTCGGCTCACGCTCGAAGATCAACGCGTCCGTGTCGACACCCAGGTCGCGCATCAGCCGGAACGCGATATGTGCATGCCCCAATTCATCCTGAATAATCGAAATCGCCGAACCAAAATTGTTCAACGTCGGCGCGTGCACCGCCGCGTTATAGTACGCGGGCGCGCTGATCAACTCCGTATCCGCCGAAACCGTCAGGATACGCTTGATACCCTCCAGATAGATGGGACTCATATGCTCCAACGACTCGATCAACTGCTTCTTCTGCAAGCGCTCCAACACCGCCTCCTCGCTCTGCAACGCCCGCACCGGTGTCATAACCACAGCGTTCACCCTCCTTCTTTATTTTCTATCACCTGACAGAAAGTATAACCAATAAAGCGAGTGAAAGTCAATGCCACCGCCAGATAATTCGTAGGGGCCCTCTTCAGAGGCCCCTACTGTGCTATACTGATATACATGCATATTAAATTCTACGGAGACGAACAACAGAATCGTTGGGCGCGCTCCAGAGGATTACAAGAACAAGGGCAACAAGAAATCATCTGCCCGACACCCTGGTCGCCTGACGATCCACGCGACCGGTTCATCGCTAGCGTCTTCCAATTTATTGAGCACTACATCGCCAGCCAACCCAGGCGTATCACCACGGGTCAAACCCTTCGCTACGGTTGGACGACTCTGCGCTTCACCGATCATGCGTATAGTAATACTGGCATTAGCATGGAAACGCTGCTACTTACAGAACTCCAACATCCTTTTTCAGACGATGAACCCGCATTCGTCCCTGGTATATCGAACACTTACGCACTCATGGAGCTACAAAACGCCGCTATGCGTCGCAACCATATTTCCAGCGAAGTCGACTATCCCCATCGTTCGCAAAGCGCTATTGTCTGCACACGCATCAGGCCCGAGACGATAGGATCAACCAGTCCCATCATGGCTCATCGCGCCTGGGAGTCCGAGACACGCACTAGTGGCTGGTTCATTGGCTGCACAGATGACAGTCATGATCACAACAATCCCGCGAATTTAGCGAATGTTCACCTGCTACACCTCGTGCAAAGCCTGCCCGCCCTCTTTCCTTACCTTGCATTATCCACCGGGTACATGCTTCTCTTCGAACCCGAGCAAACCATTATCTTCCACCCAGAACAGCCCGAAGGACAGCCAGACGAGGGGCCAATGCTGACCACATTAGTTGATATAGAATAAAGAGTGCCAGGGTAACTATTGCCTTACACGTAAGTATGACGTTCCCATTGAGGCCATATCCGTTTTATTGCATCCATAAACCACGTTCCGGCAAGAGCAATCGAATTTTCGTGTGAAACATAGATCATCCAGTCGAATTCAGATGAAGTCCAGTATCCCTCAACACCTGTATAATCGAGGAAAAAAGATTCAACAGGAATCTCTTCACCAGTGTAATCCTCAAGCAATTCCCAAACCTGTACCACACCATGTTGCTTCAAAATAGTATGCAAAGTAGTGAAAGGAACAGATTGATGAAACATATTCAAAGGAAACACAACAACATCAGAAGGCCACCCTTTGTCATTCAGTGGATACCAATAGCCAGCTATTGAACCCCAATGAGCCTGAATTTGTGCCCATATACGATCGTACTCTTCGCGGTCTAAACTATGTTTATACATTTTCATGTTCAGTGATCTTAAAAACAAAAAGATCGCTATATTCCTGCTTCTGTTCTTCCAACCACTCTTTATCGATAGCGACAAAATCTCTTGCAAGTATAGCTGTAATAACCGTATCACCATTTTCAGGGTCACCTAAAATAGTGTATCGCAGAGGATCGGGAACTTTTTGATACGCCAGCTTCAATAATTCATAGTGATCTTGCGTCGGATCTTGCAGAAATTGTAGAAAGGCTTCTTTGCAAGCATCTGTAGAAGTTGCTTCCCCATTCAACTCACGCAATATATCCTGCACCATTCCTAAATAATCGCCTTTTCCAACTTCGCTTTCCATCGTGGTAACTAAAAACCTGCCCAACCCAGGCTGATATACCGGTGTCCCTTCTGCCAATAATGGCTCTTCCGGCAATGTGTCCACAATATCCCCTCGTTCAATCGCCCGTTCTAGATCCTCCAGGGAATGAACAGTCCACAAGCCTGGACAAGCAATCATAGCATTTTTGTATACCTCAATATGAGATAAAACATACCTACCAGCTGAATCTTTAATCAAAACTGCAAAGCTTTTTCCAATGACTCTCTTCTCTTCGACTATACGAAATGTATTTCTCATATGCTTACATCCATGTTTTGATACGGTTCATAACAGCTAAACATTATCGTATTTTCTTTTTCTTCTCGCCTGAATTTCCCTACCTCAAGGTTCTTCGCGACTCTTTTCGGTAGTATCCATCGCTCTACTCCATTATCTTCTTGTAGCATCTCACGTGTGTCTGTTTTAAATTCCACAGAATACTCTATGCCCATGCTGGCTGCGATAAAGCTCTCGTTCCACGGCTCTTTCTGGCTCCATTTGTCTATATGCAGTATTAACTGATCATAGAAAAGTCGAATAGGGTCGTCATTATTAGTCCTATCCATCTTGATCACGTCCTCCAGAGACAACCAGAACGACAAATCGATACAACCATCCTCAAAAGATGTCATAAGGCCCCCATGCCAGAAATTATTAATAAGGAACCGCATCTGTGTGAATCTTTCCAGGAAAAGCGAACCAGTTTCTAGATCAAAGGAGCATGGATCAATGTTCCTCTCATTCGTGTATTCCCAATCGTCAAATACACTCATCTCTTCGATGCGCACATCTAATCCCATTTCACGTGCTAGAGTCAGGACTGACCCAATTAAAAATCCCTCCTTTTTCAAAAAGATGTCCCACTCGACATTCGCGCCCATAATCAACCCTCTCCCATCTCATCCGGCCAGCAATCCTCCAGATAGCGTTTGATCAGTCCTGCGTGCGAAAGAGGCTGGTTGACAGCATCGATATCCTCGTTGGTCTCATAGTCCAGCAGGATCACTGTTTTCTGCTGCGCCAGTCGTCTCAGTTCCGCGACCAGCTCTTGCAGGCGGTGTTCGAGCACCCAGCGGTACGCGGGCAGGTATAACAGGTGTCTCGCCTGTACGTATGCCAACAACTCGCTCCCCTGCACACCCTTGCGATGCCCACGTACAGCGCCATAGACTTGCGCCGACCGTTTGAGATTCTTCATCGTGGTGACGTGAAATTTCGCCGTATCGATGTCCGCGCGCTCGAACACCTTCAACCCCTGCCAGATACCCTCCACCGAAGCACTGGTCCAACCCTCCGAGAAGGGCACTGGAATATCACCATGCGCATAAAACGGGCTGAATCGCACCCACGGCTGCTCCCCACGCGAGGTCACATCGATAACACTCGCCCCTGGATAGTCCCGCCGCAAGTTTGCCAAAGATGTCGATCGTCTACGAATAATAATCATATATTCTCACTCATAACAATTCTCGTTTTTGCATAAATACAAAAATAATCACTTATATATCTTTGGCTATAGGAATAGCAGAGGATTGTAGCATGCTGCGAAGGTCTCTGGGCCAGCAATCATGATTCGAGGTGTCCATACTTTTTCAAAACTACTCCCTAAATTCCCAAATGCAGTACAAAAAATTGTCCCGTGCTGGCTTGTTCACCAAAACTCGCAAGTTTTGTCAATCTCCGGACATACTCGTCTCTTACTATAGTTAAACGATCATACGTCCCCAGTCTATCCAGTTCCCTTTCGCTAAAGACGTGCTCAGACTCTTCAAACGGCCACCGCCAACCAAACATGCCCCGTATTGAGAATTGTTCAGGCCCACAAGCAAACAAACGCGACCACGAGGCAAAAATATCCTGAAATAGAGCACCACCAGTTTGATCAATAATCGTTGGTCCATACATATTGAGTCCATAGCCTCGCTCGTTTTTTGCTGGATTCAGCGTTGGTATCCAGCGCAACGTATCCGAAAAGTAACGCAGTACTTCATCATCGATAGTGACAGGAACATCATCCCGATGAAACAGGTCTTTATAATCTGTATAAGCTCTGGCCCCCTGCTGGAACAGCCAAAAATGGTGGTCCATCATCATTTCCCATCTACTTTTTCACCAGTCAACAAGGACAACTGGAATGGTGCCCATTCAACAGAAGGCGGGTCCCACTCTCCTTCGCCATGGATAACACCTTTTTCCACTGTCTTCACTATAACTCCATCAATTCCTAAATGAGGAGTGTACCAGATTTGTTGTGCATTCTTATTAAAGCAGTAAAGCGACATTGCACTTGCAACCAGAATGGCATCACCTTTTTGATACAAATGTCCAAAATAGCCATCTAAAACGTAAGAATAGTTGTTTAGCGTTCCAAGATCGATAAAATGAACTCGTTCACCAAATCCTAATACAAGCTGACTTTCCCATATCACTATTTCACTGAATACAGCACACTCCGCTCGTACGTAAAGATCAATTCTGAAGAAAGGTTTTTCGTCGCGCTCTACCAGGCAGTAGGCATCTGGCATACCCAATCCAGCAAACACTTCTCCCAAAGCAATACAAGGAACAGTGAGCCAATCATCTTCAACAGTCATCTTGAAAAATGTTTTAAATTCGGTCATAGTATTCTTCTGGAACTCATTGCCATCCAGATTCCTCCAGCAACATACGAGGAAAATAGTATACTTTATAATACAATGCCAAACTGAAAAATGGTGCGGGAACAACCACTACCTCTATTTCTATTTGACGAAGGAGTCCTCTTTTCATGACTGATCTCAACTACTCCCTCTGGTTGATGCCTGAGGGCGCACTACAGGACACGCTGGCCGCGCTGATCCAACAGGTAGCACAACAATACGCCACGCCCGCGTTTCCAGCGCATACAACTCTCCTGGGCAATGTCAGAGGTAGCGAGCAGCAGATACGCGCCAAAACGCAACAACTCGGCACATCCTTCTCTCCATTCCCCATCACCCTGACCGAGGTCGATACCACCCCGGAATATTATCGTGCCCTGTTCATTCGTGTCGCGCTCTCCAACGAGCTTGCTCGTTTGTACGAGCAGGCCAGAAACATCTTCCAATTCTCGCCGCCAACCGAGTACAGACCGCACCTCAGCCTGCTTTACTCGGACCTATCACAAGCACAAAAAGACCATATCATAGCCAGCATCCAACCACAACTACAAGATTTACCCCATACCTTTACCGCCAACACACTGCACCTCTACACCACCGAAGGCCCAATCGCGACGTGGCAACCAATCCACTCCTTCCCTCTACAACCTTGATCACCCAACACTGCCCTATGCTACTTTTTGGTTGTTCGGCACTACACTATACTGATTTTATTGAATCTGCTATAATGTGGAATAGAGTACAAACAAATTGTGTTTGTATAAGCGAACCAGGCATATATCTAAACACCTGATAACACATGCTCAGCTTCACTCACATCAAGGATCATACGTATCGGGTAGAAATTTCTACATGAGCACACGCCAGCTTTACCCTACACGGTTCAAACGCCCTTACTATCCTGCATACAAGAGGTCGCACCACTTCATCAATTAACTGTTGTATGACACCACCCTGCCAAAACAAACGTACACGCCACATGCCCCATAACTATATGTATGCTGTCCACCGTGTATAGTAGGGAAGACCCTTGTAGTCTTCTGTTGGCCCTTATGGTTTCCAACCTTTTCAGAGGTCTTCCGTTGGCTCTTGTGGCCTTTGGAAATCTCAAGTTTTGATCTTTCGTTGACGCGTTGATTCAAACAGTCTTCTGTCAACCCATCTCCCGCCTGGCTCGTGCTGCTCTCCATCCGTTCCGATCTTTAGCACACCCAATACCTTGATCCTTAACATAGCGAACGTTCTAACTTTTACTAGCAACAGAAAGGAGTTGGATGCGTTCTTCTCGATAAAGAACGCACTTCACCTCAAACTATGGCAAACGAATTTACTTTTACACCACTTACCGACAATGGCGACGCGATCGATACCGCTGACGGCGCACGTACACAGATACCCGACGCGTTTTTGAATCAGCCGGACTACCAGTCCGCGACCATCGGCGAAGGTATCCTGGATATCGCCGAAGATGGCTACGGCTTTTTACGTCGCGAGCGTTACCTGCCAGGCCCACAGGATGTCTACGTCTCGAACTCGCAGATCCGCCGCTTCGGACTGCGCCAGGGCGATCAGGTCTCGGGCTTTATCCGACCTCCCAAGAACCGCGAACAATTCGCCAGCCTGCTGCGCGTCGAGTCCGTCAATGCTCAAGACCCCGATACCGCCAAACGTCGTCCACACTTCGATACCCTCACCCCCATCTTCCCCTACGAGCAGTTCAAACTGGAGACCGACACAAACAATCTCTCCGGTCGCATGATTGACCTCGTCTCCCCTATCGGTCGTGGTCAGCGTGGACTGATCGTCGCGCCCCCGAAAGCCGGTAAAACCGTGCTGCTGAAAACAATCGCCAACGCCATCAACCAGAATCATCCGGAGGTATATCTGTTGATCGCCCTGATCGGTGAGCGACCGGAAGAGGTCACCGACATGCAGCGTTCCGTCAACGCCGAGGTCGTCAGCTCCACCTTCGATGAGCACACCTTCACACATGTCCGTGTGGCCGAAATGGTCATCGCGCACGCCAAACGCCTCGTCGAAGCCGGACGCGATGTGGTCGTGCTGCTCGATAGCCTGACACGTCTCAGCCGCGCCTATAACCTCGCCGTCGAGCCCAGCGGACGCAGCCTGTCCGGTGGCCTCGATCCCAGCGCCCTCGTCGAACCTAAACGCTTTTTTGGGGCCGCGCGCAAAATAGAAGAAGGTGGCAGCCTGACCATCCTTGCCACCGCGCTCGTCGAGACCGGTAGCCGCATGGATGATGTCATCTACGAGGAGTTCAAAGGCACCGGCAATATGGAGCTCGTGCTCAACCGCAAACTCGCGGAACGACGCACCTTCCCTGCCATCGACATCACGCTCTCCGGCACACGTCGCGAGGAACTCTTCTACAACGACCAGACCTATCGCGCCGTAATCACCATGCGCCGTATGTTCTCCCAATTGGCTGAACAGCAAGGACTGGAGACCACCGAGGCCCTGCTCCAACAGATGGGCAAGACCAAAAACAACAGCGAGTTTCTCGCCAACCTCACCAAACTCCTCAACGGCTAACCCAACAAGGCAAACGCGTAGGGCAAGAGATGCCGGGGTGCATCTCTTGCCCTACGCGTTTGCCCCGCGGCTCCTTGCCCTGTAACCGTTTCGAAACGAGAGTCACACACCATTCGTGTTGAAAAACATGTGTATACTTAAAGGTAGGTCCACGCATACAGAAATATCGTTTGTACGCGCTGAACACACTATATTTGTTGGTGATAGAGGAAGGACGATCGTATGAGTACTCGTGATCTCGGCAAGCACGTCGTTGAATTACATGAACAGGGCATGCTCGCCATCAGTGGGGAGGGCACGCGCATCACCTTATCAGCCGAAGAAACGCTCAGCTTGCTCAACTGGCTTACCAGCCAGAAATACCTGCTAACCCAGGCAGCACAAGCCCAGGAGGCCCTGGAAAACACACAAATCCTGGAGACCGCAGAGGAGGATGCCACGTCCGACGACAAAGAGTTGCCATTCGACGAGCCGTAAAAGTTCCAAAATAGCGCCCGTTTTGGGGAATATTCAAAGGTGAAAACACGTTTTTTACTATGCACGGCGATGAAGCCTCTTTTGATGACGTTACAACACCACATATTCCCCCTCGATGACTCGAAGGTCCCATATGTTCGCTCTACACAAGCGGATAAAAAGTAATGTTTCCTTGCAATTGGAAGCACTATTCGGCATACTGACAGTGA
This sequence comes from uncultured Dictyobacter sp., assembly GCA_964657925.1. GTDB lineage: Bacteria > Chloroflexota > Ktedonobacteria > Ktedonobacterales > Ktedonobacteraceae > Dictyobacter. The sequence continues at coordinate 17,683 of CAZZWK010000101.1, forward strand.
ACAGAAACTCCGTCAAGAGACATGCGCTGTTTGCGGTTCTTGAGAAGTAATGCAGTCAATATCCCTTCTTGCAGACAGGGGATATGCGTACAAAGCAATAAAAAGCTGAAGAAGCTGATGTATAAGAGACGCCCACTTGCGCGAGCAAAAGGCACATTGTACCATTCTTTTACCCTTTGAAAGGCAGTCTGATTTACTATGGCGGATACACTCGTAGCACCCGGCGGTCACGCGACATTTACTCCGGGAGATCTCGTAATGTGGCATTATAAGAACGGTGGGCAGCAGGTTCCCGTTCCTGGCGTCGTTGTTCGCACAGATGGCGACCAGATCATCATCAAAGCCCGCATGCAAGACAGAGCACAAGAGATCGCGGTAAGTTTCGATCAACTCGTAAGTCGCTAACACACCGTGAACGTAGAAATGGAGTGGATGTAGGTCCGCGTGGTGTACGCCACACGAACCATGGCACCATTGATTTATCGTGCTACATAACGTACGGACGCGATAGTGCAGATGAACAAATTATTGCCGACATCACACCACGCCAGCACGGACGCGATAAATCGGGTCCGTACATTACGTGGCAGGATGAATCAGGGTGTATCGTTTTATCGGATATATTTTGTTCACGTGCATAATCGGGTCCCTCCATTACGGGGCATGATGAATCAAGGGGTGATCCATTCTCGGCAATACTTTGTTCACGTGCATT
>CAZZWK010000102.1:0-17663 GCA_964657925.1 uncultured Dictyobacter sp.
GTGGTTTGCCCTACGCGGGGCAGGAGATTAGTCGATGGTGATCAAGAAATCGCGGATCTCGTAGCCGGTGACCAGTTCGCTCCAGGTCACGCGTGGTTTTTGCTTGATGCGCAAGCTATCCAGCGCGAGCAGGCGGGTCAGGAAGATATCTGTTTCCTGGATGGCGACGAATGCGCCGGGGCAGCGATGGACGCCATCACCGAAGCTCATGATCATTGTGGGAATGTTGTCGCCGTTGATATCGCGATCGGGATAGACCACGCGTGGGAAGTCGCCGACGACGCTTTCGTCGTTGTTCGCACCGTGTAAGTGGACGTTTATGAGCGCGTTCTCTGGGATAGTGACTTCCTGCTCGTCTACTTTCAATGTGATGTCTTTGGTCGCGATTCTTTGCAGGTTGCCCACAATCGGTTCCAGGCGCAGGATTTCGTGCAGAATCTCGTGCCGTTCCTCTTCGGGCGCGGCCAGGTAGCGCGTGCGTAGCGCTGGCTGTTCCAGCAGGTGCCAGGCGGCGGCGCTGATGAACTCGCGCGTCGTGATCATGCCCGCCGCGCCATAGGTTACGCACTCGATCAAAATCTCGGGATCGCTATATTTCTGCTCCAGCAGGTGTGAGATGACATCCTGTTTGGGATGTTTCTTTCTGGCTTCGATGGCGGGTTTCACATCCAGTAAGAAGAATGTCAGCATGCGCCTCTGGCTCACTATCATCTGCAACTTCTTGAAGAGTGATCCGTTGCCTTGATCGAAACCGCTCTCGAAAAAAGCTTCCAGGCGTTTGTCCATGCCGGGTAGGCGGCTATCGGTGAGTCCGACGACTTCGCCCGCCACGCGCACGGCCAGTCCCATCGTCAAACGGCTGAGATCGACCTCTTTTTTGCGTTTCAGGGTGGCGATAATATCGTCGCTCAACTTCTCCATCAACTGGCGATAGTTTTCGCTCACCGTTTTCGGGGTGAAAAAGCGCGCCGTCTGCTTACGTTGGAGCTGGTGCGCTTTGCCTTCCTGATAAAGAATGGGTATGTTGGTCTGACCAGGAACATGTGTTACGATTTCGGCGTTGAAGCCAGCTTGTTTGGTGTCGGGACTGCGTAAAATGGCGCGCGCGGCATTGAAGCTGCGCACATGCCATACGCCCTGCTCATCCTGCTCGATGGCACGTCCAGCTAGCTCGACGCTGCGTGTCGTTTTTTGCTCGGAAATAGCGCTATGATCGATGGGACATTTCGAGGTCATCGTCTGCTCGTGCGCTATGTTGTTTGTTACCTGCTCTGTATCCTGCATTTTCAAAAAGACTCCATGCATCTTGCTGTACATCGTTTTTCGGCGGTATCGTGATTATCCTGCTACTTATGATATACTGTATCTCATTTCTTGGTAGAAAGCAACTCTATAGACACTTTTTTGGCATACGATGTTTGAAGTGTCCCTCTTTCCCTCTTTTTCCCTCATCAAATGTTCATATATCCATTGTAAAGTGGCACTGTTATCGCTGAATACATGGCTTTTGAGAAGTTGTTTGCCAACACTTTCGCTTGCGGTATACAGCGATTTTCTTTGTTTATGCAGTCTTCATCCCCAAAAATCCATCTTATATGCATTGAAGCAGCTAGAAATGATATACTATGTCTCATAAAGAGACGAATACGGAGAGAGGAATAGAGTGAAAATGCTCGTACAGGATCGGCGTGTCAGGCGGACACAACAGGCATTGGTGCAGGCGTTGATCAGTTTAACCCTGGAAAAAGGCTATGATGCCATAACCATTCGTGATATTACGGAACGGGCCAACGTTGGTTATGCTACTTTTTTTCGTCACTACGCGGATAAAAATGCTCTATTGCATGAAGTGTTGGCGAGTGTTTTTATAGAGCTTACGCAGCTGCTACCATTGCCTTCGCGAACAACTGCCTTTGAGTTAGGCGAACCGTTATTTCGTTATGTACAGCAGCACGAGCAGGTTGTGCGGGTGTTGCTCAATAGTGGAGAAAGCTCTTTGCTGGTGCGAAGTGTCGTGGAGATGAGTGCCAGGCACGTATGCGAAAATGGGTATGAGCAAGATAGGCGTGTGCCCTTGGAAATCGCGCTCTATCATATCGTGAATTCGACGGTTTCTCTGGTCATCTGGTGGCTGGATCACGATATGCCATATTCACCGGAGCATATGGGGCGCATCTACCACGCGTTGATTGAGGAACCCGATATTTTGTCGGCCACATAAAGTTGCGAGGATATCTGTGGTAGTAAGTTTTGAATTTACAAAGGTTTTACATCTTTTTGCTTATTCTTTCACGACTATTTTCTATACTGTGCGCAAGAAGCTTTCTATGGACCAGTAAGCACTTTTTTAATCATCATATCATTGTCATGGTGCAATATAAGGGTAGAGATTCAAGGTATATCAACGTATACCTACTATCATCATCGTTCGTTTGTTATGTAAAAAATGTTTGGAGCATGTTGTGGAGAAAAATTCGTATGCCTCTCTCTCTACTGATACAATAGATGACGATACACAGCCACGATTGCCTCGACAGGGTGTCAACAACTCTCCAATGAAGCATATGCAAAGTTATCAGGAGCGCGCAGCTCGCTCAGCCGCGATATATGAAGAGCAAACCAGGCCATTGCCTGATGGGTCAGCAGCATATCGGCAAAATCGGCTTGCTGCGAGACAGGGGCAAGATCAACGACCTCAGTCCTCAGGAGGGCAGGCGCGGAGTCAGTCCACACTAAACGCGTCCATGCAGCCGCCGCGCAAGGGTTCTAAGGGTGCGCCGAGGATGGCGAAAGAGCAGGCATTGCGCATTACACGAGGTCTGAAGAAAGGTGTTGTGGTGGCATCTGTGCTGTCCCTCGGCACATTCGCGGCACTGGCGGAAATTCACACGTTGAATACGCCCGTGGCGCAGGCTGCTCCTCGTCAGCACTCATCTTCGAAATCGACGGGTTCATCGAAATCGACAGGGCCGGTATTGGGACCTCCGAATGCAACGAGTGCGGTGCCGACGCAGGCGGCTGCAACTGCGACCCCAGCGAATTCCACGGGATCGAGCAGCGCGAGTCAATCCGCTGGCAACAATGATCAGAACGGCAATGGAGGCTTTAATTTTGGCTCCGGTAACTCACAAGGACCCGCAACAGGCTCCAGTGTCTCCTAGTATGAACTATCAATACCCGGACGATCACTCCATGAACTATCAAGCACCGGCAGGTATGTGCACGCAGCAGTTTCGCGCTATGGGTACGACTGTGGCACTGATCGTGCCAGTCGAGCAATGTGAGCAGGGTTTGGCGATTGTGCATGCGTTGTTTGCCCAGTGGGAAGAGGTGTTGAGTCGTTTTTTGCCTGATAGTGAACTGACGTATGTGAATACGCACGTTGGTGAAACGGTGACGGTGAGCGAGCTGTTCTTCACGGTATTGACGCACGCCCTGGATGCGAGCAGACAAACGCATGGGATCTACGATCCAACCTTGTTGCGTCAACTTATGAGCCTGGGATATGATCGGACATTCGACGCCATGCCCTCGCATGTCACCACTCGTTTTGTAAGCACACTTGAGCATAAAAAAGGTCTGTGGCGGGCGATCAGACTTGATGTTGAGCGACGACGTGTGCACCTGCCTGCTGGCTTGATGCTCGATTTTGGTGGCATCGCCAAAGGCATGGCGGTTGACGCGGCGCTTGCGACGTTGCGCGCGGCAGGTATAGAGAACGCGTTGGTGAACGCGGGTGGCGATCTCGCGCTGACTGGTTTGCCTGCGGGACAGGATGCATGGGTTGTAGCAGTATCCGGCAACGATGAGCAGTGGAATATACCGTTGCAACGGGGTGCGATGGCGACCTCTGGCATCGCGCGGCGCCACTGGTGGCAGGGAGAGCGACTGCGTCATCACCTGCTCGATCCGCGCACGGGTTTGCCGGTCGAGAACGACCTGTGGTCGGTGACGGTGGTGGCGGGAAGTTGTGAGCAGGCGGAGATCGCGGCGAAGGTGGCCTTCGTGCTGGGGCCGGAGGCGGGCAAAGAATGGATTCGTGAGCATCAACTGGCGGGTTTGCTGGTTTTTCAGGATAGCGGATGGGAGCCAGTGTATCCCTGGCCGGTTCAATTTATGGCTTGATGGGAAAAGATGATAGAAAAAGAAAAGAGCAGTGGAGGCATGGGAGTTACACATGCATATCGATAGCACAGCCGTATGGAAATCGGTCACGTGGGATGTCGCGCGCGGGGGAGGGTTTACCGCATACATTTTACTGACGTTGGCGGTAGTGGCAGGCCTGGCCCTATCCGCCCAGGTGCAATCGCCGGGTCGCTGGCCGCGTATCATCAACAACGAGATGCACAATTTTCTCACCCTCATCGCCAGCATTTTTACTGGTATTCATATTCTCGCGGTGTGGATCGATCCGTTCACGCGTTTTGGTTGGAGCGCGATATTCATTCCGTTTGTGACCACGTATCGTACGACCTGGATGTCGCTAGGCATCGTCGCTTTTTACCTTGGGTTGGCAATCGGCTTGAGCACGTTGATCCGACCCTGGATCGGGTACAAGTTGTGGCGCAAGATGCATATAGCGACTTTGGCAATCTACGCACTGGTAACGGTGCATGGCTTCTTTACCGGCACGGATGCGCAGACATGGTGGGGACTGGCGATTTACTTGATCAGTATCCTGCTGGTAGTTGGTTTTCTATTGCGTCGTCTGCTGGTGCCGACCTCGCCACGCAGTCAGGCACATCCCGTACTGGCGCTGACGGTCGTCGTCGCCGTTCTGTTGAGCGTGACGTGGACGGTAATGGGGATTATTGTCAAGTAATGCGTAACCCGCGTAGGCGCGTCCCCTTGCGGGCGCGCGCCGGAAATTTGCTTCCCGTATTCCCATAATATGCACCAATAATTGGTGCATCCACCAAGTTGCCAGGGTATGAGCACGGGAAGCTCCGGCGCGCCACCGCAAGGGATCGCGCCTACGCGGGGTCATCCGATCATTTGCTGGATGCACCAATAATGACCATTCAAAAATAAAATTGGGTATTACTATGTGCCAATAAATTGGCGTGCGCTGCGCTAAACCGGTGCCTACAGAAGGTGGAGATACCTATGAGCGCATGCGTTCTCTTGCCTGAGATATAATAGATAGGTGTGCAGGTGCGATAGACACATTTGCGCACCTATTCTTGTGCCTTGTTTTGTCTAATGGAACATCAATAAAGGAAAGAGGTTTCCTATTTATGCCTATGCAATATGGCTTAGTCCTGCCGCAAGGTTGGGTCATGGACCTGGTGAGTATTAAAGATCCCGTCGAAGCCTATGAGGCGATGACGCGGGTGGCCCAGGTCGCTGAAGAGTCAGGCTTCAATTCCGTCTGGTTGGTTGATCACTTTCATACCATTCCGCAACCCTCGCAGGAGGTGACGTTCGAGTGCTGGACGACCACGGCGGCGTTGACACGCGACACCAGTCGCATCCGTATCGGGCAGATGGTCACGTGCAATGGTTATCGCAATCCAGCGCTACTGGCGAAGATGGCGAGCACGGTCGATGTGATGAGCCATGGCCGACTCAATTTTGGCATTGGCGCGGGCTGGTACGAGCATGAATATAAGGCGTATGGCTACGATTATCCGGACGCGCCCACGCGTTTGCGCTATCTGCGCGAGGCGGTGCAGGTGATTCACGCCATGTGGGAGCAGGAGGAGGCGACGTTCGAGGGCAAGTATTATCAGGTGCATGGCGCGATCAACCAGCCGAAGGGCGTGCAGAAGCCACATATTCCGCTATTGATCGGTGGTGGTGGCGAGAAGGTGACGTTGAAGCTGGTGGCGCAATATGGTGATGGCTGCAACGTCAATGGTGATCTGGAGACGCTCAAACATAAATTCGATGTGATTAAGGGACACTGCGTGGAGTTGGGACGCGATTATGAGGATATTCACCGCACCACCTCTATTTTCTGCTCCATTGCCGATACCGATGAGCAAGCGATGACGAAGATTCCCGAAATTATGAGGGCGCGCTTCGGCGATCGCATAGCGGCGGGCCTCGTGGGTAGTCCGGATACCATCCGCCAGAAGCTAACGGCATATGAGGAGGCGGGCGTGCAGGAGTTGATTTTCACCTTCCCCGACGTGCTGACGCTCGACCCGATTCGCCAGTTTGGCAGAGAGTTTATCAATTGACGACTCCCCGTGCCTGAAAGGGCAGGGATTCTCTCACTCACATGAGAGGGTTCCTGCCCTTTCAGGCACGCGCATGGGAGACTTTCGCCGCACCACGCTTACCACACCTCCACAGGCCGACACCGTGCGTCCCACGGCCAGAATATTACACGCGGCATTCACATCCCGATCATGCCATACACCGCACTCAGGACAGACCCACTCGCGGACATCGAGGGTGAGCGAATCAAAGACATGCCCACAATCAAAGCAGGTCTTGCTTGTTGGTTCCCAGCGGTTGATACGCACTACCATGCGCCCATATCATTTCGCCTTGTACTCCAACTGGCGGGCAATCTCGCCCCACCCTGCATCGCTGATGGCTTTTGCCAGGATGTGATTCTTCACCATGTTCTTCACGGCTAAACTCTTCAGGGCTATCATTTGGTTTTCACGAATGAGCCTGGTGGTCAGTTTGTGCTGGAAGTCACGGCGAGTATCGGCAATCTTTGCATGAATACGGGCAACCTTGCGGCGCGCTTTCTCTCGATTCTTTGACCCCTTACGCTTTTTGGCGTGGCGTCGTTGCGCCCGTGCCAACCGCTTTTCGTAGCGATACCAATGTTTCGGGTTGGCAATCATTTCCCCGTCCGAAGTCACCACGAGCGACTTGATACCCAAGTCAATACCGACTTCCTTCGTGATGGGCGGCAGTGGCTCAATCCACTCCTCAGCCAGTATGCTCACAAAGTAGCGACCCGTCTTGTCCTTGCTCACTGTGACACTCGACGATTTTGCATGCTCAGGAAGCGGACGTGACCACACGATATCGAGTGGTGTCATTTGTTTAGCAAGGGTCAGCACTCCATCACAATACGTAAAGGCGTTATCGGTGTACGTTGCACTCTGGTGTCCATGCTTCTTTTTGAAGGTCGGGTACTTTGCCCGTCCCTCGAAGAAGTTGGTGAACGCCGTGTCGAGATGACGCAAACTTTGCTGCAAACACACACTCGACACCGATTTCAGCCACGCGGTTCCCTCCTCCTGCTTCAAGGCGGTGAGTGCGGCAGAGAGGTCTTTGGCATACAGTTTCACGCCATGGTCGAAGTAGGAGCGTTTACGCGAATGCAGGGCGTAATTGTAGACAAACCGGCAGCACCCGAACGTTCGCGCAAGGTTTGCTGCTTGCTCCTCGTTTGGATAGAACCGGAATTTGTACGCCCGCTTCACTACGTTACTTGCCCTTCTTCTGCTTCAACTGGTACACGATTTCCCCGTTCAAGGAACGGTTATGGTCTTGTGCGCTTTTCACAAGGGTTGCATGCACTTCAACGGGCAACCGGAGCGTGATACGCACCTCTTCTTGTGTCTTTTTCATGACACCATGATAGCACTTTTAAGACACCGTGTCAATCGAGGCGCATCAACCCTTCCCCACTCTCACAAGGAACGCCCTGATATCCCCGTCCCTGAAGGACAGGGGTTTTACGAGCGATGTTGATAAAAATCTAGGCGATCCTTCTTCACTATGAAATTTTCTGGCTAACGATAAAGTGTTCTTTTCTTTATTGAGAAAGCCTTGATATATCGCTCGCAGATCATGAACATCTCTTGATATTCTCTGCGCTAGAGTAGGAGGAGAATCTTCATAGCAAGACTTGAAGAAAGCCTTAAACCGTATATCAGGTTGTCCTCTTAATAGGGCATACTAAACTGTCCCAAGATGATAGAAAGAGAGTGTTCGGTATGTCGCAAGAAATGGAAACGCTTGCAAGTGATGTGCAGGAGGATGAACCTCCCTCATCCGTTTTATTCCGTGTACGTAGAGGTCTGCGCCAGGGAATACGAGGCATGCAGGTGAGTAGTCGTGAGATGGGCGTGGAGAGTTGGAAGGCACTGAAATTAATTCTGGTACTCCTGTTGCTTTGTGGTGTCGTCTATCCCTTGCTGCTATTTGTCGCGGGTCAGCTCGCTTTTCCTGCTCAGGCAAACGGAAGTTTGATTACGAATACCCATGGTCAAGTCGTGGGATCAACATTACTCGGCCAGCAGTTTACGGAAACAGCATACTTTCATGGACGCCCCAGCGCGGTCGATTACAATGCCGCGAACTCGGGTGGGTCCAATATAGGACCGACAAATCCACAACTCATTGACGGCAATGGTAGTGAGGTCACCGTCAAGCCCGGTGAACCAGCGCCACAAGGTGGAACGCCAGTTGCGGGAAAGGCGCACACGTATTATGTGCCAGGAAGTTATCTAGGTGTGAAGACGTATGCTGAGCAGTTCCGCCAAGAAAATGGTCTGGCCGCGAACACGCCGTTGCCTGCGGATATCATCACGGCCAGTGGCAGTGGTCTTGATCCAGAAATCTCCGTCGAAGCGGCCCTGTTGCAGGTGAATCGAGTGGTAATGGCGCGCCGAGCGTTGGGAGGAACAAACGCATCAATTAACCCTGACAAGGTGCGGGCGTTGATCGCGCAGTATACGCAGAAACGCGACCTGGGAGTGCTGGGGGAGCCAGGTGTGAATGTGCTTGAGCTGAATCTGGCCCTGGATACCATGTATGGCACACCTCCGACGAAGTAAGAGGCAGGTGTAGAGAACGATGTTTCAGCGATGACGGAGGAGATGATCAACGTGAACTTCTTTACGATCGCGCAATACGCGCTGTTTTTACTGCTTATCCTGATCCTGGTCAAGCCGCTTGGTGGCTACCTGGCGCGTGTTTTCGCCGGTGAGAAGACCTTTCTTGATCCGGTCATGCGTCCTGTCGAGAGCTTTATCTACAAAATCACTGGCATCGATGCCCAGCGTCAGATGAATGCTCGGCAATATACCATCGCGTTTTTGCTCTTCAGTCTGGTTGGCACTCTGCTGCTCTACCTTATCTTGCGTGTGCAGGCATTCTTGCCCTGGTACGATCCAAAGTATCTGACCACACCGCTCACTCCTGATCTAGCGATGAATACGGCGATCAGCTTTTCGACGACGACCACATGGCAGGCCTATGCAGGCGAGACGACCATGAGCTATGTGAGCCAGATCGTTGGGTTAGCGGGTCAGAATTTCCTGGCGGGAGCCGCTGGATTAGCCGTTGGTATAGCTTTTATTCGTGGTTTTGCCCGTCAACAGACGACGGAACTGGGCAACTTCTGGGTGGATGTCGTGCGCTCCATGCTGTGGGTATTATTGCCGTTATCCGTGCTCGGGGGTATCTTTTTGATCTGGCAAGGGGTGCCAATGAACTTTCACCCCTATATTACGGTAAAAACCCTTGAGGGAGGCAGTCAGACTATCGCTATGGGGCCAGTTGCCGCTATAGAGTTCATTAAGAACCTGGGAACGAATGGTGGTGGCTTCTTCAATGTCAATGGCGCGCACCCATTTGAGAATCCCACACCTTTGACAAATCTGGTTGAAATGCTTGCCATTGTGGTCATTCCTGCTGCCCTGACCAACACCTTCGGTCGTATGGTTGGCAGTACTCGTCAAGGTTGGGTACTCTTCTGGGTCATGTTTGTGCTGTTTGCAATTGGACTAGTAGCGGGCACCTGGGCGGAGCAGAGTGGTAATCCAGCGTTTGCACCGTATGTTGGTGCTTTACAGCCGATGGGAAATATGGAGGGCAAAGAGGTACGTTTTGGTGTGGGAGGTTCGGTGCTCACGGCAGTAACAACCTCGAATGGAGCCACGGGATCAACCAATTCGATGCATGATAGCTATACGCCGTTGGGCGGAATGGTGCCCATAATCAACATGCTACTGGGCGAGATGATTTTTGGAGGACTGGGAACGGGCATCTATAGTATTATCATGGTGGCCTTAATCGGTTTGTTTGTCACCGGTCTGATGATTGGACGCACGCCGGAATATCTGGGCAAGAAGATCGAAGGAGCGGAAATGAAGCTAGTGGCGCTCTATGCCCTGTTTGGTCCCATTGCTGTGCTCCTGTTGACCGCCGTCGCGATCGCGACCACTCCTGGTCTGGCCGGGCTTACGACGAATTCAGACGTGCATGGACTCACTGAAATCCTCAATGCCTACACCTCAAGTATGGCGAACAATGGGCAGACATTCGCTGGACTCTCCGCTAACAGTCTTTTCTATAATGCAACCACGGCGATCGCGATGCTCATTGGTCGTTTCGGATTAGCGATTCCTGCTCTGGCCCTGGCAGGATTGTTTGCCAAACAGACCAGACGACCAATGACTGCAGGCAAGTTGAGGACAGATTCATTGCAGTTCGCGCTGGTGATCGTCGGGAGCGCGCTGATTGTGGGCGCTTTGACCTACTTTCCGGCTTTGTCGCTAGGGCCGATCGTGGAGCATTTGCAGATGGTGATGAACCATTAGGACATCTCTGTCCCCCGCGTAGGTCAAACACATGGTTTGACCTACGCGGGGGACAGTGTGGTGTACGCGAACGATCACATCACGGATGTGTTTGAGGTGGTAAAAGTCTGTGTTCGATGGCATAGGCGGCGGCACCACTGCGGCGCGAGATGCCAAGTTTCTCAAGGATGTGGCTGACATGGTTGCGCGCGGTCTTCTCGCTTACGACTAACGTTTCCGCGATCTGTTTATTGGTGTAGCCACGCGCGATCAGGCCCAGCACCTCGCGCTCGCGTTCGGTCAACTCTCCACTGGCGGCCTGCTCTTTTTGGGCGAGCAGCTGCCGGGTTTTCGCAGATTGCTCGATCAAAGATTGACCGTTGGCGACTGCGCGTAGCGACTTGAGCAGTTCGGCGCGGCTGACATTTTTCAGCAGGTAGCCATCCGCGCCCGCCATAATGGAGTCGAGCAGGGCCTCTTCATCGCTGAAGGACGTGATCATCAGGATATGGATGGAGGGGTAGCGACTTTTGATTTCGCGGCAGGCCTCGATGCCGCCCATTTGTTGCATGCGCACGTCCATCAACATCACGGTGGGAGCGAGCACGGGTATTTTCGCCAGTGCCTCCGCGCCATCGCTGGCTTCACCGACCACGGTGATGTCGTCCTCCAGTTCGAACGCGGCGCGTATGCCCAGTCGAACGACTTCGTGGTCATCGACAATCATCAGGCGTATCTTCATGCTGATGCAGTCCTTTCCGTTTGTGCCATTGGTATGCTCACGTGCACGCTCGCACCTCCGTCGGATGTGTTCTGAATGTCGAGTGTGCCGCCCAGTTCGGCGGCTCGTTCGTGCATGCCCTGTATGCCGCGACCAGAGTACATACTCTGTTGGGTATTTTGTGCTAACGATGCCGGTATGCCATGTCCATTATCACTGATGGTAATCTCTACATATTTCGCGTCATACTTCAGGTGGACCTGGATCTGGGTGGCAGCGGCGTGTTTGTAGGCGTTGGTCAATGCCTCCTGCACGATGCGGAAGACAGCAGTGCCTACACGCGCCTGGTCGTTGCCATAATTTGTTTCGGCAGCATCGGGTGTTTCGATAAGCAACTCGACAGGTAGGGCGCTGATGGTTTGAAATTCCGTAATCTGGTTGGTCAGCATTTGTGCCAGGTTGGTGTTGCCGTTCATCAGTGGTTTGAGTGAGAACAGGTAGTTGCGTGTCTCCCACAGGGCTTGTTTTGAAGTCGCGACCAGGCGGTCTAGCCGCTCCACCAGTGGCGTGATGGCTGAAGTTTCTCCGTTGGAGGACTCGATAATGCGGTGGGCCTGCAACGCGGATGTTTCGGCGTTAAGGCTCATCATGTAGGTGATTTGCGCGATGCCGTCGTGAATTTCGCGCGCGATGCGTCCACGTTCGGCCTCCGCAGCGAGTTGGACCGTTTGCTCGGTCAGGCGCAGATTGTCCAGGGCGGTCAGGAGTTGATTGCCCGCGATGGCGAGAAACTCTTCGGATTTCTGGTCGAAGGAGGTTTTTCTGCGGCTTTCCGCGCCGAGGATGAGCGAGAGTTGACCTTCTTTATAAATGGGAAAATAGAGGCGTGCCACGCCGTAGCCGCCGTACTGGCTGGTGTTGAACGACTCGAAGGAAGAGAGTTTCTGGTTTGATTGCAGGACTTGCTCGATGTAGGATGGATTGCGCGTGGGCAGCACAGTATCGATGACATTCGTTTCGATGCAATCCGCGACGTATTTATGCTGTTCAGCGCTTGATGAAGAATCGTCGCCAGTGGTCGAGATGAGCGCGATGACCAGGCGCTGAAAGTGTCCGCCCTGGCGCAAGCGTTCGCTCACCTTTTGCAGCAGTTTCTGGCGGTTGTTGGCCGCGCTCATAATGGTTTCGCTGACCGCCAGCAGGGCGCGCTGGCTGCGGATGCTGGCCTGGTTGCGCTTTTTGGTTTGCGCGTAGTTGTAGATCAAGGTTGCCACATAGCCCGCCAGGATCGCGATCAGCGGGGCATCGGCGAAGGAGCCGATAGCGTCGATGACGTTGAGCGTATAGGGAGGTGAGCCGGGGGCATGGACGAGAATGCCCAGCAGGATAAAAAATTCGTAGCCGATGGCTGCCAGTATGCCGCCCCAGTAGCGATAGGTCATGGCAGCCACCAGGATCGTCGAGAAGCCGTAGCGGTAGAAGGGCGAGCCATTGCCGAAGGGAGGCGCGCCCAGGGGTGCGCTGAAATAGGTCGCCAGGCCACAGATAATCACATCGGAGCCATAGATGATGAAGTTCCAGAACGGGTTGGAGATGCGGAAGAACGGTGTGATCGCGTCTGCGTCATCGTCATCGGCCAGCAACCGTTCGGTCCTTCTGAAGCGGTTGAGCAGGCGCACCATGCGGCGAGGCCAGGAGAGTTGTACAAGGGGGATCAGGGTCGCGATGGATGTTTGTACAAAGGTGATGGCGAGCAAGATCGTGCTGGTATGGAAAATTTGTGTGTTTCTGTACTGAGGTGAGATGCTGAAGATAAAGATAAGCGCGTAGAGCCAGGTGCCCCAGCGATAGACCACAAAGAAGTAGCTCGGCGCGACCCGTAAGCGGCGTAGAGTCGCATCCGGCAACGCGCGTGCATTCAAGAATGTTTTCGATCGACGCATCACATCTTTTCCCTCTGTTTCGGCCTGCTCGTTTCCCAGTATGTGCCCGATAACTCGTGGAATATATCTCTTCATTTAAGAACGTTTAGCGGAAGAAAAAAATCTCGCTTAGAGTATAGCATTATTGTACGTAACCTTCAGGCGTTTGTGGACGTACCAGAAGAGGGTATTGAAAAAATTTGTGCGTGTGAGATAAAGAGAGGATAATTACTCTATGGTGAAGGGATATAACAAACAACTGTATATTTTGCCGTTCGATCATCGTGCATCCTACATCTCCGGTTTGTTCCATTGGAAGGAGCCATTGAACGTGGAGCAGACGGACGCGGTGGCGGCCAGCAAGGGTGTGATCTATGAAGGGTTTAAGAAAGCGGTTGCCACGCGTATGCCCAAAGATGCGGTCGGCATTCTTGTGGATGAGCAATTTGGGGTAGGTATTTTGCGTGATGCATTGAACAATCATTACATCACCTGTGCCTCGATCGAGAAAAGCGGTCAGGAGGAGTTCGATTTCGAGTATGGTGACGATTTTGGCGCGCATATCGAGGCGGTGAATCCGACGTTCGCCAAGGTGTTGGTGCGCTACAATCCCGAGGGTGACGCGGCTATGAACAAGATGCAGGCCGAGCGCTTGCATCGCTTGTCTGAGTATTTGCAGCAGAAGCAGCGCTTGTTTATGTTCGAACTGCTGGTGCCAGCCGAGCAGGCACAGCTGGAGCATGTGGAGCAGGATAAGAATGCCTATGATATGCAGTTACGACCGGGTTTGATGGTGCGCGCGATTCAGGAGTTACAGGACGCGGGCATAGAGCCCGACGTATGGAAGATCGAGGGATTGGATCGGCGCGAGGATTGTGAGAAGATCGTGCAGGTGGCGCGCCGCGATGGGCGTGACGATGTAGGAATCATTGTGCTGGGCCGTGGCGCGGAACGTGATCGCGTAGTGAAGTGGTTGCAGACAGCGGCCAGTGTGCCTGGTTTTATCGGTTTCGCCGTTGGGCGTACCAGTTTCTGGGACCCGGTTGTCGCGTTCGAGGCGAAGCAAATCTCGTTGGATGAGGCCGCGGAAGGGATCGCGCAGCGTTTTGAGGAATGGGTCTCTGTCTTCGAGGCGGGTCGTTCTACCGAAGCGAGCCACAGCGCGTAGAGAGCGGATTGGTCAGAGGCGTTGTCCGTAGGCGACATAGGAGTAGGAGAAGCTCTGATACTGATCGTACTCGTGCACGGATGTCGCTAATGCTTGATCGAAGTCGGCGGGTGAGACGCCTAATTGGGCGATCACCTGCTGCCGTACCGCGCGGTTGACTGCCTGTACCCCTGTCGCGGCCATTGTTCCTACGCGTCCTCCCCAACTGCCGACGGGATTTTTGACCTGCTGAAAGACAATATTGGCAAGACCCGCTTGCCGCATGATGTCGCCGATATGTCTGGCCCTGGTGGGGTCGATGCCGCGTCGTTTGCTAACCTGTGTGGCCCAGTGCGCCAGTCGTGTGCTCGCGGGTCCCATCTTTTCGAAGGCGATGTCGATTTCGACCAGTTCTATCCAGCCGCCGCTGCGTGTGACGCGTGCCAGTTCGCGTACCTCGGAGGGCCAGCGATCGGCTGGTATGGCGAATACGAGCAGGCGTTGATGCACAAAATCGAAGCTGTAGTCGGGAAAGGGCAGGCCTTCGAGCACATTGCCTTGCATGAAGTGGCAATTGGAGGGAAAGGGTATGTTGCCGCGCGGTTGAGGAACCACCAGATCGACGCCCGCGATATAAGCCTGGGGAAAAATAAGCGCGATCTCACTGGCCCAACGACCAGTGCCGCAGCCAACATCAAGCACTGTTTTTGGCTCTTTGATGGGCGCGAGCATATTACCTTTGATGATCGAGCGCAGAATATAGTGTTGGAAGTCGAGCCGATCGATCTCTTCCCCATCTTTTGGCAGGAGATAGGGGGCATCGGCCACATGCACGCGTCCCTCGACCATCTCGAAAGGCGAGGTAGTGGGAGGTGGTGTTTGCTGTTGGATTGGTTGATTTATCTTCTCATCGTTTTTCTTCATTTGTTTACGAAAAGGCCACATGGCAATTTTGTATTTTCCTTTCTCTGTTAGAAGAAATGCCTCATTGCCATCTTCTCTTTGTATTGTACCCAATGATTCTATTTTTCGGCATTAAAAAAATATTAAGAAAGCTCTCGTGATAAGATAATTATACTTGACTATCTGGCGAGTTTTTTTACGCCGGGACAGGCGTATAGCGAGCGAGAGGTCAACGACCTGTTGCTCGCGCACAGTGTAGTCAAGGATGCTGCCGCGTTGCGACGCGCGCTGACCGAGTATCACTTTATGGATCGCAGACGCGATGGTTCGGCGTACTGGATTACTGGTACGACGGTAGGGGAATAGGATCGTATTATGCAAGAGATAACGAGTACGCGAACGGTTATATATGAGCTTGGCGCTGATGAGTTGGAGCGAACGTTACCTATCTATCTAAGCAATGCGGATTTTGTGTCGCGGATGGAGGGATCGGACGGTGAACCAGGCCGTTATGATCTTGCCCGCTGGCAGCGCGATTGGTCGATTGCACAGTATATGCCTGGTCGCCATCTACTGGTCGCGTGTCTGAAAGATGAGCAACGAACGCCGATTGGATTAGTTGATTACCTGGAGCAGAACGACGATGGCTTGCCGTACCTGGGTGCGCTGATTATCCACAAGGATTACCAGCGACACGGATTTGCTACGGAAATCTTTCGTACCCTGACACTTTTCTTTAGTACGACGTACCATTGGCCGCTGTTACGCGCTACCATTGCTTATGCTGATTCTGAAGCCGAAGAATTGAAGATAAACGATCGATCTAATGAATCATTCTTGCGACATCTGGGTTTTCAGCCAGTGGAACAAAAACTGAAGCAATGGCAGGGAGTGCACGGTCGGCAAAATGTGCAGTTTTTTGAGTATGTTTTAATGAGTTAGGAAAGAGCCTATACCCTTTTAAAGGTAATTGGCAGATGTTTCATGCCATATACAATGGGGCTGGCAATTGGTTCTAAGGGAATGCTACGTATGCGCTCGATCTGGTCCAGGCGACCGAGCATTTTGGTGAGCGCAATTCTGGATTCCAGTCGCGCGAGTGGTGCACCGAGGCAGAAGTGGATGCCGTAGCCGAAGGTGAGGTGACGGTTAGGGGTGCGCACTATGTCGAATGTGTTGGCACGGGGAAAGACGCTTTCGTCACGATTGGCGGAGGGCAGCATGGGGATTACCCATTGGCCCGCTTTGACCTCCTGGCTGTCGAGGATGGTATCGATGGCGGCGATACGTGGAGCGGTGCGCACGGAGGGTAGGTAGCGTAGCGTCTCTTCGATGGTGGTTGGCAGAAGTTCTCTATGTGCGCGCAGTTGCGACATGGCCTCGGGAAACTGGTCCAGACAGAGGATGGTGTTGGCGATCAGGTTGCGCGTGGTATCGTTGCCAGCCAGCAGTAACAAAATACAGAAGCTACTGAGCTCGACCTCGTTCAAGTGTTGACCATCGACCTGGGCGGTGAGCAGGGCGGAGATGAGATCATCCTGTGGCTGTTGGCGATGTTGGTCGAAGATATGCTGGAAATAGACGCCCAGTTCGCGCTGTGCCTGCGCGGCTTGCGGAGATGTGATTTCAAAGAATTGCTCGGTCCATATTCTGAACTGCTGCTGGTCGCTTGTTGGCACACCAAGCATTTCAGCAATGACGGTGATCGAGAGGGGATATGAAAAATCGTCGATCACGTCCATTGTGCCACCATCGATTACCTTATCGAGCAGCGTATCGACGATGGCATCGATGCGTGGTTCCAGGTGGGCGACGATTCTGGGCGTGAATGCCTGATTGACTAATGAGCGGTACAAACGATGTCGAGGGGGGTCGAGGCTGATCAAGGTCGCGTTGCCGGTGCCCGCACCCTCTTTATTATCCTGTTGGGCGGGATCGAGTCCACCACGCTGGTTGGAGAAGGTCGCGTAATCCGAGAGAACGCGCTGCACTTCCGCGTAACGGAATACCAGCCAGGCTTTTCTCGTCTGGTCATAGAACGCTGGCAGGCTGGGCATGACTTGAAAGCCAGGGAAAAGGGGAACCTGTGCTTCTTGCGCCATCTCAATCCTCCTCATACCAAACAAGCGAAAATTGCGTGTCTAGAATGCTGTTTTAGCGTATCACTAAGTGGGGAAGTGCGTCAAGATATGCGTTTAAAAAAGACAGGCACTGCCCTGTGTATTGCTCCAGAGCACTGCCTGTCTTTTTGCAATTACCATCGCCAGCGAGCAAGTTTTACGCCAGTGATGAGGCCTATTACGAAGACGATCAGGAGCACAATAATGATCACCAAAATGGCGATCAAGACCAGTGTATCCATCTGACCCCCTTATTTTTGCGTACACTATCATACACAACGCTCTAGCGATATTTATTGGTACACAGGTGCCGCTACGCTAGCTACTATGGAGCAGGTTGTTTATGGGAGG
>CAZZWK010000103.1:0-17623 GCA_964657925.1 uncultured Dictyobacter sp.
CCTCGGGACACTTCCTCGGGACCGATATCAGGATACCAGGGTTGAAGAAGGGTGCAGGGGCTATGATACATTTTGATATATCTTTTAAAGTAAAAACTACTTTCTTTGGTTTTACAACAATTTTGTGTGAATTTCGTGTGTATCGAAGAAAATACATATTTACGCGGCCAATGGTTGATGTCGGCATTGCTTACATTAAATACACTCACTGCTGAGGTATGAACGAGGCAGATAAAAGCATGTACTGTTCTGGCAGAGGTGAGGTTAGGATCAACTTGTTTCCCAGAGCAACCATTGATAGTCGCTCTGGGAAACTGGATAGCGGCGAGGCCAGAGATTTGCCGTTTGCTTACACAATCCTGTTTTGTGCCTGACTGTTGTCCAATTCCACTTGATCACGGACTTCAGTCGTGACGCAGACAGCATCACCAGGATGGGCATTGCGCCACACATAGGGTACGATGCAAGAATTTGGACCGTATGGTCCATTTGGATCAACGCGAGAGGATGCTTGACTGTTGTCGGATGCGGCCTGATCGCGCGACTGTGCAGTGACACAGACAGCATCACCGGGGTAGGCATTGCGCCACACGAAACCGGGCAAACAGGTATTAGGCCCATTCACTCCACCGAAATGAAATGCTGTCGCCGCCTCATCGCCAGTGCCAGTACCGCCATCCTGCACTACCTGATACGGGTTGGGAGCCGTCGTGTTATACGAATTGCTGCCCACAAACGGGTTGTCCCAGTGAATATAGATGGTCGCTTCGTCAGGAACCGGTGAAGGAATAACAATATTGTCATTGGTAGCTACAGGATAATAGCGTACCCACCCCTCGGTCCCAGTGAGAAATCCATCGGAATGAGATTCCCATTGGTAGATATGACCGCCGGGAGTCATTCTATCAGGCGGTTCAGCTCCCCATTCACCATGATCAAGACCTTGAGCTACCTTGATCAACAAGGTATTGCGGGTGTCATTCGAGAACTCTACAGAGGTACTTCTTGATGACGACATACGTATCTCCTTTCCTGCAATCAGAGTCAGGGGAGTATGCAGCAACGCGGCACACTCCTGTAAACATACAGAATTATATTTCTCCAGAAGCAAAACTGCAAATGCGACTTAGACCAGCAGCCCCAAAATAGAGTGCTATATCGGTTGTAACATTCGTGAAGCCATATAGATATAGAATGAATATATAATAAAAGAAGTCAGGAAAGATAAGAAATCCATGTTTGTCTGGCCGACCGGCGGTGTAATAGTTGAAGCTCAACAAGGGAAGTCGTACCTCTTGACACGCCAGGGCTACTCATTTAAGCTAGTAGCGAATTTTACTGAAATGGCCCTTATTCTTCATCATCTCTTCGTCAAGAACAACGACATGTTAGCGATCAGATGCTAGTGTGTGCTAGCAGAGGAGACCGTCCGCGTGAATAACAATCCGATACAAGATCCCAACCAGCCGCCTTACTCCGAGCAATATGGCACGCCCAATTACTATCCGCCGCAACCGCCGCCCTATCCAACGCAGCCCGCGACAAACTATCCACCTCAGCAACCATCCTATCCAGCACCAGACGCGGGATGGAACGCGCCCCCAGCTTATCCAACGCAGCCCGCGCCCAGTTACCCTGCGCCCGGGTATCCCTCAGCGGGCTATCCTCAAGCGATGCCGGGTTATCCTGATGCGAACCAGGCCGCCTACGGTCAATCCAACTACACGCAGCCCACGCCAGGTTATGCTAATGCAGCTCCGTACGGACAAGCCAATCCCAATTATGCTAATCCCGCGTATGCTCAACCCAATTATTATGGTGTGCCACCGGTCGCGCGCAAAAGTCATACGGGGCGCAATATCGTGATCGGGCTGGTCGTCTTTATCGTCATCGTGGGTGGCGTGATCGGACTGGTCTCTCTGCTACACAAAGGCAGCACATCTCAGAGCAGCAGTGGATCGAATTACCCAGCCTACCTTCCCGGCCACGGTACACTGGCGCTGAACGATGCGCTGCAAAGTGCCGATAACTGGAGCAATACGGGCGATGGGCACTGCGTCTTCGACAACAACGTCTTTCATGTGCGCACGCTTTCGACCGAAGATGAGTACAACTGCTGGTCACAGTCCACCAATGGTGCGCTTAATAACGCAACGAACAGTGCCTTCGAGGCACAGATGAAAATCGTGCAGGGCGACTGTGGTGGGCTAGACACGCGTGTAGCGAAGTCCAGTTTCAGCGGGCACCACAAATTCTACTTTTTCAGCGTATGCGACGATGGCAATTTCGCTATCTTCAAGTACAACGTGAACACGCTCGGCGTCGTTACCGTCCAGGATTTCGCGCATAGCAGCGCCATCAAACAGGGCTTGAATGTAACCAATACCCTCGACTTCGTCGCTAACGGCAGCACGCTCACGCTTTTCATCAATGCGCAGCAGGTCGCGAAGGTGCAGGATAACGCTCTGACGGCGGGTACCTTCGGCCTCGCCGCCAATCCGGGTCGCAACGATGTGACTGATGTGTCCTTTTCCAATGCCAAAGTCTGGACGATTTAAACGGCCAGTACGTTGACCAATCAGGCCGCAGCGGATCTGCACAAGGATGATCTGATGCGGCCTGGTGCTCGCAATCAATGCTTTCTAATTGTTGGCACACCCTCTTGCCAGATCGCGCAATTAATGCTACTCTCGTATTACAACAATGAGCCAAGCATTTGAAGAGTAGAAGGTAATTTCCGTGACGCAGACTGTAAAAAACCAAAGTATCCCACCTGAGAAACGTGGTGGACGGCCCGGCCAACGTCAGCAGGAACGTCTCATGCGTATAGCGCGCCGCCGCCGCCGTAACTTGATCATTGCCAGTTCCATCGCCTCCGTTCTCATCGTCGTGATCGCGGTCGTCATGCTGGTCCTCATCGGGCAGCAACAGGCGCGTGTCGCGGCCACAAACGATCTGCACGCCACCGCGACCGCTAAAGAGCAGGTGGTGCAGGTCACCGCGACGATCAACGCGCAAAACGCGCAGGCCACCGCGGCAGTCAATACGCTCATCAAGCAGAATCCCAAAGGCGCAACCACACCTCCAGCGACCAGTATCACACCGACCACACTGCCTGGCGGACTGAAGTACATTACGCTCACGCCGGGCAGTGGCACGGGCGCGCAAAAAGGGCAGGCCGTCTCAGTCGAATATACCGGCTGGGTCGCGGGCAGCAACAAGAAGTTCGATAGCAGCTACGACAATGGTGGCTCTACATTCGCCATCCAACTCGGCCAGGGACAGGTGATCAAAGGATGGGATCAGGGCCTGATTGGTATCAAGCAGGGCGAGACGCGTCGTCTGATCATTCCTCCCAGCCTCGGCTACGGCAGTCAGGCGCAAAAAGATCAGAGCGGTAAAGTGGTCATTCCCGCCAACGCCACGCTCATCTTCGACGTGACCGCCGTCAACACCGGCTCACTCGCGGAGCAACAACTTCAGCAGCAGGAACAACAGCAGCAACAACAAGCTCAGCAGCAGGGGTAGCGCAACCTTCAGGGTCAATAATACAGGTTTACAATTATCGCCGATATCCCACATTCGCGTCGCCCGCTGCCACGGACGCGATAATACAGGTTAACAAAATACATTGGGTATCATCGTCCGCGAGGGCAACCACATGGTATGCCCTACGCGGACCCCTGGTCATCCGGTTTATTTTGTTAACCTGTATTATCGGGTTTCTACATTATTTGATGCATTTTAAATGTGGCATCAGTTGTTGCTCGGGTTGGGGTCTTTCTCCAGGGCGTCCGAGCAGCATGCCAATTCGTGTGCAAGATGCATGGCTTGCTCGTGTGTTAAATGAGCCAGCATGGTTGCTTCAATCTGGTCTACTCCGTGAGTACTCTCCTGTAAGCGTTGTTCTCCCTCTGGAGTGAGGAACGTTTGCAACAGGCGTCCGAACTCGGGGTGAGGACGACGTACAATCAATGCGCGTTCCTCCAGATTTGTCAGAATTAGATTCATCGTCTGCGGTGTTACAAAGCATTGCTGCGCGATTTTGTTGCCCGAAAGGCCAGGATGGGCAGAGATCACAGTCAAGGCTGCATACTGTGGAGTTGTTAATTCTAACCGGCGCAATAGATCATCCATCCTCGCTCTCAAAGCGTGTTGTACACGCTTCAACTGATAGCCAACGCTCTGTTCCAACATATTTCTCTCCTTGCAATTATATCAGAGTACTGATATAATAACAGTACATTGATTATTTATCAGTATCCTGTTTTTATATCAGGGTTTTGTTTTATTGTAACATGGAAGGAGAGATTGTGTGATGGCTAAAATGATTGGTCCTGATTTCATTGCGTTACAGGTACGCGATATAGAGGTATCGCGCGTGTTCTACACCGAGCGGCTCGGCCTTGAGCCAGTGCCGCAAAGTCCTCCTGGTGCAGTAGTTTTTCAGACACAACCGATTCCCTTTGCTATTCGTAAACCTATGGTCGATCTTGCTGCGACGGATCGGCTCGGCTGGGGGATCGCGCTATGGGTACAATGCGATAACGCGAATGCGTTGTGTGCATCACTCTCAGCACAGAACGTAACGATAGTGCAGCAGCCCTTTGATGGTCCGTTTGGGCGTACTTTTTCGTTCGCCGATCCAGATGGTTATACCATTACGGCGCATAGCGCATAACACAACCTGTGAGCCGCTAACCTTTGATTGCTGGCGGCTCGGAATCGTTTGCCTGGTATGTAGACCTTTCTCTGCTTGCTTCGTTGTAGAAAACAGAGTTGTTTTTTACGCGGAAAGGGCAGGCAATGGCAGAGGAACGCAGAGAGCCAGGCGAGTCACAGCAATTTTTTACTGACGAGAATGGCAACGTCCACTATTTCTCGCAATCATCGCACACGTTTAGCGGCAATGAACAGGATTTTCAATCCTTCGCACACATGTTTGATGGTCCGCTTGCCTCGGTGTTCTCACAATTTTCCGCTAACGTGAATAGTAGTTCACAACCGCGCTACTGGGCCAGATGGGACTATACAGCCGAGGAATGGCGACGCTTCGATCGCTTCGACTTTACGAGGGCAACGCTGCATATGCTCATGTTCGCCGCGCTATCTTTGCTCATCTATGTGCTAGCGGTTGCTTTCTTCCTGCTTGTGGCTATGTCCGCTGCCGATGATGGGGCCGCGTTCCTGCTCATTTTCTTTCCACTCATGTTGCTGCTACTCTTTTTGCCGCTGTTATTTCACATCACACGGCATTATGTACCGCGTGTGCGCCGACATCGCGCACGCATGCGACAGGATATACGTCGCGTGACCATTGGTGCCATCTCGCTGGGAGACCAGGCCCTGTGGGAGGCTGGACAGTATATTCCGCTACAAGGCCTCTTTTTCGCGCTCAAACGGGTGCAATTCAAAGATCAGCCGGTGCCACGGCTGCATTTTCGGCGCCGCCACCTGGAGATCAGGCAATCCTCGTGGTCCGATACGATCGAAATTCCTGTTCCGGCTGGTTATGAGAACGAGGCGCGTACACTCGTGCAACGCTTCGAGCAGGAAACCATGCACGCGCAGCAATTTCAAGCACCGCCGGAGCCGCAATAATGAAGATGAAGAAAGAAAGTCGGGTATGCCGAATAGCCAATAAATTGGCGTGGGCTGCGGTAAACCGGCCCCTACAGTGGATGGTCGCAATCATTGAGCTAAGCAATGGGATCGGTGGAAAGCACCAGCTGAACGCCCTGGCGCTCCATCTGCGCCAGTTCTGCATTCGCCAACGCGTCGAAATCGATTACTGGATGCTCGACCGAACTGGTGCAATCCTGTAACAGGCGTAAGCGCGCGATCAGCTCGGGTTGACCCGCGAACTGCGTCACCAGTTGACGCATACTCTCCAATACGCAGTGCGACTTGGCCTGACCCGCCACGTAGACCAGATCATGCGCCATAATCTCTTTCATCATGGCGCTATTAGCCCCACTGCTCACATCCTGCGGATCGGGTACCTCGCTGCCGAACGCGCCATAGTACTCGGTCCTCGGCGTACGCCCCTTTTCCAGCTTGACCGGATTGCACATACGCGCGGAACTATGATAGGCAATGGCCTCCGCCAGTGGCGGCAACAACGTGTGCCCTAGCGTGCCCTCGATACAATGATAGGGCCAGATCATCAACTCTTTTTTGGCCTTCTCGCGTAACGCCTGCACATAAAAGCGCGACCACTCAGGATCGATGATCGGCTCCCAGCGACCGCTTTCGATATCTTCCACGCTGATCGTCGTGTATGGACTGGGGTGCACATCCGGCTCCTGCGCGTCCCGCCTGGGCTGTCGCCACCACGACTCCGAGAAGATGTGCAAGAAGATATGCGTGTCCAGGGTATAAAATACTGTGCTGATCTGCCGCACATTGGCGTAAAACCACTGCAAGAAGCGCGCCGTGTCCTCGCGCGCGCCCGACACCGGCAGATTCCCTTCAGGCTGGATAAAATCGTACTGGTCGTCTATCAGCAGAACCGCTACTCGTCGCTGATCGCTACGTGCGAGCGGTAAACCCGCCTGGCGTCCTGCCGCGACAAATTCAGCGGTCCGCGCCGCGCAGGAACCGCGAAAGACATCTTCACGCTGAGCTATAGCGGGGCCGGACTCGAATGTTGGCATAGATGTTCTCCTTGTATTAAAAGTGGGACGTATCCTAAGTGGGACGGAAGACCACGAGGGTCTTCCCTACTATATACGATTACGGGTTGGCGTTGAGCAACATTTGGGTGTGGCCGTTCGCTCTCGGTTTTCATAATTCAGGTGTTACAATAGCAACAATATCGGTATTCCAGCCTTTGAAACAACAACAGAAATGTTCAGTTGTTCCAAATTGGAGCGTTTTCGTTTTAGCAGTAGAAAGAAGTGTTTTTATGGCAGAGATCAGCAATCCGAAGGTGCAGAAGATATTGCAGTCGAGAAGTATGGCCCACCTGGCGACGATGGGGCCCGATGGGGACCCGCAGTCGTCGCCAATGTGGTTTTTGTGGGATGGCGAATACATCAAATTTACGCATACGACCAATCGTCAGAAGTATCGCAATATTCAGCACAATCCGCACGTCGCGGTATCCATTACCGATCCCGATGATCCTTATGTCTACGCCGAGTTTCGTGGCACGATAGAACGCATTGAAGAGGACCCCAGCGGCGCTTTCTACGATACGCTGGCGAAACACTACAATGTTCCCTGGGGTTATAACGGTGATTCACGGGTGATCCTTTATATGAAAATCCAGCATATCACGGGCCAGCGGCTTTAGTTTTTTTATGACGATTGGATCTCGCCGCTGGTAAGCTGGCTCTGGATCAACTTCGCGTAATAGCCATTCCTGCGTACCAATTCCTGGTGCGACCCGCTTTCCACGATGGTGCCCTCGTGCATCACCACGATCATGTCCGCGTTACGCACCGTGCTGAGGCGGTGCGCGATCACGATCTGGGTGCATGGCAACCAGCGCAAGTTGCGCTCGATCGTCTGCTCGGTCACTACGTCCAGGCTACTGGTGGCCTCGTCGAGCAGCAGGACGGCGGGCTGGCGCACGAGGGCACGAGCGAGGGCGAGGCGTTGTCGTTGACCACCCGAGAGCGCGCTGCCGCCTTCGGAGACGAACGTCTCGTACTCCATAGGCATACGCATGATATCTTCGTGAATGGCCGCGATCTGCGCCGATTTGATCACACGCTCCATACCGGTCGCTGGACTGGCGAGCGCGATATTCTCGCGCACCGTGCCGCTGAAGATACTTGTCTCCTGCATGACCACGCCGAACTGCGAACGCACCAGTTGATAGTTCAACTTACTCAAGGGGATACCATCGTAGTAGATCTCGCCTTGCGTCGGTAGATACATGCCCAGCAACAGTTTGCCCAGCGTGCTTTTTCCTGAGCCAGTGCGGCCAACGATCGCTACTTTATGCCCTGGCTTGATGGTAAGATCGATGTCGTGCAGAATCGGTGGGGAGTTCTGGTCATAGGTAAACATCACATGCTCCAGACGCACATCGCCACTCAACTTCGGGGGCTGTTGCACCTTCGTCGTGTCCTGCTCCGGCTGCGTCTCCATCACGTCCGCGATGCGCTCCAGGTGCGCGTGGACCAGTTGCAGCTTCTGCCCGCTGGCTACCAGCGAACCCAGTGGAGAAAGAAAGGCGATGGCAAGCGCGTTGAGCGCCAGCATGGTTCCTACCTGTAGCTGTCCACCCAAGACCTGCAATGTACCTACCCACAATAGAGCCAATGGCGCGAAGGTGGTCAGCAAATTCATCACGCTGCCAACCAGGGAAGCTACATACGTATGGCGCACCGAAATATTCATCTGGTCAAAAAAGAGATTCGACCAGTGCTCCATGGCTTGCTGCTCCGCCCCGATGGCCTTGAGCGTGTCCATACCGGCCAGCGCTTCGGCCATATAGCTCTGCGCTTTGGCCTGGGTGAGCAATTCACGGCGTGAAAAATCACGCATCATACGATTGGTCGTCAGCATCAATACCACCTGCAAGAGACCGATAGCGACGGCCAGCAGACTGATCACGCGCGATTGTGAAAGCAGGATAAAAAAGTACACAATAACAAAACTACCGTCGAGCACGGTTGAAATAAGCCCACTGCTCACCGTATCACGAATGATACTATTGCTGCTCAGGCGCGAGAGAATGTCCCCGCTCGAACGCTGCTGAAAAAAGCGCAACGGTAGTTGCAATAGTTGCTCGAAAAAGCTCAAAATCATTTGCGTGTCCACGCGCGTCTGCAAATATAACAGCACAGAGGCGCGCAGCAAACCGGTGACCGTCTGTGTGAACACCAGAATCAACAGGCCCAGGCCCAGCAGAGGCATCGTCTCTTGCAGGCCCAGTGGAATTACCTGATCGACCACAATGGCGGTCAACGCCGGTATCGCCAGCCCGAACAGTTGCAGCAACAGCGAGGCACCCAGAATTTGCAGCAGCGAAAACGGCGCGATCCTGACAAAGTTCGCGATATACGAGCGCAAGCTGACCTGTTGAGACTCGGAACTGCGGTTAAAATTTACCCCTGGCTCCAGCATAATCACGACGCCAGTAAAGCTCTGATCGAATTCAGCCGCGCTCACGCGCCTGCGGCCCATGCCTGGATCGACCAGATCCACGAACTGCGGCGTCCAACGTTCCACGATCAGAAAATGGTTGAATTCCCAGTGCACGATCGCGGGCAAGGTCACGGCGCGAAAATCGTTCTCCTTCAACGAGACCGCACGTACACGCAATTGGAACGCGCGCGCCGCCTTGACGATATTGAGCGCGGTCAGTCCATCGCGTCCCACGCCACAGAAATCGCGCATCTCCGAGACGCTCGTCTTGCGACCATAATAGCTTAAAATCATCGCCAGGCATGCCGCGCCACACTCCACCGCCTCCATCTGCTGCAAGACGGGCACACGCTTTCTTCCCAACACCCCACGTTTTTTCTCCGCGCCCGCTTTCACCGGTGCCTGCGTGGTCGCGGCAGGAGTGGGCGCGACCACCTGCTGTGGCGCTTGTGGTGATGCTTGCGGTGCCTGTGATTGGCTATTGGTGTCGACAGAGGCGGAAGGTTCAGGCGCAACTGGTGCCTGTTGTACATCCTGCACCATGTATCGCTGCAACGCCAGCGTCTGTGTCAATATCGTTTTTTCGCGGTGATCGGCCAGGTCCGCGACCTCTTTCGCCACGCCGCCATTGGAAGCGGAGGGGGTCGTGCCTGGTAGGCCGGTTAATAAAGCGGTGCGCCGCTTGGGCGTCGCGATCACGGTCGCGTCCAGTTCGCTGCGCATCAACGTTCTATCATCGTCCATAGCATCATACGGTCTTTGCATTACTGTCTAACCTCCGATCAATCCACCTATGCCTGGCAGGAGCGAGAGCAAGCGTTGTGTTCCTACCTCTATACGCGCCGAGAGCAAACTACCGGCGTATGTCTTCGCGGGCACAGCCGTTCCCAGATTCACCTGCACGGTGACCGATGGGCCGGGCACAACGCTGGTCATATTCTGCCCCAACTGATACTGCTTCTGCGCATCGCTCGGACTCATCGTCGCCGTGCCCACCGAAGTGATGGCCGTATTGATGCCCTGGCCCGT
The DNA here is from genome assembly GCA_964657925.1 of uncultured Dictyobacter sp. GTDB lineage: Bacteria > Chloroflexota > Ktedonobacteria > Ktedonobacterales > Ktedonobacteraceae > Dictyobacter. The sequence goes on from CAZZWK010000103.1 coordinate 10,132, forward strand.
GCTCAAGAGGGTAATTGTTACGGGCATGCCGCTATGCAGGTGTGACGACTCGATCGCCGGTACAAAAATGACCGCCTGCGCCGCTGTGGTCGTCGAGGCCGATGGATTGACGACAATGCCACCGGCATTGGCATAGATCGGCACCTGCTCCAACCACGCGACCACTATAGCGGCCAGCAAAAGCAGGAGCAGTATCCAGAGCAGCAGGAAAACAGGCGGGGAGACAAACTGTGGCAATACGTCTTTTTCTCTCTGTTGCGCATAATGTTGCAACGCGCTCTGTCGGTACAATGATTTATTGGGCATATGGCTACTCTCTCGTCTTTCCAGTAGATACAATGCGCGGAGGGCTGAGCAAGAGCACTGAGGGCATCTTTTCTGCTTGCGCGAGCCGCAAAAGGGCATAGCCGATACCCGCGATACCGGTCATCAGGCCCGGTGTTTCTACCGCTAAGGGCACACCGGTAATCCAGCCATGCGACTCTCCCTCGGCCAGTGTTTGCGCCGCGATCGCCGCCACCTGTCTGTGCAAGCGCTCATCCCGCAAGCTATACGCAGCCACCAGCAACGTTTCCAGATTTCCCAGTGTACCATGGCATAGCCCATGATTCCAGGTCGCGCCGTGCCCTACGATCGTGGCGCACGCGGCCATAATTTCCGCGCGCACTTCAGGGGTAGGCTCATAGGGCAAGATAGCGAGACGAGCGAGACCGATACCAGCCGCGCCATGACACCACGCGACCATCCAGTGTTCAGTCGGATCAGTGGACGTGGTGGAAGTGGACGTCCGCAGGTCCAGCCAGTTTTGCATTTTCGCGGAGAAAAGGCCGCGCTCGTAATCCACCGCCTGACGCGCCACGGTGCGAAAACGCTCTTCCCCGCTTACGTCCGCGAGCCAGTACAAACTGTACGCGATGCCCGCGGCTCCGTGTGAAAATCCGGCCAATGGCTGCGTCTCTAAAAGCGACGGCCAGCCCAATCCCGCCCCCACGACTTGCGCATGCTCGACGAGGTGCTGGCCGCAGCGCTGCGCCAGCCTGAGCGCGTGCGCGGAACCGGAAACCTGAAGATAGCCGAGCAAAACACAGAGGCAGCCAGCCGCGCCACTGATGATATCGAATAAACGGTCTCGCTCGATCAATGCCTCGAAACGAACGAGCAACGCTTCCGCTCGCGTGTACAAAGCAGGTTCCTGCCAGAGCACGGCCAGGTGTGTAAACAGGTAAAGCAGCGAGGCCAGGCCATCGAACGCGCCTGGTCGCTCGATCTGTTCGTAGCGATCTTTATCCAACGCATTCAAGGCGGCACGTGCCAGTTCTGTATAGCGCGCCTCCCCACTGGTCTCGCCCAGGTATGCCAGGAACAGGATAATGCCTGGCGTCCCATCGTACAGGCTAAAATCGGTGCCGCGAATCTTCCAGGCGGGTCCGTATCGGTGCGTCAGCGTGAGCCAGCCAGCGGCATCGCCATCATAGATTGCCTGCTGACATAAACGATCACCGATGGCCCTGGCGGCGTTCAACAGTCTGGTGCGATCAGCGGTCGGATACGATAGCGGTCGCGGCGCGTCTTTACGCTCCACGTACTGCCCTTCACCTGCGAGTACGCCCGCGAAGGACGCTTCGATCATCCACACCTGTCGCAGCATATCCGCGTCACTCAACTCATTGATGTGCCGTTGAACAGTAGCCGCGCTGCTCTCCGCAAAAAAATCTGCTAGGCACTCGCCCTCATCGGTAAACAGGTCACGACTGGTGGGCAGCGTGGTGAATAGCGGGATGTCGTTGCGCAAAAGGGCCGCTCGCTCCGCCCGCACGATCTTTGCGCGCGCATGAAATGGGCTACTGGCGAGAAATAAACGATCGAGAAAGCGATCGCGATCGAGTCCATCGCGTAAACAGTTCGGGTGCAAACTTCCCTTGCGCAACACCACGTACATACTAGTCGGACGCAGCACGACACGAACGGTATCATTGAAAAATAGCGGCAAATACGTGCTGGTCAACGCCTCTTTCTGACTCATCAACAGGCGGTACATGCGGCGAAAGCCAGCAAGCACCTGATCTTTATAATGCAGTAACGACACTTCCTCGCCACATAACGTGGGCCGATTTTCGCTCCTATTGATGTGCACCGGCTGACGAGTGATGCGCATGCTATCAGTGCCGCTCGCCTGCCAGCCCGAAACCGGATATGGCGTCATCTGCTCCGCGTTCCCACCCAAGCCACTGAAATCGACTCCGGCCTGATCCTCTCCACTGTACATCTGTTGCGGCAACAAACCCACGCGTAAGACCGAGCGTTGAAACACTCGCGTGGCTGGATGCTCGCGCTCGTCCCACATCTCTTGATAGGGATGCAGCATCGCTTCCAGGTCGATCAGCACAGGCTGCTCACCAGCAGCGATGATGTTCTCGAAATGGAAATCGGTGGCCTCAAAAAGGGAGAGCAACGCCAGGTAGGCGCCCTGCCGCTGATAAAAACGCCCGATCTCCTCTTGCTTCTGGCAGCCACGCGCCTCGATATACTCGGACCAGCCGTAGCCGCCTTTGTCCAGAATACGTATAGTGGCGAACGGCGGCGAGAAACCACAGGAGTTCAGCCAGGTAAGTAGCTCTTGAAAATGCGCATCGACCGCCAGAGATTTCGGCTTGTAAAGCACCTGCTTTACGTATGCGTCGGAACGAAACTCCAGCCTGGCGACGCTGCGGCCATGGCGGTGCGCATCACCCAGGTCCCCCTCTAGCGCCACCAGGGTAGCAATGTTGTGCTCGTTCTCGAAGTATAGCTGGCGCAGTTCAGACCAATCATCGCCCAGATGCTCCAGTATCTCGCGCCCATACTGCCGCCATTGTTCAATGCTGGTGAGCAGTTGACGCGTCAGTACAGGGTACTCTTCTAGCACATCTATCATTGCCCCCTGGCTGAGCGAACGCAAAAAATATTGGAAACGTTCCTCAGGCTTCTCCCCTTGCAGGCGTCCTTCCAACCGCGCGACGTTCACCTCCAACACCAGCGTCTGCACCAGCGAAAAGCCCAGACGTTTCAACAGCAGCGCGAACCACGAGGCAGCGATAGCCTCGCTATCCAGCGATAGCAGCGGATAACGCTGCTCTATACGCTGCAAATCGTGCTTGAACTGCACATATGCCTGCTTCAGCAAAGGGGTCACGCAACGACACAGCTGGAGATTTGTAGCAGCTGATGTATCGTGCATCTCTGGCAATGCATGCTGCTCCTCAGTAGTTTCGCATTCCCAATAGTCCTCATACGCCTGTTGCAGCCGATGTAACCAATCACCACCGGGCCCGGCGGGGAAAAGCTCACGCAGTTGCGCAGCATCTTCAGCGAGCAAGGCGAGCAATAGCGGCTCGTTTAAATCATCCAGTTGCAGCCGCTCGTCAAAAGCAATATCCCGTTTGAAGACAGCGAGTTCCCGCCAGCGCGCAAGACTGTTCTCGGCTCGCTCCAACTGGTCCTCGGCGAGTCTGGTCGCAACTTCAATGGGTGGATTTTCTTGCTGGATTTGTAATCGTTCGGCCAACGAGAGCGCTCTCCACCAGTTCGCCTCATGCCAGCGTGCCTGCGGTATCGGCATACCATCCCTTCGCTTCTACCATACGCGGGGCAAACGCGTGGTTTGCCCTACGCGGACCGGACTACGAACAATCACGCTCACTCTATTCGTTGCATGCTTTATAAAGTGCACCCGAAAACATTGATTGACAATCGAAAGCATCACTGCCAGTCCCACCACTATAACTGTCACGGCAGGTAGGATCTCCTGATACGCCTTTAGATGCATCTCCAGGTGCCGCATGACCGTGGGACATGGGCAGTCCTCCAGCTACTTTCTGCAGATCTTCGTCGCTGAGTTCCTCTTCGCCCGCGGGATTGCCTGGGACCGCCTGGCCCTGACTAGCAAGTTTGCGACGATACTCGTCGTCTTTCCACGCGCGCGCGATATCATTATCGGTCATAGGTCTATCCTTTCCTTTTCAAAACATAAAACATACAACTCACAAGTGTGTCTCCCGGTTGATAAATCTGGCCTCTACGCGCGCGGGGCAGACGCGTGGTTTGCCCTACGCGGACCAGCACTAGCCTATATATCGCAAGCAGAACCAGCAGTGAACAAGACCGAACAATCGAAAGAATTACCGTCAGTGGCCCCACCGCCGGTTCCCTGACGACAGGAAGGGTCTCCACCGCCTCCATCTCCGCTGCCAGGTGGTTGAGGGACGGCACGACCGTGGGACATGGGCAATCCTCCAGCTACTTTTTCCAGATCTTCGTCGCTCAGTTCCTCTTCACCCGCGGGATTGCCTGGAATTGCCTGTCCCTGATCGGCAAGCTTGCGACGATACTCGTCGTCTTTCCACGCGCGCACGATATCTTTGTCAGACATATCTCATCCTTTCTTTGTCAACAGATGCACACGTTCTTTAAGCGATCGTGTTTCAACTATCATCAGTGTACTGTTATAGCTCCGCAAATACACCAGTAAAATTACTGGACATTGTTGGTGACTAGCCATTTTATTTATTAAAAGCAGAAAGGAATCTTTTTTCGAACAGGGCAAGAAAGCGATAGCAGTGAGCATTAACCTTCAGCAGACCAAACAGTTAAAAAGTCATTCATAAATCGTTAACTCAGAAGAAGATGACACCGTACTGATGCCACTCGCGTTCTTTCATAGGAGACTTTATGCAAAATATTGTTCCTTTTCATCATCAATCTCATAGCGAAAGCATTGCAAACGTGCCGCAGCCGTTGAATCCACTGCTTGGGCGTCAGCAGGAGAGCGCGCAACTCGTTTCGCTTCTGCAAAATCAGCAGGTGCGTCTCATCACGCTCAACGGACCTGCAGGTGTGGGCAAAACTCACCTGGCGCTTTCTGTCGCCCCACTGGTCATAACTACATTCCCTGACGGTATCTTCTTCGTCGATCTCGCCGCTATTCGCGATCCCGGTCTGGTTATCCCTACGATCATGCATGCGCTTGGTGATGATACGATCGATAGCTCTGCTACGCTACAATACTATCTCTGCAATAAACGCATGCTCTTGCTGCTGGACAATTTTGAGCAGGTGCTTGCGGCCTCTCCCATTCTCTGCGATCTGCTTTCTAACTATCCCCGTCTCACTATCCTGGTTACCAGTCGCAGCATACTCAATATACGCGGGGAACACGAGTTTTTAGTCTCGCCCCTGGCACTTCCTCCACACAGCTATGATACCGATCCCTGCTCGCTCGCCCAGTTCGCGGTGGTACAGCTGTTCTTACAACGCGCGCAAGCAATCCATACGAATTTCGAGATCACGTCAACGAATGCCCTTACACTGGCGGAAATCTGTCGGCAACTGGATGGTCTGCCGCTGGCGATCGAACTGGCAGCGGCACGCACGAAACTCTTTTCCACGCAACAACTGCTCACACTGCTGCAAAACAAACTCCACTTTCTCACTCACGGACCCAACGATCTGCCCACACGACAACGGACACTGCGCAACACGCTGCAATGGAGTTATGAACTGCTCCAACCGGAAGAACAAAAACTCTTTCGCCTGTGCTCCGCCGTAAGGGGTGTGTGCACGCTGGAGCTGCTGACAGTGCTCAGCGAAGGCGATGCGTTCTCCCTGATGAATTCCGTCACCGTGCTGATCAATAATAGTCTGCTACAAGCAGTGCCCTGGCTTGACGATAGCACCGCGTGGAAAATGCTCACCACCACGCGCGAGTTCGGACTGGAAATGCTTGCCGCACACGATGAATCGCGGACAATCCAAAACCGCTACGCGCATTACTACCAACAACTGGCGTTAAAAGCGGAGCACGAACTTTTCGGATATGAACAGGCGCTATGGCTACGCCGCATGCATGCTGAATATGAAAACATGCAGGAAGTCATCCACTGGTTCATCGAGCAGAACAGGGAAGATGTGGCCTCCTTGATCGGGAAAGTGCTCTATCTCGCCAGTTTCCTGCATGGACACATGGACGAAGAATTTTCCTGGCTGAACCATCTGTTGACACAGCATGCACATACACGCCTCTCCGCACGCGCGAAGGCCCTCCACTATCTTGGTGCCAGCGCGTTCTTCGCGTCTCACGTCTTGACGGCACAGTCATATCTCGAAAAATCCTTACAACTGTACCAGGACCTGGATGAACCACTGGAATATGCCCGCGTCTCCTGCATGCTCGGTTATAGCACCTATGTTTTGTCGGACTATGCAGCGAGTAAAAAATGGACGACGATGGCAGTCGGCGCATTTAAAAATCAAGGCGACACGAAAAGTCAACAAGAATATGGCTATGCGAATATCATACGTGCCCTGATCGCGCAACACGACAAACAATACCAACAATCCCTCTCATTCGCGTCAGAGGCGCTGCAATGCTTTGAACGTCTAAAAGATCAACGCGGTACGTTGACCGCGCGATGTGTGCTCGCGCACGCCTATTTTCACCTGCATGAGTTCGAAAAGGCGTGCGTGCTCCTGAAGGATACGCTGTCAATGGCGCAACGAGCACATCTCGTCTCGTCCACTATCATCTGCGCCCAACTTTTAGGCGCAGTGATCGCGCAACAAAACGAGCCAGAACAGGCCGCGATGCTCTGGGGTGCTACTGAAAGCGTACGTCTCGAAAATAAAGAGAAATTGCAGCAGAAAAATCCACTCGACCTGCTTCCACGCGAACAACACCTGGCAATGCTGGAAGAAGTACAAGCTCAATTAGGTGACGACCTGTTCACTACCCTGTGGCAGCGCGGTCGCCAGATGACGATTGAACACTTTTTGCAGGCCGAAAAAACAAAACCATCCTTGCTTCATCAACGCCATCCCAACCACTTGACGCAACGCGAGATCGAGGTGCTCTGCCTCGTCGCCACCGGGCTGACTGATGCGCAGGTCGCGCACAAACTTTCGCTAAGCACCCGTACCATAAGCTGGCACCTGGCATCTATCTACTCGAAAATCCATGTCTCCTCGCGCGCCGCCGCTACGCGTTACGCGCTAGAGAATCACCTGCCCGATCAATTCTTAAATGAGAAGAAGAATCGGCAGGTTGACCTCTCTTCTCGTAGAAGGGGAAGAAATTAATATAGCAACCATCACAATTGTTTTGATATTTTATCAAGATATATGACAGAAAAGCGTATGAGAGAGGAAGCTCTCATACGCTCCTGGACCGATGTTATTGATACAGAATATTGGTTGCAAAAGCTCCCACCTTGGAGGTGCCGATACGACCAATGAAAGCGTTGTATGCGCTACCTGGCGTATACTCGCCCGCAGGTGAACCACAATAACTGCCTTGAATCGAAGAGCATTCTGTCATCACCCCGTAAAAATAGACATCAGGATGATTATTGTGAAATTGTGCCCAGGAATTCAAAAGGCCAGACCCATATATCTCTGGAATTGGATTGTCGTTGCCATATCCCCACGCTACAGTGTAAAGATCGGCATCGCTCCAATATGA
>CAZZWK010000104.1:0-17524 GCA_964657925.1 uncultured Dictyobacter sp.
GAGGGATTGGAACTTTGCAAACAGGTGCAGCCTGATTGTATTCTGCTCGACTATAAGCTCCCTGATATTGATGGGCTAGAATTTTTAGCGCAACTGGCGGATGAACAGACGGGCCTGGTCTCGTTCGCAGTCATCATGCTGGCGGGCCTCAATGATGAGGAGACCGCCTTGCAGGCGATGAAAAGTGGTGCTCAGGATTATCTGGTGAAGGATGAAATGACGTCAGGGAATTTGTTTCGCGCGATACATAACGCGATTGAGCGTACGACGATGCGACAGGTAGTGGAGCAGCAGAGACACGACCTCGAGTTGAAAAATCAGGAGCTGGAGGCATTTGCCTACGCGCTCGCGCATGATCTACGCGCGCCCTTGCGTGCGATCACCAGTTTCGCGCAAATCATACAGCAAGAGTATCGTGCCAAACTCGACGATGACGGGCAGCATTACATCGATACCATTGTGTTATCGTGTAATCAAATGGACCGCTTGATTGAAGATCTGTTGACTTATACACGTATAGAGCATCGCGCTGTGAGTCGTAAGCCGATTGCGCTTGAGCACCTGTTCCACCAACTGCTACAGAACTTAGAGACTCGGATGCTAGAGAAGCGGGCGACTGTTACGATCGCGGAGAATCTGCCAGTGATTTCCGGTGATCAGACATTAGTAAGCCAGATATTTATCAATTTGTTGGATAACGCGTTGACCTATGTTCGCCCCGAAGTTCCGGTGAATATTACTATTAATGGGGCAGATGAGGATCAGTGGGTCACAGTATGCGTGGCTGATAATGGAATTGGTATTGCCCCTAAGCAGTACGGAAGGATATTTCAGATTTTCCAACGTCTTCATGGTGATGATATCTATCCTGGAACAGGCATTGGTCTGGCGATTGTAAAAAAAGCGACGGATCTATTGAATGGGCAGGTGTGGGTAGAATCGACGCTGGGAACGGGCAGCGCATTTTACGTGAAGTTGCCTAAATTCAGGTAAAAATTCTTATAGTCACTACGCTTGGGCGTTCTTATGTGAAACGAAAACGGCATGCGATGAGTACCGTATGCAGATAGCATTAAAAGTAGCGTAAAAATCAGAACTTATTGTTGATAAAGAAAGCATGTATGTCCTTGGAGATTGCTTGTGAGGTTTCTTGTTGTTGATGATAGTGCTACCGATCGCGAATTGGTAGTGAGAAGATTGAGGAGAGAATTTCCTGAAGCTGAATTTGTGCAGGTGGGGCGTGCAGAGCAGTTAGATCAGGCGATTCAGAGCGACCATTTTGATATTGCGCTTACCGACTACCAGTTGAACTGGGCCAATGGCCTGGAAGTCATGAATAAAGTGAAAGCAAGCGACCCTGATTTGCCTGTGTTGATGGTGACCGGAACAGGTAGTGAAGAGATTGCCGTTGAAGGTTTGCGGACAGGCCTGAGCAATTATATCCTCAAGCAACATCTTGATCGTTTGCCGCAAGCTATTCGTGAGAGCCTGGAAAAGGTACGTTTGCAGAAGCAGTATGAGCAGGCGATTAAGCAATTGCGCTTATCGGAAGAGCGTTACCGTGAGATTTTCGAGCAGGGTCTTGCCGGTATTTATGTGTGTACGTCGCAAGGCAAGATAGTGACGTGCAACTCTGCTTTCGCGCGCCTCTTTGGTTTTTCCTCTATTGAGCAGGTGATGCAACAAGATATGCGGTTATTCTATCCATCGATCGAACATTATGCTTATTTTACTGATCTTCTGATACGGACGAACAGGCTAGAATATCATGAGATAGAGATGAGGCGCAACGATGGTGCTCCGATCTACATCGTTGAGAACGTATTGGGTACATTCGATGCAAACGGCCAGTTAGTCGAAATCAAGGGCTATATTTTTGATAATACCGAGCGTAAGAAGTTGGCTGATCAGTTACAACAGGCGCAACGTCTGGAGAGTGTTGGCTTACTGGTCAGTGGTATCGCTCATGATTTCAACAACATGCTCGGTGGTATTCTTGGTTACACCACGCGGGGTCTCACGCGTGTGACGCAGAGTCATCCACTCTACGATAACCTGTATCATATTCGTGATATCGCCAATCGCGCAGCCAAAATGACGCATCAGTTGCTGGCGTTTTCGCGGCGGCAGGTGCTGGAGCCGACGGATGTCAATCTGAATACCATCGTGGAAAACCTGCTCAGTTTCCTGGGAAAATTGCTCCAGGATCATATCGAGATTGATTTTGTGCCCGCTCATGATTTAAAAACCGTGCATGTCGACTATGCGCAGGTAGAGCAAGTGTTGATGAACTTGTGCGTTAATGCACATGATGCGATGCCCAATGGTGGCAAGATTACTATTTGCACCGAGAATGTTGAACGCGGCAAGACATTGACGGATGGCGAGGTGCAAACCTATTCCTACGTGTGTTTGAGCGTGGAGGACACCGGAACGGGCATGAGCGACGAGGTGCGTTCGCACATTTTCGAGCCTTTTTTCACGACCAAAGATATTGGGAAAGGCACTGGCCTGGGTTTATCGATGGTGCACGGCATCGTCGGGCAGCACAATGGTGACATCGAAGTGGAGAGTACGCAAGGCAAGGGCACAAAATTTTCTATCTATCTGCCAACGACTGAGAATCCTCCGCAGCAGTCGTTGGTCGCTGCTGAAGAGAGTAGCGATCCTGTGCGTGGGGGAGCGGAAACGATTCTTGTGGTAGAAGATGATCCCGATCTGCGCTGTCTGATGGAGGAGGCGTTAGGTGAGTATGGCTACAAGGTCATGAGCGCCGCGGATGGTTCCGAGGGTCTCAAGCTGTTCAAAGAATATCCTGATATCACCCTGGTGGTTTCGGATCTGGTAACTCCGAAGATGCGAGGCAAGGACCTCTACGACAAAATTCACGAGATCAGCGCGGACACCAAGTTCTTGTTTGTCAGTGGTTACCAGGCGAATCAGATCAGCCAGAATTTCGTGCTCGACCAAGGTTTTGAATTTTTGCCAAAGCCCTTTGATCTCGACGATCTCGCGGGCAAGGTGCGCGAGATTTTAGGGTAGAACAGGTTGTTCCCATCCATTTTGCCCGTGCTTTTTGCTATAATTGGATTGATCACATTTTCCCATTGTGTTACCAGCAAGAAGAAACGCTAGGACGAGGGGCTCATATGGGCCAGAAAATACATGGAACTGGAACAACCTGTTAAAAAACGTGCACATATCTCGCCGAGAATGTGGACTATTATCGCGATTATTGTCATTATCATTGCTACAATTGCTGTTTTTATCTCAGGACCGGATGAAGAGGAACACGATAGTCTTTTTGGCGGTGATAGTCAGCCGACAGTGGTCGTCAAAAATCTGGTTGACTCACAAAATATAGATCAGCATACCACCTATAATGGCGTGCAAATGACCTTTACCAATGTGTCGCTGGCGAGCAGTTTCTCTGATGATCGCCACTCAGACTACGTAAAAGGTTATACGGTGCGTGTACTGGTGCAGACGAAGAATCCAACCACGCAGATCATAGGCACAGACTATTCCTCACTGGTAAGTTTGCGACTACCATCCGGTTCTCTGGTTAAACCAGAGTTGATTTCGATCAACGCGGAGTCTATGCCTGGCAAGACGCAAGATGGATATTTTGACTTTGCGCTCGCCGAAAAAGTCGATGTATCGACATTGGTCGTAAATATCGGGGATAGGCAAGTCTCCTTGCGCCCATAGCGATAATTATTCGTCCTCATAGGATGTTCCAACCTGCTCGACGCGTCGTTGTACATCGAAGAAAACCTGGGCACGCGGAGAGGGGCTTTCCTCGCCATACTCGCTGCCAGCTAATTCATCTTGAATGAGATTATCAAGTGTCAGATAGAACTCGACCAGTAGCCGTTCACTTACCGTCGTGTGGTTGACACAATCTTCCAGCAGCGTTTGTGCTTCGTCATAAACATTCAGGCGTTGTTGTGCCTCTTGAAATGCTTGTTGGATCGCGCGATTTTGTGCCGCGCGTTCCTCGCGCGCACGGCGACGCATGTGCAGTTCCGCCTCTTCATCCTGTTGTAGTGCATGCAGTTGGAGAGCGACTGTACCCATCTCTAGGGTCATCTCTTGTTGGCGGCGTTTCAGCCACGCGCGAACCGCGTGCAGCCGTACCAGGGGATTGGCGTTCTCTGGTAAGCGCAAGTTATCGTCGGAGAGCAGTTCGTCACTGCCGACCTCGCTTGTTTCGTCTAAAAAGGCATCATCCTCGTCCATAGTCACCCTTCCTGTATATGTCAGTCTATCAGTTGCTATTTCGCCCATCATGCTAGCAGTTTGTGGTGAGAAGGGCAATGAGGTAGTGTGGAGGGCGAGATAAAGATCTCCCTTTACAAGGTATAAAAGGAGATCTTTTTTAGCAGGAAATGGTGCGAATATGTTAGCCCAGAGCCTCCCGCCCCCTTTCCGCGACCTCGACTGGCGCCTCTTCTTCCACATAATCGGAAGGCAGGGTGACATCTCGCCCACGACGAGCGCCGATGGCTTCGAAGACCGGCGTGAGCACGATCGCCAGCACAAGGTTGACCACAACAGCGGTAACCGCGGTGTAGAGCGGAACACCAAGGATGGCGAAGGTAGGTTTAGCGCCAGCGGCGATAAACAGCCAGGTGCCGACGATCATGGCTACTGCCCAGCCGATGAGCAGGGCCCAGCGATTGAACCAGTGGGTGAAGAGTCCCACAAAGACAGCGGGCAGCGTTTGGAGAATCCAGATGCCGCCCAGCAGTTGAAAATAGACGACCTGCGCCGGATTGATCAGCACGATGAAGAGCAGTGCGCCGAATTTGACCACCAGCGAGGTAATCTTCGCTACCTGCGATTCTTCACGATCGGATGCGTTGCGTTTGATGAACTCTTTGTAGATATTGCGTGTAAAAAGGTTTGCCGCCGCGATAGACATGACCGCGGCAGGCACCAGCGCACCGATAGAGAGTGCCGCGAAGGTGAAACCGGCGAACCAGGATGGGAACGAGAGGTTGATGAGGGCTGGAATAGAGCCATTGGCACCGAAGCCTTTGAGCGGTGTTACGTGGGCTGCGATCGCCATATAACCCAGCAGGGCCAGGAAACCGAGCAATAGCGAGTAGATAGGGAGTAGTGCTGCGTTGCGCTTGACCACCCTGCTGCTGTTGCTACTTAAAACGCCGGTCATTGAGTGCGGGTACAGAAAGAGGGCGAGCGCCGAGCCGAGGGCCAGTGTCGCGTAAGTAGCGCCGCCGTTTTTGGGAATGAGGTCAGTAAATGTTTTGGGATTTGCCAGGGCTTTTTGATGCGCGGCATTGAAAATAGCGCTAAAACCATGCAGTTGTGATGGGATGATGATCAGAATGGCAAAGAGCACGATGAAAATCATCACATCTTTTACCAGTGCGATCATTGCAGGCGCGCGTAACCCACTGGTGTACGTATAGGCGGCAAGGATGACGAAGGCGATCAGTAGTGGAATATCGATATTGAGGCCAAGGATAGGGATGGTCAGGGGCACGCCCATCGCGGCCAGCGAGATCTGGATGCCGTACATTTGAAGCGCGATATAGGGCATCGTTGCCAGGATACCGGTGAAGGCAATTGCCAGGGCCAGCCCACTGCTACCGAAGCGGTCGCGTACAAAATCGGAAGCGGTAACATAGCCGTGTTGTTTGCAGACGGCCCAGAAGCGTGGCATCAGCAGGAAGACGAGTGGATAGACGAGAATGGTGTAAGGAACCGCGTAGAAGCCGCTCACTGCTCCTACACCATACATAGCGGCTGGAACAGGATATTCTATTTACGTTTTCGGCGTGTACAATTCAAGAAGCTATTCTTGGTCTTCGCATAATCCGCCAATCTCCAAAGCTGGCAAACATAGCATAACAAAATGAACCAGGAGAGATCTTCTTTCCTGGTTGACCTCCTCTAAAATTTTGCTAAAACCCCGAAAAATCGTTATGTTGCTTATATCCCTCCCGTTACTTCGTAAACTCTAGCGCAGTATCGCTGTCCCCGCAAGTTGCACCCGCTTGCGGGGTAAGCAGGAAAAAGGGACATAACAATACGCTATCTCTTTTCATTTGCTCAGACGGAACCGACGGGATTCGGTTTTTCCAGAACTCTCCCAGTGGGACAAAGTGGCAAGCTGTTTTCTTATAAATTTATCTTTGTGCAAATACATCAAAATTAACTATCTAAAAATTATTCATGCCTGAAATGTTTCAAATAAGCGTGGGATAATTAATTGCATTCCCCCAAATTGAACATACTGCTTATATTGCTCCACTAATGCCTCTAAAAAGGCTTTATTTTGACATGCTACGAATCGTCTTGCCCGCGCAATAATTGCGTTGTTGCTATAAACCCAAATCTCAGGAGGAAAGGCTGTACCTGTACTTTTGTGTTTCTGTGTATTGACCAATAAAATCCTTCCCGAAACTGGAAAAACAAATTCTTTAAGGCAATCGATTGGGTCATGATCAAAGCTTCCTTCAGTAATGATAGGGTTGTCTCCAACAATGTACAAACCTTTATTATCTGCTGAATAAAGAAATCGCCAATTGTCTAAAGTATTTTCCCACCGTTTGTCTCGCAAAAATGGAGCAAATGGGAGTACCTGTTTGAATGCTTTTTTAAAGACGGGTGAACTTCTCATCTCCTCTATAAGATCTCTTGGTACCGCTTCCCCATTTTTATTCCTGAGTTGAAAAAAATTTAATATCTCATTATCTTCGTCTAATGCCCCTTCAGCTAGTTTTTCAGCAAATTGGATATTACTAGGGAGCCTCCAATGTAAAAACAAAAGGAATAAAAAGAGGTTCATTTTATCCGGAGGGCCTATTGGAGTTGTATTAGTAGAATTTCTGATAATATCGAATGAATGCCAAAGAGTATTTTCCATTTCCGTGTAAAAAGTTTCCAGCCAATCAGAAGCCTCGCCTTGTGGGGATATTGTGGTGTTAAGGTTGTTCTCAAAAAAAGTAGAACCTGGACTGCTTTTAAAGAGTTTATCTACCTGTTTATCATAAACAAAAAAGCCATCTTTGTCGTCAGTGAAACCTTTCAAGTAGTGTCGTGGAAGATAATGATGCTTTACACTAGAATTACTCAATTTCGATATCCTTAACTTGTTTTTTGCGAGCGCCGATGCGAGCAGTCTATCATAGGAATTGGCAGAAAACAACTAGGAAGGTCTAAAACTCTTGTTCAAATTTTACTGACAAAATGCATCTTTTCCAGTATAATGATATCAGAAATGAAAGGAGAAAATCATGTTATATAGAGATTATCGTTACCAAAATTACCAAGGAACCTCACTTGAACAAAATTCAACAAGTCTTACTGAAAATAGAGCGAGCAATGAGGTTGGATCGATAATTGCAACTGGTAAAATGCAATATGATAATGAACACATTCTCTCTTTCCCATTGCCAAATGTTACTGCTATGTGCTTAGACGTGGCATATACCGCTTGGGTAGAAAGCCAATACTTTTTACAGGACAAAAAGTTTTTAAAGTTTTTCAAATCTATCATAACGAGTAGTATTGTAGTACTTAAAGAAGATAGCACTTTTTTTGATCTTTTCCAAAAGAGAATGACTGCAATCGTTTTCGCTTATACAGCTTTAGAGTCTTTTGCAAATGAAAGTATTCCCGATCATTTCATTTTTAGGAGAATAAGTAGTCAAAAAAAGTTTACTGAGGAGTATACGAAAGAGCAAGTAGAAAGGTTGAGCTTAGAAATAAAGTTATTTGAGGTGCTACCGAAAATTTTCAATCTGCCATCGCCTAAAGGGAGCGTTGTTGGAGAAAGATATAGAGCTCTAGAAAAATCGCGAGACAGAATTATTCATATGAAATCGAAAGACAGAAAAATATTAGTTTCAGGTGAAGAAAATATTTGGGAAGATTTGTTAAACCGAATTTCACCTAATGTTGCGATTGAGGCAAAAGAAATTATTGAATATTATCTCAACAGTTTAAGTGAAAAAGATAGACCATATTGGTATAGAGCATTTCCTTGGTAAAAGATAAAGGTTGGAATGTATTTAGCCTCTATGTTGCCTACCATTTATTGCGCAAGCTTATTTTTTTTCAAGAAATTCATAGTATCTATCTTCAATAAGAAGTGTTGCACTTCCTCCCTCTCTCTTTAGATTTATCATTTTCACGAGGTCGTTATCATCAAGAAATAAGGTGACTCGGTTACTCTTCAAATAGCTATCTAACGCCTCTTTATAGTCTTTTACACCTTGACGACAAATAATGATAATGAAGTTACCAAACGCATCATTTTCTAAGTATCGAAGGGTATCTGCAATCTCTCTATATTCGAGCGGGTTTTTATAATTTTTTGCGTCAAACAAAATTTTTTCTACTTTTCTCGTCCATTTCAAACTTTGCCAGAATTCGGTTTTCGGGCTTCTGTTATCAATAATAAAGTCACGCCTCCTCTTTCTATCCTCTGTAACAACCTGCTCTTTTACTGCAAATGGTTTAAACTCATCGTGAAAGCAGAACTCTAAAATTTTTTTTACAATTTCTTCATGTGCGTTCCCATCCCCAGTTGGCAAATTTCTTAGTTCTCTGATGAGCTCATGCTGGCCTTCAGCTTTCTCTACCGCTAATTTCTCTTCAGTAAGAGTACCTTTGGTTTCTGGTGCAATCTTAAAATATTTCTGTTTTAACTCAGGAAATGGCTCTAGGAGAGAAAGCAGTTTATCAATGTCCCAAACCTCTAACTCATCTCTTTGAGAAGCGTAGGTTTGTGCATCCCTCGTTAAAGTAGAGTTAAGTATTAATAATGCTTTACTTCCTTCAATCTCCTGAGTAAGCGCAATAAGTCGATATAAAACGTCTAAGCCTAAATTGCCCCTAAGATTTCTGTATTTCACCTCCCCAATCCAAATCTGTTCGCTGACCATGCCCTCTGGAGAAGTAATAGGGGAATAGGCAAGAAAATCGACTTGGCTATTCCCGACCCTTTGTTCAGGCACTACTCTATAGCCTATGTTTTTGAGCAAATCCTCCACAAGGTTTTGGAACTCGAATGCCCTCATAACGACAGGTGCAAGGTTTCTTTCTTTGTTATGTAGCGGGTGATTAGCTTGAGACGTGATTGTCGTTGATGGTGGTCTTAGCTGTTTTAGCTTCTCCAAATATTGTTCAACAGAGGCTACACCGTCGAAGTAACGGATGCTTCTTGAAAGAGTACAAGACCAGCCATTATACTCGGCATCGTTGCCTCCGAAGACTTCGTAGATAGGACATTCCCATACATCCCTCAAAAGTAATCCTACCTTGCGAACAGACAGTTCTGATAAGTTCAAACATAGAGCGAGAACATCACTAGAAATCTTAACAGTATCTTCTTCAGCATTAAAATAACTTTCGACACAGAAAATTAATGCTTTAATAAAATCTGCAAGGTCTTCTTCAGAATTTTTGCACGTATGTATGGCAGAGACAGAAAGAATCGCGTCGGCTTTGAGGTCACGGTTAAAAGCATATGAACTCGCCCACCCACTTGGAAGACTTTGAGATATCTTCTCGATATCTAAGTCTCGTCTTATTTGGGTTAATTTGCGGTCAACGTATCGATAGGCAGGCCATTTCCCCTGTTCGTGAAAGTAGTCAAATATAGTTTGCAAATAGAGACTTTGATTAGCTGATAACTCCATACTTCTCCTCACACAAAAAGTGCAACATGGCTATTGTCTGGCATATTCAGCTTATACCAGGAGTATAGATATTTTAACTCGATCCGGAAGATTTGGGAAGGGTTATAGAGACACAAACCAATTTATTGTATGACTTGGCAGACTCTATGTTTTGTGTAGAAACCCGTTATCTTGTTCTTACTACTCTTGTTACTTCGTAAGCCATAGTGCAGCGTTGCAGCGCCCGCAGGTTGCACCCACGTTGTGGGTAAGCAAGATAACCCCACCCCCCACCGTACATACTTCGTATGTACCCCATCCCCTCAAACAGCCCCCCAAGCGGCCCGAAACATCCCCCTTTCACTGTAATAGGTATGTATGAATTCTGGCACCTGTATCCCCACTATGTACGATGTTTTCCCGTTTTTTTTTGGCATTCTTGTGCTATACTCACCGTAGGCTTGGTATCACGAACAGGAGTTCTTATGCCGGAGAAAGAAGAAACCAAACAACTCAATGTGTGGCTCCCTGTTGAATTGCGCGACTATGTTGCCCAACGCGCCGAAGACGAGAAGCGCGGCATGAATCTCATTATTGCCGACCTCATCCGTCAGGATATGGTGCAACGACAAAGTGACCTTGTGCAAGGCAACACGCTTGCCCTGGTACGTGAAATGCTCACCGAAGAAATGCAGAAGGCTCATACCCAACTCCGCCGTAGTTTGCGCGACGACCGCGAAGCTGAGGCTGAAGAGGCCCGTGACTGGATGAAAAAGCAAGTTGATCGGCTTGCCGGACTCTCCGTGATGGCGATTCGCAACGCTGGCATTGCTCGACGCCTCGTCTATGCCGTGCTCTCCAAAGCACATGGTCCCACTTTTGCCAAAGCCGTGTATGATGATGCGGTCGAGAAGGCCAAGAAAGAACTTTTACCCAAAAAGACCGCCACCGATCACGTGCAGAGCGAGGAGGAGGAGTAAGGTATGCTCGAAGACCTTTCCCCCCAGGAGCAGGCACAAAACGACCTGTACGACTGGTTGCAGCAGCTTGACCTGGAGACGCCGCTTGCCGAACTGATTGCCGATCATCCCGAATGGATGGAGACACCTGAACTAGACCCACACGAATTGGAACGCCTGGACACGCTTGCTCATGAGTACGCGCAGGAGCTTGCTGACCACGATCTGCTCCCTTCCTTTGATGTGATGGAACATGAAACACCCTTTGTCGAGCGAACGCCGGACCACACCGACTCTCTCGACTTCGAGCACTAAGCGAGGAAAACGCCATGATTGTCAAGAGCCGAAATGTCCGTGTCTCCCAGGTGAGCGCAGGCAAAGCGGCCTCTGCTCTTTCCAGTCATAGCAAGTACATCGAATATCGTGAACGCAACGTGCTGCTTGAGAGCAAAGAGGACCGGCACCTCTTCAATAAAGAAAGTGATCAGGTCAACCGCAAAGACGCGCAGCACGGCATGATGGAGGAGCCAGCCGGAGATATCTACTACCACCGCATCATTCTCTCTCCCTCTTCTGCTGAACACGTAGAGGATTTACGCGCCTGGACACGCGATATCATGCGCGATCTGGAACACTACTATGGCATGAACATGGACTGGTACGCCGCCCAACATCGTAATACGGACGATCCCCATGTACATGTCGTTTTACGAGGCACCGGAGAGAATAAGGAGACGGGGCAGGATGAACCCATCATCTTTACCCGTGACGATTTTCGCTTTCTTCGTGAACGTGGACGCGCCCACAGTGACTACGAGCATACGCACTTGATCGAAACCACCTGGAACGAGATGGATGAGCGTGATACCATCACCCAGGACACGCAACGCGATGAGCACCACGAACCAGAACGGACCCCATCCACTGCATCACTCGATCGCTAACTATTTCTCTCTTGTGAGGAATGCATGATGCTCCCCCACACCTTCTCTTTCGTCTATCCGTTTTGTCGTGCGTTTTGTTGATTTGGAGAAGTGTATGTAAAAAGAGAAAGCGAGTCGATTCATGCGAATCACGAAAATGCTTGTAGCAGTCCCTTTAACGGTGACGCTGTTTTTACTGTTTATGTTTCTCTCGCCTGCATTGTTCTTGCATCACACAGAACCTCTGTGGTTGCTCCATCTCCATGCCTGGTTATTGCCCACTGGTGATAGTGTGACGGTGCTACTCACCGGAAAACTCATCACCAAGCAGGCAAGCGATGACCAATTGATTGACCCCTTTATGGCAATCATGTTAGGATGCATGGGCAGTTTCGTGCTGCTCGTCGCCATTGACCTTCGCGTGCGTGCCGTTGTCGGAACGTTCGGAGCCGCACGCTATGCGCGTCGGCGTGATGCTCGTGTCTATCGTGCTCGACGTGCGCCCCGTTTCCCTCGTGTGTTTCTCCGTCTCCCAGTGCTGGCATTTTGGACTTCGGTGTCTCTCGCCCAGGCGACGGTGCAGCGTACCCGATCCCAGGGGAATGTCTCTGTACGCCCATCTCGCTTTGTGATTGGAACCTACCTTGGGCGGCAGATTGCTCTCTCTGAGCAGCAGCAAGAGGAACATATCTTGCTCACCGCCCCAACCGGCAGCGGCAAGAGTTCACTGGAAGTGATTCCCAACCTCTTACGCGAAGAGGGAAGCCGATCCCTCTTCATTGCCGACCTCAAAAATGAGTTGTACCGTATCACGGCAGGGGCAATCGCCCAACATCACCAAATCTGGTGGTTCAATCCGGCTCGACCATCAATCAGTCATAGCTACAACCCGCTTGCGTATGTACGTGATGCTATGGATGCAAGTATGTTGGCGAAGGCATGGGTGTCCAATACCGGAGAGAGTAGCGATCCGTTCTGGTCCTTGTGTGCCGAATACCTGATTACCGCTATTGTGTTGCACCTTCGAGCGACCGAGCCAGACGCGGCGTTTAGTCGTGTGCATGACATCCTCATGCAAGAGAGTTTTGAAGCGCTTCGAGACGAGTTGATCCATAGCCCTTCACCAGAAGCGCAACGCAAAACGAAGTCGTTTCTCAACTACCTCAAGACCAATGAACGGCTCATGGGGTCGGTGATGGTGGATATCCTCAGTCGTTTTCAACTCTTCGATAGTGATGATGTTCGGCAAGTCACGGCTGTCAATGAAATCGACTTTCGGGCAATGGTGGACGATCCGATTGCCCTCTACCTGTCGATTCCGCGCAGCGAGGTCGGACTTTACCGCCCCCTGCTGGCGTGCTTTACCATGCAGATGTTTCGAGCATGGGAGCAGCGTGCCAGCAGCAGCCCAGGGGGGACACTTCCTCGTGGGATTGGCTGTTACATGGATGAGTTTGCCAATATGGGCTACATTCCTCAGTTTGATGCATTTATCAGCACGGCCCGCTACTTGCACGTGAGCTTGTTTATGGCAATCCAGAACTTCGCGCAGCTTGACGATCGCTACAGCAAAGAGATCGCCGAGACGATCCGCGCCAATGCAAACACGCATCTGGTGCTGCCAGGGGCAGGCTTACGCGAGTGTCAGTATTATTCGGAGCGGTTAGGGGAAACCACGGTACGGACCTGGACGCGCACCCGCCGGAATGCATCGCTGTTGTGGGATGATTCGACCTGGACGGAAGGGGAGACCGGACGCCGGTTACTGACGCCCGAAGAAATACGCACTTTGCCATCCAATACGGTGCTCATGGTACCATCAGCACGTGAAGCATTACGGGTAAAAGCAACTCCATACTACCAGGACCGCACCCTCAAGCGCCTCGCTAACCTCCCTTATCAAGTGACGAGAGTGCATCCAGAGCCGCCAAAGAATCAAGGAACACCCCCAAAGGAGAAGAAGCCATACACACGGGTGGTTGATGCTGATACACACCGAAAGGAGGATGAACAGAAGCATTTTTCTGTAGATTAATGATAAAAATATATAGATGATAACAAGCTCCTCTAGTATCAAGTTAGAGGAGCTTTCTTAGTTTAAGAATCTTTAAACTCGTCAATTTCTTCTTCGCTTATTTCTCGCCCTATTTTCTGACTTAATCCTGCCAAGATACGTGCACGAGTAAGAGCCGAAACTTTTTCTCCATCTTCAGCACGTTTGATACTTGAAGGCGATACATCAGCAAGGGTAGCTAGTTCCGGCCTAGATAATCTAGCTACATTGATGCGAAAATTTTCTAACTTCATTAGAATACCTCAATAAAAATCATTGCATCAAGTATAACACAAAAGTACTTTGCTTACTAGTTGCTCACTTCTGAACACAACTGAATACATTTGGATATTCAAGGATATTGAATAAATAAAAAAAATATGTTATAAGATCTTTGTATCTATTTTAGGGACAAAGGAGGAGATATAAGAAAACGGCTGGTCTTCGTGGTTCAGACGAAGCCAGCCAAGCGGGACCGATCCGCACCCTTTCACAGTAACGTCAGGTCCCACAAGCATTATAGCATTGTGGGACTCCTACCCAAAGGAGTTTTGAATATGGGGAAACGCCTTGTTTTTGGCCCCACCCATGTCGCCGTGCGAGATGAGGAGTTTAGCAAAGGCTACCAGGAAGGCCATACCCTCTTTACTCATGAGTATCACGGCACTGTCCTAACCGAGCAAGCGATCTATGACTTGCTTGCCAATCAGGTATGCAGCGTTCAGAGCAGCGACCGACACCGCGCCGGTTTTGTTCTTGGCTGGTGTGCTGCCTTGCATGGACAGGGACGCGCCGCCCCTATGGTCGGCTACTATACCGACGACGCACAAGGAGAACACCCACAATGATTGATCCCTCAAATGTGTCTATCCCGATCCCCTATGAAGACGGAGATTACCCCGAACACAATGCCAGTGGTTTTTGTGCTGATATGAAGCACGAGTGCCACGAGAACCAGGAGAGCATTGCCGACCTGGAACAAGCGCGACAAGCGGGCGAAGTCTCAGCAACCGACATTGACAACATTTATCACGGTCGCACCGTCATCTAGGAGGAAGCATGAGCGCATCATCCCCCGAACCTACGCAGGACCAAAACGGCTTGCTAGACATCGACCTCTCTCCTGAAGACCAGCAACGCCTAGAGGACTTGCATCAATACATGCTTGACGGGTTCATCACGCCGGAGACTGCCGATAGCCTCTACAGCGATCCACAGCGACAGGAGGGCCGGTCATGACCCGATGGAAGAAGAAGCAGCCAAGCGCCGCCGAGAAGCGTCAAGCGAACAAGGCCCAGGCAGACCGCAACTGTCAGCAAGGGAGGCATACCCTGACGAATACGTTTCGCCCAGGGGAACGCACGTGCATGAATTGCAGCATCATATTCTATTGTCCTGATTGTCTCAAACGTAGTCATGTGGAACCCTTAGTGCGTGCTCGTGTGTACCCTATTGCGTGTGCGATCCACGCGCAGATGGAGGCACAGGCATGAGCGAACAGCTTTCCGAACAACGGGGATATGTGGGAGCGGCAAACGCTCCCACCACGCGGTACCAGCCCCAGACAACCGCAGACGATGACACGACCCTCATGGAAGACGTGTATGATGATCGACGCAACCGCAGCAGCGCCCGCCGCTATAACCGCTATGTGCCAACGTTTGCGACCGACCAGCGAGTTGTAAAAGTGACGCACCATCCCGCGCCGCCAATGCAACGCGCATCCTTGCGCTATCCTCACACGACCAGCACACAGACGCGCACCCAGGAGCCGGTTACACCACCGACACAGGAACATACTACACGTCTGCCTCTCTGGAAACGTGTTCACTGGAAACAGGCGCATTGGCTTACCTTTGTGGGGATCGGAATGGTGAGTACCTTTATGGTGATGGCCCTTGCGTCGTGGACTTCAACCACCATCAGTAACGCGCAGTATGGCTACCCTCGCACCTACCAGACCGACGCCGATGTCAGGCACGGAGGCACCAGTCACTTTATCGCGGTCAACTTGCATGGGCGTGTGTTCATCTACGAGATGCACCCCGACCACCTTGCGACCTCAAAGGTGTATCCAGGTCCGATCCTTGAAGGCGCAGGCAGTGACCAGTACCCCGCCACCATTCGCTTTGCCGATGTCAACGGGGATCAGTTGCCCGATATGATCGTCACCTTTCACGACATCACAGCCGTCTACATCAACGCCAATGGAGGCTTCCGACCTGCTACCCCCGCCGACCACATCAAGGGAGGACTTCAGTAAATGCAGACCTGGATGATTGTTCTGTGCCGTCAAAAAGTGCTGCATAGCATTGTCGATGAGTACACCGATTGGAGGGCCGAAGGCGTCGAAATCGGCATCTACAGCACCACGGAAAAAGCTAATCACGGCTTTCTGTTTCTCGTATGGACGCGTCCCATTCCTGAGCGTTTTCTTACCAAGCTCAAGCACGATCGTGATATCATCGACTTTTTCACGGTGCAAACTGAACCCGCCTCATTTCCCACGCAGCCGTTAGCATGAACACCAAAGGGGGAGCATCCACTATGCTTCCCCTTTTTCTCTCAAGGAGACACGAGACAGTGATGTACAACACGGATGAGATAGACCCACCAGGATACAACGAGCAGGACGCGCCCAACGTGGTGCATGTGCATATCTACGACTTACCCCCCGAAGCCGAGCCGCCTATTGTGGAGAGCGATCCACCTACCCCCGACCAGCCAGAGCAGGAAAGCAGCACCCCCAACAAGGAACCGACAACCCCAAGACAGCCACAACGCCGAAACGTCAATCTGCTATGGGCAGTGGGAGGCTTTCTGCTTGCGGGTGCAGTCCTCGCGCTCGTGTCGCTTCGCCCGATCCTCTTTCCCGCATCAGAGGCGACCATCACCATTGTCACGGTGAGTACGCCGATCCGAGCAGCCACGACGGTTACGGTCGTCACAGGACAGGCATCGAAAGCGGGACAGATTGCAGGACGCCAGCTTGCAGCGATCACGATGAGTCAACAGCGAACCATTGCGACAACGGGCACCGCGCGCCAGGTCGCTCAGGCAGCCCACGGACTTGTGACCTTTTACAACGCCGCACCCTACAGCCAGGTCATCCCCGCCGGTACGATCCTCACAGGTACCGATGGCGTGCAGATTGTCACCGAGCAGGGTGCAGCCATCCCCGCCGTGAGCTATCCCACACTAGGGCAGGCAACCATCGCCGCTCATGCGCTTAGTGCAGGACCAGCAGGCAATATCGCCGCAGGTGACATCTATGGTCCTTGTTGTCGTTTGAATGTTTCCGCAGTGAGTAGCGCCTTTACGGGAGGGCAGAGTGCAAGAAGCTACCCGACCGTGACTGCCCAGGATATCAGCACCGCCGCCGCCAGCTTGACAAAAACGATCATGCAGAGCGCACAAGCGGCATTGCAAACGCAGGTGAACAAAAATGAAACGCTTATTACCCCCTTACCCTGTCACCAGAATATTGCGCCGAATCACCAGCCAGGGAGCGAAGCCGCACAGGTCACGATCACCGTGGGCGAGACATGTACCGGCACCACCTACAACACGCAGCAGTACCAGGACCAGCTTGCTCAGCAGATGGACCAGCAGGCAACCAAACAACAAGGGCAAGGCTACCAGCGAAGCGGAGCGATCCAGAGCAGCATCACCACCACAGAGCAGCACCACAACCGTATCATGCTGCATGTGACAATTGCCGCCACGTACGCCTACCAGATGAACCAGGACCAGCAGCAAGCCCTTGCCCAACTGGTCGCAGGCAAGAGCACGACCCAGGCAACCACCACACTCCTACAGGTTCCAGGAGTACAAAATGTTGCCATCTCGACCAACACCAAAAACGATACGGTCCCGAGCGATCCGCGCCAGATTCATGTTATCTGGTTACAGGAGTAGCAAGAGGGAGGGGGA
>CAZZWK010000105.1:0-8166 GCA_964657925.1 uncultured Dictyobacter sp.
GCATGAAACAGGAAATTAGTCGCATACCCTTGCGCGAACGCAACAAACAGCGCATCGCGCAACGTATCCTGAACGCTGCCTTCGACCTCTTCAGCACTATCGGCTACACCCACACCACCATCGACGCCATCGCCGAGAAGGCCGAGGTCAGTCGCGGCACCCTGTTCAACTATTTCTCCACGAAAAGCGCGCTCCTCGTCCCTTTCATGAAAAAACTCTACCTGCAGAACGTCCAACCCGAGATTCAACCGTTTCTTGATACTCAACCAACGACCCGCCAGGCATTGCGTTTCCTCTTCATGCTCGCCAATGACCACGTTTTTCTTTTTCCCGATATCACACAGGCGCTCCATCAAGAACTCTCCTATGACTCCTATGAAGACCTGGATATCAATAGTGGCACCGGTTTCCTCGACAACATCCAGACTATCCTACAATATGGACAGCAATGTGCCGAAGTTCGCATCGATATTCCCACTGATAAGCTCGTACGTTACATCGCCGCCCTCTACATCTCTCTTTTACCAGGTGCCCTGCACCATAATTCTCCCCAGCAGTACGCCGCCGAAATCGACACCCTGCTAACCTTTATCGAAGCCGCCCTCCTTGCCAAATAAACGTATATGATACACCTTTCTGTGAAAGGATGAGAGAAGATGCCAACCCTTGAAACTGAGCGGTTGATCCTGCGAGATTTTGTCCCTTCTGATTGGGACGCGCTCAACACTTTCTTGTCTGATCCGTCCGTTACCCGCTTTATGCACTTTTCCTCATGGGATGAACAGATGCGGCGAGAGTGGTTGGCATCACTTGTTAAGCGCGCAGAAAATCCCCAGCGGGATGCCTACGATTGGGCGATCACATTGCAGCGCAATGGACAGCTTATCGGTTGGCTGATTATCGGGAGGAGCCGTCATACATGCGAGGAAGGGATGCGCGAATGTGGCTGTGGCTACGCGCTCAACCGACACTACTGGGGACAGAACTACATACCTGAAGCCCTCCAGGCCGCCTTTGCTTTTGCCTTTACTATGCTGGGAACGAAACTGATCTACGCGGAATGTCAAATTGAGAATACCACTTCTGCTCGCGTCATGCAGAAATGTGGCATGCAATATGAAAAGACAATATATGATGACGATGGTTTGGGAAATTGGGAACTTCGTTATCGCTATGTCATCTCCGCCGAGAGCGGAAAAATGTGAAAAGTGGGCAGAGTATCCATTAGAGCGCTGTATCGTTCGTCCTGCCGCTCGCTTCATCCTCAAAAGGTTGCAAGGCACCTACAGCATTGTAGTACGAACCATCGCGGTTCATTTGCCTCTATACTGTTTCAACAAATGCTTCAAAAACTTTTCGTCTCGCTAATCACAAAATCAACCACATCATGAAAATCCGCGCTCTTTTTATAGATCGCTTGCTGCTTACGCGAGTCGTTGCCCTCGCGCAAAATTTTTCGCATCCCCAGCGAGACACGCTCCCAGTCGCCTTCATTCTCCAGGGCTGGTCGCAGAAAATCCATCATCTGCTCCATAAATGTGGCAGCTGGCAGACTGCGTTTTCCACGCACGTCGATTAATTCGCCATGCAGACCATAGCGCGCCGCGCACCAGTGCGTGGCCTTCAAAAACTCGCTGGAGATTTCGAGATGCGGAACGTTTTGCATCACCATCTCGTAGCATGTCCGTACCAGCGCTCGTATCAATCCTACCAGCGTAACGGTCGTTTCCACACGCATACACACGTCCATCACGCGAAACTCGATGGTGGGAAACCGCTCGGATAGCCGCAGGTCCCAATAGACGCGTGTCCCCTCTTCCACCACTTTCGCCTCGACATAGGCTTGAATAGTGTCGCTGTAATGCTGGTACGATTGGAAAGATGGCGGCGGACCCGACAATGGCACCGTCCACCACAAACTCGTACGATAGTTATCATAGCCCGTATCGTCACCCAGCCAGTAGGGCGAGTTCGCGCTCAACGCCAGCAGTGGCGCCAGCCAGCTGCGTGCGTGATTCAAAACCTTCGTCGCGATCTCTCGATCCGGCAAGCCAATATGCACATGGCAACCATAGATCACCTGCTCTCGAATCGACTGTTGATAGGTATCGATTAACTCTTCGTAGCGCGGCCTCGGCGTCACCTTCTGATCGCGCCAGTGCGAAAAAGGATGCGTGCCCGCCGCACCGATGCGCACACCCACCTGTTCCGCCGCGTTGATCACACCTGTGCGCAGTCGTACAAGTTGGCTTTGCACATCCTCCAGCGTGTGGCAGATGGGCGTGGCGATCTCGATCTGTGACAGGATCATCTCGTATTGCACCTCTTCTCCCAACACCTCCCGCGCTTTTGGCAGGACGAGATGCGCTGACTGACTCAACTCGCGTGTACGGGGATCGATAATCTGATACTCTTCCTCTACACCGATGGTAAACTCATGTTCTTGCAGGGACATGCACGCCTCCTTGCAACTCGTTCGCTATTACTTTCATTTTCAATCCTATCCAATCGACGCGCTAAAAAGACTACTACCCTTATCGGTTCGTGTCCTGTAAGTATTATAACCATAACAGAACGTTTTTACGACCTGATACACCTGCTTGCAAACTTTGATCGCTCACCTCACATTTCGTTTATGATACTATACACACGCGTACGACAACTCGTCCGCGTAGGGCAAATCACGCGTTTGCCTCGCTCTGTAAATCAAACCACGCGTTCGCTTATTGCGTATATCTATAGAGAAACAAAAATGCATAAAGCCGACAACAAAGGAGTGAAACATGCACGATGAACTTGGGGAACCGCTGCCACAATCCGTGCAAGTAGAGATGGTGGCCGCGTCTTTGCGCGCCGATACCACCGATCTCAACGCATTCCTGGAGGCCCTGGCAACCAAACTCGCGGGCGCTCTCCCCAACCAGACTGAGATCATCCGTCGTCACAGCCTTTTCTCGCGTGAGCATCCCGTCGAAAGCATCATTATTTCCCTCGGCGATGCCCAATATCGCGTCACTCGCGATCGTCGCAACTTGCTATCTACGTCGCGTGCCAAAGTCGTGCGTGGCATCGTTCTCAAAACCGACGAGGTCTCAATGGATCAATGGATTCAAGAACTCGCCACCGGTCTCTCACAGGAAGCCGCTCGCAGCGAAAATGCACGTATCGCCCTCGAACGCTTCCTCTTATAAAAAATCTTGTTCGCGTCGTGCAAACCACGCGTTTGCCCCGCGCGTTCACACTCTGGAGGCCATATGCCTTTTTGGAATCGACCCTCGCCTCAGCAGCAACAACAACTCCAGGCGCAGCAGCAGATAGACGAGGCCAGCCGCCAATCGCTGGAAGCTGGCGGACTACCCCTCAAAGCCCAGCAACGCCTGCGTGAAGAACAAGAAAAAGGCCATCCCCTCTTTACCAGCGACCTGAGCACCAATGAACTGCTGATGACACGTGAGCAGGGCTATCAGCCGCTCAGCCAGGTCATGGGTAGCTCTATCTATCAGGTCGGCTGGCAATACCAGCGCACCTATTCATGGAACACGGTCGCGGGCGAACTCGCCACCCTCTCGCGAGCTCACCAGCAAGCCTCGCTGCTGGCCCTCGGACGCCTGGAACAGGAGGCGCGTCTACTGCATGCCCATGGTGTGATCGGTGTGCGCTTCGATGCTCGCGGCTACGATTGGGGTGCGAACATGATCGAATATATCGCCATCGGCACCGCCATTCGCCTGCCCAACACGCCGCCACCCGCGCAACCGTTCCTCAGCGACCTCTCCGGCCAGGAATTCTGGACGCTGCTCCAGGCTGGCTACTATCCCGCTGGCGTTGTGACCGGCTACTGTTCCTACTACATCTCTCTGGGCAGCCGTATGACACGGCAGATTCAAGGTTACCTCTTCGGCCAGGGTGCCTACAACCAGGAAGTCGTCCCCTTCACCCAGGGCGTCTACGATGCTCGCGAACTGGCGATGTCGCGCGCCAACACCATGGCCCGCAATGTCAATGCCCTCGGTGTCGTTGGTATGCACATCACCAATAACCGCCAGGTCATCGAGTACGAAACCGATCAGCCCTCGGCCAAATATCTCGATCTGATGATCCATTTCTCGGTCGTGGGCACCGCCATCACCGCTCTGAAAAAAGATCACATCATTCCATCTCCGAAACCGACCCTGACCTTTACCGACCTGCGTCCTGGACGCTACGGCCAGAACCGCGAACTGACGTTTAAAGAATGACAATTCAATCACCGCGAGCATTTCCCCCACTGTAGGGGTCGGTTTACCGCAAGCCACCGCGATTTATCGCCTGATAGGAGCGTCCCGCTTCCTTTTAAAACAACACAATTAATCGCATATAAATGCCACAAAACAAGACAAGGAGCGTTATAAAGTATGTCTCAGCAAATGCCCCCGCAAAGTGATCTACCCGTTCACGCCCAGGAACGCCTGGCCGCCATGCACAGCGACGCGAAGCACCAGGGCCTTTTCACCAGTGACCTCAGCATCAACGAATTCCTGCTGGTGCGCGAGGCCGGTTTCGATCCCGTCGGCCTGGTCGTCGGCAGCTCTATCTATCACATCGGCTACCAGATGGCGAACTGGTCGCAAAATCAGGAGATGGTCGTCCTGACGCAGGCTATGTACCACGCCCGCGAACTGGCAATGACACGTATGGAAGAAGAAGCCAATGCGCTCGGGGCCGATGGTATCGTCGGTGTGCGCCTGGAGGTCACACAGCACGAGTGGGGCGACGCCCTGGCCGAGTTCGTCGCCATCGGCACCGCTATTCGCTCCCGTAGCGGCCAGACCTTTCGCAACGCCCACAACCTGCCCTTCACCTCCGACCTCTCCGGCCAGGATTTCTGGACCCTGCTGCGCGCGGGCTACCGACCCGTCGGCATGGTCATGGGCAACTGCGTCTATCACGTCTCCCACCAGGGAGTCGGCCAATGGTTTAACCGCGTCGGTCGCAACGTCGAGATGACCAACTACACCCAGGCCCTCTACGACGCCCGCGAACTGTCGATGGAACGCATGCAGTCCGAAGCCATGAGCCTGCACGCGCAAGGCGTCGTCGGCGCGCAGATCGTAGAACGCAGCCACGGCTGGGGCTCGCACGTGATCGAGTTCTTCGCCGTCGGCACCGCCGTCATCAGCATCTCCGACACCCACGAAGTGCCCGCGCCCACCCTCTCCCTGCTGCTAAACGACTAAATGGCCCAGTCACTCAATCCGCGTAGGCGCGTCCCCTTGTGGGCGCGCACCAGCGCTGCTTGCGCACCGGCGCGCGCTTGCTCATCTCCTTCGCGACTTCTCCACTAAACTCACTGCTGCTAAATCACTAAATATATGCTATTCTTAAAAACGCATAGGCAAACCACGCGCGTAAGGCAAACGGTCCGCGCTGTAGAGGGCAGATTTATCAACCGGTAGCAAACCACGCGTTTGCCTCGCGTGGACAAAAAGATTTCATTATAAAGGGGGAACGGTAGTGGAAACCATCAAAATACTCTTTTTCTCCGCCAACACCATGCCTCAAAGTCGTTATCTCAATATTGAGGAAGAATATCACCAGATCGAGGCAAAAATTCGTGCCTCAGAGTACCGTGATAGGTTGCAACTGATTCCAGCCTTTGCCGCCCGCCCCGATGACTGGCTACAGCAGTTGAATCAGCATCATCCACATATCGTCCAATTCAGCGGACACGGCAGTAAAGAGGGCTCGCTGTTCATGATCGGGTCTCTCGGTTCCGTAGGTGTGCGCGCTGATACCCTGAAAAGGCTTTTTACCACGCTCAAAGATAATGTACGCCTGATCGTCTTCAATGCCTGCTACTCCCAAACTCATGCGCAGGCAGTCTCCGAGGTCATCGATTGCGTCATCGGCATGAACACTGCCATCACCGATGAGGCCGCCATCAAATTCATTGCCTCCCTATATAGCGCGATCGGCTTTGGTCGTTCCATTCAAGATGCATTCGAGCAAGGTAAATTGTCCATAGAGATGAATGGCATTCTGGAAGAGAATACACCCGAACTCCTGGTGAAATCAGGAGTTGACGCCGCTAACATCGCTTTATTGCCTGTTCCTGATCCATCTGTGAGATCTACCAGTAGAACAGTCGATAGTATAACATCTGATAGTACGACATCACCCACCATTGACCCCGATACTGTCAGCATTTTTATTTCCTACGCGCCACAGGATATCAAATGGCGTGATGCATTAGTTACCCATTTGAGTCCAATGAAGCGTTTAGGTCTCATCTCAATCTGGTATGAACAGAATACACGCTTAGGTACTGATAAAGAATCCGTTGTGGACCAACACCTTGAGGCCTCACGTATCATTCTGCTTCTAGTCAGCCCGGCTTATTTTGCCTCGGACAAGATTTATCAGGGGCAGCTTCAACGTGCGTTAGCCCGTCAGAAAGCGGGGACAGCACGTGTCATCCCTATCCTGATACGTGATACGTCGCCAGATTGGAAAGATACCGACTTCGGCAAACTACAGGGCTTGCCACGTGATGATCGTTCTATCCAGGGTTGGAAAGACACCGATGCTGCCTTAGCTGTTGTCGCAAGCGAAATTCGCCGTGTCGTTAACGAATTACGATCATCCTGACCAATAACCTGCCACAAAAAATTATTCGCCCCTACCGTCCGCGTAGGGCAAACCACGCGTTTGCCCTCGCTCCCCTCTCCTACCTCGTATATAGTAGGGAAGACCAGAAGACCACAAGGGTCTTCCGTTGGCGTGATGGTCTTCCGTTGGCCCTGCTTTATTGGCTGTCCATGACGGCTGTGTATTATGATTTTATTGGCCTTGCTTTATTGGCTTCCCACTATAACCATCTAAAATATCAAGAAAGGACCTCATCTTAGTGAGCAACACATCCATCAACGCATCTATAGAGAACGCTCCACGCAAAAACATCGACTTCGTGAGCTATTCCGACCAGGGCGGTCGTGGCGATGGCGTGCAGATCATGGTGCAGAACGGCCATGCCTATATCGGCCACATGTTCAGCAACGGCATCACAGTAATGGACGTATCCGACCCTAAAAATCCTCGCCCCGTCAATTTTCTGCCCACACCGCCCAACACATGGTCGCTGCATCTGCAAGCGCACGAAAATCTCCTGCTGGCGATCAATGCGGTCAATATCTACTCGCCCAATATCCGCATCGACAAGACCGACTACTACAGCCAGTCCTTCGCCGATACCTTCGGCCAGCAAGACCTCCAGTACGCCGCGGGTTTGCGTATCTACGATATTTCTCAGCCCGCGCACCCTCGTGAGATCAGCTTTATGCCAGTCGAAGGCTTCGGCCTGCACCGCATCTGGTACGTCGGTGGTCGCTACGCCTATGCCTCCGCCTCGCTCACTGGCTATACCGATCACATCTTTATCGTCATCGACTTGGCCGACCTCGCCCATCCACAGGTCGTCGGACGCTGGTGGATACCCGGCATGTGGCGCGCGGGCGGCGAAACTCCCACCTGGCCCGGCAGACGCTACGCCATGCACCATGCCATCATCTCCGGCACCACCGCCTATGGCTCCTGGCGCGATGGCGGCCTGACCGTCCTCGACGTGAGCGATCCCACTAAACCTGCGCTGCTCGCGCACCGCAACTGGTGCCCACCCTTCGGCGGCGGCACGCACACCAGCTTGCCCCTGCCCGATCGCGACCTCGTCATCGTCGCCGATGAAGGCGTCGCCGACAACTGCTCCGATCAGGTCAAATATACCTGGGTCATCGATGTGCGCGAGAAAAGCAATCCCGTCAATATCGCCACCTTCCCCACACCCTCGGAAGCCGACTATTGCGCCAAAGGTGGTCATTTCGGCCCCCACAACCTGCACGAGAACCGCCCCGGCTCCTTCCAGAGTTCCGAGACCATCTTCGCCACCTATCAAAACGCGGGCGTCCGCGTCTTCGATATCAAAAACGCCTTCCGACCCGAGGAGGTCGCCTACTTCGTCCCACCCGCTCCCCAGCGCATGTACGATCCACGCCCCGCAAGCGCCCAGGTAATCCAATCCTGCGATGTCTTCGTCGATCGCAACGGCCTCATGTACGTCACCGACTACAACGCAGGCCTCTACATCCTCCAATACAAAGGATAATTTTACGGTCCGCGTACGACATCAAGGTC
>CAZZWK010000105.1:8266-16674 GCA_964657925.1 uncultured Dictyobacter sp.
AAGGTCCGCGTAGGGCAAACCACGCGTTTGCCCCACGCTCCCAACGCTGCCTTACAATCTCACAATCTTGCCAGCCTCCCTTTCCGGTTTGTAGTATGATATCCTGAAGGATATATTCCCATCCTATCTCACCAACGTTGCGGAGGCTCTTGATCATATGGATGACGCGCCACACAGTTCGTGGCAAGCGCTGAGCTCGCGTTTGTCTCCCCTTTTCACCGATAACGTGCAACGCACAATCTTTTTGACCCGCCTTGAGGAGCGTTTTGCCGCATTAAGCGGCCTCTTATTTGGCCTGTATGGCGAACGAGCCGATTTCGCGGACTGTCTGGAGCGCATCCTGACAACGGCTGCCCACGCATTTATCGCCCGTCCCTTATCTCTGCACGCCCTTGATGCTACACGTGACGCGCAATGGTTTCAACACGAACGTATGGTCGGTGGTGTCTGTTATGTTGATCTCTACGCGGGCAATCTTGCCGGTATTCGTGCGTGTATCCCCTATTTTCAAGAACTGGGCCTGACCTATCTCCATCTGATGCCACTTTTCCGTTCACCCGCCCTATTTAATGATGGTGGCTATGCGGTCAGTAGTTTTCGCGAGGTGCGCCCTCAACTGGGCACAATGGCGGAGCTGGCTGATCTCGCCACCGACTTGCGTGCCCACGGCATCAGTCTCGTACTCGATATGGTCATGAACCATACCTCGGACGAACACGACTGGGCCTTACGTGCGAAACAGGGCGATCCCATCTATCTCGACTACTATCGCACCTTCCCCGATGACACCTTACCAAAGCGCTATTCACAGCATTTGCGCGAGATTTTCCCTGAGCAGGCACCCGGCAGCTTTACCTATGTGTCGGAGATGCAGCGCTGGGTCTGGACGACCTTCTATCGCTACCAATGGGACCTCAACTACGCCAACCCCGCTCTTTTCGACGCGATGTTGGATGAGATGCTCTTTCTGGCGAATCAAGGCGTCGAGGTGCTACGCCTCGACGCGGTGCCTTTCCTCTGGAAAGAAATAGGCACGACTTGCGAAAATCTGCCTCAAGCCCATGATCTGCTGGCCGCGTACAACTTGCTCATGCAGATCGCAGCCCCCGCGACCATCTTCAAATCAGAGGCCATCGTGCATCCCGACGAGGTCGCGAAATACATCGGGCGCGAATGCGCCATCAGCTATAACCCGTTGCTGATGGTCCTCCTGTGGGAGGCGATGGCGACCGGCTGGACGCACCTGTTGCTGCACAGCATGGTCAAACGTTTCAGTACCCCCGCGAACACAGCCTGGGTGAACTATGTGCGCAGCCACGACGATATCGGCTGGGGTTTCGCCAACGAGGATTGCGCCGAGGTTGGTATCGATGGCGGCATCCATCGCCTTTTTCTCAATAATTTCTACACCGGCCAGGTTGAGGGTAGTTTCGCCAATGGCCTGCCCTTCGGCTACAATCCACATACCGGCGACCTGCGCATCTGCGGCACCACCGCCTCGCTCGCGGGCCTCGAAAAAGCCTTGCAGAGACAGGACGAGCAGGCTATCGAGCTTGCCATCCACCGCATCCTGGCGATCATGGGCGTGACGCTGACCGTCGGCGGTATCCCATTGCTCTATCTCGGCGACGAGGTCGGCACCCTCAACGATTACAGCTATCTCCAGGATGAAAGCAAGGCCGCCGATAACCGCTGGGTGCATCGCCCCTTCGCAAATCAGCAAGCTCTAGAGCATCGACACGACCCCACAACCGTCGCCGCACGTATCTTCGGCCCACTACAGCAGATGATCACCTTGCGCAAATCCAATCCCATCTTCGCCTCCGATCGTCCCACGCGCTGGCTCAACAACGTGCACAATCGCCTCGTACTGTTCGCCCGCGAACATGACCAGGAGGCGGTCTATATCGTCGTCAACTTCACCGCCGACTACCAGATGATCGATCCCAACCGCTTCATCACCAGCCAACTCACCACCGACCTGCTCACCGGCACCTTCCACGACAGCAACGAACCCTTGACCTTGCCCCCATACGGCATGCTCTGGCTACACACCATCCTGGATCGGCCCGCGTAGGGCAAACCACCCGTTTGCCTATCATATTACCGTTTCTGGCTCTGCAAAAAGAATAAGCTGACAACAGACCTATGTTCTAAACAATCTTATAGCGAAAGGAAAACAATCACATGTTTAAAAACACAAAAGCCTTTTCCGGTTTCGCGGTCAATGATACGCAAAAAGCGCAGGAATTTTACGCGCAAACCCTTGGCCTGGACGTAACCGAAGCCAATGGTCTTCTACAGCTCCATGTCGCGGGCAGTACACCTATCGTAATCTATCCCAAGGCAGATCATGTCCCCGCCACCTTCACCATCCTGAATTTCCCAGTCTCCGACATCGAACAAACGGTAGACGAACTCACCGCGCGCGGCGTGCGCTTTGAAATCTATAACGAAGAGTACTTGAAGACGGACGCAAAAGGCATCATGCGTCAGGGTGGTCCGCTCATCGCCTGGTTCAAAGACCCAGCAGGCAACATACT
Source organism: uncultured Dictyobacter sp. (assembly GCA_964657925.1). Lineage (GTDB taxonomy): Bacteria > Chloroflexota > Ktedonobacteria > Ktedonobacterales > Ktedonobacteraceae > Dictyobacter. Next base: position 10,810 of record CAZZWK010000105.1, read on the forward strand.
TTCCGTGCTCGAAGATTAGTCCATCCACTGAACCTGTATTATCAGTCCTCGCACACAGTCAAAATAAAATGGAGCAACAAGCCATGAGCACAGCAGGACTATCCACATCGCGCCTCGACCGCATGCACACCGTTTTAGCCGGTTACGTCGAGCGCGGCGAACTACCCGGCCTCGTCTCATTGGTCAGTCGTAGGGGCGAAGTACATGTCGATGTGATTGGCGCGCAAGCCTTTAGCACGAACGACCCCATGGGCCGCGACAGCATCTTTCGTATCTCCTCTATGAGCAAACCGATCACCGCGGCGGCAACCATGATCCTGCTGGAAGAGTGTCGCCTCCGCCTGGACGATCCCATCGATCACTGGTTGCCCGAGCTGGCTAATCGCCAAGTGCTGAAACGACTCGACGCACCAATCGACGATACCGTCCCCGCCAATCGTCCGCTCACGACGCGCGATCTGCTCACCTTCACCATGGGTTTCGGGCAAATGATGGCGCTACCGGATGCCTATCCCATCTTGCAAGCGGCCAACGATCAGCAGATTGGTATGGGACCTCCAGGTCCAGCGACCCAGCCCGCGCCCGATGAATGGCTGCGCCGCCTGGGCCAGTTGCCGCTCATGTACCAGCCGGGCGAGCGATGGATGTACAATACCGGCTCCGATGTGCTGAGCGTGCTGATCTCACGCGTCTCGGGTCAACCCCTTGAGACCTTCTTACGCGAACGCATTTTCGATCCCCTGGATATGAAAGATACCAGTTTCAGCGTCCCGCCCACATCGCTCTCTCGTTTCACTCCCAACTACTCGAACGATCCCATCACCGGCGAACTCACACTCTTCGATGCCGTCGAAAACAGCCAGTGGAGCAAACCGCCCGCCTTCCCCTCTGGTGCTGGCGGACTCGTCTCGACCATCGATGACTACTACGCCTTTGGTCAAATGATGCTCTCCTTCGGCAAATACAAAAATCAGCGTATCTTATCTCGTCCCTCGGTCGAAACCATGACCACCGATCATCTGACACCACAGCAGAAGGCGATTTCTGGCCTGAATCCAGGTGATTTCGACGCCGTTGGCTGGGGTTTCGGCGTCTCCATGGTCACCCGGCGCGACGACATCGCCTCGGTCCCCGGTCGTTACGGCTGGGAAGGTGGCCTGGGCACCTCCTGGCATACCGATCCCAAAGAGGACATGGTCACCATCCTTTTGACCCCACTTGCCTGGTCTTCCCCTAACGCGTCCAACATATTCCGCGACTTCTGGACCCTATCCTATCAAGCCATTGACGACTAAATGGTGTATTCGCTCAATACGCAGGCACCCCACGTAGGCGCGTCCCCTTGTGGGCACGCGCCGGAACTTGCATACTGTACTCCCGAAGACTTGATGGATGCACCAATTATCAACTGGTGGCAAACCACGCGTTTGCCCCGCGAAGGCAGGGTACAATGAGGTACAATCTTAATTGTTTGTATCGTAATACACCGGAGGTAAATCAATGCCCGAAGAACAATCTTCCACTCCCGAGCAGGTCACCGCACTCACATCGCGCGTCTTTGCCCTCGTCCAGGCCTGCCCCGCAGGACGTGTAACCACCTACGGTTGGTTGGCAAAAGCGATCGGCTACCCCCGTGGTGCCCGTATGGTCGGCTGGTTCATGAATGAATCGCAGGAAGGCGTTCCTGCACAACGCGTCATCAATAGCAAAGGCGAGTTATCGGGCAGCTGGGCCTTCGGCCAGAAGGACAGAATGCATGACCTGCTAGCAGCGGAAGGCATCATTTTCTCGGAAGATGGCCGTGTCGATCTCAAACGCTACGGCTGGGACCCTACTCGCGACCTCAGCCAGCAAGAACTGAACAGCATCCTGCAAAAAGCTACCACCACTCACTACCACGCCAGCCCACAACTGCTAGCCTTAATGAAAAACGATCCCGCCTCCCCACTCCGCTCCCCATAAGGGTCCGCGTGGGGCAAACCACGCGTTTGTCCCACGCGGACCCACGCCAATAATGACCAAAAAAAGAATTCGGGCGTCCCCACCACCTGTAGGGGTCGGTTTACCGCAACCCACCCGCGATTTATCGCCTGGTAGCGTTGTCCGACGTTATTTTTGAATCTTCATTATTGGTGCGTCCCCCTTGCGGGCCCGAAGACTTGCTGGATGCACCGATTATCGGTTAATCACTTCTCTACTAACGTATAATCGAACTTTGAACAATCGATACCGAACAAAGGAAAACTTATGTGTAGAAACATCAAACCCCTTTTCAATATGGACCCTCCTGTAACCGAAGAAGAAATTCACGCCGCCTCGCTGCAATTCGTACGCAAAGTAAGCGGCATGAACTCGCCATCAAAAATCAACGAGACCGCGTTTTTTGCCGCCGTTGACGAAATAGCCGCCATCTCCAACAACCTGCTCAACCAGTTGGCGACCAACGCGGCACCGAAGGACCGTGAAGAAGAGGCCGCCAAAGCGCGCGCGCGCAATGCAAAGCGTTTCACCAACTAGTCTTTGCCCTATAAAACATCCAGCCAGCAGAGCGAGCATCTCAAACATCTTGCGTATCTTGCTCCTTTGTTGCAAACATGCTATGCTGATCTCCCAAATGCGCGTAGGGCATACCACGTGTTTGCCCGTGCATCATCTCGTGAGAACAACGTTGAGGGACGTTTTAGGCTTATCCATCCAGGTCCATACCACACGACAGGGAGGTGAATCACGTGAAACCTGAGGAGCGTGCGCGCCAACATATCGACACGATGTTGACGGAGGCCGGTTGGATTGTGCAGGATCGTCGGGAAATTAATCTGGGCGCGGGCCTTGACTGCGGATGATGGACCTCGCTTTCCTCTTTCATCCGCATGATCAATTTTCATATCGAGATCATCATATTATTGTAACTTGACATCATCATTTGCCAGTTGGAATGATATGCCAGCTCTGCCCAAAAGCAGATTGTCCCCTAAGAAGAAACATCCTGGATGTCAAAACGCACAACCTTGCCTTCTTGAAAGTGGAAGACATGTCCAACTAATCTGTCTTGTAGCCCGTGCGTTTGATCCTGCAGCGGCTTCCCTTCGAGATCACGTACTGATTGTTGAACATCCACGATAATTGCGTCATCTGCAGCCTCCGTAAATCGTTTGGGCTCGACAAGCGGACTCACCATGCTCCATTGGCGTGTCCAGTATTCTCGGACAGCCTCATGTCCATGAACATATCCTCCATCCATCCCATTTGCCCACATTACATCATCTGAGAGATGGGTAAGAACACCATCGATGTCTCGCGCATTGAAGCTATCATACATTCGTCTGAGGACCTCAATATTGGTATCCATGTATTTTTCCTTTTCATCATTCAGCATGCCTGTCGTTCTCACAAATGGCTGCAAAACCATGGCGATAGTAGGTATGTGCGAGACACTGATTCTTGTAGAAAGTAAGCTGTATGCGTCTACAAGGGACAGTATAGGTAAAATTAGAAATGTCGTCAACCATCTCCCTTCTCTATCCAATTTTTTGCATATAATGCCCATGATATTGCAAAATAATAAAATATATGCTATAATATATCGTAAATCATATGTTCTGCAAAAATTGCTTCAACAGAGTAATCAACGTTTGTAGCGCATCCCTCGTATGTCCTCCCTTGTATCCATCCCCTTCTTGCATTCGAAAGGATCGACTCACCATGATCACCCTCCCATCTCCCACTCAAACTGCATCTACTACCACGACACCCATAGATCCTATCCCCACACCGCATCTCTCACCCACCACGCCCTTCTCCCAGGTCCCCAACCTTGCCAGTCGCCGCATCCTCAACCCCTCCTGGCTCTGGCACGGCCACATCCCCTGTGGCTCCATCACCCTGCTCGATGGCCCCTGCGGCTCCGGCAAAACACAGTTCCTCCTCGACCTCGCCGCCCGCGTCTCCTCCGACCAACCCATGCCCGATGGCAGCGATGGCCTCTACGGTTCCGTCATCTTCATCTCCCCCTACGACCCCTACCTGCTGCACGCCCACCCCGTCCTCACCCTCGCCCATGCCGACACCTCCCGCATCTTCCCCTTCTCCGTCGCACCCGACGCCCCTCCCACCACCTGGACATCCTCCTCCACTGGCTCTGCGTCGTCCGACCCCCACGACACCTACCACAGCTTCAGCTTCGACGATAACGACCTCTTCGCTCTCGATTCCCTCATCCGTCATACCCACTGCCGCCTGCTCATCATCGACTCCTGGAGCGCCACCTTCGACGAGACCTTCTCCTTCTCCCAACGTACCATCGCCCGCTTGCTTGCGACATTACGCACGCTCGTTGCCGCCCATAACCTCGCCTGCATCCTCGTCCGCTCCTCCGACCCCCGTTCGCGCACCAACCGCCTGCCAGCCGCCGACACCTCTCCGCATCTGCTCGCGAGTGCTCCTACCTCTTTCAGCATCCTGCCCGATCCCCTCGCTCCACAACACTCCCTGCTTGTCCCTGGCAAACATACCTTCTCCATCGCCGCCCCCCTCCTGCAATTTCACCTCTCGTCCCACCCCACCTATCCTGCCTTTCCCCAGTTGCACTGGGACGGTCCCAGCGACCTCGCCCTCGATGACCTGCCCTTTCAGCCTACCGTCCCCACGCTCGCGCCCACCCGTCAGCACATCCTGCGCATCCTTCAGCAACAATCTGCTCTCGCCCCCATAAGCATCCCCGCCCTGCTCGAACTCTTGCCGCACCTCAACTACGAACTGCTGCGCAAAACCCTGCAACGCATGCTCCACGACCACCAGCTTGTCACCCCTCAACGCGGCCTTTACGCTCTCCCCTCCTCTGTCCCCGACATGGTGTCCCCACCGCCTGTCCCCGAAGACGTGTCCCCACCGCCTGTCCCCGACACAGTGTCCGTTTCTCCCGATCTCACTCAACCCACCAGTCCTGACATACCGTCCTCTTCATCATCTGTCCCTGAGCACTTGTCCCCGGCTCCTGTCCCGAACACCATGTCCCCTCCAGATATTCTGTCCCGTCCATCTCAGCCCATCACCCACATCAACATCCTATAAACATCTGCTTGCGCAAGTAAAGACTGAGTGGTATGTAGGCCAGCCCGGCGATGATTATGGCGATAGAGACTTTCCAGTCATTGGTAGCTGGAGGAGTTGTTGTGGGTGTTCATGAACAAGGTGTCAAAGGAGAGGCAGTAAGAGGAAGGGCTTATTCGGTCTCAGTTGATTTCTCTCCATGTTTTTGCCTCGGTCAAACGAGAGAGGTGACCAACGTTTGTCGTTGCGATAGTTACCTTGGGTCCTTCATTTTGTATCAATATGGCTTGAGCTGCTAAGATTACATCTCCGTCTAACGCTTTATCATTCGCTGTCGGCATTCCTTGCTTGCGCACCTGCGCCCAGAATAAAGCAGCTTGTAGCATGGTTTACGTTGTAAGTGGTACATAGTCAAGATACTTTTGTAGATCGTTTAATCACTCAATTCCCTTAAATTTATCTGCACATAGCAAATCACGACGAACCTCAAAATCTGCAATTTCAGGAATTTTTACCTGTATTCCCTTTATCGCCAATGATTCTAGCCACTGGTTGCATTCAAGTGTTTCCTGTGAAGCTTTAGGATTTGTTATCAATCCTAACGGACCCGCATCAAGGAAGATAACTATGCTCATGGAAATAGCTTCCGTTCAGATGTTCTATCTTCATCTAGAGCTTGCTTTAGATATTCCCATGTGCTGCGCTGTTCTTGTTCATCGCCTTCGCGCCAAGACCTCAACAATTGGACTAAAGAATGATTTTTTTGATACTGTGTTGCATTTTGAGGCAGTTTATTGCTTTCAAAATCACCTTTAG
>CAZZWK010000106.1:0-16651 GCA_964657925.1 uncultured Dictyobacter sp.
AGGTCGCCAGACGCATCTGCGCGCACGCACGCCAACGAGCAGGCACGATCTGCACCGCCTCATCAACGTGCGCCGCGAGGGTATCATCGGCGGGCACAAAGCGGAAGAGCAGCGCGTCAAGTTCGTAGCCATCGGCATCAGGACCATCGTGCATGGGGAACGTGTCGCGTACCTGGCGGTGACGCAACAGGGGATGACGCATGAGCACCTGAGCGAGCACGACAAAGCGATGACGCGCGATATGCACGGTACGGGCGGCATCATCCAGGCGAGCATCGTCCTCCTCCGGTTCATCCTCGGGAATGGTCACCACCGACGGCGTGTCGTCATCACCCCATGACTCATGCTCCATCAGCAGCATGGCATCAGAAACGCGATGCGACTCGATCAGTTCGAGAATGCGGTTGGCGCGATGGGTGAGGCGAGATTCGATGAAAGCGTGGCGAGCGACCACAGCGGGACCGAGCAGGCCACGCGTGGCCGACTCGTGCTCCTGCTCGATTTGTTGTTTGGTTTGCAGGTAGTTGCTCGGGTTGTTTGTGTTCATTACTTATTCCTCCTAGATTTCTTGTTACTATCAGATAGGCATCTTTCTCATCTGTTACTTCGAATTTATAACTTTGCACAAATATCATTTGAGACACTTCTCGTGCTTTAAGGACTATCTAAATAAGACTATACATGACTTTTCCTATCACACCAATATGTTTTGAACATTGCGATGGTTCAACCATCGGTTTCTCTTGTCAAGAGAACTGTGTTCGCATATACTATGCTTAATAAGCAACTTGGACCTACTTTTGGTTGTGAAGGGATGAAGATGTATGTGTGCGGATCAATTATCATGGAGAAAACATGAATTTCCTACATTTGACTCTGGTCCAGATGGATTTCCTCGTCCAGGACAAGTCATTCGATATTTTCGTCAGACTAAACTCAAAGCAGACGGAAAATCTTGGACACAACGTGATTTAGCGCAGATATTAGGCAAACAAGAGTTAGCTATCAGAGAAATGGAGCTTCGTGATATAGGTCTGAGTGATGTCCTTCGTTTGCGCTTCTTAGCAGAATTGCTTGATATTCCGCCAAGGCTCTTAGGATTAGCGAAGAAGCTAGAAACAGAAAACACGAATGCTGATGCTTTGATTTGGTGGGTTCAGCTTGGATTTCCTACATTTGACTCTGGTCCAGATGGATTTCCTCGTCCAGGACAAGTCATTCGATATTTTCGTCAGACTAAACTCAAAGCAGATGGAAAACCTTGGACACAACGTGATTTAGCGCAGGTCCTAGGTAAACAAGAACTCGCTATGAGAGATATGGAATTAAGGGATACTGGTTTGAACGACATTTCACGTAGAAGGTTTCTTGCTCGCCTTTTCAATATTCCTCCACTCCTTCTGGGATTAGCTACACCTTCACAGCTATCAAGCAAAAGTTCGCAAAGTATGTCTGCACCTAATGTTCTGACGATCTTGGACCAAATCGACATTGAGGAAGTAAGGGTCAGACTAACGGGGTTTTGGACGCAGAACAATAGTGCTTCTGATGTATTTCTCACCCTTGATACTACCTTGAAGCGATTATATGAGCGTTATCCTACCACTGCATCTTATGAACGTTTAGAAATAGTAACTAATTTGTGCGAATTACACACTCATGCGGCCAATTTCTTACGGGATAGAGGGAAATTCAGCAAATCGCTTGAGCATTTGAATAAAATCAAAGATCTCAATACACTTTTAAAGGAAGATGAACTCCAAGCCGACGTGTTGTATAGACGTGGGGGACTCTATGTAGAAAAAGGGGAGATTTCCTTAGCATTGAAGGACTATCATGTAGCAGAGCAGAAGCTGACCAATGTTTCTGCTCCACTCCAAGCAGCTATTTTGCTCGAAACGGCCCTCTCTGAGGCAAGAATAGCAACTTTTGAACAGCAGTACACAGCTATTCTGAAGAAATTTGATCGGGCAGGTCGTATTATTCGAGTTGAACATACAGAGGCGGGGAGGGAAAAGTGGTCCTATCTCAAGGTCGATCTAGCACGTTACCACCTGGACCGAGCCGCAACCTTGATCGTCATTGGAAGCCCCGAGGAGGCACAACAAGAACTCAAGTTGCTTTCTTTTTCTCAACTCCAAGGCCGACGTTCTGTATACTATCTAATTCTACAAGCTCAGGCATGTTTCAATGCGAAAGAGTATGCACAGGCAGCAATGTTGGCTGAAGAAGCACTACCTCTCGCTTGTACTATGCGTTCGCATGTGAATTTAGAGCGTATTAAATTACTCTACAAGCAATTCCAAAACACCTCTTTTCGTAACAATCCAGAAGTTGGACGACTTGGCTATTTGCTCTTTCATCCATGAGGATAAGACGATGCTACAATAGCATAAACTAACTGTTTTCCTTCTTCATAGCAAAAAGGAGTTTCATTTGCAATTCCATTTATCTCCTGATACACCTATCGATTTACATATGCACACCACGTACAGTGATGGGCGTTGGTCAGCGGAAGATCTTTTCGACTATGTGGCACAAGAAGGCTTTGGTCTAGTCGCCGTCACCGATCATGATCATGTGGATACAGTAGAACGTATTCACTCTCTGAGTGTTCAAAAAAAGGTACTCTTTGTCGCTGCTGTAGAGGTCAGTGCTGAATTTCATGGAAAGATGGCTGATGTTCTCTGCTTTGGCTTTGATCCTCATAATCAGATGCTGCTATCTATTACAGAGGACGTTCGGCAACGCCAGAAAAACAATGCAGAGCAGGTGTATGAGGAACTACAACGCCGAGGCTATCGTTTTCCACATCCTCACCATCTGCGTGTAGCAGGCGAGTGCGGCACCGTGCTGATCAAACAGGGAGCAGTGCCAGATTGGCCGAGTGCGCTAAAATTGATAACTGATGCAGGATATCGCGAAATGAAAGCGGATATCGACCAGACCGTTGAGACCGTGCATCAAAGTGGGGGTGTGGCTCTTATCGCACATCCTGGTCGAGGTCTGCGAGAGCCACAGGAATTTACCGATTACACGCCAGAACTGCTTGATCGTGTGCTTGCCGAAATCCCACTTGATGGGATCGAAGCCTACTATCCTACACACTCTCCAGCACAAGTGGAAACCTATCTCGCTTATGCCAGGCAAAACGACTTGCTGATAAGTGCTGGCTCAGATTCGCATGGCCCTCCTGGTCGCATGCCAATCAAGTATCACGCTGATCTCTGCCGATCCCTCCTTGAGCGTGTAGGCGTCCAGGTCCAATGAATCAGAGAAGCAGTGGACGAGCAGATATGCTCCTCAATCATGCACAAGCACCATGGGATAGCGAATCATCAAGCAACAGCACTCGCTTTAGGCGATTTAGCCTTATTCCAAACTTACCTTCAACGTGGGGTAGAAGGCGCACAAAAACTTCAGAGCAGACAGCGCTATCAGGAAGCAGCCGAGGTCTACCAAAAAGCACTGATGGTTTGGCCTCATGAGCAACCGATCCATGCACTTTCAGGCGTTTTTCATACGTAAAAAGAGAAATTTTTTTTGCACGTAGCTAGAGATCATGAGTCAAATGTATCCTTGAGGAAGAAAATTGCATTCAGCGCGCAGAAAAACAGCGATTGTGACTGGCAGTACACGGGGTATTGGGAAAGCGATTGCTTTTCGTCTGGTTCGTGAAGGGTACAATGTTGTTTTGAACTATGCTCATGATGATGAACAAGCCCAAAAAGCTGTTCATATAGATGAGCAAACAAGGTCTCGCATCCTTCTGATAAAAGCAGATGTGGCGAAGAAAGATGAGGTGCAAGGTCTTGTAGAGAAAACGATGCAAACGTTTCATGGGATTGATGTGTTAATAAATAATGCTGCACGCGTCGTTGATAAACCCATCGTCCAACTTGCTGAGGAAGACTGGGATGCCGTGCTCGATACGACATTGAAAGGGGCCTTCCTATGTAGTCAGGCGGGTGCTTCCTGTATGCTGGATCAGCCAGATGAAGGGAGTATTATCAACATAGGGGCATCAACCGGTTTGCGTGGACGAAAAAATGGGATCAATACCTGCGTGGCAAAAGCGGGTATCATGATGATTACTCAGTGTTTAGCACTCGAATTAGGGCCAAAGATTCGTGTCAATACGCTCATTCCAGGTTTGACACAAACAGAAGAGACGATTGAACGCTATCACCTGGATGATCCAACGGTTCTCCAAGCGCGAACGGAAAATATACCGTTGCAACGTATCGGGACACCGGAAGATGTTGCCAACGCACTGATGCTGTTGCTTTCCGATGGGGCATCGTTTGTGAACGGGCAAAAGTTGGTGGTGGATGGCGGACAGTATATGTGGTAAGAGATAGCGGCATGCAGAGTCGCGAGCGGTGGGTGCGGTCACGCTACTAAGTTGAGCCTCTCACATGGCTTGGGAAGCTGGGCGGGAGCACTCTTGCTCGAAAACTGGCTTCTTATTGGTCAGAAAAAGCGTACTGCGCGTCCCCTCACCGGCGTCGAGCCAGTGAGGGGACGCGCAGTACGCTTTCTGAGAGCTTCACCTGGATTCAATTCGACCCAGTGGATTGGGGCTCTCCATTAAAGCCGTGCGTGCTGCCGACCAGCTGGAATCCTCAGGGTCGAGCGCACTGCGAAGGTAAGCCCATGTGAGCCGCTGGATCAGGGCGACTCGTGCGGGGTTCTCGTCCGTCGTTTCCGCGAATTTGTACCCAGGGATGCCGCCAAGCGAGTGTTCTGCCCCGAACAACGTTAGTAGGCTCTTGCTGCCTGGGCTCAAGAAGTACGGGTCAGTAAACCATTCCGGCCCCCGAACGGACAGCAGGGACTGGTCTCGATCTCCCGCGACCACGAGGGTCGGCGTGGTCATGTCCGCGAAGCTCGGGTTCATAAATGGGAAGTTCTCGGCTGCAAACGGAGTCAAGTCAGCACCGCCCAGGCCAGGCGTGGCAAGCAGCACACCCGCTTTGATCCGCACGTCGGAGATGTCCTCTTCCGTTCCCTTCTCGGGATCGAGGACTCGTGCCCCCAGCAGCATGCTCGCCGTCTGGCCGCCCCAGGAGTGTCCGGCTGCGGCGATGCGGCTTCGATCGAGGCGCCCACTGAGGCCAGGCACGGAAGCTTCAAGGAGATCAAGCTGATCAAGGATGCGCTTCATGTCCTCGACTCGGAAACGCCAGATCAATGGTGTACGAGGATCGTCAGGAGGAAGGCTCAGTGTCTGCGAGTCGAGATGCGTGGGTTGCATGACCACGAAGCCGTGAGCAGCCCAGAAGTCGACCAACGGGTCGTAGTCGTCCAACGATAAGCCAAAACCATGCGAGAAAACAATAAGCGGCAATGCGCTCCCAATCGCGGGCGCAGACACTCGCACGTGCAGATCCTCACCACGGCCTGGGGCTGAGAGCACGACCGGCTTCACCGAGACGACAGGAGTGTGCCCACTCATAGTCGCGTCCGTCATCGTTATGTCTGTTTCGTTCATAGAAAGATCTTCCTTTAAGCTATCATGATATGCTACACTAAGAAAGTGGAGCGGTGCTCCGATACTATTATACGGAGCGATGTTCCGTTTTGTCAAGCTAGTGTTTTGAGGGAAGGAATGAAGCGATGGGCACTATCGACGAGGGAGTGGGGCAACCGGCCCGGCAGAGACGGGCCGATGCGCAGCGCAACGAGCGTGCGTTGCTCGCCGCGGCGGCGGCTGTGTTCGTCACGTCCGGTGTCGAGGCCCCCGTGCGTGACATCGCGGCGGCGGCTGGCGTTGGGATGGGGACGATTTACCGTCACTTCCCGACACGAGCGGATCTCGTGGTTGCCGTGTATCGTCATCAGGTCGAGGCCTGTGCCGAGGCTGGTCCGGTCCTGCTGGCAAATAGTAGCTCGCCGCACGCGGCACTCGCTCAGTGGGTCGACCTCTTCGTTGATTTCCTGGTCACGAAGCATGGACTCGCCGCGGTCCTGCAACCCAACAACGTCGGCTTCGACGCGCTACATGCCTACTTCCTTGACCGCCTCGTGCCCGTTTGCGCTCAGTTGCTCGCCGCCGCCACCCAGGCTGGCGAGGTCAGTGCCGATATTGATGCCCTCGAACTGATGTATGGCATCGGCAACCTCTGTGTTGGCGCCGACAACGACCCGCGTTACGATGCCCGCCGCATGGTCAAGCTGCTCATCGCGGGACTCCTCCAGGCACGCTCGATTTGATACTGTTGATCCAGACAAAGCTTTCTCCTCGAACGAAAGGAAAACGATTGTGAGCTATGAAGTTTCCTCAAAGGGAGCAGAAGACCTGCTCAAAGACCTCAAAGCATCGAAAAAAGCGCTTGCACTGAGCGTGAATGAAGCCGATAATCAGAACAACATGCACGAAGGTTTCGCGCTAAAAATCATCGGCTACTTTGAAACGCTTCTCTCCATGGAGAAAGGACGGCTGCTGGTTATCACACTAGCCAATGGGACGCAAACCGTGACCATCCAACCTGAGGGAGCAACAAAATATGCTTCGTCCGAATCCTGCCAGGCGGCTGATCACAAACTGGCGGAGGAACAAAAGCCAACCGATGCGATTATCTTTATCGATCCTGGAATGGGTGATAAGACCCTCACTGCCTTTGATGAAGCGTATAATGAAATTTTCCAACCGCCATTCGTGACGCTTGGTCATGAACTCATTCATGCACTTCATTTCACCACAGGGACAGCAGCCACGGGGAAAGATCCGATCACTCATCCAGACTATCACGATTATGAGGAAGAGCAGACCATTGCCTCAGGAGAACTCACCGAGAATATGATACGCGGCGAGCATGGATTTCCCGCACGCTTCGGACATGTTGGGAAAGACCAGCGTTTTCCGCATCTTGTTTACTTTCCGAGCCTGACGCCACTAGCAAAGCTGGCGGAATTGACGCATATGTCCGCGCAAACAATTGTTGATGCCAATCACGATATTTTCTCTGATCCAAACAATTCAGAGGTTTTGCGCATGTTACGAGGAGCCAGAGAGCACATAAAGACGTTGGTCGCTCAGAATGTGCTGTATCAAGGGAAAGTTGTGTCGCTCGCTGAAAACGTGCTCTGGGATCGGCTTTCAGCAGAGGATTTCAAGGATATCGATGACATGCTTGGTCAGAACGTCCTGCTTGCGTTTTTTGCATATTGGGATGACAAAGATTGGACAAATAGCAACATGGCCGAAGGATTGATGGCTTTCCCCGAACTCGTAGACAGTGTAGGTGAGAATAGAGTAGGAGGCTTTGTCGAAAACCACCAGAATGGTCCACTCGGAGCTGCTATTCATAACGATAGTGCCCTCCGTCGCCTCATTCTTGATGCTCCTCCATTCGCACAAGCACTCAATGAGAAGGAGGAGGTACAAGATCCGGTGCTAGCGCTTTTAAAGAGCAACGCCACTTTCACTCAAAAGTACATTTTGCGCACGATGGATGTGGATGATCTGCTTGCAGAACTGGCAATTCCTGCTGAGACGATCATCCGGGCTGCGAATCCAGCCGATATCCTTTGCCAGCATCTTGTCATTCCAGGCTGGTACACGCATTACATTTCCGAAACACAACTTGTTCCTGATGAGCTTTTTAAGGCGCTGAAGCAGCGGTACAACGTCTCTGCTGACAAGGTGAGGGCAGCGAATCAGCAGATCAAGTGGGATCACCTGACCATCGGAACGCCAATTCTCATTCCTGAAAAGTGAGCAGGCGAGTATCTCTTTTGCCTGAAGAAAGCGCCATTGCGCAACGAAACATGTACAGCAGGTAAGCAGCAGAGGGTGAGACTTCGTAGAGAGTAGCTTTAAGCGATCTGGTATGTTATACTGGCACAGAAATGCTGAAGAGGTAATTAGGGCCTGGAAATATTTGGCATTCATAGGTATGGAGGTAGATATGGTTGATGGGACGCAGCAGCCGGATTTTGACCTGATCAAGCAAGTGAATCCCTATGGGCAGGAATATTGGAGCGCACGCGAATTGGCACCGCTATTGGGATATGCGAGGAGTTGGGAGAACTTTGAGCATGCTATCGAGAAGGCGATGATATCGTGCGAGGAAGGCGGAAATTGTGTCGAGGATCATTTTCATGCTAGCATGAAAATGATCGTTGTCGGTAAAGGTGCGAAGCGGGAGATAAAAGATTATTTTCTTTCTCGCCTTGCGTGTTACCTGATCGCGATGAATGGGAACACGCGTAAGAAGCAAGTTGCCGATGCGCAACTCTATTTTGCGATAAAGACGCGCAAGCAAGAGATCCACGAGTTGCGTGAGGAGCAAGAGGCGCGCATCGAAACGCGGCAACGAGTCAGCGAGAGTTATAAGATGCTTGGTGTAGCGGCAAACGATGCTGGTGTGAATAGCAATCGCTTTGGTATCTTTATTGATTCAGGATATCTTGGTCTGCACGGCCTTACGTTGGAAGAGCTAAAAGAACGCAAGGGTGTTCCTGCTGATCGTGAATACCTCGATAATATTACGCGCGAGGAACTGTCCGCGATCGATCTCAAGAATGTACTGACAGAACGACGCCTGGTGAGCGATAACGTGAGTGAGGAAGGCCAGGCGATCACAACGCATCATTTTGTTGGCCGTGCGGTCCGTCGAGCTATCGAGGAGGCAATGGGGCCGATGCCCGAAGATATGCCGACCGCGCCTGATATTCGTGCTGAAATTGAAGCGCGCAATAGAAAGACACGCAGGATTACAAAGAAGCGCAAAGAGAGCGATAATCAGGATACGCTGTTTTGAGCCTCGACACTGCTCTCTACTGTGGTCGATCTGAGCAAGCAGTATCCTTAGCCCGCACGTTTCAAGGAGTGCGCTGAGGGTTGCTGATATTGAGAAGAAGCAATCAGACAGGTAGATAAATAATGGAGCCAATCAATGTGTCCACATACGAGGCTTTAGCCAGGGAGCGCATGAATCCTGTTTACTGGGATTTTTATGCCGAGGGCAGTGATGATGAGATCACTTTGCGCGCCAACCAGGACGACTTTGCGCGCATTCGTTTGCGGCCACGGACGATGGTGGATGTCAGCGAGTGTGATAGCAGCACCAGTGTGTTGGGTCTGCCGGTGCCGATGCCTATGCTGGTCGCTCCCACCGCTTTGCATGGTTTGGCACATCCCGAAGGGGAGTTGGCGACTGTACGGGGCGCGGGCGCGGCTGGAGCGCTGATGGTGGTGAGCACCGACGCGACACGTACATTGGAAGAGATCGCCCAGGTAGCAACCAGTTCGTTGTGGTTTCAGCTGTATACGTATGGATCGTTGGAGGTTGCGCGTATGCTGGTGCGGCGAGCAGAGACAGCAGGCTATCGGGCGATCGTGCTGACGGTGGACCTGCCGGTTCTGGGCAATCGTGAGCGCAGCAGACGAAATAATGTGCTCCTGCCACCACCACCAATGACCGAGGCCAATCTCGTGGGTATAGCGCAAGAGGGCCTGGGGCAGATTCCGTTGACGTGGGATATTATTGATTGGTTGCATGATGAGTGCACGTTGCCCATCCTGGTCAAGGGCATTTTGACTGCCGAAGACGCGTTGTTGGCGGTCGAGCGCGGCGTCTCCGGCATCGTCGTCTCCAATCACGGCGGGCGGCAACTGGATGGCGCGGTTTCGAGTATCGAGGTGTTGCCAGAGATCGTGGAAGCGGTGGCTGGACGCTGCGAGATTTACCTGGATGGCGGTATTCGTCGCGGCACCGATATCCTCAAAGCGCTGGCGCTGGGCGCACGCGCGGTACTGGTTGGTCGTCCGGTGTTGTGGGGATTAGCGGTGGATGGCGCGAAGGGCGTCGAGCAGGTGCTCTCGATCTTGCATACTGAACTCAAGCGGGCGATGCAGCTGGCGGGCTGTGCAACGGTCGATACGATCGATCGTAGCTTGGTGAAGGCATCATTTTAGTGCATAGTATCACCAGCGTTCGCGTCAATGTCCCCGGTGTCGTTTGACTCGATGCTACGGAATGGAGCAACTGACCTACTAGAGATCGTCTTCCGGAGGTGGTGGCGATTTTTCACGATCCGCCGAAAACGCTGCCTGAAGCTGATCGGCCAGGGAATAGAAATCATCCTTGCTCCAGCTAACGACCTCGACATCAGATTGGTGTACCCTTTGATAGTTCGATGGATGATCGACCCACTCTACTTGAAATGGTGCACCTTGATGCTGCGCAGAACAATGATCACGATAGAGTTTATGCTGCTCATGCGAGGTCACGCCTATATCATGCTGGGCATCTTCCGCTTTTGCTGAGATATGTCGAACCAGACGCACTCCACATTCGCAGGTCGCGGTGACCTCCCAACCACCGGTTGGGGCAGGCCCTTCAAGAAAAGCATAAATCTTTATCATCCACAAATCTCCTGTTTGTTTACCCTATTCGCGGTATCGCGCGCCATGTTCGTCCAGGATGGCACCACTGCTTTTTGTCATGGCGACAGCCGCTTCTAAATACATCTATTTTATGTACGTTGAAAAAAAGGTAGAGTTCTACTTTTGCACACTATGCTAATAACGACTCTCATTCTGATACTCCCCTCTAGGTCGAACGATCTCGGTCTCACTGACGGGTGTGGGCGTGGACAGGTCGCGTACGGCCTCGCAGCAGAGGGCGAGGCTCATCAAGAAATCGTCGTGTCCATCGGCGGGATCGACGTAGGCTTCGAGCTGGTCATTGGCATGTGTGCGGTAGCGGGCACGTTGGAGCTGACGCATGCATTCGGCCAGCGTGTCGTGGACGAGTTCGTCACCGGATTGCGCGCGATAGAGTTGCAGGTTGTCGGAATTGATCATGCTCAGGAGTCCGAAGACGAGATTGCTTTTGCTCTGGCGAGAGAAAACGTAGGGGATGACACGTCCAGGCTCCAGGCGTTGACGTAGCATGGAGCAGAGCGGATCGCCCAGGCCGGTGCGATCGACCACGAGGTGATGAATGTGCCAACTTTTGCACAGCGCCAGCGTCTGCTCCAGTTGAGCGGAATAGTTGAGGCCCGTCCACCAGCAGTGATGCACGACCTGGATGTGTGGCAGAGAGCCATTGTACGTCACTTTGCCGATAGTGATCACCGTGCTATCGTGCCGACCAACATCGAACGATGCGCCAGGGTGCGCGGAATCGATGGTGAGGTGGGCGTACTCTTCGCCGCCGATATCCATGCCCGCCACGTAGAAATCGTCCTCCTCAGGCATATCATACCAGTCGTGCGAGCCCGCGAGCTTGTGCAGATGTAAGTCATTGAACAGGCGACCCGCGTTACTGATCTGTTGTAGCAAATATTGCGTACGAATGTTTGGATGGTCGGCCCCCAGGCGCTCGATCTCGTGTTCGACGAAGGTGGCGTAGCGCGGGTTGATCGCGGCCAGGGCGCGCCAATCGTAGGCGAAGTGGCGCTGGATGCCATCCTGCTCTTGTAAACGCAGATTGTCCTCGCGTACGGTTGCCAGCAGCGTGGTGTCCGTCCAGGCCGTGCCATAGAGAATCGTGGTCGCGTTGGTGGTGCTTGCCATAGGACGCAGGTCGTGATTATATTTGTCGATATCGACATCTTGCGCCTCGTCGATTTCGAGCAGCAGCGACGCGGTCGCGCCCACGATGCTGGACTGTGGGCTGGCGGAGAAGAAGAGCACACGTGGGCCTGCCTGTGACGCGCGCATCTCTTTTGAAGGTGCCAGGCCGATAGTATAGCCGTGGCTGCGCCATACCAGTTCAGCTTTCGATGAGTTGTTGAGTATAAATTGCAGTCGTGTCTGGCTATTGATGGTCTGTGGACGAAAGGTCGGCGCGGCCTTGACGATACTGCCCTCCTGATTGTAGAACAGCAAGTATGTTTCGAGGATGGCGCTGAGCTGGTTCTTGCCCATCTGGCGCGCGAACATCACGCTGAACGTCAGCCCACGCTGCTGCATCACCGAGTCCAGGATGGCCTCGCCCACCCGTTTTTGATAGGGATAGAGCGTCAACCCCAACACGTCATGCACGAACTCATCAAGCGAGAGGTAGCCAGGTGTGGGCATTGAGCAGGCTCCTTTAGAAAAAATCGGCGCATCCACAGTGAGGGCACGGACGCGATATGTTGAGATATATTCATGCCTCCAACAACTCTATACTGATTTCGTAAGTCGCGGCGGGCGTACCGCCGGTGGCGAGCGAGACTATCTGGCTGTGCAGATCGTGAATGATTTCGCTATAGGCGTCGAAGTGGACGGGGATGGGGCTGCCGTTGAGTGGATCGATGAAGTTGATGGTCGTGCCGATGTTGTTGCTGTAACTGGCGCGTAAGGCGTCGCGGTATTGTTCTCCACTCAGGCCGGTGGCGAGTCCGTCGTAGCGTAACAGGTCATTGGCGGCGAGCACGGTCATGGACCAGGCGCGTTTGCCTGGTCCGTAGTCGACATATGCCAGCGAGCGGTCGGCGCGATAGCTGGCCTGGCGGATGCGCGGCTGCTTGATCTGATAGCTAGCGGGCTTGAGAAAGTAGCCGGTGCCATCCAGAATGATCTCGCAGTCGATACCGATAGTGGGCATAGAAACCTCCCGTCCTCCAGGGAATAGAGTGCATACTCATGCCAAACTATTGCTTGCCGTCATCCACAATGCGGCTGGTGGTGCTGCCGCGATCATCACGAATAGAGATCATGTCGCCCTCGATGGTGACGACGATACCGCGACCCTTGAGCGCGGCATAGATGGTATCGATAGTATGCTTGAGACGGATATTTTCATCCTTCATGTCGTCCAGGCGTTGGCGCAGGCTCTCCAACTCGATCTCCAAAGCGTGGATGACGCGTTCCTGCACCTCGTTGGCCGTGCGCGTGATGCCGTTGCGAAAGGCGAGCAGGCCGCCGAGAATACCGGTGATAGTGAGCACCAGATTGAGCACGCTGAGCGTGCTGAAGATGTCGTTCATGTTATTTCCTCCCTGGGCAAACGCGTGGTTTGCCCTACGCGGACGAGATGCATTTTGCAGCCGAAATCCGGTTTGCCATGAACATAGGGGCCAGGGTCCGCGTAGGGCAAACCACGCGTTTGCCCCGCGTCGGGCCAGGGTCGGTTGATGCATTAAAGCCACGGCCAGTGCGCTGGAATATCGCCCCAATGCACGCGGGCCGATGATGCGAAGTCGCGCTGCTGCTTGATTTCCAATAAACGGGCCTCGAATTGTTGCAAGCGATCTTGCGCGACCTGTAGCCACGCGCTCGGGATGTGCGTATCATCGATGCGATCGCGCAGGCCACCATCCTGAAAGTCGAAATTGTCGTTGGTGGGAATCTGGTAGGCGGCGAGGGCGTATGCGCTGGCCCCTAGCACGATCACATCGTGATGCACCTCGGGAATGGTGCTACCACTGGCGTCGAGCTGCTGCTTTGTCGCGTAGAAGACGCGCATGAGCAGCGTGTTGTCCTGGGGTAGCCCTGTGTTGCTAAGCAACACAGTGAACGAAGGTGTTTGCGTGCCAGTCGGACCATGTCCATCGCCGACCGCGCCCGCCAGACCCATATTGCCCCCGCTCGCCAGCGCACTACTGCTATCGTACATATTGGAGTATTCCGAGAAGTCGCATGAGCAGGGCGGCCAGACCATCACCCCGCTACTATTGACGCTGGGCGGCTGTGGCAGCCCGCTGAGACTGCTATCGCTCGCGGTATCGGTAAAGGTCGTGGTAGTGTTGTCCGCGATGCTGGCGAGGTAGTAAAAGGTAGAACCGTTAGCTAGCGTGCGATAGATGGCGCGCCCGATGACCGTATTGGTCACCATCCCTGCTTGCGTAGGTGGTTGTGTGGGCAGTGATGGCGCGAGCGGGATATTGCTGAGCGCGACCGCCAGATTCGAGCCGCCGGTAGTCACGCTGACGATAGGTCCAGCCGTGGTCTCGCCACCTTGCGTGAGAAAGGTCACGAGGTACTGATAGCTGCCGGAGTTCAGTCCACTACCAGTTGTCGCGGTCACGCTCGGAGCGGTCGTGGGCGCGGCATAGCGGGTGCCGTAGATCTGGAGCGGATACAGGACCTTCTCGATCCACAGCACTGGATAGGCCGAGTTCCAGCTTGTGGGATAGGGATAGGTGCGTTGATACGGTTGCGTTGACATATCAGTAAAGACAATGTTGGGATAATACTGACTGTAGCGATCGACAGCCTTGTCAATAGCGCGATCGATATCGCTATTGCTCCAACGCGTGGCGGTGGTATCGAAAAGATCCTGCCGCGTCATCGTTTCAATATCGCTCAAGAGCATACATCGTTTTCCTCTCAATGTATGGATGATAGAGATTTTAATGTGTGTTGGGCGCGAGTGGGTTGATGTCAGCTTTGGCCGCTTGTTGGGCTGGTAGCTGGTTGATTTCGAAGACGGTAGATTCGATGGCAGCATCGATGGCGCTTTTGGGCGGCACGGGCAGGTGGAAGGCCTGGAACATAGCGGCGATCAGCGTGGCAGCCAGCGTCTTTTTCTGGTCGCTGCCAGCGTTGGTATATACCTGCTCGACATTTTGTACCGCATATTTGACGAACTGATCTAGCGCGGCGCGCTGGCTCTCAGGTAGACGTTGCAGCAACAACCGTGCCAGCCACACGGCCAGCGCGGTCGCGAACGGTAAGAGGACCAGGATGAGGTTGGTAAGCAGGGTTATGTTCATAATTTTGTCCTTTCTATGTTAAGAATGAATTGGGATACATCCCCGCGTAGGCGCGCCCCTTGCGGGTGCGCGCGTGTGTAAGCGAGGTGTGTCGTATTATGGTAGCGCCTACGCGGATGGAGTGGGTGATGGTAATATATAAATCATGCTCCTTCCAGGGACAGGGTGAGCGTATAGCTGGCGTGTGTGGCATCGAAGATGACCTCCTCGCGATAGACGCGGGCGCTGGCAGAGCGACCGGTGCCCAGGGGCGCAGCCTGATCGTTCACTGTAACGATGTCGAGTAGTTGTAGCACGGGATTGTGGGGAACGCTGATGCTGTGCTCGACGCCGTCACGTTGCTCCTGTTGCAGTTCGAAACTGGCCCTGGTCGCGCACAGTGCGCTGCTGATCAACTTTGGATCGGTCTCGATCGTGACCTCTTCGAGTCCGACGGTATGCATGTGCAGACTGTCGTAGGCCTCGCCGGTGGTGGTCGCGCCGAGCGTGCTACCAGCGGGTGGGCGACCGACGACGATGGTGTGATTGGCGCGTGGATAGCTGCTGCCGAGCGCCAGCGTCTCGATTTCGGGCGCGTAGGTCCAGACACTGGCATCGCTCGCGCTGAGTTCGCGGAATTGCAGGGTCTCGTTCTGGTCCAGAAAGTATTCGAGCCAGCCGACGCGACAGAGTTCGTCGAGCGCGTGTCGATAGGGCTGGCCCGCTTGCAGCACAAAGGTCGTGATGCTGCTGCTCATCTGCGCTGTGGTGGGTAGCACGATGGAGAAGAGTCCTGCCCGCGCGCACACTTCGGTGATCATCCAACTCAGCGATTGGTTGGTATAGGTGAGTTGAAAACGGTTTTGCGCGTCCAGTTGTTGGGTCAGGTCCGCCGCCTCGATACGCACGCGATTCTGACCAGGCGCGCGCTCGAAGACTATCTGGCGAATGTGATAACGCGCGGTCGTGATTGTCTCGGCTGTGATAGGTGGCGTGCCGGTGAAGTAGCCTTCGCTCAATACCATCGTGCAGTTGAGGCCGATGGGCTGGTAACTGACGCCATAGTTGGCGATAGACGGGATAAGTTGTGATCCGCTATTGTCGAGCATGAGCGTGATCGCGCCAGGCTTGCCGAGATCGTCTATGCGCTGGTAATCCAGTATGTGTGTAGACACGTCGAGGTAGCGCGTAGCATCGCTGTTTTGAAAATCGCTATCGAGCATGAGTTTCGCCAGCGTGATGATGGCGTAACGCGCACGTGTGGTCGCGGGCGGCGTCCATTTGACGATGGCCGCGCCATAGTTACAGGGCAGATCGGGGAAGATGAAACCGTTGGACCAGTGAAGCAGATCAATGCTCTGGCGCACGCGCGGGTAGGCGTAAACCGAACCGGTGTACGAGCCGGTATCGATCTCTACACAGGTAAGCTGGTAAAGGTTATCGAAAAAGGTCAAGCGGGGCGCGACACGTCCGATCATACCATTGCTGGTGGGCGCGATATCGGGTAACGCGGTCCAACTGCTCGCGCTACTGTTCGTGGTACAGGCTTTGAGCGAGTAGCCATCCGAATAGACCAGCGTGTAGCTGCTACTGACTGCTTGCCAGGCGACGGCCAGGCCAGCGGCGAAGATGATGGTTGAAAGCGTCCAGGTGCGCAGCATGCTCCACGATGAGCCGGACCAGAAGCTGGCGCCAATAGCCTCGCCGCCGTAGACATCGTAGAGCAAGAAGCAGTCGTTGTTGCCCGCGCTGGCGATGCCTTTGAGCAGGGCACCGCCGGGAGGCGAGAGTACAGTTGTCGGTGCAGAACTCCAGGTCTGTCCGTTGTCGCTGCTCTGCCAGGTCCACAGCGCGTTGCCGCCGCTACCCTGCTGCGCGAAGACACGCAACAGGCCACTAGTATTGCTCAAGGCGCAGCCACCGTCTTGATAGACGGTGCTGCTGGCGCCGCCGAAGGTGGTCCAACTTTGCCACTGTGTCGCGTTGGTCGGATCGGTGACGCGCTGCCATTGCA
>CAZZWK010000107.1:0-16009 GCA_964657925.1 uncultured Dictyobacter sp.
GGCATGAGCACGCCATCGATATGTTGCGCCGCACACTGATCGCGCAACAGGTGCGACATGCCTATCTTTTCGCGGGTCCCAAACAAATCGGCAAGAGTTTGTTGGCGCGTCGTTTCGCGCAGGCGTTGCTCTGCACGGGCGGAGCGGATAGCACTATCGCGCCCCCTGAACCATGCAACAGTTGCCTCTCTTGCCGCAAAGTGCTACATAGCAATCATCCGGACGTACACGTGATCAGCAGGCCCGCGGACAAACAATTTATTTTGATCGATCAGGTGCGGGCACTGCAAAGCGATGCGGCGCGCCATACATTAGAGGGTCGACGCAATATTTTTATTATAGAAGACGCGCACGAGATGAATCTTCAGGCTGCCAACTGTCTGCTCAAGACGTTAGAGGAGCCAGAGTCCGAAGTCGTTGTTTTGCTGACCGTTCCCGATGTAGGCCTCTTGCTACCAACCATTGTATCGCGGGTGCAGACCATCCAGATGCAACTGCTGTCCGCTCCGCAGATCAGGGTCGCGTTACAGGACCAGTGGCGTGTGGAGCAGGAAGAGGCGTCGCTGATCGCGTCGCTGGCGGCAGGCCGTCTGGGTTGGGCAGTGCAGGCGGCGGAGGACGAGGACGTTTTGACGGAACGACGACAGTACCTGGAGGAGTTGAGTCAGTTGCCAACGCTGAGCCGGGTCAAACGCTTCGATTTTGTGCAGCGATTGGGAATCGAGGGCGAAAAAGTGCGCGCGGTACTGGAGTTGTGGTTACTATGGTGGCGTGATATGGTATTAGCAGCGAACAACTGCCTGGACCTGACGGTGAACGTCGATATGCGCGACCTGTTGCGCGCGCAGGCGGGAAAAGTTGGCAGTGTCGAGGCCGAACGCATGGTGCGCGCGATTCTCCAGACGCAAGAGTCGCTGGAACAGAACGTCAACGCACGCGTCGCGCTCGAAGTTTTGATGCTCGACACGCCATCGATCAAAAAGTAGCGCGGACGCGATTATGTAGTTTGACAAAATAGCGTGGTTAGGGCAACGTGTATGCTCGGGGCGCACCGGTCCGCGTAGGGCAAAGCATGCCTTTGCCCTACGCGGACCATGATACCCGAAAATAAATTGTGAAACTTCATTATCGCGTCCGTTATCCCCAATGAAGAGGAGTATGGTAATGCGCACTGATTTCGAGTATGTGTTGGTTCAGCAGCAAGAGGGTGTTTTGACATTGACGTTGAACCGTCCCAAGGTTTTGAATGCATTTAATGATGGCATGATCGCGGAATGCGCGGAGGTGCTACAAGCGGCGGCCCAGGATGAATCGGTGCGCTGCGTCGTGCTTACCGGAGCGGGCCGCGCGTTCGGAGCGGGCCAGGACTTGAGCGCCTTCGCGGAGCGCACAGCGTCCGGCAGTACGGAGTCCGTCAGCCAGCACCTGCGCAAGTATCATCAGCTTGTCCACGCGATTCGCGACATGCCGAAACCAGTGGTGGCCGCGATTCGTGGAGTCGCGACCGGCATCTCTTTGAATATCGCTTTGGCCTGCGATCTGCGCATCGCCACCCATGATGCGCGTTTTTCTGAGGCGTTCGCGCGCATTGGATTGGTGCCCGATGGTGGTGGTGCTTATTTCTTGCCGCGGCTGATCGGCATGGGCAAGGCGATGGAGATGGCGCTACTGGCGAACGAGGTCAACGGTGTCGAGGCTGAGCGGCTCGGGTTGGTGAACAAAAGTGTACCCGAAGAAGAGTTCGAGGCCACCGTGACGCAGATCGCGCAACGCCTGGCGCAGGGTCCGACTCACGCGTATAGCCTGATCAAAACGTTGTTTTACCAGGGCGAGAAGCTCGATCTGGCTGGTCTGCTGGAGTTAGAGGGTCGCATGCAAGACGAGGCCATCCAAACCGCCGATCACAACGAAGGCGTCACCGCCTTCAGAGAAAAGCGTACCCCCAACTACCAGGGCCGTTAAAAGCTAATCTAGCCATAGGGGTAAGTTCGTATATAGTAGGGAAGGCCCTTGTGGTCTTCCGTCGCCCAACGGTCTTCCGTTTTCTTATCCCAAATACTCTTTTCATGCGTATAGATTCATTATCACAAACAAATTATCAGATCCAGGGACGAGCCAGGCGATCCTGGTTGGAGCAGCACGCGCCACAACACCTGCGCCATTGCCAGGAACTGGTGACGCGTGCGCTTGCTTTACGCGATCCCGCAACATCGCGCAGTAGTCTGGTGATGGGTGCGGGCGCATGTACCGAGGTGCCGTTGGCGGAGTTATGCCGCGCATCCGATGAGGTGGTGCTGGCGGATTTTGACCTGGCAGCTATGCAGCGTGGACGCGGAGAACTGGCGTCACCTGCGTTGCAGAGGCGTGTGCGTTTTGTGCAATGCGATCTTACGGGTGGGGTGAGCAGCAATCTCAGGCGTGAAGTGGCGCGACAGGATTGGCATAAGCTAGCTGGCGAGGGCGCGCAGACTGTTTTTGATGCCGCCGCTGATTGTCTGGATCGCTGCCAGGTACCTGATCCACCAGCTATCCATACCTTGCGGCAGAGCGATTTTGGTCTGGTGGTAAGCTCGCTCGTGCTCTCGCAACTCTTCAGTTATCCTCTGCTGGATATGCTCGATACGATTGCGCAATTTGCTCCAACCCTTGTGAGCGAACAGGAGCGTCATCGTCGCTACCAGGATGCCGCGCAGGCCTTTCGTATACGCATCATCAAAGCGCATCTCCATGCTATATACGAGCTATTGGACCAGGGTGGGGTCGCGGTCCTGCTGACCGATATTCGCGGTTTCGCCTTCGCGGTATACGGTACTGATCATGATGCCTCGCATCGGCGTGGCATCCCCCTTGTTCCACGCGTCTTTCCCGAACTGGTACACGAGCGTTTCAGTGTGATCGAGCAGGCGCAGTGGGAATGGATCGCGGACCTGCCCGAAAACGAGCGACCGGGTCGTGGCTATGAGGTGACGGGCTTTATTCTCCAATCCGCTTAAAATCTTTTTTAGCACCTACGTAAAAGGATTGCCGCTGTTTTTCTCCAACATGACTATTGTGCAAAAATAAACCTCTTTTCGATTATTCAATGGATGTCTTGACCCTGTTACTGCTCTCTTGCTGATGGTAAGCTACTTTTAGGTAGTGTTGAAAACAAGACAGAGCATAATGTTGGAAGCGACAGACGTGGTACAGACAACTCAAGAGACGCGCCATGCCGACGTAATCGTGGTTGGCGCGGGCGTGCTCGGCACATTTCATGCCTATTTCGCGGCACGTAAAGGCTATAACGTGTTGCTCCTTGAGCGCAACGCGTGGCCGAACGACGCCTCGACGCGCAACTTTGGCATGGTCGTACGTTCGATTGTTGAGACCGATGGGGAGTGGGCGGGCTATGTGCGCGATACTGCCGAGATCTATGGCACAATTCAACAAGAACAGGATATTACGCTCAGGAATCCTGGCAGTCTCTATATCGCTTCGACGGAGGCGGAAAGCCAGGTGTTGCGCGAATTCGCGCACCTCTACGCTGAAAGCTATCATTGCAGCTATATAGATGCGCCCGAGGCATTGCAACGCTATCCTTTCATACGTGATAGTTATTGCCACGGTGCGTTACATTTCGCGGACGATCTAACGGTCGAGCCGCGCCAACTGCTACAGCAATTGATCCCATATGTAACTCGTACCACAACCGTCGCGTATCTTCCACATACGACCGTCGTTTCTATCACAGCGCAGAGTGGAAGCTGTATCGTCAAGGATGCAGGTGGTGCTACGTTTACTGCCGATACCGTTTTTATGTGTAGTGGTTCCGAGTATCACACGCTCTTCCCCGAACTATTCAGCAGGAGCGGGTTGCGTGTGTGCAAGTTGCAGATGTTGAGCACCGTGCCGCAAGCCCAGCGCTTCCTGCCGCATTCAATTCTTTCGGGCTTATCGATTCAACGCTACGCGGCCTTCAAATCCTGTCCCTCGTATCATCTACTCGCGCAACAGGCGGTCGATGAGGATATCCATCGTTATGGTATTCACTTGCTGTTCAAGCAGGCTGCTGATGGCTCGATCATTATCGGTGACTCGCATGAGTACTACGATTTCGAGCGGACAATGCTGGGTGAGGAGCGCACAAATCCTGTGATCAACGAGGCTATCTTGCGTTATGCCAGGACGATGCTCGACTTGCCCGATTGGACCATCGGCGAGCTATGGAATGGCTACTATCTGATGCATCCGCAGCAGCAGGTCTACACAGAGACGATCGATGAGCGCATTCATGTCACTATCGGCATTGCAGGCAAAGGCATGTCGAGTGGGGCGGGGTTTTCGCGCCAGCATGTGAACACGATTCTGGGTTGAGTGGGCTGTATTTTTTAGCGAGAGGAGCGTATGAGATGGGACCGATACAACTGGTGGTATTCGACATGGCGGGCACCACAGTCGATGATCGCGGCAATGTGGTATTGACCGCCTTGATTGATACCGCTCGCCAGTACGATCTGCCGGGAACGCCGGACGAGTTGAACGCGCTGATGGGCATGAACAAGATCGAGGTCTTTCGTTTGCTGTACAAACAACAACGTCCGCATGCTTCAGACGAAACGTTGGAGCCATTGGCGCAGCAGGCTTTGAGCACATTCGTCGAGCGCATGCGCGCCGCTTACGAAAAGCATCTCGCGCCCATTGCTGGCGCGGAGGAGACGTTCGCGTTTCTACGTGCGCGTGGCATCAAGATCGCCTTGGATACCGGTTTCGACGCCACTATCGGTGGTCTGCTGATGCAGCAACTTCAGTGGCCTGGTCGTTTGATTGATACGGCTATCTTTTCCAGCGATGTAGCGCGTGGACGCCCCGCTCCATATATGATCTTTCGCGCTATGGAGCAATTAGCTGTGCTGGATGTGCATAGGGTAATGAAACTCGGTGACGCGCCCGCCGATCTCGAAGAGGGCTATAACGCGGGTTGTGGTGAAGTGATTGGCGTGCTCAGCGGTGCCCACAACGCTGAAACATTGGGACAGTATTATCATACGCGGTTGATTGACAGCGTTGCCGATGTGCCAAGTCTGTTCGGTTAGGTTGATTTTCTGTCCTTCGTCTGGTACGATGCTATCTCGTAACACAACAAATAAAGCGAAAGGAGGTGCACGCGCATGGTCTTACACACGAAAAACCTATTAAGTGGTGAGGCTGTACTGTGCACAACCTACTCCGTTGATGTAAGTCTGCCTCACTAATCTACGAAAATAACGATTGTAAAAATCAATGATCTTAAGGATGGATATACCTTAAGAAGGAGATTGCTGTGGCAGAATTACAAGTACAAAAGGGCTTCCTCACGATTGGGGGAGCGCCTCTTTATTATGAAGT
The DNA here is from genome assembly GCA_964657925.1 of uncultured Dictyobacter sp. GTDB lineage: Bacteria > Chloroflexota > Ktedonobacteria > Ktedonobacterales > Ktedonobacteraceae > Dictyobacter. The sequence continues at coordinate 5,365 of CAZZWK010000107.1, forward strand.
CGCGGGCCAGGGCGAAACCGTCCTGCTGCTGCACGCGGGCATCGCCGATAGTCGCATGTGGGATGAGCAATTCGCCGTTTTCGCCCAACAGTATCAGGTGGTTCGCTATGATCTGCGCGGCTTCGGTCAATCTCAGTTCCCCAATGGGCCATTCGCCAACCATGAAGATCCCGCCGCTTTATTGCGCGAACTTAGCATTGAAAAAGCACATGTGGTAGGTATATCGTTTGGAAGCAAGATCGCGCTGGATTTTGCCCTTGCCTATCCTGCAATGGTCAAATCGTTGGTCCTGGTTGCGCCCAGTGTAGGAGGAGATGTTCCCTCGGATGCGGTCAAGAAATTCAACGCCGAAGAGGATGCATTGTTGCAAAAAGGGGAGCTAGCGGCGGCGAGTTGGCTGAATGTGCGCATGTGGGTGGATGGTCCCAATCGTTCTCCAGAGCAGGTCAATCCTTTGGTGCGAGAACGCATCTATCAGATGCAGTACCACGCGTTTACCGTGCCAGAGCCGGAACAGGTACAGGAAATAGCGTTGCAGCCGCCACCTATTGAACGTCTGACGGAGGTGCGAGTTCCTACACTTGTTATTGTGGGCGATCAGGACCTTGTGGAAAAGGTTGTGCTAGCTCAAACCGTGGCGACACAAATCGCTGGTGCACAACTGGTGATCGTGCCCGCTGTCGCGCATATGCTCAGTATGGAGCGACCACAGGCATTCAACCACATGGTGCTCGATTTCCTGGCGCACGCTTCTTCGACTACCATTTAATGTGTGGACCAGAGCTGGAAATACTACACCAGCCCTGGTCCTTTTTACTTGGGGATGCTGTTGATGACATACAGCGCGTGCTCGAACGTGTCGCTGGAGACGCTGAAGGTGCCGATAAAGGGGTGATTGATCAGTACTATGATCCACAGACAGGTGCCGATGACGCCCGCCAGCAGCGCGGTCATACCAGCATGCGCACGGTGGTCTTCCATTTGCATCACGAAGCAAAATGAAAGGGTAATCAGGGCCCCAACGATCAGTACGATCCAAAAGGCGAAGGGAACTGCGCTGTCGTTCGCGAGCAAGCGGTTGGCGCGTTCAGTACTGAGTTCGTTGAGTGCTGCTGGCATAGTGGCGTCGATCCTGTTATTGGGTACGTTGCTATAGGTCAACCACATATTGTCGATCAGGACGGTGGCGCGCGGGTCTCCGTTCAGCCCAACGCCTGTTTTCCATTCATCATGTATGACAATATCAATGTATGCATGGAGTTGCGCATTCATTTTATCTCTTGCTGGTTTGGGCAGAAAAATCGAGTCATGCGCGACCGCAATCAGCGCGGACGACTCGTTTGTCGCGGACTGTTCGGCTGCCCCGTATTCTTCCCACACAGTGATGACCAGAAAGCCGAGCAGGACCGCGTAGATGACGCTGACGGCGGCGAAAATAAAGCCCGCAACATCGTTTTGTGCGTAACTTTTTGGTTTTTTTATCAGGCGGCGCATGAGCAAGATACCGCTATAGCAGATAGCTACCGGTATGCCGACGATGAGCAAGAAAAGAATCCAGGGCGGTAGATTCGAGATGAACATATCCAGATCCATAGTATGGCTCCTTGTGTTGTTTGATAGTGCTTAACCTGCTCAGCATTATCAGGAAAGGACAAGAAGAGGGCAGAAGGAAAGTAGTCTCCTCCTGCCCTTTTTACTAGCAAGAAACAACGGGTCCTTTATAAGAAGTGCAATTTAACATGCTTCTCACGTGTTAATCTCCGATGGTACCCGCGAGTTCAAGCACGTTGAGTTCTTCCCAGGCACCGACCGCTTGTAGCGTAGCTTTCACCTGTGCATTGGGGCCTGCCAGAATGATGTTCTCATCGAGTACGAGCTTCTGCGCGGCGAAGACCAGGGCGCGCGCCGCTTCCTTCGACATGCTGGTCAGGCTTTCGACCGACAGGCGCACACGTTTGGGTTGTGCGGCAATGATTTTATCCAGTTGCACTTTGAAGGCCGCGACCGCGACATCGTTGAGATCGCCGATAAGCGTCAGTTGTGCCTCGTTGTTGCTCATGTTCAATACGGCGTCGAACAGCGTGCCACTGGGCACGAGGCGCACACGAACTTTCAATTCGCGCTGCGCGACCGCGGTTAGCACCGAGTTGCCCGCCCATTCGGGACGTTGTTGCAACGGATGTTGCTCTTGCAGCACCGGTAGGTTGACCGTCATCGCGACTGGATCGAAATCATGATAAGGGTCACCGTTGATCCACACCTCTTCGAGCGTGACGCTGCCGGGAGGCAGAATATCTGGCTGCACGCGCAGCACGTTATCCTTCAGCGCGCCCGGTTTCGGCTTGAAGTACAGATCCATTGGTTGTTTGTTGATCAGTAGATTGCTGTAGACCGAGGCCAGGTAGCAGAGCTCGAACGAATGGTAGCCGGACATAGAATGGCTGCCCTTGAGACGTTCGGTACCCGTCAGGTAAGGAACACCGGTGGCGAGAACGTTGAAGTACACGCCGCCATTGTCATGATCGGGAAAGAAAGCGTTGTAGAAGGCCTCCGATTCGCGTGCCAACCGCATGTACTCGGGCTGCTTGAGCGAGCCGTGTAAGATCAGGTAGGCCAGAATAGCTTGCTCTTGCTGCCACCACGCTTTGCGATCGTGCCAGACGAAACGATTCCACTGCTCGCCATCCTGCCGGACACGCTCCATCACGTCGTACCAACCGCCGCGCTGCTTGTCCATGCCAATAGTAGGCATGATCTCGGCAATTTTTTGTGCCAGGTTGGTGTACTGCTCGTTCGGATGCAGGTGGTGAATGCGCATCAGGTTCCAGGCAATTTTCAGGTTATGACCTACGACCGCGCGATCCTGCTGCCAGCCCCATGTCAGATCCTGACTCCAATCTTCCATGTAGCGTTCCTGTACGAAGGGACTGTGTGCGTAATCGGGAAAGTGTTGCGCGATGGTATCGGCGGTGTAGGTCAGGAAGTTCGCGTATTTCTCATCGCCAGTCGCCAACCACAGGTTGATCAGGTAAGCGGGTGCGTGATCGCCGACCGAGTTCCAGTTTTTGCGTGCGCGGTCCTTGCCCAGCGAAGCTGCGCGTGGATCAAGCGTGACGGGATCGATATGCGAGAAGTAGCCTCCCTGCTCACGGTCCAGGAAGTATTTGTCGAATAGGTTGATGGTCATCTCCGCGTCGCGCAGGATGCGTGGATCGCCGGTCACACGATAGGTCTGAATGGGACCGGCCAGCGCGTAAATCTGCTCGTAGGCAGGGATGGCGTCGTAGTCGTCGCCGAACTGTGAGGCATAAATCTTACATTCGTGTTGCCCCCGTGTTTCGATAGCATGATACCAGTAAGCAACATCCTCATTTTCATCGACTGCACGCATATGTTCGCGCAGATACTCGGTGCCTTTTTCGGCGGCCTCCAGGTAACGGTCCTCGCCGGTCAGCAGGTACGCGGTGGCGAAGCCATAGACCATACGCGAGATGGTATCGGTCTCCTGGCGCGTGCTCTCGATCTTCTTACCCTCTAGTGTCAGATTGGTGCGATAGTTCGTATAGTCGACCACACCATCGGGGAACTGCGCGTTGTAGTAGAACTCGGCCAGCGCAGTGATCTGCTTGATCCACCAGTCCTGTGTCTCGAAGCGATAGTCATCCACATTGCGTCCGGCGAAGATGATGCGTTTGGCCTCGAAGGTGAAATCGCCCTTTTCCGGATAGAAAAGACCATAGGCGAGCAGGTAGCGACCGGGGAGCAGCATATTCTCCAGCGCGACACCGGGGTCTTGGAATGGCTCGCCCAGGTTCTGGATCAGTTCACCATAGGTGACATTGGTCACATGCACCTGAAACTCACGTTGATCGGATGTTTTAAGACCAAAGCTTTTCTTGTCCGGATCTACTGTAGTGATATAGCCGGAGATCGTGTCTGAAAATGTGAAATCTATTTTGTTCATGCCTTCTTTTTTCCTTGTGAAGCTTTACTTGCGCGCGAGACGAAAACAACAACACTGCGATTGGTCGCGTGATAGGTACTGCTGCTAATCGCGACCCCCGCCTGTTTGTTGGTGATGTCATCGACAATGTCGTGAGGCGCGGGTTGCGCGGTATCGACAACTCTGTACCACTGTCGGTCCGCCAGCGGTGGCAGGTCAAAGTCGAGGTCTTGCCAGTCCATATTGCAGATGACATGGATATCCGCGTCGTCATCGGCGAAACCGCCGAGGGTGAACGCCAATACATGGCTGTTGGGATCTTGCCAGCCAGGACTGTAGAGGCGACAACCATGCCAGGAGATATCCGCCAGTCCGCGATTGTTCTGTTGGCCGCGGAAAAAATCTTTGCGTTGCAGTGTGGCCTGGCTCCTGCGAAACGCGATCATCGCTTTGAAGAAACGCAGTATCTCCTGATTTTTCTGCACCAGCGTCCAATCGAACCAGCTGATCTCGTTATCCTGGCAGTAGGCGTTGTTGTTACCGTTCTGCGTGCGCCTGACCTCGTCTCCGGCGACGAACATAGGGACGCCCTGTGAAAGCATCAGTAACGCCGTGAAATTTTTGACCTGGCGATTGCGTAAAGCCTCGATCTGTGGGTCGTCAGTCGCGCCCTCAGTACCACAGTTCCAGCTCAGGTTTTCATTGATGCCATCGCGGTTCTGCTCACCATTGGCCTCGTTATGTTTTTCGTTGTAGGAAACCAGATCGTTGAGCGTGAAACCATCGTGGGCGGTGATGAAATTGATGCTATTGATCGGCAATTCATCGTGAGACTGGAAGATGTCCGCGCTGCCCGAGATGACGGACGCGGTTCTGCCGATGATGGTTGAACCTTCGATATAGCCCTGATCGCCTTTGACAAAGTGGCGGATCGCGTCGCGATAGCGCCCGTTCCACTCGCCCCAGCGATAGCCAGGAAAGTATCCCACCTCGTACAGGCCCGCGGCATCCCAGGCTTCGGCGATGATCTTTGTTTGCGCGAGTACGTCCGATAGCTCGATCTGCCAGATGACGGGCGGATCGACCATGGGTGTGCCATCCTCGTTGCGGCAGAGAATCACGGCCTCGTCGAAGCGGAAACCATCGACGTGCATCTCCGTGACCCAGTACTCCAGCGCGTCGATGATGAGTTTCTGGGTGATGGGATGATTGGCGTTGAAGGTGTTGCCACAGCCGGTATAGTCCATGTAGTACTGCCGGTCCTGTGGAGAAAGGATGTAGTAGTCGTTGTTCGCCAGCCCCTTGAAGTTGATGGTCGGCCCTTTCTCATTGCCCTCGCTGGTATGGTTGAAGACAACGTCGAGGATGACCTCGATGCCCGCTTTATGCAGTTCCTTGACCATATCGCGGAATTCGTTGACGTGGCTGCCAACTTCAGGCGATAAACAATACGAGTTTTCCGGCGCGAAGAAACCGATCGGGTCATAGCCCCAGTAGTTGTTCAGCTTCTCTCCATCAGGGCCGATCTGCTTGACTTCTTTCTGGTCGAATTCGAAGATGGGCAGCAGTTCAACGGCGGTAATACCGAGGTCTTTGAGATAGGGAATTTTATCCGCCACACCCGCGAAGGTACCAGCTTTCTGACAGCCAGCCGATGACGATCTGGTAAAACCACGCACATGCATCTCATAGATGATGGTCTCGTTCATGGGCCGATTGAGTGGACGATCACCCTCCCAATCATAGCCGCTGGTATCGATGACGACACTGCGCATAGAGGTGGCGACGTTATCATCGGGTCCGCAGGCGGCTACACGGTCCCACAATGTATCGGTATTGCCCCTGGCGTAAGGATCGATGAGCACCTTCTTGCTATTGTAGCGATCACCCATATTGTACAGATCACCAGGGCCCTCGACGCGATAGGCGTAATGAGCACCAGGCTTGAGATCGCGCACATAGACATGCCAGTAGTGGAAGGTTTTGTTCAATTCGGGCACAAGTTTGACGGTCTGGATTGGTTCGGGATCGTCGTGTTCATCAAAAAGTAGCAGCTCGACCGAGGTCGCGCGATCAGCGAATAGCGAAAAATTAACGCCATGGGCATCGGGTATTGCACCAGCGGGACGAGGTTGACCGACTTCGACGTGATAGTGGCCGGTCGACCTTTCCTCTGATTGCATAATCGTCGCCATGAATCTTTCTCCTCATCTTGTAATTACAGACTTATTGGTGCATCCAGGGCCCCTCGCGTAGGCGCGATCCCTTGCGGTCGCGCTTGGGCTGGATTGCTCAAGAAAATTAGTGAACAAGCTGTTGCCGCGTTTGTAGCTCTTTCATGATCTCTTTGATCAGGAAGGCGCGTACATTGTCCGCCGCCAGCAGTTCTTCCGAGGAAGTTTGCATCATGTCGCCGAACAGTTCGCGTGGCAGCGTCATATCGACTCCGCCCTCGATGAGCGAGATGGCGAGATGCACCTTTTTGCCTTGCGCGCCCAGAACTTCTCTGACCGCCTTCGTCACTGCCTCTAAAATTTCGTCTTTGTACTGCGGCTCCAAAGCATTCTGCAAGATAAGGATATTGATGCGTGCGACAATGGCATCCTGTAACCGCTTGCCCTGAATAGCGACTTTTTGTTGCACGAGCGTAACCCAGGTCCAGCCAGGCATGATTTTGCGCGCGACCTCCAGGCCGACAGTATAGCCCTCCGAACCTTGCTCGAAGCCGAGCTCCGGTGGAAACGCCGCCGCCACCGTCTCGCGGATGGTGGCTGTGATCGCTTGCTCCAGTTTGATGGCGGTCTCGTCGCTCAATTCGCTGATCTGACCTTCGATAAGAGGCATGAAAATGTCCTTTCTGTCTATTGCTGTTGTTCAGGGAGAATATGTCTTTACAAAGTCGTGAGATTAGCGTGTCAGGGACGCGTGTGTTTTTTCGAGTTCGTGCAGGAAGATCTGCATAAATTCTTCCACCACGCCAGGATGCCGCCCGGTGATCAAATTGCCAGCGACGTGGGTGTCGACGAGCTGGTCGCCCGCGAACACTAACTTGCCTCCCGCGTTCTGCACATCGCCCATGATATTGTGGGCGCAAGTGACTTCACGCCCTTTGAGCAGCTCGGGCGCGGCACAGAACAGCCACAAAGAGTGACAGATCGTGCCGATTTTCAACTGACCCCGATCCATAGCGCGCACGGCCTGACGCAAGAACTCGACAGCAGGTGCCTGGTTGGACTTGCCTTGTTGCGGGTGCTCCTGGTAGCGCAAACGATCCATGGCGTAGCCGCCGATGAGGATAAATGCCTGGTAGTCCGTGATGTTGATGTTCTGAACTTCCTTGGTGACGGTTACTTCTTGTGTGAAGTCGTTGCCTTTAAAGGTCAGTTGCGGCTGATTCCATATGTGGCTGATATAGTCGATCTGGTAGCCATGCTCAGGGAAAAACTGGTTGAAGCGGCGGTATTCTGTTTCGTCGAAATGTTCTTCGATGAGCACGCCGATCTTCGCATTTTGTTGTGGTTGTCGAGTAGCCATATAAACCCTTTCTTTCATGCCGATTATTTTGTGTTACGACCTGTTTGCATCCAGTCTTGTGGCGCATATACATCGCGATAGAAAGTAAGTTGTTCGCATTTGGTGTGGCATGCGCCGCGATGTCCGCGTCGCAGCCAGGTAACGTTGCCTTTCGCCAGTGTTTCCTGCGTCTCGTTATCCACACAATGCCATTCGAAGTAGACCACTTCACCATGAAACATCACGATCGGCCACGCCATCGTTACTCCTGGTTGTGCGAGGATCGCCCACCAGTTGGCCTCGCGTTGCGTGCCCGCCTCGCGTCCATAAAAGGGTCCGTCAGCACAGAAATAGACAAGATCATTGGCGTACTCGTTCGCGAGCAAATCACCACGTCCCTGACGCAGTGCCTCGCAGTGTGTCGGCCACCAATCCTTGTTTTCCTGCTCGATACGTGCGAGGTCATAGGATCGGTCGATCTCCGGTAGCGTGTTTTCACGCAGCGAAATGTAGTCCACCGCGTCTTGCAGCAGCTTTTGTGCTACATCAGGTGCAATACGCTGCGGCTTCGAGTAGTCTGCAGAGAGCTCCTGGTAGTAGCTTTTTCGGATAACCATTGATTTCGTGACTCCTTCGGAAGGAAAATGGCTTCTTTTTACACTGGCTAATGTGTTCTATCAGCGAGTGATAGAAGCGGATGGTCATGATTGTAAGTAGCTCCTGGTATCCTGGATGGATCTGATAAAACCTTTTCTATTGAGCTTCATATCAGGTGTAGTGTCGAGCTACTATTGCCAGTAATAGACATCGACCAGCAACGAAAGAACATCAGAGCCTTTTCAACTCTATATAGATCTCAATCATCGTATGCTTACCCTCATCATCAGAATTTTTGAAAAGAATAGGGAAAGCAAAAAAGCTTTGTGTTTACTCCCTTTATTGCCGTGGTGTCATGCGACGAAAAAGGATTCCAGTAAATAACGCCAGGAGTCAAAGAAATGACACAGTATGGCCTTCGTTCATACATTGACAATGGGTTTACGTCATCTCCAGAAGCTACAATCCGATCAACAAAATCTGGTTTCAGGCGAAGATGTGTTTCGACTACACTCCGAGCGCAGTTTACACGTAGATTGGCAGGGGTACGAGCGAGCCATGCAAGAGCACCAGCGCGTCAGTCGCGCCAGTATCATGCGACTTTTTGCCTGTTGTACTTGACTCTTTTATACATGCTAGTTATACTTGGCTCAGAGAAACAAAAAATCGTCGCGAGGGACGAGTACATGTCGGCATGAGCAAGCAGCGAGCCGGAGGTGGTGTGAGTTCGGCACCTCATGTGGACATGGAATGCCCCCCTCTGATCCAGCTACAAGAGTCAACTGGATCACGATGCGAGATGAACGTGCTTATAAACGAAGAGTTGTGTAGCACCAGTAGTTTTCGCCGGTCGCCCTCCGTTACCACAGGGCAGGGCATCGAGCACCTGTTTTTGTGGCTTTTTTGAGCGATACAATAGTAGGGCCAATACGTTCGAAACACGTGTCTCCGTGCCTATAAAGTGGGAGCATCGCGCGTTTTTATGGCGTGGAGGCTCCAATACAGGTGGTACCACGGGTGCAGAAAGAAAAATTATGCCCGTCCTGAGCGCTAGCGCTTAGGGCGGGCTTTTTGTTTGCTCTCTTTTCTCTTCGTACCATGCGACGAAAAAGGACTCTCGTAAATACGGCAAGGAGTCAAAAAATGACACAGCAAAGTCTTCGTTCAAGCGACATTGTGCAGCGCTACCTCGCGTTTTTCAAAGCGCGCGGACATCTGGAAATTCCTGGTAGCCCGCTGGTCGTTCCCAGCAATAGTACGTCATTTATAATCGCGGGCATGCAGCCGTTGCAACCCTATCTACAGGGATTGCTAGCACCGCCAGCGTCCCGGCTGGTCGACCTGCAACGTTGTTTGCGTGGCGACGACGCGGATATGGTTGGCAGCAATGCGCGTAAACTCACCGCGTTCCATATGTTGGGAAACTGGTCGCTAGGTGATTATGGGCACGAGGAAGCGATCGGAATGGCGCTTGAATTTCTTATAGACAAACTAAAACTTTCGCTGGATACATTGTGGGTCACAGTTTTCGCGGGCGATCCAGAGCTGTGTTTGTTGCAGGATGACGTATCGATTGCCGCGTGGAGACGCGGAGGAATCGCACGCGAACATATTGTGTCGTTGGGTATCGAAGACAATTTGTGGACGATGGGCGAACATCTAGGACCATGTGGACCATGTACAGAGATCTTTGTCGACCGTGACGAGGCTTTGGGATGTGGACGGCCAGATTGTCGCCCAGGCTGCGATTGTGACCGTTTTCTGGAGATCTGGAATCTGGTCTTCATGGAGTACGAGTTCTTGCCCAATGGCTCGATTGTCTCGCTGCCACAACGCAATGTCGATACTGGTATGGGCCTGGAACGGATCGCGTCAGTATTGCAGGAGACCGACTCGGTCTTCACGATTGATCTTTTCCAGTCCGTGTTACAGTCTTTAGAAGAGTTAGTACCAGACAGGCTGCATGACGATAGCGAGCGAGAACGCAGAGCGCGGCGCATAATCGTGGATCACATGCGCTCGACCCTATTCGCTGGACTGTGTGGTGTAGAACCGGGGCGCGATGGACGTAATTCCGTGGTGCGTCGTCTGATCAGACGTGCCGCGCGGCAAGGGCGTATCCTTGGTATCGAGCGACCATTTTTAAGTCGGCTTATCCCACCTCTGGCCGAGGGTCACCGAGATTTACTGACGGAAAAAGAATATCAGGATGTAGCTAGAATTGCTGAGATGGTCATACGTGAGGAACAGCTCTTCGCGCATACATTGACGCTGGGCCTGCGTTATCTGGAGCGGCTACAACCAGATCAACAGAATATGGTTTCAGGCGAACAGGTGTTTCGCCTGCATTCCGAGCGTGGTTTTCCCGCAGATATGGCGGCGGAAATACTGGCGGAACGTGGTCTGCAAGTAAATTGGCAGGGATACGAGCAGGCTATGCAAGAGCACCAGCGTGTCAGTCGCGCCAGCATGCAGCAGCGTTTCCACCAGGAGGTCGGTGGAGATTAAACATTGTAGAGTGATTTTGAAAGATTGGTAGTGCTTTACTTTTATATTCCCAGGCAAGCCTTGCGCGCACGTGATTTTTCTCAG
>CAZZWK010000108.1:0-3087 GCA_964657925.1 uncultured Dictyobacter sp.
AAGACCGACACGCCGGTATGGCCGAGGGAGGGATCGTTGAAGATACCTTTGAATGGCCCTACAAAGACATAACTCAAATTATACAGAAAACTGATGAATCCGTTTGATTGATTGGCACCCAGCAGCAAGAAGAGAAAACGTAGCGCGATAATAACTTCCAGCACCGCCAGCAAGAAGTAGATCACGCGGGTAATCCAGTAGCGCGTATTGGCGCGGCTCTGGTTGCGGTCTACATACACCTCCTGCCGACGCTCGACCCGATTGCCTTGCGGATCGACGTAGTTGACGTTCTGATTCTGGCGGTAAGCGCCACCGCTGTAAGAGGACTGCGCGTCATTGGCTACATCGCGCTGATAGGGAACCGTCTCATCGTTGTAAGGGGATGGTTGCTGATAATTGCGACGGGGATCATTGGGTGGGTATTGATTGCTCATGGGTATCTTTCTCCTTGACGTTTTGCCCGTATGAATCGAGTTGGTCAATTGAGTGGAAACATGCTGCCGGTCCCTTGCCCCTCAATCGTGCCCACCGATTCGCTCAAATCCATTTGTAGGTAGTCAGTCTCTTCAACACACAAAAATGATTTACTTTATTACATAACGCATGGTTAAGCTACTACGACTCTATCAGACGTGTGACACTCCGCTTCGATTAGAAATCGAGCGGCTTCTTCCACTGCTTCGTAGTCGTCTGTTCTGAGTATGTGCCTCGTAGAAGCTACTCGTTGAACAAACGTAGTTGGGTAGCAATAGACAGCAACGATATGTCCATCTCACATTCGTTACTACGGGCGGTGCCATGCCCTCGACGTTCTCCATGCCTCTGAGTGAGAGAGCATGATGGACTCTGTTCACTCTCGGCGTCTTGGGAGATGATCGAACCTGATGATTTCTCATCCTCTTTCATAGTGGAAAGAGTGTGAGGCTTTTCTTGATAGCGAGTTATGAGACGTTGACCAATCACAAGGCTAGCATTTCTATCTGCATTATCGCGCTTGCCACATACAGGACACACCATTAAAGGCGTTCCAACGGTGTAGCCATTGCCATGATTAAAGTCCTTTTTGAGCATCAATGTAACGTTGGATGACTTCTTGAGTAACGTTGCCAGCAGTTGAGGCGAAAAACGAACGAGTCCAGACAGACGGTAACTTATTGAATATGCTTAGAAATTCTTGCCCTAAGCGGTGTTCGTCTCGTTGATATTTTAATGTATCTGTCTTCTCCTATATGCACGTTCTACAGCAAAAGAGACAGATTGTCAAGAGGCAAGGGCTAAAGCCAGCGAGAAACCCGCCTAACCACCCTGATTGGAAATCAGGCGGCTTGCGGCTGGTTCTACTCTGTCAAATCATTGAACCCGTTGGTTCATCAATCCTAAAACCGACCGCAAGCGAGTCTAAGAAAGCACCCTGGCAGTATAAGGAGTACTGATGTATAATCAACTGCAAGTTTCCAGGTATCACTTTTTATGGTCTCCGTCGTAATAACAATTATCGTGTTTGTTAATAAAAGGGTCAGAAAATAGAAGGTCGAAATTTCCACTTTTTTTGCCTTTTTGAGAAAACAGCGTAAATTCTAGAGCATAAAAAAATTTGATCGATTATAGTGTATAGTTATGAGGAGTATATAGATGGCCCGCAGCGCGAATCCAGTAGAGAAAGTTAGTCGCCCCAAGAAAACAAAGACGTCAAAAGCATCAAAGGCGTCCTCGCCCTTGACGTTTGCCCGTCATAGCGTTGCGCACGCCTATCATCCAGAACGCAACGAAGACTTCATCATCGCTGATGCCAGGACAGGCCTTGCCGCCGTCTTCGATGGTGTTGGCTCCACAGCGGGCGCGGTCGCCTCCCGCGTCGCCTCCGAGGTCATTCATCGTGAGTGGAAAAAGCGGCTGCGCGACGCGTCCTCCTGCCGTCGTATCGATCTCAATGCAACCTTACAAGCACTGATTGAGGAGGCGAACAATAGCTTGCGCCCCGGCGAGCAGCGCGATACTCGCGCCGTACACGCGGGCCAGGGAACGGATACCACCGTCGTGCTGGCGGTTTTCTGTCAGGCGGATGCGCATACGGAAGATACAGAGCACATCTACCAGATGACGTACGCCCATGTCGGTGATAGCCGCATCTACCTCTTGCCCAAAGGCGACCGCTTGCGACGCCTGACGGAGGACGATGGCTACTTTTCCCTGCTTCTGCAAGATGGCCTGATCAATCAAGCGGATGCATTACGTATCGACCAGGCCATGTATGCCAGCGACCTGACGGACCTTGAGCAAGAGTACTTCGATCGGCGCAACGGCATCACGCAAGCACTCGGCGATGTCGAGCCTCTGACCATCCACCTCGGCCAGGTGTCCCTGCATCCCGGTGACCGCGTATTGTTGTGTAGCGATGGCATCCACGACAATCTTCTGGATAGTGAGATCGAGGACTACCTGATGAATGCTGCCAGGACCACCGCGGCCCGCGTGCTTGTCAACGCAGCCATCCGCCGCTCGAACGAGGACGACGAAACGTTGGTTCGACCAAAGACCGACGATATGAGCGCGCTCGTCGTTACCTATCGAGAAGATTAACCCTCGATCAGTCCACACTCACTGACTGCATGGTTACCGTGCGAACGGCAGTGGCGACTTGAATTGCGCGCCCGTCTTTTGCGGCATTGATAGGGGAACAACCCGTGGCAGTTGCGGTGGCGTATCTGTGCTATCGCTGCTATCCGTAATATGAGCAATATCCGCGATAGCAGTGTCATCGACAGCATACTCGATCGTCTGCCCTTTTGCTCGCGCGATCTTGACCGCCCACGTCAGTTCGTCCACAAAAAGTTTGACCGAAGGAAAGCGTTGCTGAGGATCTTTTTCCAACGCACGCTGCAATACCCCCTCGATATTGGCCGGGCAATGCACGTTTTTACTCGCCAGCGGCGGTACAGCAACAAAGAGATGCTGATGCGTAATCTCTTGAAACGAACCATCGAAAGGCCACACGCCGCACAGCCATTCGTAGATCATGACCGCCAGCGCGTACTGATCACTACTGCGGCGCGATTGCCCCCGCAGTTGCTCCGGTGCCGCGTAAAT
>CAZZWK010000108.1:3187-15860 GCA_964657925.1 uncultured Dictyobacter sp.
GGCATGACCATGAAAGCTTTGTCATCCTCGATGCCATAATCGAGAATCGGCACGATGTGCGCGTGCTGCAAGCGCATCAAAGCTTCCGTCTGCCTCATGAAGCGCTGCGCCTCTTCCCCGCTCCAACGACCATAGAGCAGTTTGATCGCAACCCTCTGCTGATTTTGTGTGCACTCAGCCAGATACACTTCGGATAGGTCACTCTGTCCCAGCAGCTTTTGAAGATGATAGACGCCTACACGCCCAATCGCGGAAGTACTGTATTGCATAAACTAGCTGACTATCTCGTTTCGCTATATTGAAGCTTATGATTCTTGAGGTTACCCTTATTGTAGTGGCCCCTCATGTCAGTGTCAATCTTACCAGTACTCCCAGCTTTCCTTCCGCTGTAGGCATCGGTTTACCGCAATGCACTCCGATTTATCGGCTGCTTGCGTCCTCTTCATCTCGTCTGCTCATATCCAAATTCATTTTTAATCTGACCCAATCCCATCCGTACTCTCGCCGACGATTCCCTCACTTTATACTTGAACTTGCCCAATTAACCCGGCAACGATGGTGTTGCCTGCGGCTGCTCCACCAACGGTATCTCCGGTTTGCTGGTAAGGGGATTCTGATTTTCCAGCCACTGCACACCCTTCGATTTCGGTTTGGCGAAACTGCCGTACTTGTCCGCGATCCTGAAATGCGCCTTGTACCAGCGTTGCAGTAGCGTATTGGCCTCCGTCGCCAGCTCCTGGCACAACGCGATATAGCGATTCTGACTCTCCGGCACACGCGGATGATTGAAGATACGCTCAATTTCCGAGAAACGCGCGCACAGATTGTGAAAATGTTGTGACTGAATCGCGCTCGGTCGGTCGATAAACGGGCGAATCTCCACCCAGCTATCGATGGTCATGAATAACAGAGGCCGCAACAACGGCGTGAGCAGCTTCTCCAGGCAGGTGGCCCAGTGGAGTGCCTGCATCGCTTCCAGAGCATTTCCATACGTAATAAATTCGATCGCTCGATTCGTCAGCAAGGTGACCGTGCCGAAGACAAGGTCGGTGCATTGCAGCACGCGCATGAAAACCAACTCTTCCGGCACATGTGACTCCGGTAGCAAGGTCATCTTGATAATATGACCAGGGTAAACACCAACCGTCTCGCTGGGGAAAACATATTCCTGGCACACTTCCGCAATACGCTCAACCTGTTTTTTGAGCACCTCAAAATGCTCATGCTGCTGAATCTGTGGAATTTCGAGCAGGTAGAGTAAGAAATCGTAGATCAGTCGATAGGTATTTTTACCGATTTGTGGACTGCTAAGCTGGGTATCGTCCGCGAAATTGAAAATATTTAAGCCGATATAATTGGTATAAGAGGGGAAAAATCCAGCACCCTGTAGCCTTCTCAGCAGCCATTGCACGGACGGGATCAGCTCATCTCCCTGCTCCTCAAGCACTCTGGTGCTCGCCATATGGATCTGCGGAGAGTTCATCTCCTGCACACCAGTTTGCCATATCGTATTGAGAAGCGCATCCATATCGCTGCCGGTCGGCGCAATAGATGCATTCTTTAACGTTTCGTACCAATTGTTACTCAAGGACAGCCTCCTTAAAGGAATCTCTTTACGTGCTTACGCTTGAAAGATGAACATCCTGTCCTATGTTATTGCACGCATCCTACATGCAACATCTGCAAAGAGTAAGGGTAAAAGAGATAAACATATAAAGCTATTTTATAAATGATTTTTACTTTTTACTTTTTTAAAAAGATAGCAATCAATACTACAATATGAACACTCGTTTTATTTCCGCCAAAAAGTATGAAGGTCCCCTATTGATTTGCATCGGATCATTCATCTGTATTCAACATATCATTACGTCGGTTGTGTACAGAAAGATTACTCCGCTACAAATTTGTGGCCTTTTGGTCCAGCAAAAAGGGCGTCCAGTAGTCTATTGAAACTCATCATTGAGGACATGGAAAGAAACATTCACTATAGAGACTCGACTGGGAACCTTTTTTAGAAGATAAATTTTGCGCTGGATGGATATGTTTCGTCTTTATGGTTCCCGATCTTGGTAGCATAACTTCCCTATTATGTATAATGTAGGTATTATAAATGAGATTTTCATTAAAAATCAATACATCAGTAAGAAAGTTTAGAAAATGAGGAGCTATACTCGTTTCTATTGCCTCCGCCAGTATGGCTTGCGCACAAACTTCACCGTAATCACGCCCTCTTTATTGCTGCGCCGCTCAAGATGGAAACGCAAACGACTGAAATAACGTGCATCCTCACGGTTTTGTGCCAGGGGCAGCGAACTATCCACGACCTCTGCCACCCATCCATAGCGTTGCGCCTCCGTCAGCTCCTCCTGCAACGCGACTCTATCGCAGTATAACGCCACATGCGTCTGCTTGCGTGTATCGCGATACCACTTCTGTTCCTCTGGATTGTCGTCCGAAACCAGGCCGGGGAAGAGCGCCAGTAGCTGCTCGGCCTCACGACGCACGACCATGCGTGCGGTATAGCTGTTTTTCTGTGTCTGGATCGTGAAATCGCACAGCAGCATGTATTGATGCCTGATAATCCTGGTCACCTCGCCATGCAGCGCCGACCACAACAGTTTTTTGAATGGTGAAAGCACGCGAATAGCGTTCGTATCGATATAAATCGTCCCGTCCTGGCACGCGATGGTGATGGTCATTTTCTACCCTTCCCTTCCACCAACACTCTCCAACACTCATCCTTCTCTATTATTATAATCTTGCTCGAAGTCCCCTATCCCTGCTCGTGCAACCAGGTATCGATCATCTTGCGCGCCAGGCTGACGCGCGGAGGCAGCGTGGGTAACGTGCTGCGTGAAAACCATTTCACCTCGTCCAGTTCGTCGAGGTCTACCTGAAGGGTGCCGCTCTTATAACGCGCGCTAAAGCCCACCATCAGCTGGTGCGGAAACGGCCACGTCTGGTTGCCCAGATACGTCACCGTATCGATCTCTATACCCGCCTCCTCGCGCACCTCGCGCCGCACACACTCCTCCAACGATTCCCCCGGCTCCACAAAGCCCGCGATCAGTCCATAACGATCACCCCACCCCTTTTGATGCGTCATCAAAATACGCTCTTGCTCGTCCTCCACCAGGGCGAGGATCGCGGGTGTGACCGGGGGAAAGTGGCTATAACTGCACTGCGGACAGTGTTTGCCCCACGTGTTCGGCATCATCTCCATCAGGTCGCCGCTGCGCGGACAGTAACGACTATCGCCTTGCCAGCTTAAAATCTGACTGGCGTAGCCCGCGAGCATATAAAATTGCTCCTGCACCTGCCCATAGAGCGAACGCAAGTTTAACGCCCGCCATTGCACCGGCAGCCGCGTATCCTTTTTGATCTCACATGTCATGCAGGCCGTGCCGTCCAGCATGCCCAGGTAGTAGGCGTCGTCATATTCGATATCGTCGATGCTATCGATATTATCGATACGCCGTTCATCGCCCCCCACAGGGGTGAAACCATCTTCATATGGCAACATATAGATATTGCCCGCCTGGAAAGGAAACCAGAGCGCACGACCTGCTGCCGGTTGTTGCGGTGGATATGCGCGTAAGAAAATGGCTGTCATCTCGTATTGACCCTTCTAGCTTCTATGAGACCTGCTTGCCGCGTTCGGCTCGTTCGATCTCGACCTTCTCGCGCTCCTTATGCCGCTTCTCGTGCCGCATCGCCAGCAATTTGTTCCACGCGCGATAGATCAGCGGGTGATACACATAGTCCTGCGTCGGAATGCACAGCCGCGAGAAGCCGCCGAAACCTTTCTTGAATTCGTAGACGCCCCACATCTCCTGACCGGGTTCGAGGATCAACGGGATGGCGCGAAAATCGAAGAAACTACACCCCTGCTCCTTGGCCCACAGAAAGCATTGATACTGGATCAGATAGGTCGCCTTCAAATTCCGTTTTTGATTGGTCGAGCCGCCGAACATATCCCAGCACCAATCGCCCATGCGCAGCAGCATCTTCGCCGCGATCGCCTCGCCCTCGTGCTCCGCCAGCAAAATAACCGCGTCCCCGTGCTGCTTGAAATACGTATACATCTCGCGGTGGTAGTCCTTGCCGTGCACAAAGAAGTCGTCGCGCTCACTCGTGATCGTCAGGATATCATAATATGTATCGAAATCCTTATCCCCCTCGCCCTCGCGCACCGTAACACCTTTGCGCTGCGAACTGCGCACATTCTGACGCCACGTCATTTTAAAGTCCGCCAGCAACGTCTCCGCGTCCGGACGAATATCCAGCACCCAGCTGCGCCGCGCCTGACCTGTGTTGAGATTGGTATGAAAATGATGCTGCTGATAAACGGAAAGCCAGCGCTCGATATTGGTATCATCGTCCGGAATGTTCGGTTCCAGTCGCAACACTACCGCATTCTCCGTGCGCGCCAGCTTGCTCGCATGCTCCACCAGGGCCGCGAAGGCGGGCGAGTCCGCGTCTTCGATTACCGGCCCACGCACACCGTACAGATAGTTGAAACGCAGACCGGGCACCGAGACTGGCAGCGGAATAGAGACGACCAGCAACTGTAGAATACCGATCAATTCCCCATTGGATAGCGCGCCCAGGCGATAGATGCGTGCACCAAGATACTTCTGCAACTCACCCCACTCGTACGATTGCATAATGTGAATGTGCGTCTGCTGGCTGAGAAACTCGTTCCACTGCTCACGATCGCTGATTTCCTGGACCTGCACGGTCGTTTTTGTTGTAATCATAACGTTATTACTATTCCTAAAGTTCTTATTGCTAAGAATCGGCACTCTTCGCCTTTTCGTGAGATAGACGTACCGCTCTACTGCTAGAAGATGTGTGCGTAGACGTACGAACAGTATAAAAAAATAAGTGCCGCCCACTAAAATAATAGAGTGAAGTCGCTGCCCACTCGCGTCGCGCCGTCCCGCCAAACCCTGGCGCACGCCGCTTTCTCCGCCGTTATCCACTTTTTCCTGCATGCTCGCTGTTTATTATCTCACATATTCCAATGTGCGCGTGCAGTGAAGGACCTTTTTCTTAACCAGAAAGCGCCGTTGCCATCCCTGCCCCTGAACATGAAAAGCAATCACCACTACTCCACTTAAAGCTCGAAAAGATCCCCTCAACTAAAGCCTGCTGACAGCATTGCGAGTAATTATGTATCCAAACGAGGGTATTTTTACGTCATGGTAGTAATAGTTGAACTGATAGAGTACACCCCGTACTTTATAAATACATCCTATTCTATAAAAATATTGCGTCGATATTTTTTATGAATACTTATTCTTAGGATTCAGTTCTTCTATGTTCAACGTTAGTTCCGAGGTTAATTGGAAGTGTTTGCAGCAATGCTCGCACCTTAGTGTCCATTTTGGATAAGTACGGTGCTCGCATCAAATGAAAAGGAGGTATCTCATGGCTCGACGAAAACAGGACGCAATGGAAAACGAAAAGAACTCCCCGGCAGCAGGTGGTGACCTGTTGACTGTACGCGAGGTCGCTCGCCACCTGCGCGTCGACGACACAACCGTACGACGTTGGATCAAGTCCGGCGCCCTCGACGCGGTCGCGCTTCCCCATAGCGGCAAGCGTTGCGGTTATCGCGTCCGCAAAAACACACTCGACTCCCTATTCAGCAATCCACGTGCCACACTGTCAACCATACAATAACCCGTCAGGACGAACAATGCCCCTGGTCCGCGTAGGGCAAACCACGCGTTTGCCCCGCGTCCCTCGCCTTGCTACTATTGTCGTTTCTAGCAGAAATGTTGCATACTAGTAAAAAGAAGGATGAAAAGTAGGGGCACGATTCATCGGCACATACACAATTCATTGTGTGGTCTCCCCCCTATTTTCATAAGAAGCCTTCTATTCTAATTGGTATATTGGACGGTGCTTCACAGCATCTTTATCGTATGCAGAAAGGTTGTATTTTCGTCGATCATCTACCAGGAAGGGAAGGGTGCCACATGTTGTTTCAATGGATCAGTATGATAGGCAGCATTGCTCTGCTCGATATCATCCTCAGTGGGGATAACGCGATCGTCATTGGCGCAGCCGCGTCAGGCCTGCCAAGACGAAAACGCTTGCAAGTCATCGTCTGTGGAGGTGGGGGTGCCATCATCTTGCGCATCTGCCTCTCCGTCCTCGCCACTGTCCTGCTACAAATTCCTTTTCTCGGTATCATCGGTGGCATCATCCTGCTCGGCATCGCCGTACGCCTGCTGCTGGAGCGCAGTAAAGAGCAGCGCAAAGCGGGAAACGCGCAAAATCAAGAGGACGCCGCTCGTCTCAAGCGCGAACGCGGATTCTGGGCCGCCATCCTTACCGTGATCGTCGCCGACCTGACCATGAGCCTCGATAATATCATCGCCGTCGGGGCCATCGCCGAAGGCAACGTGCTCTTCGTCATCTTCGGCCTGCTGCTCAGTCTGCTCGCCCTCATCGTCGGTAGCGTGCTCATCTCCGAACTGATCAACCGTTTCCCCCTCCTACTCGACCTCGCCAGCCTCGTCCTCGCCTGGACCGCTGCCCGCATCATTCTCGACGACAACAGCGTGCAATTCATGTTGCAAGCCCTGCCCTGGATCACCTTCGCCATCCCCTTCATCGCCTTCATCCTCGTGCTCGTCTTCGACATCTGTCTGCGCCGCCGCGACCGCTCCTATCGCCTCAGCAGCTAATAGCTATCATCTCATCACCGTATCATAAAACATCAACTCGAACTCATGGCTCAAACGGATCGCTCGCCTGATATTCGTCCTTTGCCCTGGCTCCTTATAGCGTTCCAACAACCTCGTATCGATCGGCTCGACCCGCGTCCCAATATCCTCGTGCACACTGAAAAACGCCACCTGCTCCTCCGTGAGACCATAATTTCGCTGTAACGCGGGTCCCACACGTGCGCAAATCTGGATAAAAATATCCTCGCTCGCACTCACCGCCGCCAGCTTCTCCTCCGGCTGCCCATACGCCAGTATCCAATAAAAAAACGTCGTCAACGCCATACAACCCGCCAGCGGCTCGACACCTGTGAATGAGTCGCCCGTCAAACCGATCGCCTCCCCAAATCTCAGCAGCAGCTTATACCCCCCGACCTTGACCTGCAATTTCGCGATCAACAACTCCTGTGCCTCCAGATCCACCATACCGGCGATCGCCAACGCATCTAGCCTGTAAGCCTCGCGTACCAACCACCAATCCTGAAGCGCGAAGACTCGCAACCGCTCCACCTCTAACGTCCCTTCCTCGATACCTCGCCACAGCGCGTGCTCCAGCAACCTCTGACGCAAAGACCTGATATCCTCCGTCAGCAACATATCCGCAAAACTCATACCATCTCCCTCTCTTCTTTAAAATCGTCCACGACGACCACCCGATCCAGCAACGACCAACCCGGTCCGGCGTAGGGCAAACCACGCGTTTGCCCCGCGTCTTCGCTCAATACGCAGGCAACCCGCGTAGCCGCGTCCCCTTGTGGGCGCGCAAACACTTGCCTGCGTCTTTAACGAATGCACTAAAGGTAAAATATCACATTCTTTTTGTGAACTAGCTCCTATTTTTCTGATTGCCATAGATCTATACTGTGCATGGTTGAAGTGGAAGGGAGTGGGGGAGTGCCGCGGGAATGATTCGTCGCGGAGTCTATTGCTAAAAACAGGAAGAAGGCTAGAGAAGATATGAAAAAGAAATATACCCTTCAACCATTATCAATTATGGTAATGGTTGTTTGTCTTTCGTTATTGTTTATGTTAACCGCATGTCAGAATGGCGTGTCTGCATCTTCTAATACAGGAGTAGGCGCAACCAGTGCCTCCAGTACGACGACAGGTGCATCAGCAGGAAAGAACAGCACACCAGCCTCGAATACGACCACCGGTAGTTCAACATCGGCTACCCAAAAACCAACCG
This sequence comes from uncultured Dictyobacter sp., assembly GCA_964657925.1. Lineage (GTDB taxonomy): Bacteria > Chloroflexota > Ktedonobacteria > Ktedonobacterales > Ktedonobacteraceae > Dictyobacter. Next base: position 11,117 of record CAZZWK010000108.1, read on the forward strand.
TACCTTTGGTAACTATCCGCATGCTCGATAGCGACCATGGTTGGGCACTGACCCGTCAATCCGTGCTCAAAACCGTGGATGCTGGCGCGCACTGGACACAGGTCGAGGCTCTACACCTGGGATCGATCCAGCCTGCCGCGGACTTCATGAACGTCAACTACGCCTGGGTCGCCTTCCACGGTGCCAGCGATCCACTCGGCACCTACAAAGTCATCCGCACCAGCGATGGCGGTGTCAGCTGGCGTATCGCCACCATCACCCTCTCTAATGGCGACCAGGGTCAAGGTGGCATCGATCGCCCCCACTTCATCAGCACCACCAATGGCTGGCTCACCATCGGTATGGCCGAAGGTATGCAGCACTCCAGTATGACCATCTTCCACACCATCGACGGTGGCGCGACCTGGACACAACTGGCCTCCAGCTTTTCGCAGAGCAGTGGCCTACCCATGACCGCCGATAAGACAGGTATCTCCTTCGCTAATGCCCAGAATGGCTGGGTCACCGCCGAATATCCTGGATCGCCTGCATGGCTCTACGTCACCCACAACGGCGGCACCACCTTTCAGAGCCAATCCATCCCGTTACCCAACAGCACACAGGCGGGCACAGTAATCACCACCCCGCCCGTCTTCTTTGGTCAGAACGGCATCATGCCGGTTGTGCTCTTCTACAACTCGTCCAACATCGACCTCTACGTCACCCACAATGGCGGCGCGAATTGGACCCCGACCACGCTCGCCAATTATAATGCCGACACCTTTTCCGCCCTGGACACCCAACACGTCTGGGCCACCCAGTCCAATGGCACCGCCATCTACTCCACCACCGACGGTGGCGCAACCTGGCATGCCATCGGCAACACCCCCCAGCCCGTCAGCGAGCTCAGCTTCGCCGACCCCCAGAACGGCTGGGCCATCGGCCAGTCCACCAGCACCCCCCTGCTGTATCACACCATCAACGGCGGCGCCAACTGGACCCAGATCACCTACACCATCTCCTGACCACAATAACGTACCAATCCCGCCCCTCCTGACCCATAGGAGGGGCACCCCATCCTCCGTAGGCGTCGCTTTAGCGGGACGCACCCCGATTTATCGGGTATTGACATTGTCCGACATTATTTCTTCAACTTCATTATCGCGTCCGCAGCGGCCCAATGACTACCCACTTTTGTGTTACACTACCCCCATACCCATCACCCGCCGGGATGCTACAAAGATCGCGTATCAGCACTGAATCGACTCCACGGAGAAAACCATGACATCCACAAAACTCGAAGCCCACATCAGACGTGCGCGACCCGCAGAATCGGACGCGCTTACCGCCTTGATCCGCCGCGCCAAAGCTTACTGGGGCTATGACCAATCCTTTCTTGAACAGTCCCGCCCCTTTTTGCTGATAGAACCTGCAACCATCGAACACGACCCCGTCTACTGTGCCCAGATCGCCGACACCGTCGCGGGCCTCAGCCACCTGCAACGCCTGAACGAGACAGAGGTTCGCCTCGCCGAACTCTTCGTCGACCCCGCCTTCATCGGTCACGGCATCGGCGGCCTGCTCTGGCGACACGCCATCGACCAGGCCAAAACCATGAACGTCACCTCACTCGTCTTCGAAGCCGACCCCCACGCGCGTCCCTTCTACGAGCACATGGGCGCCATCGTCGAAGGCTACAACCCCTCACCCGTCCTCGCCGGTCGCGAAATCCCCCGCATGCGCTACACCCTCTAGCCAGCACCTAATCCCCGTTTTTAGCCCACCCGCCAGGGAAGAACAGTAAAACTCCCTTCCCTGGCTAACCTGCCCCACCGCAACATACGCATTCCCAGCGAACTCATCATTTCGAAGTAGTACAACTACTAAAAATCCTGCTAAAATCATCATCAATCATGAAATAATCATGCTGATAGTAAACCTTCTCACCATTTTTCAACCTTGACCACCTAATAAACAGATCGAAAGAAATCTATTGTCCCTTCAATTAACAACGAACCAACCAACCAACACAACTCCCTGATTCATCATCCCACGTAATGTAAGGACCCGATTTATCGCGTCCGTGCCCGCTGCCCAGCGTAAACACTGCCTCATTCACAGTATCCTGTCAGAGAAGATTAGTACATCCCAAGAAAAAAGGGCTAGTCCTCGCTACTTCTGCCCACCCCTTCGTTTTAACTAGTAATGAGCAGAAAAATTAATCTTGATTTAATATAAGGAAGGTACTATGGGCTTTAAACGTCTTTTCGCAGCCGCCTCTCTCGCTTTGCCGCTCGCCGCGACCGCCGCATTCGTACGCGCCTATCTACATTGGAAACGTGCCTCCCTCGACCGATTATATACACACAGCAGGCTGATCGATACCGCCATGGGACCCGTAGAATACGCCATCGAAGGAAACGGACCCGTCGTCCTCTTGCTACACGGCACACCCGGCGGATACGATCAGGGCCTCGCCATCGCCCATGCCTTATTGAACGATCATTACACCGTCATCTCCCTCTCGCGCCCCGGCTATCTGCGAACACCTTCCACCTATCGCTTCTCACAGGAGCAGGCCGATGTGTGTGCCGCCTTGCTCACTGCATTGAACATCGCCCATGCAGCCGTAATCGGGGTTTCGGGCGGCGGCCCGTGTGCGCTGCAGTTTGCCCTGCGACACCCCGACTATTGTGATAGCCTGGTCCTGCTCTGTGCCGTTTCCCACCGTTTTACCATCGCCAACCGGCTCTTCCAAAAAGAGTGCTACGACATCTTGTCGCCCCGGTCGCGTTTCACCCGCACACTCTTCAGCCATCTCCTCACCTTCAACAACCCCTTCCTCTTCCTGTGGGAAATCTTGATGAGTCGCAAGCACGACGCGACCATCGACGAATTCAATCGCTCCAATGAAATGTACCAGCTACGCCTGGACGGCTTCGTCAACGACAGTATCGACTTCGAAACCATGCCCGATCACTTCTGGGAGCGCATTCAGGCCCCCACCCTCGTCGTGCAGGGCAGTCATGATGGCGACCTATCCCTCTCGCACGCCGAATGGGCCGCGCGCAAAATCTCCAATGCCGAACTTGTCATCGACGACGGTGGCAGCCACTTCTTCTACATCGAGCACAAACAAAGAATCTCCACCCTCGTGCGCACCTTCCTCGACACCCACCCCCATCAAATACCAGACGAACAGACCAACCAGCAAGAGGAGGCTAACCTGCAAGAAGAGATCGACGAGCAGGATATCATCACCGAACGCCTCGTCGCCATCAACACCAACCGTCGCTACATCAACACTAACACACAGACCAGATACCCATAACGCAACGCTCTGCCAAAATTCATCGCCCCACATAACCTATAAACTTGCTATTGTAGACGTCGATTTATCAGGACGCACGGCGATCTATCGCCTATTCGCGTTGTCCAACGTTCTTTCCTTCAAAGCTCTCTCTTTGGCATAATGCCTTCCCATGGTTCCGGGTCAACATCGGCAATCGATTGCGAAAGCGTCCAGCGATGCCCTCCCAGATCCACTGCCGTGTACTATCTCTCGCCAGAGAAATGGTCAGTTGTTGGTATTGATGAGCGCAAACATTCTTTCGTCAACGAACTGGTTGTTGGCATATTGACGATCGCGTAGGTGTCCCTCTTCCTGAAAACCGAGCTTTTCGAGCACGTGTGCGGAAGCGAGATTGGGATACGCAACCTGAGCTTCAATGCGATGCAAATGGATGTGTTCGAAGCCGAACTGAATAATGGCGGTCAAGGCCTCTGTCATGATCCCTTTATTCCAGTAGTGTTTTGAGAGAATATAGCTCAGGGCTGCATTTCGATTATCGGCATCCCACCAATATCCACAGTTGCCGATGACCCTGTTCTCTCCCTTCACTGTGATGCCCCAGCGTAGTGCTTCATGTTGAGCAAAGCGCCTTCGATGACGTTCAATACTCTTTTCCGCTTGTTCGAGTTGTGTCATCGGAGCTGGATCGTAGTAGCGCATAGTCTCTTCATCGGACAGAAAGAGGAAGGCATCCTGCGCATCCATTGCTGCAAGTTCCCGTAAGATCAGGCGTTCTGTTTCTAAGGTCGGAAAGGTGTGCAGGTGGATATTTAAGCCCATGATGGTTATACTCTCCTCAAGTGTATTTTTTTGATAGAAGATATGTGAGTAGTATATACTATCCTCTTGATTTATTTGGTAATTATTCGTTGAAAGAAGATCTCTGTGCGCACAGAAGATTTTGTTCGCGAGGTTCGATGAGCCAGACAAGGAAAGGAAACATCCCATGTTCTCGTTACGCCGCTACCTACCCGCCGACCAGCCCGCCGTCGAACACCTGCACATCTTCGCCATCCAGCAGACTGGAGCCTACCTCGGACGCGGCCCCTGGGATGATGACATCTATGCCATCGAAGAAACGTATCTCAATAATGCAGGAGAATTCCTGATCGGCGAACTCGACGGCCTGCTCGTCGCGATGGGTGCTCTAAAACGCACCAACGCGCAACGTGCCGAAATCAAACGTATGCGCGTCCTACCCGACTATCAAGGCCGAGGCTACGGCCAGCTCATCCTCGACCGGCTCGAAGCCCGTGCCCGCGTCCTCGGCTACCAAACCCTCCACCTCGACACCTCCATCCTCCAGATCCCTGCCCAAAAACTCTACGCAAAGAACGGCTACCACGAAGTTGGCCGCGACAAACTTCCCCAGCACATAGACCAAAACACCCAACAACTCCTCGAAGTCATCCT
>CAZZWK010000109.1:0-15630 GCA_964657925.1 uncultured Dictyobacter sp.
TTAGAGGAGGCGCGGACCAGGCATCAATATGGCGCGTTGTTGTTACGGCAAGCACATTCACATGAGCAGGAGCGGCGTGGCATCACTTATTTGCAGGAGGCGCGTGAGACGTTTGCCGATTGTAAGGCGGAACTCGATTTGCAGCTTGTGCAGCGGGATCTGGCACAGCTGGCGTTGAAGTAGGTAATCGTTGCGAGGTCAGGCAGGTCCGCGTAGGGCAAACGTGGGCAAACGCGTGGTTTGCCCTACGCGGACCTCGTTTTTAATAATGGTGTTGTTGCGCAGTCTAGGTTAATAGAGTCCACGTGGCTGAGCTAGACCTGAGCGAGCGACAAGGGAGGGGGATGCATGTTCCTACGCGGGGGAGCGTGCATAATGGGGATGGTAGGGCATACTTGAAGATAGGTTCGACTGCGTGGATTCCACCAATTTCGGACGCGATAATGAATTTTCACGAGCAAGATCGGGAAGGGATTGTGTGATGTGGGGCATGTTCGTGAATGAGGAACGTGTATATAGTGTGAGATAAGGCACGATAATTGGTGCATGCGGGAATCCCGCGTAGGCGCGTCCCCTTGTGGGCGCGCGCTGGAGCATTGCTTTCCGTACTTCCGAATACTTACTGGATGCACCGATAATTGGAGCATGCAGCAAGTGGTTGGGGGGAAGCAAAGCGAGACCGGCGCGCGCCCACAAGGGGACGCGCCTACGCGGGTCATTGGATGAACCGATAATGAAGATAAAGAAAGAACATCGGGTATGCCGAATAGCCGATAAATCGGGGTGGGTCGGGGAGTTGGCGGTAAACCGACCTCTACAGGTTTTGGAGTTGTTTTTCGGCGATCAGCCTCGATTTTAGGTACGAGGAGTGAGACATTGCAGGATTTGGCAATGTCCGTCCCAAAATGGTATGCGCACCCCAATTTGCATTCTCCATCTTTTCCCCAGGTAATAACCATCCTCAAAAGGTATCTTCATGCAATTTAAGCCGGAGAGCCCCTACTCACTTCTTTAGTATAAAAAGGGTGCACGACTGTGCCCACTTGGGTATTCTATAGATGTAAGTTTTAATAAAATCTTAATACACAGGTGAGTGCGTAACATAAGGCAAGACGCCGTTGGAGCGCTGCTTAGACGAAAAAAAGACCACGTCACTCGCGATTGTGTGCAGGCATAAAACTTACCGGCCTGGCAAACGCCACGCTGAGGATAATGGATGGTAGGGCTGACCTTCGTGGTTAGCCAGCCCGCGGTCTCCCGCGAGAGTTAGCTCTAACGTTTGTCCTCAAATTTACTGGGACAATCTGTGTTGATGATGAAGCATACCATCATCAGAAAGGACTGCCACTATGTCACTCGCACTTCACAACAAACAACTTATGGTCCTGTTTATTCTGGCTCTTGTAACGCTGCTCGTTGTCACCTTTGTCATCATGAGCATCACCCACTTTGCTTTTATACAATCATTTTCTCTGCCAAACTTTATCTACCCTCGTCAATAAGTACAACAAAACATGTGTACATGCATATGTCCTTTCTAACTGTTGGTTGCATATCAACTGGTAATCCTTTAGATAACAAATCCGCGAGAGGAGGTTAATGATGTCTCATTTTGATTAACAAAATAGAGCATTTGAGCAGGAAGCGAGACGAGGGGAAGATGAGCCTGGAATGGATTTCCCTTCGTATAGTCGCTAACATTCGACCATGACCGAGAGGCACGCGAGTAAACGCGAGGCCAGTGCGCGCCCACAAGCGGACGCGGCTACGCGGGAGGTGCGATGCAAGGGGATTGGGCCGGATGGATGAAAAGCCCGCCGTATACCATGTGAGTGGTGGCGGGCCTTTTTTATTGGAGAAAGTTAAAGTGTTGAAAAAAGGCTTATGTTATATTTTCATATAGTAACGTTTAGGGTTGTTGGGGTCGATCAGGATTGCGATGCTGTTCTGGGATGAAAGATGACGGGGGTAGGTGGAGAGGTCGTCGCTGTGAAAGGTGTGGGTGATGCCGTTGGCGGGATCGGTCCACTGCGCGACGACGCGGTAGACGGTGTACCATTCGCTGCGCGACATGGAGGTGCCTGAGTTGACGGTGCGTGAGCGTTGATGACGTTCGATATTTTTGATGTTTGCATAGATGCGCGTGCCGTTGGCGACCAGCCAGTTGATGTCGCTGGCACGTTTGATTACGGCGGAGGTAACCAGTAGCCCGATCAGGAGTCCAATGCCAGCGCCGATAAGAGCGCCCGGTGTGTTGCTGAGCAGCAGTTCGAGCGGTGCGGCTATATCGGTTGGCATAGAGACCGCGTTGCCGGTAATGTGTGATGTCACCAGTACGCCAAAGATGGTGGCGATGATGACAAGGATGAGCGTGAAAAAAATTCCAAAGATTAAAGCGCCACCGACGCGCAAACAGCCCATAAGACACCTCGTTATGAAGAGCATCAATGTAGAAAGCACTAAACAGGTGATTTATTGGGATAGACGTTGTAAAGGAGCGGTTTTGGTGGATGTTTGAACCCCGTACATAGAAGCAAGTGTGCGGGGTTTTCTTATGTGGCAAAGCGGCGAAGACTAGTTCGAGGTATGGCTTTGTGAATTGGGCTGGCATCAGGGGGTAGGGGATAAAAGGATCAGAGTTTTACTGATCCTTTTGTGTGGGTTGAGCGAATGGTTGGGCTTTTACTGCACATTATAGCATACGCGAGCGCCTTCGCTCTGGTGCGATTATATGTCGGTCAGATGGTGGCTGGCCTCCGCACCGTAGTCCATGCCGTAGACTTCCTTCAACTGGGAGATGGTGCGCAGTGATTGTTCGTGAAAGGGGGAACGGTTCTCGAAGGCATGCAGGACGATGCCCTCAAGCAGGTCGCCCAGCGTCAGGTCGTGGTATTCGGCCAGGCCTTTGAGCACCTTGACCATGCGTTTCTCCATGCGTGCCCCAATCTGTATGCGCTCGACGGGAGCATGCTGAGCGACCTCTTCTTGCTTATTCATGATTTTTCTCCAATCGGATTTGTTAGATAACAACAATACATATTAGTAATTTGGTAACTTGGTAACAATGTAACATACAAAGCACCAATTGTCAATGTTGTAGTTGTTTAAGTGGTGCATTCGCTCAATACGCAAGCACCTCGCGTAGGCGCATCCCCTTGTGGGTGCGTGCTGGAACTTCGCTTGCGTTCACTCACCTACGTAGCTATTAAGATGAGGATGATGAGCGTTCAGATTCTGAGAGGAGATCAACAAAAGGGAGTTGGGGTAACACATTGTTTACTGTGTTATCCCAACTCCCTTTTCGTCGGTTTATCAAGCGTGCTTGCTGAGGATGGTGGTGGAGTGGTAGTTGAGGACGCCACCGTTGCCGCTGACGAGGATGAGATCGTTTTTCTCTACCTGACGTTCGCCGCCCTGGCCGCGTGCCTGTACGACCGCTTCGGAGAGCGGGGTGAAGCCCCACATGTAGTAGGAGGAGAGTTGGCCGCCGCCAGTGTTGGTGGGCAGGGAGCCGCCGGGTCCCAGTTTGCCATCGGAGACGAACGCGCCACCCTCGCCCTTGGCGCAGAAGCCGTAGTCCTCCAGCGTGACCAGCACAGTATAGGTGTAGCAGTCGTAGATCTCGCAGATATCGATATCTTGCAGTTCGATAGCGGCCATTTTCAACGCCGTCGCGCCCGATTGTTTCGCGCCAGTGTAGATGCCGGGCTCGCGATCAGTGTGCTGGTCGTCGCCGGGCGCGGCCTGCCCCAGACCCAGGATGTAGACGGGCGGCTGTTGCAGCGAGCGGGCGCGTTCGGCGGAGGTGACAATGACCGCGACCGCGCCATTGGAGACGAGGCAGCAGTCGAAGAGGTGCAGAGGCTCCACGATATAGCGCGAGTTCTGGTGATCTTCGATGGTCAGCGGTTTGCGCATCTGCGCCCAGGGGTTCATCTGCGCCCATTTGCGTTGCGAGACGGCGACCGCGCCGAGTTGTTCGCTGCTGGTGCCGAAGAGGTGCATGTGGCGGCGCGCGGCCAGCGCGTAGCCGGGATTGGCGCCGAAGTAGCCGTAGGCGGTCGGCAGAGCGGACATACCCTCCATAGCGATGGTCGCGCCACCGTACGCGGCACCCGTCGAGCGCGTGGGCAGCAGGGGCGCGTCCGCGTAGACCAGCACCACCACGTTTGCCAGGCCCTCTTGAATCGCCATCGACGCGTACTGGATCATCGTGCCAGCCGTTGAGCCGTAGGCATTCATCACGTTGAGCAGGGCCAGATCTTCGAAGCCCAGCGTCATCTGAAGCTGGGGCGTCATCTCGCTGGAGAGGTTGGCGTTGATGAGCAGGCCATCAACCTCTTCTTTGCGCAGTCCCGCGTCATCCAGCGCCAGCTTGATGGCTTCGGCGGCGAAATCGGTCGAGCTACGACCATAAATCTTGCCCATCGCGGTCACACCAAGACCGGCGATGGCGCATTTTCCTCTGATACTCATAATTGTGTGCTCCTTCGCAACGATCTTATTTGCCGGTCCAGTGTGGTTTGCGTTTCTCGGAGAACGCTTTCGGGCCTTCAACGAAGTCCTGTGAGGCCAATAGTTGTTGCAGGATGGGCCCGTCGTGCTGCATCGCTGCCTCGGTCGAGTAGTTCAGGCCGGAGAGCGCGGCCTGTTTGGTCAGGCGAATGCTGAGTGGTGAGCATTCCAGGATCTCGTGCGCCCAGCGTTCGGCTGTGGTCATCAGTGCGGGTCCCGGCACGATCTCGTTGACCAGGCCGAGGCGAAAGGCCTCCTGCGCCGTGATCTGTTTGCCGGTCAGCATCATGCCCATAGCCTGTTTGAGCGGTATCTGCGCGGGCAGGCGATGCACGCCGCCCGCGCCCGCGATCAGGCCGACACGCGGTTCAGGCAGTCCGAAACGCGCGTGCTCGGCGGCGATGATCAGATCGGAGGCCAGCGCCATCTCGAATCCGCCGCCGACCGCTACGCCGTTGACCGCCGCGATGATGGGTTTGTAGCAGGTGAAGCCACTGGTGATGCCGCCGAACGGAACGGTGTTATCCTGGTCCGCCATACTCTCGCCGCGCGCGGTAGCAGCGGCGGTGGCTTTGAGATCGTTGCCAGCCGAAAACGCGCGCTCACCCGTACCAGTCAGGATCGCGACCCAGCAATCATCGTCATCCTTAAAATCGTTGAAGGCCTGGCTCAGTTCCACGTTGGCCGCGTGGTGCAGGGAGTTCAGCACCTCGGGCCGGTTGATGGTGACGTGGGCGATATGCTCTTTCTTTTCGTAGAGGATATATTGGTAGGGCATGAATATTTTTCCTTATGCGTTCATAGCAAAGCGAGTTTTCGTGGCAATGTGGACGCGAATAGCCAATAAATTGGCGTGGGCGACGGTAAACCGGCCCCTACGGTGGAGGGAGTTGTCCACAAAACCAAAACATACAGTGGAGGGAAGTTGTCCACGGATGCTTTATGCTGGTGGTTTGAATTTTGGGAGTGTGACTTCGGCGGATACGTCCTCGAATGTTACCGCCAGGGGCATGCCGATGCGCAGGTCGGCGTTGGGGCAATCGACGATATTGGTCAGGATGCGCAGACCCTCCGCGAGATCCACCTGGGCGATGTTGTAGGGGACCTCGCTGGCGAAGGCGGGATGATAGAGCTGGTGCATGAGTGTGAACGAGTAGAGCGTGCCCTGGCCGCTGGCCTGTATCCAGTCCACAGTGGGTTGCAGGCAATTGTCGCAGCGTGTTTTTACCGGCCACATCACGGCTCCGCACGAGGAGCATTTTTGGATCATGAGGCGGTGTTCGCGTGCGCCATCGAAGAAAGGCTTTGAAGCCTCGTCCGGTATAGGGACTGGTTTTTGTATGTCGGGCGTGTTGGTGGTATCAGGCATAGCGTTGTTCCTTTTTGATGCAGCGTTTTTTATGCTCAGTTAGCGGATTGCCAGGTGATCACGGCGTCGAGGGCCTCGATTTGCGAGCCGTTCACACGCAAGGGATTGATTTCCAGGGACGCGAGATCATTTTTGAGGCTTTGCGCCAGTTCGGCGATACGGTGAATGACATCGACCAGGGCGTCGAGATCAACGGGTTGGGAGCCGCGCGCGCCGTGGAACAGGGCTTTGCCCTGCAATTCGTCGAGCATGTGGTGGATGTCGATGGGCGAGATGGGCAGGACGCGCAGACTGGTGTCCTTGAGGATCTCGACCCACACGCCGCCGAGTCCGACCGCGAGTACCTGACCCCAGGTGTCATCGTGATTCACACCAACCAGCAGTTCGAGTGCCGTATCGCGCATGGGGCTGACCAGTACGCCCTCGATACGCGCGTTGGGCGCGGATGAGGCGGCATTGTGTGTGACCTGCTGAAAGGCGGCGCGTACCTCGTCCTCAGCCTTGAGATTGAGGCGCACGCCGCCGATGTCGCTTTTGTGCAGGATATCGGGCGAGGCGATTTTGAGCACGACGGGGAAGCCGATTGTTCTGGCGGCATCAAGCGCCTGCTGTTCGTCCGTCGCCAGTGTGGCGGGAATGACGGGAATGCCCTCCTGGCGCAAGAACTCGCTCGCCTGGTGCTCGGACCAGCTACCGGTTGGGGCTGTCGCAAAGTGGTGCGCGGGCATGAGCGGGCGTTTTTGTGAGATATGCTGCTGCTGCGAGGATTGGTAGAGTTGTGACCAGTCCATCACCTTCGCCAGCGCGGGAATGACCTGCTGGATACCACCGGAGGCGAACGGAGTGTTGTTTTGCTCCAGAAATGTTTTGCCGATCGGTGTAACATCGTTGCTGGCGAAATCGACCAGGAAGCCAGGCACAGGTGAATGAGCAAGTGCCTGACCGATGCCCGCTAGAATAGCCATCTGGAAGCGTGCCGCCGGAGCGTCAGTGGTTGGTAGGCTCATAATGCAGAGGGCGGCATCGATCTGCGGGTCACGGCAGACCACGTCGAGCAGATTGCCCATCAGTGCCTGGTTATTCATAGCCGCGCCAGTTACGTCAAGCGGATTGTTGGCTGGTCCGAGTACAGGCAGCAGTTCACGGAGCGCGTTTTTGGTGTCATCGCTAAGGATAGGCAACTCGATGTGGACTTTTTCGGCCAGGTCCGCGGCCAGATCGCAGGCACCGCCGGAGATGCCGACAACGGCCAGGCGGCGACCAGCGATATGACCCGTTTTTGAGAAGAGGTTGGCGGTGAGGATCAACTCTTCGAGCGAGTTGACGCGAACGATGCCGAGCTGGCGGAAGAGCGCGTCGATGACGCGATCGTTTCCGGTCAGCGCGCCGGTGTGGGTCAGAGCTACACGTGTGCTGGCCTCGCTACTGCCAGCTTTGAGCGCCACGATCGGTTTGCCGAGGGCGAAGGCGCGTTGGGCCACCTGCGTGAAGCGTTCGGGGTCGCGAATAGTCTCCATGAAGACCGCGAGTACGCGAGTTGCCTCGTCCTCGATCGCGTACTGGAGCGCGTCGGTCACCGAGATAGTGGCCTCGTTGCCGGTGCTGATGAGCATACTCAAGCCCACATTCTGGCTGCGCGCGTAGTTCTGCATCATGCCGCCCAACGCGCCGCTCTGGCTGATCAGCGCCACCCCTCCGGTCAACAGAGGGCGTTCGGGCAGCGCGGCCATAGCTTCGATATGTTTGAGTGGATTGATGAAGCCCATACAGTTGGGGCCGATGATCGCCAGATCGTGTGCGGCGGCGAGCCGTGTGATTTCTTCTTGAAGCTCGCGCCCGTGCTCATCCTGTTCCGCGAAGCCGCCGGTAAGCACGACCGCGTTATGGATATCAGCCGCGATCATATCCTGGATGACGGGAAGTACCGCGTTGGTGCCGACCATGATATAGCAGAGATCGACCGGTTCCGCTATATCGGCTAGGCTGGCGACCGTGGGCTGGCCGTGAACGGTAGCGTTGCGTGGGTTGACGTAGTATATGTGGCCTTTGAAGCCGCCATCGTGCAGGCCGGTATGGATCATCAGCGACCACGTCGATTTGTCCGAGGCGCCGACCAGGGCGATACTGCGCGGCTCGAACAGGGTGTCGAGCCGTTCGTTTGTGAAGTTGATTCCGCGTGCCATAAACACCATCTCCTCTGCGGTGAGTGCAAGAAATTGAAAAGATTCTACACCGTTGCTAGAATCATAAAGGCTACAAACAATATAAAAGGATCGATAAAGATACGTCCGTCTCTACAATATTTAATTATGAAAGAGCTGATCGAGGATAGGTAACGCTTGCTCCACGATCGCGCGCTCTTCGCTGGAGAGGCGTGTGATACGCTGGGCGAGCATGTCGAGTTGTTTGCGTTCCAGGTTCTGAATCATCGCGCGCCCCTGCTCCGTCAGCGAGATCGCGACCCCGCGTCGATCATTGGCGATACTCTCTTTTTTGACCCATCCCTGTTGCTCCATGCGTGTGACGAGTTCGGTCATGCTGGAGGCACGTACGTTCAGCGCACGGGCCAGGTCGGTCAGTCGTAGCGGCTGATGATTGAGCAGCAGGGCGAGCACGGACGCCTGCGCATGGGTCAGGACATCCAATTGCATGTACTGGGCGAAGAACTGGTCGATCATCATCGAACGCAGTCCGAGTTGCTTCGCCAGTCCCCGCGCGGTCATCGATTGTGTAGCAACCTTGCTTTGTTCTGTTTCCATAATATGTAGGGTACCTAACAAAATGGGCTTTGTCAAGGTTGAGTAAAGTAAGATGGTTGTTCGCATTCCGAACAAAAACTTTCATACGGGTGCTACGATAAGAGTATCTTGACAAAAGGGCTGCTGTCAAATATAGTGCATGCATTCGATCGTGCTACACAGTAGCTTTCCTGTAAGAGATAGGAGAAATTCATGCGGCAATTCAATACTACACGCGAGGGGATTGAGATGAGAAAAGATAGTGTACAGAGAAAGTTGCTGCATGAATATGGTAAGGATCAACACTGTAAATATCGGCATCGTCGCGCACGTCGATGCGGGCAAGACGAGCCTGACGGAGCGCATACTGTTTGAAACAAACATCATCGATGAAATTGGTCGTGTAGATAAGGGAAATACCCAGACCGATTCGTTAGAATTGGAGAAGAGAAGAGGCATCACGATCAAGGCCTCGGTCGTTTCCTTTTTTGTAGGGCAGTTGAAAGTCAATTTGATCGATACCCCTGGGCACGCGGACTTTATCGCGGAAGTCGAGCGTTCTTTTAGCGTGTTGGATGGCGCGGTGCTGGTGATATCAGCCGTGGAAGGCATTCAAGCGCAAACAAAATTCCTCATGGCGATCCTCAAGAAGCTGGGCATTCCCACGATCATCTTTGTCAACAAGATCGATCGTAAGGGAGCGCAATTTGATACGCTCGTTGAGCAGATAAGAGCAAAGCTGGCGGAGTGTGTCGTTCCCCTGTATCGACCTGAACATATTGGTACCAAACAGGCGTGTATTGTCGAAAATAGTTTCAGCGACGACAATGCGTTTTTGCAATCGTGCGTCGAATTGATCGCGGCCAACGATGACCACTTCCTGGCGGCATACGTCAACGAAGAGAACATGGCAGAGGAGCAGGTGAGGAGCGCGTTGACGAGGCTAGTCAGGGAGGCGAAGATCTATCCGATTTTTTTCGGCTCGGCTATAACGGGCGTTGGTGTCGCGGAACTGCTCGCGGGCGTGGCGACATTTTTTCCGGTCAACACCCAGGCGGAGGACGCGCCTTTGTCTGCGATCGTCTTCAAGTTGGAAAAGGAAGCGGCGGGCGAAAAGATCGCCTATATCCGCATCTTCTCAGGCAGTATCTGGGCACCGATGCGTGCGTGCTGGCACCAGCGTCATTGCGTGCACGTGTTCGGCAACAGGCGCTAGAAATTGCGCGTTACTATAACATGACTTGACCTGTGCTGAACACTGTGCCAAAATCAGCATGTCGAACCTGCAAGGAATTGTAACGCTTTCCGATAGTACAGAAACAAGAAGGGAACGACGATGGTTGCGCAACCATCCGAGCACAGAATGACTGTGCAACAGTGGCGTGAACTGGAACAGAACAGTTACGATAGCAAACACGAATATATCGATGGCTTCGTCTACGCTATCTCGGGTGGCAGTCGAGCGCATAGCAGCATCGGCAGCAATATGGTGAGAGCGCTGCAAGATGCGCTACGCGCGCGTGGAAAGCCGTGCTATACCTGCAATTCGGATGTCGCGGTACGCCTCTCAGCTACGCGCTACACCTATCCCGATGCATCGGTTACGTGTGACGAACGCGACCGTCCAACAGTTGAAGAGACGGAGATACAGTCACCACGCGTGATCGTCGAGGTATTGTCCGACTCCACCGAAGCTTATGATCGCGGCGCGAAGTTCAGCTTCTATCGCGCCTGCCCCTCTATTCAAGAATACATGCTGGTCACCACCAAAAATCAAGCGGTCGAAGTTTATCGGCGCACAACTGATGGATGGCTGCTGAAAAGCTATGGAGCTGGCGAACGTGTGGAACTGGTGAGCCTGAATATCTCTCTAGCGGTAGATGATGTGTACAGAGATTCCACCGTACCTATGCTTAACAGTGAAAATAACATCCCGTAGGGAGCAAACTTACACCTTCGCACTGCGATCAAACCCCAGAAACAAGAGCAAGCAGATGGTGATAGCGGCCTCGATCGCGTGCATCGCCAGCAAGGTTCCGACTCCGGTCGGGTTCGTGCCGGGGAAGGGTGGCGGATTGATGGAGATAATGAGCAAATCGGGCACGAAGGCGGCAAGATAGACGATCAGCGCGATGGTTAAAAACGCGGAGAACGGGCGACGTGAAAAGCGACCGACCAGACCAAATACAACTACGGCTCCGATGCCGAGCACGATCGACCAGAAACTTACCGGGGCAACACCCAGAGGGGTAAATGCTGACGAAGGTTTGAACAGCGCGAACGAGATCGCGCGAATAAGCAAATTGACAACCAGTGCGATTGCAACGACCAGGGGGCCAACCCAGCGCAGTCGTCGAAACGTAACTCGTCCAGTGAACATACTACATCTCCTGAAACGCATGTTTCCTCATCAGTATAGCCCCATTTCGTGAGGGGAGCAAAGTCAAAGGAACGCCCTTGCACCTTTACCAGGAGCAGAACGTTCCCTCATACGCGCGTCAACTCGCGCCTGCATGACATTTCAGAAGATGCTAACAGGTAGAAAGTCCGCACCCAAAATGGCTATCGATCGCTACACACGCAAGCCAGGGGCAGGTTCACCAATTAATCTAGATTGACAACTGGCAGGCCATGTATGCCGAGTGTAGTGGAGATTTCGCTGCCATGATGGATATCATGTTCAAGCACATGCCAGATGATCCATTGGAGTGAAACCGCAGGTCTCACGTCGTTATTCTGACGTGCTCCATCTATCCACATCTGCGCGTATGGTTGAAGTGCAGGCTCGACCAGTTGCGCGTGCTGCACACGAGTCGCATCGTCTACAGGCGGGACAACTCGCGCAAGATCGGCAGAAGTCAGGCGTGAAAGAGTCTGCTCGATCATGCGCCAGGTCCTCTCAAGCCCATCAACCAGTTCTGCCGCCGTATGGTGTGGATCGATGTCTGCCTCACAGACACCCAGTGCCCATAATTCGAGAGAAGTCATATCGTCACCTCCCTCACCCATGCGCACATGGAACCACCATGCGCGATTCGCAATAATATGCGTCAGATACATACCGATGGACCAGTGCCGGGGTGTAGTGCGCAGAGCAAGTTGCTCCACAGTAAGGGGTGCGATAGCTGTGCCGAGGATCTGGTTGTATCTACCCCAGCCCGCATAGTAGGGTAGAAGTGAAGATTGTTGTGTTTGTGATATATATTGAACCTCTTTTCCTTCCAAAAAAACAACACGGATTTTTACCATTGTTTTAAGCAAGCAATGGTTGTGTCTTTTTCCCTGTTTCATAGTTGAACAGAGTGGAAGTTAGTGGTTCGCTGGCATGTCAAAACCTCCGAATGTGATACTTTTTATAAAGTATATGAATGAGAATATGAGCTTGTCAAGAGAGGATGAGAGGGCAAAGGTTGAAGAATTGATTATACATACGACAGACAGTGGGAATGTTCGATGATTGAAGATACATCGTTGAACATTCCCACTGCTGATTACTACTGCACCACCGACCTCTGTCAGTGAATCGCCCAGACAAAACATCCAGAGGGCTAAAGCTTGCTCAGCGCTATCAGCAGTCCTGGCTATTTTGCGAGAAATTCCAGCAGGGTGGTGTTAAACTCGTCGGCGTGACTGACGTTGATGCCGTGTGGGCCGCCCGCTACTAAATGCAGTTCGCTCTGTGCAATGGCCTCATGGGTGCGTTTGCCGGAGCCTTCGAATGGTACTGTACCATCGGCGTCACCATGGATCACGAGCGTCGGAACCGTTACTTTTGGTAGGTCGTCACGAAAATCAGTGATACCGAACGCCTGCATAGCCTGAAGGGCGGCAGCTTTATCAGCCTGTTTGCAAAGCGCCAATGCTTCCTGCCGCTGCGCTTCGGCGACTACAATATTGCCATCGGCATGCGGTGAGAAAAACTGCTTCGTAAACCCATCATAGAACGCGTCAGCATCTTTAGTCAGGTCGAGGGTCATCTGCGCGGCCTGCGATTTTTCCAATGGGCCCTCCGGATTGCCAGGGGTCTTCATCAGCATGGGCGGCACTGCCGCGGCAAATACTACGCTATGCAGGCGGTCCTCTCCATGCTTCGCGACATAACGCGCGACCTCACCGCCACCCATCGAGAAGCCGACGAGCGTAACATCGTGCAGATCCAGCGCATCGATGAGACCAGCCAGGTCATCAGACAACGTATTGTAGTCATAGCCTGTTTTCGGCTTGTCGCTGCGACCAAAACCTCGACGGTCATATACTACGACGCGATAACCAGCTTCGCGCAACACCGGAACTTGCAATTTCCAGGACGCACCGGAAAGTGGCCAGCCGTGAATCAACACAACTGGACGACCAGTACCACCACTATCTTCGACATACACCTGTACATCTTTCAAGCCCAGCAAGCGTTTATTGACACTAATTTCTGCCATCTCTGCTCCTGTTTCTTGCTACTTATATCCACAAATCTAACGCTATGAGAAAATAAACCATTTCTTCACCTATATAACTACGCATACTACGCATAATCGGATGACTGTGTTCTTTCTCAACAGAGGTTATCAGGCTATTCAGCTATGATTGAGGGAGATGACCGAGGAGTCAACCTGATCATTGCCTTGAATATGATGATAGAGCAAGAAGGAGTATACTGATTTATCCTTCTCAGGCCGGAATTTCTAAGAACGCGATCAAACGACTCAGCGTCGGTGTGGCGAGAGGCGATGGCTGCAATTGTGCCATCATCTCCTTAGCCATTTCATGCCTCTCTTTAAGTACATCTGTATTCAGATGATTATCACTATCAAATTGATTATCAATAGCAAGTGCCGCAGTCGGCGTCTGCAAGAGCGATTGGAAAAGCATGACTACGAGCCAGCGAGGCATCCAAAGAAAAAGCACCTTCATACTGAAAGGCATGATGGGAATATCTTGCGCCTGCAGCGCTAGAAGCCCTTCATTGATGGCCTTTACCATCATCACAACATTCTTCCGTGTCCGTCCAAGTTGCGCACTCCTTCCTTTTGTCATCACGACAGCCGCTAGAAGCCCTAAATCCAGAAGAGCGTGCGTTTTGAGCCAGGCTTGCATATCGGAATTTAGCCCAACCGAGAAGCCTGCCTTCTTGAAGATGGTCGCCAGTTGTCGAATGCGTGGTGTCACGCGCCCATCTGGCTCTCCCAATGTCATCGACGCTGGCCGAGGAGCGATCATATAGCGGATGACATCCCCCTGCTGTGTCCCGTTAACCGACGGAAAGCCAATCACCACGCGATGCGCTTCGAGCATCTCAAGTCGTTGCATCCCAGCAGGATTACTGAGCATGAACAGCACTATGGGAATCTGGTGATTGGCTGCAAGGTCAGGCAAGACGGATGTGAGTTGGTCCAGTCGCACGGTCACGATGACGACATCATAACTATCCGTCGGAGCCAGATGCTCAACGACAGAAACCTGTGTTGTCGTACGCTGCCCAGTCGATGCATTTTCAAGTACAACACCTTGCGCCCGTAGTGATACCGCACGTTTGCCTCTCGCCAGCAGCGATACCGTGTATCCAGCCTCTTGCAGCCGTGTGGCATAGACGCTGCCAATGACTCCTGCTCCATAAACCAGAATATTCATAAAGTGTTCCTTCTTTTTCTTCTCTCTTCACCTTCGAGGAATTTCCTCAATTTCTTGCATCATTGCGTTGTTTAGTCAACGCACCGTTGCATAAAAAGCCTAACAGATGCTACAATGAGGCGTCAATCAGCAAAAAAACGCAGAATGTTGCCTATGCAACAGAGAAAGAGAAAGTGATGCACAACCCAGAAATAACTGAGGATCTACGCGTTCGTCGCACCCGCAAAATGCTCCAGCAGGCCTTTTTCGAATGTACTACCGAAAAAGGCTTTGCGGCCCTCACCGTGCGCGATATTACCGAGCGTGCTATGGTGAACCGCTCGACGTTTTATCGTCACTATCTGGATAAATACGACCTGCTTGAACAATCTCTCAATGAGATGTATGCGTCATCCGAAGACCAGCAGGTGATAGCGGGCCCAAATCCCCCTGAAGTGTCATCAAGTCTCATCGACCTGCTCAAACACATCCAGCAGTTTGCTGGCTTCTACCGTGTGATGCTCGGCATGCAAGGCGATCCACTCTTTACGCAACGCTTTCGCCACAAGATCGAAAAGGGTTTTTTCTCTTGTTTCAATCAGGTCTTCCCCGAATTCATTTGCCAGCCCGACGCCCCTCCTCTCGACTTAACGCTCAAGGTTATTACCTCTGCTGGATGTGGTGCCATCATCTGGTGGTTAGAGCAAGAGCAGCCCAGCCCGCCCGAGCAATTTGCTCACTGGCTGAACCAATTCATCTACGACATCTCAGTCTCTTCTCTCAAGCTGAAAGGATAACACCGCCTGCCAATCGAGCGAAACGATAGCATTCCTGGTGTGAAATTCCTGTGAACATTTCCTCTACCTCAGCAAATTGGCTAACAAATGCCTTGACTTTCGCTAACACATCAGGTACAGTATAGGCAAGAGCTACGAAATAGTTGATGTGGTGGAGGAGGTACGTGATGGGTTGGTTCGGTCTCTTCCGACAAAATCGCTCGCAGGCTGGCCGGGCGGCGATCCTCCCTTCGTCTGGTGACCCACAGGCTGACTCGCATGTTTTGGAGCAGCTCAATCCGGCGTTTTTCGCCAGTTCACCGACGCAGGAGGACCGCTATTGGGGACGTGTGGCAAGTGGCAGCGAGGAGGATTACTACTGGCGTCGCCTCTCCGATAATTTTTATCAGAAAGACGTTCTGCCCTCGACCTACCTCGAAATCCATAACCAGTGCTACGAAGCGTACAACGCCAACCCCCTCGCCTTCTGCATCATCGAACTCACCACCAGCTTCGTGCTCGGCGAAGGGCTCACCGTTACCGCGACCCAACCAGCCGTGCAGCAAGTGATCGACGCCTTCTGGCAACACCCAGAGAACCATATGGACGAGCGCGTCTACAGCCTGTGCAC
>CAZZWK010000110.1:0-15550 GCA_964657925.1 uncultured Dictyobacter sp.
CGTCGCCAGCGGCAAACACAAATTGATCCGCTCCGCCGGTAACGGCCCATACGCGATATTATCCTCCATCACAATCCTATACCGCGCCACCGGCAACGACACCACCGCCTGCGACCTCCCCATCCCTATTCTCCCACACCCCGCCAGCAGCAAACACAACAAAAACAGCGCACACAAAAATACCATCATGCGTTCACGCACAAAAAAACGGAGCACCATCTCATCTCTCCCCGCCCCTGGCAAATCTATCCATCCTCGACTATTGAAAAACATATTTCCCAGTGTAGGCGTCGATTTATCGGAACGCACCCCGATTTAGAGGCTATTCCCTCCCCTATCAACCACCTCAACTTCCTACCACCTAACCTCAATCAAATATACGCCCCAACAAATCTTCATCGCTCGCCATCATCAGCGCTCCTTGCCATATTTTTAATATTGCCCCATCTCACACGTCTCATCTATATAAACGCGTATGCAATCCAAAAGTAAAGCATTCGATGCACGTATATATACGCAATATGTACGAAAGGTACACCGAAACTTTTCATATGTGACCAGAGTGCTATAATTAGCGTATTAATACATATAGCTGAAAATTGCTGGTGGAAGATTGGGCGTGAAGGGAAGAGGCGCAAACCATACGTTTGCCCTACGCATTTTGCGGATTGCTTGATGGGTGCGAGGTAAATAAGGGTCGCGAGCATTCGAAATCTTCCAGTCAATAGGTGCATTGCACCTATTGCTTTTTTTATTTTCTAAATTTACAACGCTGTAAAAAAAGTTCAGGGTGGATAAAGGGCGCGGTTATTACTATAAATTATGGGTTTATAAGGAGGCAAAATTAATGCGGCCATTGATCGGGATACCATGTCGTGCGGGCATGCGGGCAAAAACGGAAAAATTGATCTACTTCAGCAATCGATCGTATGTGCAGGCGGTGGAGCACGCGGGCGGCGTGCCCGTGCTCATCCCCTTGCTCGACGACGTGGAGAGCCTTGATGCCCTCTTGATTCACCTGGATGGCCTGCTCCTCTCAGGCGGCCTGGACATCCACCCCAGCCAGTATCAGGACGAGGCGCACGCGCTGCTCGGCGAGACGGACACCCAACTCGACGGACTTGAGCTGATGTTGGCGCGCTGGGCCTGGCGCAACGATATGCCCACCCTCGGTATCTGTCGTGGCATGCAACTTCTCAACGTCTCCCTCGGTGGCACACTCTACCAGGACCTCGCTAGCGAGTACTCGTGTGACATCCAGCACGCCAACTGGGGCTCACCCAACGGCAAGCTCGTGCACCCTATCAAAATCGAAGTGGGCAGCCGCATGGAAAAGGTGTTAGGCACCAATGAGGTTCTTGCCAACAGCTTCCACCACCAGGCCGTAAAAACCCCCGGCAAGGGCATCGTCATCAGCGGTCGCGCCGAAGATGGCGTGGCGGAAACGCTCGAAGTCCCCGGCAAACGTTTCATGCTAGCGGTGCAATGCCATCCCGAAGAGCTCTACAAAGACCAACCCGTATGGGCACGTCTCTTCAAATCATTTGTGTCCGCCTGCGCCGAAAGCAAGTCTGCTCTGACCGTACCCGCGATACCTGTCGCGCAAGCCGTGCGTGAAAGTGCCTGACGCGGATGCAATAATGCATTGAACAAAAGAAAAGAATCCAGATTTATCCCACTCATGGTACAGCCCGACTGCCTGCATGCTGCTTCGAGAGAAGCCCTGGCACTGTCGTGCGCTGTACCACGTTTGTATTTACACATTCCCCTCATCGAGCGTTGTGAAATACTCTAACAAGAGGCGATGAATAAAGCTGTACCCACCCCCAACGCGCCGTAGGAGAATACGCGCCGTCGCATCGTTGAGGAACGCTTGCGCGTGCCAGGGAAAAATCTGCCTCCTGCGTAGTAGCCAGCGCAAGGCGGCATGCCGTAACACCGCCCAACCACCACTAATCGCCCAGCCGAATAAGCCGCCACCAATAGCAAAAAGCCACACGACACCGAGTGCATCGCCCAGCCCATTGCTCAGCCCCTCGTTCAGCCCACTGCTCAACCCTTTGCTCAATCCCTCGTTCAGTCCATAACTCAGCCAGTAGCCCAGAAACCCGATGCCTCCGAAGATTCCTCCACTGAGCAGGCCGATGATAGTACTATTCAGTGCAGATCGACGCACGCCTTGATTGAGACTCTGGCGATCCTGATCTTCAATTTGTTCCTGCGCGATACTCTGAAAGAGCCCCAACATCAGCCAGTAACTGAGTCCGTTGCTCACTCCAACGATTATCCCCATCATGAGCCCATAAACTAACCCTGTATCCGCCCCCATGCTAAATCCGGAACTGAGTCCATCACTGAGCCCGTAGCTCAGCCGGAAACCCAGATTACTGCTCAACGGAAGGCCCATCCCGGTGGTGAGTCCGTAGCTCAGTCCGACGATCAGCAGCGTTCCAAGCGCCAGTACTCCACTGACAACGCAATGTCTCAAATCGTGCAAATGATGAAGGAAACTGCTCCAACTCCAGCGCAACCGCTCGGTCAGGCCAATATCCCCTCTATTCTTCTCAACGATCAGGCTGATGAGCAAAATAACGCATCCATAGCTCAGCATAAAATTGAGGGCGGTACTGAGTCCATAGCCTGGTCCATAGCTCAATCCAGTACTGAATCCATAGCCGAGACCGAGTACCATCGCGCCAAGCAGTGCACGTCGTAGATGAATTATGTAAAGCAAGTCATGTACAGGCGCTGTTGACTGGGTCGCACGAGGAGAAATGCGCTGAGAAGATAGTAGCGGAAACAAAACCAGCAGCAGCCAGCAAGAAAGGCCGATGATACTTCCGTAGATCAAGCCATCGCGCAACCAATCACCATATGCATATCCTGGCCCCAACTCGAATCCGAAACTCCCCACAAAAGCCAGCCCTGTTCCAGCACTGATCAGCACTCTTCCCAGGGCGCGTCTACGCGATCTCCTCTTCTGATTGGTGGGAAAAGTGTCAGCCTCTGTACTGGCGCTGGCGGATTGGCTAAAACAACTCGCCAGTACGCATCCAAGGATTGCAGCCTGAATGCCAGTCGTCAGGTCAAAAACCGTTTGCAAAAAAAGGCCGGTGACACAACTCGCCAGTATGCCGAGGAGAATGAGCGGTAAGCGCGTAGTCAACCAGAAAGCCCGTTGCTGTAAACTATCTGGCAGCCAGTCAGATTGCACATGCTCCAGGTAGAACACGGTCTGGTAGTGTTTCTGTAGATTGCGAGCCAACCAGCTTAGCCACGAGCGCGTCTGTTGCAGCGAATAGCGCCCGGCATCTCCTTTCTGCTCGGTCATGCGCGCCACGTAATCGGTCCACATCTGCCTCTGTAGCGTGGATATCTCGTGGGAGAGCGTTGGCGCCGGCATTTTCGCGTAGGTCAACATCAAAATACTCACCATCAGAGGCGTGGTGATCAGGTCTTGCAATGCACGGTTGGTCTGAAGGGTCTGCCGTAAGGCATCCAGTGGCTGACCGATCTGATCAAAAGTAGCAGAAACCTGCTGGAGTGTCAGAGGTTGGATGAGTACAGCATGCTGCAGTGTCAGTTTCTGATGATAGGCCGCGTCCTCATATTCTGTCCGCCGCGAACAGATAACGAGCGGAACAAGCAAATGCTCGCGATGATAGGCATTGATGGCGGCAATACAGGCCGAGCGGGATGCTGCATCCATCTCATCCAGTCCATCGAGTAACGGAAGGATCTGCTCGTTGCGTACCCATTGAGTACTGAGTTTTTGTGAAATATCGTAGGTCAGGGCCAATTGTTCGCTCATCCAATCTTCCAGCGAGAGCTTTTTTTCGGCCCAGGATGAGATGCGCAACACCACCGGCAAAGGCTGTTTCTCTTCTCGCTCTGCCAATTGCACGAGCATCTGGGCGAGATCTAGCAACAATGTGGATTTGCCCGCCCCAGGCTCTCCCAGGATCAGCAATTCGCGTCCGCATATCTCGTAGACCTCCAGGATCGAGACACCAGCAGGAAGTATCTGGGTTTCCTGCTGAGACAGACGCACCAGCCGGTTCATCGCATTTTGTACTGCATTGGGCATACCCACCAGCCCGAGCTCGATGCGGGCGATTTTCTGTAACGAGGTTTCCAGCAATGTAGTATACGAGTGGCGCAGACGGCTAAGCATCCGCATCCGGTTCTGCAATTGCAAGGTAGCGATGCGTACCTGTTGACCAGAGGGTATTGCTGCCACAGACCGGCCCACCTGCTGGCCGCTATCATCGATATGGGTCTCTGGTGGTTTTGATTTCTCCGCACCCTCGAACAACGCTGTTGCAGGCTTTGAAGTAGGAGAGCCAGCATCTTCTAGCTCTCTTTCACTGGATGCGAACAAGTCCAGTTCACTCAGACTTTTCTCGAAAAGATTGCTAAGCTGCTGACGAAAATATGGAGAGGGATAAGCAACCCTCCGTTCCCAGCGACTCACTGTCTTCGGGTCAGTGCCGATCTTCTCCGCAACATCTTTTTGAGACCACCCGTGTTCCTCACGGGCCTGCTTGAGCATCATGTTATATTGCACAGCCTGACTCCTCCATCGAAGGGTCTCCGTTGCTGCTACCTTTCTCATACTCAAACGTGTGCAAGACACGCCAGAGCGGTCAGTTGTTCCTGCTTCATCGTCGATAGCCAGAGCACGGGAACCTTTGGATCAGCCCTCCCGTTTCGGTCTCACATCCACTCCACAGGCGCTTTTACGTCATCGGTCGTAGCCACTACCAAGGACGACCACCTTTAAGCATGAAGGTGGCGAAGCTGTTCTGTTGCGAACCATGCAAGATTCAAAGCGGCGTTGAGATCGCGGTCGATCACCAACCCACACATCAGGCACGCATAGCGACGATGCTTGAGTGGCATGCGCTTTTTGACATGCCCACAATATGAGCACCGTTTGGTGGAAGGAAACCAGCGTGAGGCGATGAAGATCTCCCCTCCGGCACGTACCACCTTGGTTTTCAAGAACTGCAAGAGTTGTCCCATCGCTGCATCTGCGACGGCTCTGGCGAGCTTGCGGTTCTCCATCATGCCCATAATGTTGAGATTTTCGATGCCAATCACCTCACAGGTCCGCGCCAATTCGGTGCTGAATTTGTGCTGCCCATCCCGCCGGATGTGGGTAATCTGCTGATGCTTGCGCGCCACCTTGAGCCGTTGCTTCTCATAGTTCTTACTGAAGATGGTTCGCTTCGTTTGAGGATCTTTCGTGTGCTGTTTTTTGCTCAGCCTGCGTTGCAATTGGCCCAGTCGTTTGAGATGGCGTGCGAGTGGCTTTTGGTTCTCAAGCACTCGTCCATCGGAAACGACCGCAGCCTGCTTTAATCCCACATCCACCCCCACAACAGCGCTGGGAGCGGGAGGGCGCTCTTTCTTGATCTCCACTCCAATGGAGATATACCAATGACCTGCTTCATAGGAGACGGTCCCTCCCTGAACCTTGACCGACTCACCGATCACCTGCTTGCGCGTGTTGCGTGATGTTCTGGGTGTTGATGCTTGGCCCTTTTCGACAAAGCGCAGCTTTTCTGCCAGATTGACCGTTCCCAATGAGCGCAGCAATTTGCCTCGCCCTTTCTCGATCTTCCGCTGGTCTAAAATGAACCTGCCCAGTCCAGGGATACTGATCCAGTGACTGCCCACCGTGAATTTATCGTTGGAGAGATAAAAGGATTCGTGCGCTTTCCCTTTCTTCTTGTATTTTGGATAGGCCGCGCGTCCGGTAAAGAAGTTGCTGTAGGCTTTTCCTAGATCATCAAAGGCCCCCTCCACCACGCACTTGGTCACCTCATACGTCCACGGATAGGCTTCTGCTCGAATGGCATGGAACTGCTTCTTGAGCGCAAGCGCGTTGGGGGGGGTGAACACGCGTTGCTCTTCGGGAACGGTTTCCTGTTCCAGCGTATACGCCTGATACTGCTTTTCCCACTGTTCGCGTCCCCAATTATAGAGGAAACGTCTCGTCCCACACGCTCGCTTCAGATAGAGCACCTGCTCAGGAGTTGGGTTCATACGGATCTTGTGCGCGGTTTTCATCTTTGAGTGCCTTCTTTACTGCGTTGCGGTAGTTGCGCAGTCCATACAATCGTGAGCGAAAACAATGGGGAATGGTCATCAAATCCTGAACCAACTCGTGTTCAGGAGAAAGCTGCTCGGTATTCATGCCCACGATTTCGCAATCATGGGTTTCACACAGATGCAGCAGCAAGGGATATCCAAAGCGTGCCAGTCGATCCTTGTGGGCAATGAGTAGAACTGCCACTTCTCCCGCAATGATGGCATCGACCAGTCGCAGAAACTGTTTCCGTTTGAAATTGAGTCCCCCACCAATTTCACTCATCCATTCATCGACTTCATAGCGGTTCGCTTCACAAAACTCGGCCAGTATCCTTCGCTGGTTTTCCAGGTCCGGCTTTTGTGCCACACCCGATGCGCGGCAATAGGCAATGATCCGCCGTCTTACCTCCGCTTCCTGGGGGAGAATCGAGAGGAGGTCTTCTTGCGTGTAGTATCGCCTGTTCGTTGCGGTTCGGTGGGCTTTGAGCACCCCTTGCCGATTCCATCGTTGCAACATCTTCACGGAAACGCAGATTCTTTCCCCAAATTCGCTCGGTGTATACATACGCCTATCTTACACACCTTTGCATACTTTGTCAAGAGCTAGCTCTTTTCTCCTTTCCCGATTTTATAGAACAGAAGCAAACGTACATTTACTATAACATATTTTTGAGAGATACATAGAAGTAAGGCTATGAGCTACTTTTACAAGCTCCTGGCTTTGCCTCAAGTACAAAAAAGCTCAAAGACGACTGAAAGACGATTGGAAGACGACCGCTTGCGGTTCTCAAAATGACCTGCCCCCGGTATTCTTACAAGGGAAAGGTGAAATCGATCTGGCAATTCTCTTCCCGCATTTGTCCATAGCACACTTTTTACTGGCACAACTTTTAAGGAAACACATTTATGACGGATACACAAACATCTCCTGAGTCGGAACAGCTATCGCACTTCCAGCGCTATGCCCAACTCTGGCATAGTTTGATCGGGTTGATCATCGCACTGCTCGCTACTCTACTCTTTTTTTCTCCAGTTGTTATGCCCGTCCTCACTGACCCTATAGTGGCTGCCGGTCTCGACCCACTACCTACCGCGTTGATCTCCGCGCTATGTGTGATTACCTGTGCCTCCGTAGTCAGCGCGCTGCTGAGCCGACAACACTCGGGAACTGTGCTCGGTGCTGGAATCATCTATGCCATCAGCTATATTCTTCCATTCTTTCATCAGGCACTGTCGCCACACTACGACCCTGGTGGGCACCTTGAGACACTCAATATGGGTGCGTTGGCACATAATATCTCCATTCTTTTGGCCGCTGGCCTGCTCTGCGCCTTTCTTGGCGCGGCCATGGGCAAAGCTCTGAATGAAGTATTGCTTGATCCTATCTGGCAACTGGCGCAACTGCTCTGGCACACACGTTTTAGCGCCAGGCGAGCAAAGAAACAGCCAGTCGTCGTAGAAAAGGCACGACCATGTAGTTCTTGGCGCCTTTTTTTCACCTGGGTTGGTTTTTTCGCGTTGCTTGCGATTATTCTAGTGAGCAGTGGTATTGGGGACCTGTTATTTTTTTCACCTGATGTTGGTATCTATAATTCCAATTCCTCGGCAGGTGGCACACTGATTGCTGATAGTATGATCAGCCCTGCGCTCCATGGGCAACGGCGTTCATTCCTGGTTTACCTCCCTCCATCCTATCAGGATGCGGCAACTCAGGAGCGACGCTATCCCACCCTCTACCTGCTTCATGGTTCTCCCGGTAGCGAGTACGACTGGATCAAGGGTGGCAAAGCGGTACAATCCGCCGATACTCTCATCGAGCATAGACAGATACCCCTTTTGATCATGATTTTTCCCGATGGCAATGGACGCAATGGGGAAACCAGCGAGTGGGGGAACAGCTTTGATCAGCAGCAACTCATGGAAAACTTCGTGGCTCTGGATCTGGTGCACTTTATCGATCAGAAGTATCGCACGCTCCCCTCAGCAAACTACCGAGCAATTGGCGGCTTCTCTATGGGAGCATTCGGTGCGATGAATATCGCTGTTCATCATCCCAATATCTTTGGCTCAGTCATCTCGTTAGCAGGATACTACACCGCTGAAGGGAGCATCTGGGGGCAGAATACAGCCTATATACAGGCCAATAGTCCTGCCTTCGTCTTGCCATCCAGGCCGCAAGCCTGGAAGTTGCGCATCTTTCTGGGAGCGGCCACAAAAGATCAACCTTACTATGCCGATACCCAACAATTCATCCTGGAACTGAAGGCACTTCACATAGACTACACCTTTGATCTTGAAAATGGACATCATGACTGGAGTGTCTGGGCAACCCAGTTGTATCATGCATTGCTCTGGTTGCAGTGAGGGCAAGGAGCATAAAAATAGTGTCTTTGGCCCTCTGCCATACAACCTCGTATACCAGTTTGCGTTCTACGCGCGAATATAAGAGAATGAGTTAGCATCGATAGGTAGAACATAAATTGGTCTGCCAACCCGACAATCTTATCTGAAAGGCATCTCTACATGACAAACGTGCCAGGACTGTGGCTACGACCCGGCATCGAATTTCCACAGCCGTTTGACACTATCCTCTTCGACGTGGATGGCGTGCTGATCCGCACCACCGCCTCATTTCACCTCGCCGATATCGCCGCCACCGAATATATCGTTGGCGTGATTCAGGGTCTTGATTGGGGCCAGCATGCTGGTAAGCAACTACTGACCGCCGAAGATATCGACGCCTTCAAGCGCGCGGGCGGCTTCAATAGCGATTGGGACATGACCTACCTGCTCTCCTCGCTTTTCACCGCTCGTCTACGCGAATGGTCCGGCACCACCCTCGCGCACCGCAGCATCGACGAATGGGCTATCATAGCGCGTCAAGCCGTGACCTCGGGCCAGAGCGGACGTGCCTGGGTGGACGCGACCTTCTCCGCCCGCTCTCGACCCGATTATACGCAACTGGTCGATATCTATACCGAGTGCTACTGGGGCGAGCATGAGTTGCGTGCACGTTTCGGACGCGACGCCCATTATCTACCCGGCTTCAAAGGTTTCGTGCACAACGAAGAAATCATCTACCCACGCGACCTCTTCCCGCGTCTGCGCGCGCTCGGCATCGAGCGCTTTGGCATGATTACAGGTCGTGTCGGGCCAGAGGTGGATATAGCCCAGGAGCATATGCAGGCCTACAGCGGCGAATATTGGTGGGAAGTCGTAGTCAGTGCCGACCAGTTTTTCAAGCCCGATCCTCGCGCCCTACAATTCGCCCTCGACAAACTCCATACCCGTGGTGGCCTCTACATCGGCGACACCGCCGACGACTTCGACCTCGTGCGCCGCTATCGCCGCATAAAATCCCCCACCGATCCCGCAATCCTCGCCGCCATGGTCGTCACCCCCTCCGAACGAAATCTCTATCGAGAACGCGGAGCCGACATCCTGGTCGATAACGTAGGGGATTTGTTGAGCCTGTTTCGAGCAAAATCGTCGGTCTAAAATCGGTCCGCGTAGGGCAAACCACGCGTTTGCCCTACGCAGACCATAATGTATGGACCCGATTTATCGCGTCCGCTGCAGGTGCGGGCAGATAAACGTTTTGTTCTTATCGAGGCAACTCAAACGAAAAAGTGGTTCCACCCTCGGAGGACTCTTTGCAACTGGGCTCAAGGCTCAATGTTCCCCCGTGCGCCTCGATGATAGACTTGGTGATATAGAGGCCCAACCCTGTGCCACGTTTCGCGTCCGTCTCGGGCAAGCGTCCATAGGGCTGGAAAAGTTGGGCCACTTGCGTGGGCGGAATACTCACGCCCTCGTTATGCACGCTTACCTGCACAACTTTGCGTTTGAGGGTAATCGTCACCGTAACCGTGGTGTGCTCATCGGAATATTTGATCGCGTTATCCAGCAGGTTGCCCAGCGCCTGTTGCAGCCGCATACCATCCCAGTTGCCGCTCACCGGTCGTTTCGACGCGACCACCACCAGCTTATGATAGGGCGCGACCGGTTGCATCTGCTCGACCATATTCTCGGCCAGTTGCACCAGATCACACTCCTCACGTACCAGTTTGAAGTTGCCGGACGCGATATTCGAAATGTCCAGCAGGTCATTCACCTGGCGATTCATGCGCCGTGCCTGGCTGATAATGATATTGGTGCCGCGTTTGATGATTTTCTGCTCTTTTGTTACCGGTTTCGTCTCGTCGTGCTCTTCATTCTCAAGCGCTGAAACTTGGCTATCGATACGCTGAGCATAACTGATAATGGGAGAAAGTGGGCCACGCAGATCGTGCGCGATCATGGCAGTGAACTGGTCTTTGCGCACCAACTGATCTTGCAAGAGGATTTTATCCTGTTTCAAAGCCTCTATCTCTCGCTGTAATGCCTCTATCGTCTGCTCTTGCGATCGATCGCGTTGCACCTGCATCAACTCGTCTCCTTGCGGTCAGCATAGACCTGCCAATGATGGAATATTGTGTAATCCTAGTATACACTTTTAGGACGTGCACGTCGTTCCTTCTCATCACCCGATAGGAGTATTGGGTAAATGGATTATTGTGGACGAAAAGTGCCTCCACAGCGTTCACAGTGTTCGGGGCATCCACCAATAATTGGCAAAAAAATATTGTCTCTTTCAGAAACTCTCATCTAACTAAAAAAGGACGGCTGGGAATATATTTATTCAGGTGGCAACAAATTATGTTCGCGCAATTCGTCTTGCGCTGCCTCGCTCAGCTTGCTGATATCAAGACTGGGATCGGCATGCGAGATCAGAATACGCAGATGCTCCACAATAGACTCCTGCATATAAAAATCGGAGTTGAGCAGTAGCTCGCCGATCGCTACCTCGATCTGTTGCCGCTGCATCGCGGCCAATACTGATTCCGTCATTGCGCGCTCTCTTTCTCTTACAAAAAATAAAAAAGCCAATATCCTCAACCTGCTGGAGAGAATACTGGCTGTGCTGATTTTTACTTTGCAGACGAAGATGCGGGGGCCGCTGGCGGACTGCCTGGCTTACTCGTGCCACCATCGGAAGATGCCGCGGGTTTGCTCTCGCTGGCCTTGCTCTCACCGCTGGCGCTCGCGGCAGGCTTGGCGGCGTCCCCTTCTTTATGTTCACCGTGGTGCTCGTCATTATGTCCGTTCTCACCACTTTTATGATTCGCGTGATCTGTGGAATAGAAGCCGGAGCCTTTAAATACCACACCCGCAGGATAGAGCACGCGCCGTATGTGGTTGCCGCACTCGGGGCACACGGTCAAAGGGTCATCGGTCATTTTCTGCCACGTCTCGAAGCGGTGGCTACAGGTCTGGCAAAGATACTCGTACGTTGGCATGTACCAATCACCTCATATATGTTGTTAGGGGTTTTATCCTCATTGTGAGCAAACGCGTAGTTTGCCCTACACGCAAGGTAAGCTGGTCCGCGTAGGGCAAACTACGCGTTTGCCCTACACAATAACGCATGTATAGCATAATTCAATAGTAGCCCGAACAGGCACAATTGTCAATCTACTGATATGAGTGCTAGCACTCTTTTTATTCTATCCATGAAAACAGCGTGTGAGAACAGATTATTCCGTAGCCTGGCTTTGTTCTACCGCATCCATGAGTTGTGCGTCTGTCGTGTTTATTGTGTTTGTTGTCGCGATAATATTCGTCTGGGCGCTATTGCTCATATTGCCGATATACTCTTTGACCCGTTCGGCGGCATCCCTGCTCATACCATCCAGTGCCACCAGATCCTCGATACTGGCCGCGCTAATAGCCCTGACGGAACCAAAATGCTTCATCAACGCCTGCTTGCGCTTGGGACCGATACCCGGAATCTCATCGAGCAAGGATTTGAACGTCCGCGCCGACCGTACCTGACGGTGATAGGTGATACCGAAGCGGTGCGCCTCGTCACGTATCCTCTGCACCAGATAGAGCCCCTGCGAGTTGCGCGGCAGGATAATCGGCTCCGGCGAGCTGGCGGTATAAATTTCTTCGCCCGTGGTCGATTTCGTATGTAATCCCTCTTCTTTGGCGACGCCGATAGTGGGAATATCCAACCTCAACTCGTGCATCACTTCCAGCGCGGCATTGAGTTGGCCGCGACCACCATCGATGATCACCAGATCGGGCATAGCCCAGTCGTGTTGCAGTACAGCCTCGCCCTGTTTACCATCCCTATGCTTATTTGCATGCACTTCGGCCTGTGTCTCGCCATCCTCGATGATCTCATCGATCGTCTCGCCGATCGGCACGCTGATATCTTCATCGGGCGCGCTGGGCAACGAGCTATCCGCGTTGGCCGCTTTGCGGAAGCGCCGCCGCAACACCTCCTGATGGCTGGCGTAATCGTTGGGACCTTCGACCTGCTTGATTTTGAAGCGACGGTACTCGCTATTTTTCGGTCTGCCACCCTCGAAAACCACCATCGCGCCCACCGAGTTGGTGCCCTGCGTATTGGAGATGTCGTAGCACTCGATCCTTTGTGGCGGTGAGGAGAGGTTCAGAGCGGCCTGCAACTCTTCCAACGCGAACTGCGTCTTCTGACTATCGGTGAGCCACTTGATACGCTGCTGCTCCAACACCTGCTGCGCGTTCTGCTTGACCATTTCGACCAGCCGCACCTTATCGCCACGTTTGGGCACGGTGATAGTCACGCTGTTCATATTTTGTCCATCGGGCGCGGAGTTGCGCCGTTTCTCCTTGAGCCAGTTCTGCAGCACCATGCGATCGTCCGGCTCGGCCTCGACAATGATCTCCCCAGGCACATGTGGTGATGTTTCATAAAACTGCTGTAAGAACGAACCCATGATCTCGCCGGGACTACTCTCGCGCGTGCCCTGCAGAATAAAGTACTCGCGCCCGACCAGCTTGCCGGAGCGGAAAAAGAAAACTTGCGCGCACGTCTCATCGTCGCTGCTGGCGAGCGCGATCACGTCCTGGTCGTCCTGGTCCTCGGTATTGATGATGCGCTGCTTCTCCAGAATGCGCTCGACCGCCTGAATACGGTCGCGTACACGCGCCGCCTCCTCGAAGTTCAGATCCTCGGCTGCCCGTTCCATCTTGCTTTGCAGGTCCTTGATCACCTCATCGTGTTTGCCCTCCAAGAAGAGGATCACCTGCTGAATGATCTTGCCGTACTCCTCGCGAGAGATATTCGCCACACACGGCGCGCCACAGCGATGAATATAGTACTGTGTGCAGGGACGCGCCAGCAGCTTTTGTTTCCAGCCCGCGGGCGGCTCACCTTTGGCGGGCGCTGCCCACGCACTGGCGTCATAGCGACAGGTGCGAAAGGCGAACAATTTGTTCAACAGGTCCAGCGTGGCATCTACCGCGCCCGAGTTCGTGTATGGCCCAAAATAACGATTACCATCGTGGTGAAAACTGCGTACGCGATACACGCGTGGGAAATCCTCCGTCAACGCGACTTTGATATAGGGATAGCTCTTGTCATCGCGCAACAGCACATTATATTTAGGCCGATTCTGCTTGATATAGTTGCTCTCAAGCACCAGCGCCTCGACCTCGTTCTTAACCACCAGAAACTCGATATCGTCGATCTTCGCCACCATACTGCGATTCTTCGGACTCAGATCGGTCGATTCCTGAAAATACGAGCGCACGCGGTTATATAGCGAGATGGCCTTGCCCACATAAATAATCGTACCCTCGGCATCCTTCATCAGATAAATGCCAGGCTTGTGCGGCAATGAGTTAAGTACGGATTGAATCTTATCGTTCATCTGTTTTTCGTTTATCTATTTTCAAAACCTTGCTACATAGTGCATCTGTCACTACTGTATTGATCCGCGTAGCCGCGTCCCCTTGTGGGCGCGCGAAGGTTTTGAGGATAGTGCGCGCGCCGTACGTCTATTATAGCACCTGACCGCTCGCTCTTCAGCCAGCCGCCAACCCCCATTCCACGTAGACGCACCCCCTGCGGGTGCGCATACAGACTCACCCTCTTTTGTTTTCATCTATACCATTGCTTGACATTTCATACATGACAATTTATAATAAAAATGCTGAAAAAGGCCGGTCGGTATGGTAAGCCCGACCAACTCTCGAACCTCTACGAGAGCCCACTGTTCGACGCGCAAGCGTGGCGACCCACAGCATAACTCAAGGATGTTATACATCTTGCAGCTATGGAGGTCCCAATGTCTGTACAAGCGTGTCTGCTTTTCCCTCTTTTCTTTGCTCTTCTCATCGCGCTTGACAGTAAAGCAGCATCGCGTTATCACCCACTGCGTATAAGCATGCCAGGAACTCCGTTCAGCATTGGAAAAGAAAATCCAATGCGACTAACTTTATTGTCATTGGGCAAAATCACTCCCGCAAATGCATGCCGAACGATCCAGATCTCTTCTGGGTGTTTTATCAACTGCATGAGCAGGCCGCGGTGAGAAAAAAGAAAGCAGGAAAAACACCTATGCACGATTCATCACAAGAATTACAGCACTCGATTTCGTTCCAGGGTTTGAATATGCGCGTCGAGGACGTAGAACGTTCTCTAGCATTTTATATGAAAATCCCCGGTGCCGAGATCATTACCCATCATGAAGGCGTGTTCGCTTTAGTGCGCCTTGGTGCCGGACGCCTGGGGCTACTTCAGATGCCGTCCGCTCCGCCCTTCCACCTCGAATTCGAAACCCCTGCTGACCTGGATGCTCTGGCACAGCAGTTTCAAGCGGCTGGCATGGATAGTGTAAAAAAACCAGCACTGAAAAGTTGGGGCGAGGTTAACTTCACCGTACGCGACCCTGATGGCAATCTCCTGGAGTTCGAAACAACCGATGGAGTAAAAGCCTGGGAAGAATAACATCGCTTGACAAAGCATTCGTCATCTGCCAGAATAGGTCATAGTGACATGTCACTATGACATGTCAAAATTGTAGAGGCACAATTTATTGGCCTGAACGGAGTAAAGAGAACGATTGAGATGACGCTATGTACGAATTGATGATTCTCTCGCTACTGGTGCGTTTTGCCGCCAATGGATATCGCATCGCGCATATTATCAACGATATTATTGGACCATATACGCGTATCAGCAATGGTCGCTTGTATCCGTTACTGGCGAAACTGGAGGATCAAGGGCTCATTGAGGCCAGCGAGGAAGCTGAGCACGGCAAGGCAGGAGAGCGCAATTCGCGCGTCTACCGCATCATGGAGCAGGGGCGCGAACGTTTTCACTGGTTGATGCTGGACACGACCATGAATCCAGGTGAGTATCAACGCATTTTCATGATTAAAGCGACCGTGCTTCATTACTTGCCCTTATCGGAACGCTTATATGTGATTGAGCACTATATCACCTACTGCCGCGCGCATATCCAGCATCTCACGAATGAGTCAGACGACCTGGCGCGCGCGCATTATCCATCGTTCGAGTCCGATGTACAGCAGTTGCCCGCCACCCTCAATATGATGAGGCATTTGATAGAGAGTTGGA
>CAZZWK010000111.1:0-14744 GCA_964657925.1 uncultured Dictyobacter sp.
TGAAGCAGCACCGGAGCGGTGCGCGAGGACAAGGAGATCCGTCCTTTCGAAGAAAGGGGGGAAGTCCTGTCGTACGACAGCTTTGGTAGTATCCCACGTTTTCACGGGACTG
Organism: uncultured Dictyobacter sp.; assembly: GCA_964657925.1. Classification (GTDB taxonomy): domain Bacteria; phylum Chloroflexota; class Ktedonobacteria; order Ktedonobacterales; family Ktedonobacteraceae; genus Dictyobacter. The sequence continues at coordinate 113 of CAZZWK010000111.1, forward strand.
TCAAGAGATTATAGGACCAATTTTTTGAAGCAAAGAAAATCGGGCCTGTTTATTATCACAGACCCAATTTCCGTTTATTTTGAGCAAGATACCACTATGAAATGTTACTGACTAACTGTTGGAGTGGCTGAACCGCTGGGATAGCCAGCGCCACCCGAAGTAGGAAGAGGTGTCGCATTCGCAGGTGGTGTGATCGTGACGGACTCATTGAAGTTGCTCAAGTCGGTGATGCTATCGAGTTTGAGTGAAATGTTCGAGGGCGTCCCCGATTGTTGAGATGATCCCTGTACTGCTTTGGTATTGGCAACGATATTCATACTTAGTTCCATGCGATGGACATAAAATTGTTTTTCATCTATCCATGCATCAATTGTCGTTGTGAAGGTCTGAGTATTGTTCGCGAACTCGTTGATCAGCTGACCATAGGAATTTTTCAACTGGGGATTCTGAGCAAGTAATTTTTCAAATCCTGCTTTATCAAGCGTGGCAGTTAAGTGACGAAGGTTCTGACCATTAAGTGACTGCGTACCATGGTCAGTAACTTTTGCATCCTGCAAAATTCCAAGCAGGCTGTTCTGGTCAAGTGTAAATCCTGAACCCGTCAAACCTGAGGCACCGCCAGCCGTATTTTTATCAACATAGTACCATTTTTGATCGGTCGGGCTCTGAATGTAAAGCTTATCGCCCGCAATGATCTCAGATGTATTGGAGGATTGCCCAGCAAGATTTGTGGTCAAATTTAACTTTTCGTTACCGGCTGATTGTACATCGCCGGAACCGGTAGCAGTAATATGCGCGTTGCCCGAAGGTGTTGTAGGAGTACCAGTCGCAACAGGTGTGCTGGTTCCGGTACCCGATGTGGTACCGCTAGACTTTGTGTCTATGGTTGTGTTAAGCGTGAGATGATAGGCTTTCACCCCTTTCATCGCGTTCTCGCTCTTCTGCAACACCTGTAGTGGTGTCAAACTACTCTGGCTGCTTCCTCCGGTAGTAGTACTATTAATGCCACAGGCCGCTAAAAACAACACAAATGACATCATAGGCAGGAATAATAGTGGATAGTTTCTCCGCTTATTTTTCATACAAAAAGCTCCTTATATTCCCTTAATAGATACTTTGACAGATTCATTGAGTTTCTTGAATATAAATGATTTACCGAAGACTCAGTGATCCTATATTGTATACGTACGAATAGTAGAGAAAGGTGTCTAATTTGCTGAGAATATTGAAGATTCTTGCCTAAAGATAGGAAAGTGATACTATTAGAAATTGTGTACGTCGACTTTTCGCTTTGCAGCTCAGGATAGGGATATGAAGATGTGTACGCAAGCCTTATTCACACGATCAATGCGTGAGTGGTATGCACGTGTTGTGACTATAATTTTCTCATTACTGATTACAGGAGGGTTTCTCTCCGTTTCTCTCTTTGGCAATAGTCCGGTCGTGCATGCGGCGACCATGCCAGGTGGTGATGTCACTGATGCGACGGTGCGCGGTGTGGATCTTGCATCGCCAGCGGTAGTGCGTATTATTACCAGCCTCAACGCACAGATTGCGGTGCAGGTGTCGTCCAAAATAAACGTAACCTTTCCGCAAGGCAATGGAACGGGCTATCAGGTACAGGTTTCGGGGACCGGGACATTCGTTTCAGCCAATGGCGACATTCTTACCGCCGATCATGTAGTAAATCCGCCGCACGATCAAGAGCTTAACTCACTTATATATCAATCGTCGGCACCGGATATCGCCAGCTACATGGCACAACATGCCGCAAAAGGCACAACGCCGCCAACGGCTGATCAGGTCGACCAGGAACTGGTCAACAATCAGTTGCGATCGACTATTACCTATAGTACGCCAAGTAGCACTGCTTTTTTGAGTACAGCTTATACAGGTTCGCTTAGCGCGCCCGATTTCAATAGTTTACCGACCAATATATTCGCCCTTGTTGATCGAATTGAGATGCAGAGTTCGCCCAACCAGCGGGATGTAGCGATCGTGCATGTACCTATGACCGATACATTGAGTGTGCAACTTGGAGATGCCTCAAATGTACAGCAGCAGGACGATTTGAGCATTATCGGCTTTCCAGGGAACGCGGATGTCAGTCAAAGACCAAACGATTTTTTGACTTCCTCTATTAATCAGGTATATGTCAGCTCGATCAAGACAAGCGACAGTGGAGCGCCGTTGATTCAGGTAGGGGGCAATGTCGAACAAGGCGATAGTGGCGGACCAGCGCTGGACAAAAATGGCACAATTGTGGGCATCGTCAGCTTCGCAGTAGCAAATCCAGGGAGCAGCGGTACAAATGGTACGAGTTTCTTGCAGTCCGGCAGTAGCGCGCAAGATATGATCAGCAGTCTTCATCTCAATACGAAGCCCGGTGTACAGCAGCAGCTCTGGAATCAGGCCTTCAGTGATTACGTTTCGGCAACACCAGGACATTGGAAGAAGGCACAGCAAGATTTCGCGCAACTTTCGACGAAATATCCACTTTTCAAAGGGGTATCAACATATGTGAGCTATGTGCAGGCGCAGGCGAAAAATGAAAAGCCGGTCGGTACATCGCAAGGAACGAAGAAAAGTGTCAATTCTCAAAAAAGTGGTGGCTTCCCAATTCCACTTCAGACGCTTATTGTGGTTATAGCGGTGGTGTTTCTTTTGTTGGTGATCCTGCTTGTGCTTTTCGGTGTACGAGCGCGTAGGCGCAAAAAGCAGCAAGCACAGGGAAATCCAATTTTTAGTGGCGGACCAGTTTCTCCCGCTTCGTCGGCAGGCAACAGTAGCTTTGCCCAAAATCCAGCACGGCAAGTGGGGATACAGCAACAACAACGAGTGCCGGGGCCACCATCCATTGCAGCCGGTGCCATCATTCCTCACGATATAACGCAAGAAAAAACGTTCGTGATGAAGACGTGGCCGTGTGGTCACAGCAATCGTCCTAATGCGCGTTTTTGCACCATCTGTGGTGAGCCTGCGCCATAGATCATTGACATAATGTCCTTTTAACATTATCATCCATCACAAAAACTCTTCTTCAAGGCTACAAACAAAACGTTTCACGTGAAATAGGACAGTGCTATATACTGGTTGTTTCACGTGAAACAGTATGACAGTGATAGTGTCAGATAAGCAAACTAAGCGCCCATAATGTTGTAGCCCGCGTCCACGAACATAATCTCGCCAGTGATTGCGCGCGCCAGATTGCTGCTGAGGAAGAGCGCTACATCGCCGACCTCGCTCTGCTCGATGTTGCGGCGTAGTGGTGACACCTGTGCTGTTTGTTCGCGGAAACTAGTGAAGCCGGATACGCCGCGAGCAGCTAATGTATTGAGGGCACCGGCTGAAATAGCATTGACGCGAATATTGTGCTCACCCAGTTCAAAGGCCAGGTAACGAACGCTACATTCGAGCGCGGCCTTCGCTACAGCCATAACATTATACTTTGGCATCACTCGCTCACTCGCCATATAGGTCAAGGCCAGAATACTACCACCATTTTTCTCCATCAGAGGTTTGGCACGTTTCGCCATCGCCACGAGTGAGTAGGCGCTGATATCGAGGGCAGTATGAAAACCGGCGCGGGTGGTATCGAGAAAAGGATTTTCTAACTCACTGGCGGGAGCGAAGGCAACACAGTGAACGAGGACATCGATCTGTCCATTTAGGATTTCGCCCGCACGAGTAAACGCGGTGTCCAACTGGGCGTCATTCTGCACATCACAAGGGACGAGTTCTGTGCCCGGTATTTTAGCGGCGAGGTCGCGAACATATTTTTCCATGCGGTCCTGGTATGCCAGCACGAGTTGTGCACCCTCTCCAGCAAGTGCCTGCGCGATGGCCCACGCGATGGAACGGTGATTGGCGACCCCAAAGATAAAAGCTTTCTTGCCTTCTAATAAGGGCATAGTTTTCTCCTCTCGCAAATACTATCGTTCAATAGGATAGCCACGGTTAACCCAGCCGTGCATACCATTCGCCACATTATAGACTTTCTGGTAGCCCAACAGAGAGGCTATCTCCGAGGCGACTGAACTGCGCTGGCCCGAGGCACAAATAAAAACGAGGTCTTCATCTTTGGGCAGATTCTGATCCTGAAGCGCTTTGCCAAAGACATAAATACCATCGATAGAGATAAGCTCTGCTTCAGCGATATGACCGCGATTCCATTCCTCGGGTGTACGTACATCGATAATATGCGTGCCGTTCTCTACCATTTGTTTGGCATCATCAGTGCCGATCGTAGTGTAAGGCAAAGCCTCATCATCATATTCATGCGCCATTTTTCTGTTCTCCTGTATCATATTGTTCTAGCCAGAGGCGACCAAGTAATGTGGGAATCAAGATATATTCGTCGCCTGTAAAAGCCATGGTAAGCAGCCCCTGGTCTTCCATATCGCGGAAGTCATTGGTTGTGAGAAAGTAGGTATGTAACATACGCGAGACATCGCTTTCGGGCAGTTGCTTCCAGGCATGCAAGATCCGTATAACGGCGGCATACCTGGGGCTCCCATCATCTACAATTCGCATAAGTCTACCTCGTTCTTAGCTTGTGCTATCCAGCATCGATCTTGCCCACGTTTTGCTGCACTCAGTGTAGCAAATTCGAGACCGATACAGCAAGTAGAAGGGAGAGCAACATAAAACGACACACCTATTATCGATGGTGATATGGTATGCGTAGTGACTACGATGACTTATTTTTGTTTGCAGGTTTCACGTGAAACACTTGTACTGGTAGGCATCAACGTGCGGCTGAGAAATCATAGTAACGAAAATCTCAGTATCCTAAAGGAGTTAAATGAGCACATGGATATACAAGACTTCGCATTAGAGCGTTATTTTGCGCGCTGGGAATTTCGTGCACCCTATCTGCTCTGTAGTTCTGATGTCGATGCATATTCGTTGAACGAACTGTTAGATCTTGCGGATGAAGAGGGCAAATCATTATGGCAACATCTCTCCTTGGGATATACAGAAAGCGCGGGCCATCCATTATTGCGTCAAGAAATCGCGCGACTTTATAGCAATGTCTTGCCCGAGCAGGTTTTAACATTCGCCGGAGGTGAGGAGGCCATTTTCATTTTAATGAACGTGCTTCTACATACTGGTGATCATGCAATCGTCACCTGGCCTGGCTATCAATCTCTCTACGCGGTTGCGCAAGCGGTTGGGGCGGAAGTGACGCTATTGCCATTACGTGAGGAAAATCATTGGCAGCTCGACCTGGATGAAGTTCGGCGTATGTTGCGACCGGAGACGAAAGTAATCGTGGTGAACTTTCCGCATAATCCCACCGGTGCATTGCAGAACACGGAAACCTTCGCCGAACTGAAGACCCTGGCGGAGGAAAATGGTAGCTATCTTTTTTCTGACGAATCCTATAGATTCCTTGAATATCAGCCAGAACATCGTCTACCAGCGAGCGTGGAGATGTACGATCGTGGTATATCGTTGGGTGTGCTATCAAAGACATTTGCGTTAGCTGGTTTGCGTATCGGCTGGATAGCGACGCACGATCAAGAAATTTCCCGCAAAGCGCAAGCATTCAAAGATTATGTTTCGATCTGTAATAGCGCGCCGAGCGAGATCCTTGCTTTGATCGCGCTACGTGCGCGAGAGCATGTTATTCGTCGTAGCCTGACCATTATTCAGGAGAATCTGCGCTTGCTGGATCTTTTCTTTGCTCACTATGCCGATGCCTTTGAATGGCAACGTCCGCAAGCAGGGAGTATTGCTTTCCCTCGCCTGAGAAGTGGTGAGGGAATTGATCAATTCGCGGCCAGACTGGTAGAAGACGAGGGTGTTTTGTTGCTACCGGGCAGTGTTTATGACTATCCAGGAAACTTTTTCCGTATCGGCTTTGGTCGCAAAAATATGCCGGAGGCGCTGGCAGGTTTAGAGAAATTTATGCAAAAACAAACCTCGCATCAGCATTGAATCGAGAGGCAGATTATTGTTTCACGTGAAACATTTTGCCAGAAGGACTGGTTTTTATGCAATTTCAGCGCAAAGAAGATACGTCAGCATTTGCAATTGATCTTCTCACGGCCTTACGTGAAGATCATTTTCAGCCGCGTGCCTGGGCAAACCTTATAATGCGTTCATGGCAGAAGTCATGGCAAACGGCGCGAGAACAGCCTTCGTTGTGGCGCTGCTGGTCGTGGCTCGCGAGTACTTGCGCGGCGCTTACAGTGCTCTTGCTGGTACTCATCATGAGTGTTGAAGGATTGCAGGTGATGCTACGTTGTTTGCCTGGAATTGTGTTTTGTATTGTTTGGTTGCTCGGCGATCTTTTCTGGCATCTCGGCCTCAATCGGCGCACGAGTGATAACTATCTCTTGCCGATGCTCAGTTGGGCGACCGTAGTAACCGAGGTGCGAGGATGGATCACAGCCTTTTTAGTTGGACGAGCGCTCGCGGGATTTCACACAATCCCTCTCCTCGCCTTCGGTCTCTATTCATTGTGTGTGTTCACTGATATACTTGACGGTATCATCGCGCGTACGACAAAAACGCAGACGAAGCTGGGCCAGATACTCGATAGCGAAACCGATTTTTGTGTTTCACTTGTTATGGCTTTCATACTGGTACAGGATGGTCTTCTTGCATGCTGGCTAGCACTGGTGATCTGCTTACGTTTCTGTATACCATTATTGGCTACAATCGGGAGTTATTTTTTCTTCGCGCATCCTATACGTTTTGGTTCCACATTCTGGGGCAAAGGTGCAGGCATAGCGACCTACAGCTATTTTTTCGTACTATTGATCTCCTCTTTCTGGCACCGATTACCGTCTCTTTTTTCGCAGTCGTTACTCCTGGTCACTCTGGTACTCTTGATTGGAGCGCCAGTAGCACAATTGCTCAGCTATTGGAAAAGAGAACGCTCCTCTGTTTCCGCATTAGAATAAATAGATACTTAGTATGGTCCTTTGTATAAAAAAACATCAGTGTTTCACGTGAAACACTGATGTTTGGCGTAAAGAAGATACGATTTTTTAACGCAGCACCTCGCCACCATTAACCAGGATGGTTTGGCCGGTAATGAAAGAGGACGCTGGCGAGGCTAAAAAGAGTGCGGTATGCACAATATCTTCGGCTGTACCCCAGCGCTGCATAGGTATAGTGTGCATTAGCTTTGTGTGCGTCTCGGCGGAGAGAGATTTCGACCAGTCGTTTTCGATGTGGCCGGGCGCGATACAATTCACGCGGACACGTGGAGCATATTCGACAGCCAGGCAACGGGTCAGCGACATAATTGCGCCCTTCGTCATCGCGTAAAGTTGGTTTGGCAGACCAGGTGCGCCATCAAGCGCATGGTCCCAGCCGATGGTGAGGATGCAACCAGCTTCGTGCATGAATGGCTCGACTGCACGGGAGCAGAGCCAGGTGCCCATAACATCGATATGCATGTTGCGTTCAAATAATGCAATCTCGCTCAAGCCCTGGGTTTCGCTGGAGTTCGCGCTCGCACCGGCATTATTGATCCAGACATCGATAAGACCTATTTTTTCATGGGCCTGTTGCACCAACCGATCGATCTCGGCGGGATGCTCTAAATTCGCTTGCGCGAGATGAGCATTTCCTCCTCGTTCTACAATCTCTTCAAGCAGTTGGAGCGCGCCATCTTTTGCATGAGCATAATGAATGAGCACAGTCGCGCCCTGCTTCGCGAAACCTGCTGCGAGGGCACGACCGATGCCACGACCAGCCCCAGTGATTACCACATTTTTGCCTTCGAACATGGCTGTTAACTCCTTTCAGTTTCTCGTTACAGGTTTCACGTGAAACCTTGTAATAAAACAATAGCATATGGCAAGAAATGCTCAGGAGCAAGTCAAGGGAGTGAAGATACCCAAAAGACAAAGGGGATGTCACAAAATTGGTGGTAGTGGTGTCTTATAGATGCTATGCATAGTGGAAAGGCAAATCGATATGAAGGAAAGATGGGCATGACATTAGATATGAAAAGCAGGTCTCCCATTGCAATTAATGATGAAGAATCGTTTGAGGCCACCTTTACCCGCTACTACCCTTTGATCTATCAACTTGCCTACCGCTGCACGGGAGGCCGAGATGAAGCGGATGATATCGCGCAAGAGGTCTTTTTACGCTTCTACAATACACCGCCGCGTGCAGCGAGCGAGGGCGAGCAACGCGCATGGCTTTGCAGGGTGGCGACAAACCTGAGTTTGAATGCTTTACGCGCACGGCAGCGCCGAGTACAGCATGAAGAAGAGGTAATGAATCAGCAAGGGTTACAGGGGGAAACAGTTCATCCCAATCCAGAACAACATGTGCTCGAAAGAGAACAGGCCGCGTTCACACGCACCGTCCTCGCCGAGTTACCCGAAAGACAACAGACCTATCTTTTATTACGCAGCGTTGGCTTAAGCTACGCAGAAATCGCCCAGGCTACAGGAGTCGCTCCCGCCTCAGTGGGTGCATTACTAGCGCGAGCTGAACGTGAATTCAGGAGAAAATACCATGAACGAACAACACATGCTGAATGATCACTGCCTGGATGCTGGCCTCCTGACAAGCTATCGTGACAACGAGCTCACAACGCGCGAGAAAGCGGAAGTGGAGACGCACCTGGCAGGGTGTCCTGATTGCGCGGCTATTGCTAAAAGTGTATCGCTGGGAGGTCAAGAAGTGTACCATCTGCTCGATGCACTCCATCCTACAATGGACGAAATGCCGGATACCATACCTGCACTAGCTCGCTTACAAAACGGCTTGCAGTCTCATGCGGAAGAAAAAGAGCGACCAATACCTCAACTCGCTTTAGTGCAATCCGCATCTTTTACTCCCGAAAAAGGTCGTGCACCTTATCGGGTCGGGAAAACACGCAGTCGTTTAGGTTGGGTAGCGGCAGCTGTCGCTGTCGCCCTGATCGCACTCATGCTGGCACCAAACGCGAGTGTGCTTGCTAGTCAATTTCTGGCCCTCTTCAGTCCACAACAGTTTCAGCCGGTAAGCGTCAATCCTGAGACATTTTCCTCGGATTTCATCTCCAACTTGCAGGGATTTGGCGATATCACTATCCATAGTATCGGCACACAATCCGAGGATCAGGTGACGCAGACACAAGCTACCAGGGCACTGAACTTCCCATTGTCGCTACCGAGTCACTTGCCTGGCGGCGTCAATAGTACCGCTCACTTTCATTTGTTGAACGGTGAACAGGGAACGTTTACCTTCGACCACACGAAGGCGGAGGCGTACTTACAGCAAACGGGACAGGGAAATATCCAAATTCCGACTCAACTCGATGGCACCACTTTTACCATCACCAGCCAAACAGGAGTTGTCATCAACTACACTAATGCATGTATGACCAACGCGATCGCTAAAAATGATAGTACGAAAGCGATAAATCAGTGCGCGAACGAAACCCAGCTTTATGTGGCGGAGATACCCAGCCCGATCGTGCAGGGTACAAAACCAAATTCGCTGCAAGACCTGCGCGCTTTCTTACTCTCGCTACCCAAACTCTCACCGGATATGCGTGACATCATTCAACATCTAGATGTCGATAAAGGGATCGTGCCGCTACCAATCCCGTCGGTCATGCAAGCACAGAAAGTCACGGTCGATGGTGCATCTGGTGTGCTGGTTTCGGATGATACGCTCAAAGTGAATGGTAATTCGCTCGCACTGGCCGGGGTGATCTGGCAATCTCACAATACGCTGTATATGATCGGAGGTTCAGGTCTCAGCGGGAACGCGATACTGGATACAGCAAATTCTCTTCCATAATATGCTTGTGATGTGACTCACCCAGCAAAGCAGCCTTTTATAAAACAATAACGCTGTTATTGACTAGCAAACGGGACTGAGGAGACTCAGTCCCGCATAAGAGTAATAAAAATCATGAATACACAACGTTCTTCGCCAGGCATAGCGGTTATAGAAGTAGAGAATTTACGCAAAGTTTACCAACGCCTTGTTGCTGTAGATGATGTCAGCTTCACTATGCATCGTGGTGAAGCTTTCGGCTTTCTCGGTCCGAACGGTGCAGGCAAAAGTACCGTCGTCAAGATGCTGACAGGATTGGTAAGACCCACGCAAGGGACTATCTGTCTACTCGATCAACCACTTGGAAATCAGGAGGCCAGGAAGCATATCGGCTATCTACCAGAGCTGCCGACATTCCATCGCTGGCTACAGGCACAAGAATTTTTAGAATTTCATGGTCAGTTGTATGGTTTGCACGGAAGTCTTCTCAAAAAGCGTTGTAGTGAAGTGCTCGAACTGGTCGGACTCAGTGGTCGAGAAAAGCAAAAATTAGGCACGTTCTCGAAAGGAATGATGCAACGTATTGGCCTGGCGCAAGCACTCATCAACAAACCGGAGTTATTGCTGCTGGACGAACTTGTCTCGGGCCTCGATCCTGTTGGACAGCGCGATATCCGCGACCTCTTGCGGCAGTTGAAATCCGAGGGAATGAGCATCTTTTTAAACTCGCATCAACTCGCAGATGTCGAGGCCTTGTGCGATCGCGTCGCCATCATCAATAAAGGCAGGATCGTGAAAGTCGGTGCACCACAATCGCTGTTCGAGGAACCACTCTTGGTCGAGGTAAAGGTTGATCAGGTGAATGAAGAGCTTTTGCGCCGTCTTGGTTCGATTGCGTTAGCAGTACGAGAGGATAAAGATGATGCGCAGAAACTCCTGGTTGAAGTGTCAGACGACGAAGCGATAGCTACTATTGCTGAAGTCGTCCATGCATGTGGTGCGCGCCTCTACCAGCTTTCACCGCACCATACTTCGCTGGAACAACTCTTTTTGCATACAATAGATACATCTAACCGGAGAGAAACAGCTCGCGCACGATGAAAACTTTTCTGTAATGAAAGAAGAGGATAATGAAACTTTTACTCATCACGCGTTTTACTATTCAGGAAGCGCTACGGAAACGCCTGTTCCTGGCGGTTATCATCTTGAGCACGCTGATTATCATTGCGTACAGCCTTTTGTTGCATACAGCGCTTGGCACATTGGATACTGATCGCAGCAGTATTTCATCGCAGCTTGTTATACTCAGCGTCGGTGTTATCGTCACAGTACTCGTGACATGGTTGGTTTACTTGCTCAGCAGTCTTTTAGCGATCGTGCTGACAGCAGGTTCGATTTCTGGCGAAATCGAGGCAGGCACATTTTCAGTTATGGTGCCTAAACCGTTGCATCGCTTCGACATCATTATTGGCAAGTGGCTGGGCAATGTGATTATTCTAGGATTCTTTACTGCATTACTTTTTCTGGCATTTCAAACGGTTACATACATACAGACAGGGTACTGGCCTTTACAAGCATTGAGCGCAATAGGAACACTCGAACTAGGCATGATTGTGCTAGTAGGTATTACGACGTTGGGAAGCGCATGCGTGCCAACAATTGTCAATGGTGCTATCGCTTTAATATTGTTTATCAGTGCGCCGCTCGCAGATATTGTTCAGTTTATTGTGACGACAATAAATGATACAACACAGAACACGACCATGCAGAATATCACGACGGTCATCAATTTGATCGTTCCGACTGATGCTCTCTGGCATGGCACATCGTATTACTTGCTGCCATCTTCAACGCTCTTATCAGCACTTGGAGCATCGGCACATACATTTAACACACCGTTTACATCAGGCACGCCGATCGCGCCCGCGCTTGTCGTGTGGGCCATATGTTACAGCCTGGCACTGCCCATGCTAGCCGCGCTGCGTTTTCGGTATCGAGATTTATAAGCTGTTTTGTCAAAATCTCTCCTCTTACCTTGCCCTCTATTCTGAAGGCAAGGTATATTTTTCACATAAAAAAGCTTCATAGACAAGCAAAAACACTATTTTTGTAGAATAGAATCGGCATTAATATACGAAGTGGATAGACTATGTTACACTATACGGAAAGAGCTTTCAGAGAGAGGCCAGAGTGACTATCGTGAGAGCTCATGAAGAGGGTGCATAATTAAAGGAGAAGAGACCATGACTACTCGTGTAGGTATTAACGGTTTTGGCCGTATTGGGCGGCAAACTCTGAAAGCAATACTCGAACATCATAGCGACGATCTGGAGATTGTTGCGGTCAACGATCTCACGGATACGCAGACGAATGCGCATCTCTTAAAATATGATTCTACTTATGGGCGTTTCCCTGGCGAGGTCGTGGCGAAAGAAAACTCACTGGTCGTCAATGGTCACGATATCAAAGTCATCGCGCAACGCGACCCAGGCCAGATCCCGTGGGGTGACCTTGGCGTCGAGATCGTGGTGGAATCGACGGGTTTTTTTACCGACGCGGATAAGGCGGCGGCACATTTGAAGGGTGGGGCAAAAAAAGTGATCATCTCCGCGCCCGCCAAAGGTGAGGATATCACGATCGTGCTTGGCGTAAATGACAATGTATATGATCCCGCCAAACACAATATTATTTCGAATGCGTCCTGCACAACGAATTGTCTTGCTCCAACGGCGAAAGTTCTGAATGACACATTTGGGATCGAGCGTGGGTTGATGAACACGATCCACTCCTACACCAACGATCAGCGTATCCTCGATCAGGTACATAAAGACTTGCGCAGAGCGCGCGCCGCGGGTGCCAACATTATTCCCACCAGTACCGGCGCGGCACGTGCGTTGGCCCTGGTTATTCCGGAACTCAAAGGCCGTTTCGATGGTATGTCATTGCGCGTTCCCACCATCACCGTCTCGGTCGTCGATTTCGTGGCAATTACACGAAAAGAGACATCGGTCGAAGGAGTGAATGCCGCGTTCAGAGAAGCCTCCGAAGGTTCGCTCAAGGGCATTCTGGACATTACCAATGAGCCGCTCGTCTCATCGGATTTCCGTAGCGATCCACACTCGTCGATTGTCGATGGACTCTCGACAATGGTACTTGGTGGCAATATGATCAAAGTCGTCGCCTGGTATGACAATGAGTGGGGATACTCGAATCGTGTCGCGGATCTGGTCGACTTTGTAAGTAAAAAAGGATTCTAGCAGACTTTGAGCGTGGCGCATGTTGCCTGCAGGTAACATGCGCCATTTCTCTATACTAATTTCTGTCTAGTTAGAGGTAGATTGTATGAGTAAAAAGACGATACGCGATATCGATGTGGCCCACAAAAAGGTACTCGTTCGCGTCGATTTTAATGTTCCCCTGGACGACCAGCAACACATCACCGACGATACACGTATAAAAGCCGCTCTGCCCACGATTCATTATTTGCTCGATCATGGCGCAACGGTTATTCTGATGTCGCACCTGGGGCGCCCTAAAGGCCGGGTCGAGACACTTAGCCTGGCACCGATCGCGCAACGGCTCAGCACTTTGTTGGCTCGCCCAGTAGAGATGGCGGACGACTGTGTGGGAGAGGATGTTGCGCGTAAAGTCGCCGCGCTGGAGCCGGGCCAGGTGTTGCTATTAGAAAATCTGCGTTTTCACGCGGCTGAAGAAAAAAATGATGCAGCATTCGCGCAACAACTCGCCTCGCTGGCCGATATTTACGTCAACGACGCCTTTGGCACCGCACATCGCGCCCACGCTTCGACCGAAGGAGTGACGCACCACCTGCCAAGTGTCGCCGGTTCGCTCATCGAGAGGGAGGTCACGTTTCTCGGCAGCGCATTGGAACATCCTAAACGGCCTTTCGTCGCCATTATCGGGGGTGCCAAAGTCTCCGACAAAATCATGGTGCTCGAACGTCTCATTGGACTTGCGGACACGCTTTTAATTGGCGGAGGGATGGCGAATACGTTCTTGAAAGCACAAGGATTAGAGATCGGCGATTCTTTGTACGAGGAAACGAAAGTAGAAACTGCACGTCAGCTTATCGAGCAGGCGCGGCAACAACGGAAAGAGTTCGTTTTGCCAGTCGACGTAGTGATCGCGGATCGCTTTGCGGCGGATGCCACGTATAAAGTCGTCGCGACGGACGCGGTTCCGCAGGGATGGCGAATTCTGGATATCGGGCCAGCTACGACCGAACGGTTTCGCCAGGTATTGGCAAAAGCCGAGACTATTATCTGGAATGGAACCCTGGGCGTCGCGGAAATGCCTGCTTTCGCCAAAGGCACCAACGCGATCATCAACATTCTGACTGAACGTACCGGTGAGGGCGCAACGACGATTATCGGTGGAGGCGACTCAGCAGCCGCTGTGGAGCAGGCGGAAGCGGCCAGCAAGATGACCCATGTTTCGACCGGTGGAGGGGCATCGCTCGAATTCCTCGAAGGACGAACTTTGCCCGGCATCGCGGCTTTACAAGAAGCTTAAAGAAGGATGGAGCAATGATTTCGCTGAGGGCTTAAAACAATATGTACTATCAACACGTGTGAGAAGAGGGCGACCAACGTTGGTCGCCTTTACATGAACGCGCCCATTCACCCCTCATTTTTTCACGTGAGGGATGAATGGGCGTTCCTTTTAACGGCTCGATGGGGAGAACATTCTTTCCACACACAACGTTTACACAAGTATTGCTGTGTTATTTAAACGTTGCTACAATAGATGCATGCTCAAGAACTTTCAGTATCGGATATACCCAACCAGGAAACAACGCACAGCCTTGGAAAGCACCCTTGAAGAGTGCCGATGGCTTTATAACCACTTGCTCGAAAAGCGCAAAACA
>CAZZWK010000112.1:0-14612 GCA_964657925.1 uncultured Dictyobacter sp.
TCCGCGAAGGTGGACGCACTGTCGGCTCTGGCATCTGCACCAAGATGATCAACTAAAAACACCGCTCGTTACTCTGGGCATAACGTCACAAACGGTTACGCTCAGAGTAATGGTGATGTATAATATTATGGAATATCTACGAGTGACACTCACTCCCCAATCGTCGCAAGCCAAATACATAATCAGGAATGGAGCTACTTATGGCAAGTAAAGGTAAAGAGAATCGCACTGTGGTCACTTTGGCTTGCACTGTATGCAAAAGCCGAAACTATTCCACTTCCAAAAATAAGAAAAATAATCCCGAACGCATGGAACTTCGCAAGTACTGCAATACATGTCGTGAGCCAGCGCTTCATCGCGAAACCAGGTAAAAAGAGCGTAGCAGAAGCGCCAGTGTATCAATGATATCTACTCCTGGATGTGTTGTACATATCAAACGTACAAAAGCGATCGCTACTTGATCAGAAAGGTTGAATGTGGCAAAGAACATGACCGACAGGAAGAGAAACGCTGGCCGCAGTCAGGTTGCTGAACCCAAAACAACTGGACAAACCCAGGTGGAAAAAAGCGACAAACTGACCACAAGAGATGAGCGCCACGCGACAAAAACAGCAGTGAAAACAAACGTATTGCCCCCGCCAGTAGGCAAAAGCACCAGAACAGTCGTACGCGATGAACATAAACCCACCAAAGTGGACAATAAAGCGACGAATCGACGCGATGCAAAAGGCAATACGAGTATCGCCACGCGCTGGCGCAATAATAAAGTTGGCCGCTTCATCTATGACGCGTACTACGAACTACGCTATAAAGTAACCTGGCCGACCACGCGCGAAGCACTCAATATGACGGTTGCAGTACTCGTTATCTGTGCTATCCTCGGCGCGATTTTGTCTCTATTCGATCTCGGTCTTTACAATCTCTTCATCAAACTTATCGGCAGCTAAAAACATTCTTGCTTGGCTGGCTACAAGTCACTGTCAACAATATCGCATGTGTGGTCGCATCTCACCTCCCCACATACATACAGTAAAGGCCGAAAAGTAGCTTTGTCACCTGGACAGTTATGAAGGAAAATATGGTGGTTACTGAACGTGCCAGTGAAAAAGAACAGCCTGAAGAAAAACGTGCTTGGTACGCGATTCATACGTATTCAGGCTATGAAAACAAGGTGAAAACTCACCTCGAAGCGCGTATCGCTTCAATGGATATGCGCAGTAAAATCTTCCGTATCGTTGTTCCTATGGAAGAAGAGGTGGAGATTAAACAGGGCCAGCGCCGGACCGTGCAACGCAAGGTTTTCCCCGGCTATGTGCTCGTTGAAATGGTTATGAGCGATGAAGCCTGGTACGTCGTACGTAATACGCCTGGTGTCACAAGCTTCGTAGGTTCCGGTACGCGCCCAGTGCCATTGCAAGAACACGAGATCCGCTCGATCTTGAAACAGGTTACCAAAGAGACCGACAAACCAAAAGCCAAGGTCAGCTTTACCAAAGGTCAGAGCGTCCGTGTCATCGATGGCCCCTTTACCGATTTTATCGGCACAGTGAACGATATCAATAGCGACCGTCTCAAGGTTACCGTGCTTGTCTCCTTCTTCGGTCGCGAAACTCCGGTGGTGCTCGACTTCCTCCAGGTAGAAAAAATATAAAAACGCGCAAATAGCGAAAACTACTTGTGTGGAAGTCTCTCACAACACTATCCATCCAATATCTGAGGAGTGAATAATGGCAAAACGTATTAAGACTGTAGTCAAACTACAGATTCCCGCAGGAAAAGCTACTCCTGCTCCCCCTATCGGTACCGCGCTTGGCCCTCACGGCATCAATTTGATGATGTTCTGCAAAGAATACAATGCTCGCACCGCCGATCAGGTGGGCATGGTGATTCCGGCTGAGATCACGATTTTTGAAGATCGCTCGTTCTCGTTCGTGACAAAAACACCTCCAGTGCCCGACCTGCTCAAAGCCGCGGCCAGCATTCAGGGCGGTTCCGCTACACCTAATAAAACAAAGGTCGGCCAGATCACGCGTGCTCAATTGCGCGAAATCGCCGAGCTCAAAATCAAAGACCTGAACGTCAATAGCATCGAAGCTGCCGAGCGTACAATCGAAGGTACCGCCCGCAGCATGGGTGTCACCATCGAGTAATCTCGCCCGCAAGTCACTGCGGTTATTGCCTCAAGGAGGGCTCTTCATATGGCAACAAAAGCACATGGCAAAAAATACCTGGAAGCGGTCAAGCTTATCGATTCCGAAAAGCTCTACGCTCCACAGGAAGCCATCACACTCCTCAAAAAGATGAACTTTACCAAATTCGATCCCACCGTCGAAATCCACATGAAGCTCGGCGTCGATCCGCGCCATGCCGATCAAATGGTCCGTGGCGTGGCTACGCTGCCCGCCGGTACCGGTAAAGAGGTCAAAGTACTGGTCTTCGCGCAAGGCGAAAAAGCGACGGAAGCGGAAAACGCGGGCGCTGATTTCGTCGGACTCGACGATGTCATCAAGCAGATCGAGGCCGATTGGCTCGGTTTTGACGTGGCGATCGCCACACCCGATGTGATGGGTCGCGTCGGACGCCTTGGTAAAAAGCTCGGACCTCGTGGCCTGATGCCTAGCCCCAAAGCTGGCACCATCACCTTCGATCTCGCCAAAACTATTCGCGAAGTGAAAGCCGGACGCGTCGAGTTCAAAGTCGATAAAACCGCGCTTCTCCACATTCCCGCGGGCAAACTATCCTTCAGCGACGAGGCCCTACTACAAAATATCACTTCGGTTATCGGGGCCGTCTCTGCCGCTCGACCCACTGGCGCGAAAGGTACCTATATCAAAAGCCTGGTGCTCTCTTCTACCATGTCACCAAGCCTGCATCTCGATATAGCCACCGCCGTCACGCTGCGTCCCAACGCCTAGCGCGCTACCGCACGTACAAAGTAGAACAAAAGGACCTTCCATGATGGAAGGTCCTTTCTTTCTTGTAAACTCCATCGATCACAGAAAAACAGTCTTAAACGCTTGCGCCTATACACGCAATGATGTATACTACACCTCGATATAAAAACGAGCACCACTCGTTTATCACCGAAGACAGCAAGTATGCCACCGCGCATCTAAGCCGTTCATACATTCCATAATGTACGAACCACTTGCCGAGGGAATTCCCTATTCAATATCTCTCGCGATCGCCAAAGGGTTAATCCGGCATGCTCAAGTACGTAAAGTACTATGCATGGCATGCCTTTTGTGCAAAGCGTTACGAATAGCGTTTCTCTCCTGGCCTTCGGTCTCTATCGAAGGCTTTTTTCGTGCCTTTTTATCACCGTACTACACGCATCCATTACCAGAGAAAGGAGGAACAAGACCTATGCCAACACCGGCAAAGTTGGAGAAAATCGACGAGCTCACGGAAAAACTCGCTCGTGCCACGATCACCATCCTGGTGCAAACCCAGGGCCTTACGGTCAAAGACATGAACGAGCTACGCAGCAAAATGCGCGACGCGAAGATTGAATTCCAAATCACGAAGAACACACTCCTGCGCATCGCCAGCGAACGCAACGAGATGCCGAACGTCGACAAAAAGATCTTCAATGGTCAGACAGCCGTGGCCTTTGGCTATGATGATGAAGTGGCAGCCACGAAAGCAGTTACCGATTACATCAATACCTCCAGGGTCGTTGTCCTCAAATCAGCTATCCTCGGTGGCCGCTCACTCAACGCCCAGGAAGTTGAAAACATCAGCAAGATCAAAGGCGGCAAAACTCAGTCCAAGGCCGAAGTCGTAGGCACGTTCCAGGGTCCCCTGGCAAGCGCGTATGGCCTCTTTACCGCTCCATTGCGCGATCTCTGCTATATACTTCAGGCGCGCGCCGAGCAACAGCAAAACACTGAGGCAAGCGCCCAGTAATTCATTTTTCCTGGATCGAGTGGCCCGTGGCATCTATGCAATCGGCCTCCGTCCCAAAGCAAACGTTATCGCTCATACAGTATTACTAAAGAGGAGAAATCTAGCAATGGCTGTCTCAGACATCATCGCCGAAATTGAAAAATTGAACGTTCTTGAGCTTGTCGAGCTCACAAAAACCCTCCAGGATAAATGGGGTGTGAGCGCCGCTCCCGTCGCCGCCGCCGCCGCTCCTGCCGCCGCCGCCGCCGATACTGGTGCCGCCGCCGCTCCCGTGGAAGAGCAGACCGAGTTCGACGCCATCCTGACCGAGGTCGGCCCGAACAAAATCAACGTGATCAAAGTCGTACGCGAACTCACTGGCCTGGGCTTGAAAGAGGCGAAAGCGGTCGTCGACGAGGCCCCCAAACCTGTCAAAGAAGGCGTCTCTCGCGAAGAGGCCGACAAGATCATCGCCAAATTGGCTGAGGCGGGCGCGAAAGGCTCCATCAAATAAAAACATTCTTCATGACGAAGAAATACAACCTTACATGGAAGGGATACCAGTTCAATCCCTTCCATGCGTTCGTTTATGTCTCGCTTGTACCATGCCGACGTTTTGTGGGTTCGCTCACCTTTTTCGATTGCGTCCTTGAAACTTCCATGTTATAATGCGAACGTACAATTCCTGGCATTGCTAAAAACAAAATTACGAGTGCGCATTCTGCATATCGTAAGGAAAATCGATCATATCCTGGCATTCAGACAAGTATAAATGAAAGAAACACTCGTTATGAATTACATGCACTCACTTCATAATTGAGTTTCTTGTTTCCAGCTTTGGACTATCTTGGCAACGTCCCCGTGTTGCAAGCAGGTTTACTTGGTAGCAATCACTTGAACACTGCGTTACGGCCATCAGTGTCCTCGCATCGTACTCTTGAATGCCCTGAGATACCATCCCATCCTGTCATTGGAGGTGATTTAGAAGCGTGGCATTGACTGTTGAAGAAAAATCAGAAATTATCGCAAGTGCTCGCGTACACGAGACCGACACCGGTTCTCCCGAGGTTCAAGTCACGATCTTGACTCGTCGCATTAATCAACTTACCGAGCACCTCAAAATCCATAAGCACGACCTCCACTCACGTCGAGGCTTGCTTATGCTCGTTGGACAGCGCCGCCGCTTGCTTACCTACCTGAGTAAGAAAAGTCCCGCGCGCTATCGTGCCCTGGTCGAGACATTGGGCATCCGCGTAAAACTGGGCACACGCCCTTAATTGATCACGGCTATAGTTGCGGTCGATACCATCTGACAAACACTGTCCGCTCGACCGCACACTATTTCTCCTTCTTCCCAACAGGTGTAGACGAAAACAACTTTACACAAACAAATACACCTAAAAGCACAATCGAACCTCAGGTAGTAAGGTCAAACAGTAGGGCATTGGGTAGTCTCTGTAGAGAGATACGTCGTTAGTGAGCAAATAACCACACTGGGCTATATACTGGCACATGCAGGCAATATCACACGGAACATACCGGCAATCGTACTTTAATAAGCGTTGCTGCATCCAGTTCGCATCAGGAAGCACTCGATCATAGTGCTTTCCCTGGAAACACTTGCACCCACGTTTTGTAGGCAATGAGATGTGAAATTTATGTATTCGTTTTTTAAACAGGATCTAAACAGATTAGGGTGCCATTCATCGGAGGAAATATGATTCACCGTCAAGAAGCTGTTATCGGTGGCCGCGTCATGAGTATCGAGACTGGCCGCGTAGCAGAACAGGCCAGTGGCGCAGTGCTCGTGCGCTATGGCGATACCATTATCCTGGTTACTGTCGTTGGCAGCAATGAACCTCGCGAAGGCATTGACTTTTTCCCTTTGACCGTCGATGTAGAAGAACGCATGTACGCAGCTGGTAAAATTCCCGGCGGCTTCATCAAACGTGAAGGTCGCGCTTCCGAACACGCTATCCTCGCCTGCCGACTCGCAGACCGCCCTCTTCGCCCCCTCTTCCCCAAAGGATATCGCAACGATGTCCAGATCGTTATCACCGTTCTTTCCGCGGACCAGGAAAACGACTTCGACATCCTCGGCATCGTCGGCGCTTCCGCCGCGCTGAGCGTTTCAGACATTCCCTTCGCGGGTCCAGTCGCAGCCGTTCGCGTCGGCTACATCAACAATCAATTCGTCATCAATCCACTCGAATCACAAATGGAGCAGAGCCGCCTGGACCTGGCTATCGCCGGTACCGCGGACGCCGTGATGATGGTCGAGGCGGGCGCGAAAGAACTGCCCGAAGATATGATGCTCGAAGCTGTCCGCTTCGGCCAGGAAGCGCTCCAGGATATCATCAAATTGCAGGAGAAACTGGCCCAGCTGGTCAATGTCGCCAAACGCTCCTTCTCTCCCGCGCCCGTCGATGCCGAACTCCAGGCCCAGGTCGCATCGTTCGTTCGACCTCGCTTCGATGCCTCCGTCAACAGCACTGATAAAGCCACTCGTTCCGCCGCTTTAAGCCTGGTCCAGGAAGACCTTATCACCGAACTTGGCACACAGTATCCCGACCGTCTCAAAGATATCATCGCTTTCTATGAGAAAGAGTTGAAAGCCTACGTTCGCAATAACATTCTGGATAATGGCGCTCGACCCGATGGACGCGATCTGAAAACCATTCGCCCCATCAGCTGCGAGGTTGGCTTGCTCCCACGCACTCACGGCTCCGCCATTTTCACACGCGGCCAGACACAGGTTTTGAGCGTGGTTACCCTTGGCTCCCCCAGCGATGAGCAGATACTCGATGGCCTCGGCACCAACGAGAACAAACGCTTCATGCACCACTACAACTTCCCACCCTATTCTACCGGTGAAAGCAAACCTTTGCGCGGACCAGGGCGACGCGAAATTGGGCATGGTGCCCTGGCTGAGCGCGCGGTCGCGGCTGTAATCCCATCCCAGGCTGAATTTCCTTATACGATTCGCGCCGTATCCGACGTGCTCTCGTCCAATGGCTCTACCTCAATGGGCTCGGTCTGCGGCACAACACTGGCCCTGATGGATGCGGGCGTCCCCATTCATGCTCCGGTCGCGGGCGTGGCAATGGGCCTGGTCACTGGCGAGGGCGAACGCGAGGGCAAATGGGCCGTGCTGACTGATATCCAGGGTATCGAGGACGCTCTCGGTGACATGGACTTCAAGGTCGCAGGCACCGCGGACGGCGTAACCGCTCTGCAAATGGATATCAAAGTCAAAGGTATCACCTACGAAATTATGGCTCGTGCCCTCGAACAGGCGCACGAGGGCCGTATGTTCATCATGGAGAAAATGCTCGATACCATCGACGCTCCACGTGAGGAACTTTCAGCGTACGCTCCCCGTATTCAAACCATCAAGATCAATCCCGATAAAATCGGCGCAGTCATCGGACCAGGCGGCAAAACCATTCGCAAGATCCAGGAAGATAGCGGCGCGAAACTCGATATCGAGGACGATGGCTCCGTCAACATCTCAGCCGTCACCGGCGATTCCATGCAACACGCGATGGACGCTGTACGCGCGCTGACTGAAGAGGTCGAGGTCGGCCACATCTATACTGGCACCGTTCGCCGCATCGTCGATTTCGGCTGCTTCGTGGAAATCCTGCCCGGTAAAGAAGGCCTGGTACGCACCTCACAACTCGCGGACTATCAAGTTATGCGACCAGAAGATGTCGTCTCCCTCGGCGATGAAATCACCGTCATGGTAATCGAGGTCGATGGACAGGGACGCGTCAATCTCTCGCGCCGCGCCGCCCTCAGCGGTGAAATGCCCTCCCCAGCCGAGATCGAACAGGATCGCGGTGGTCGCGGCGGCAGTCGCAACAGCGGCCCCGGTGGTCGCAGCGGCGGCTATGGTAATGGGGCAAGTCGCGACCGCGATAGTGGCGGACCTAACCGCGGCGGCTACAATGACCGTGGTGGCTATGGTATGGGAAGCAATCGTGATCGTAGTAGTAGTGGCGGCGGTTACAACAATGACCGCGACCGCGGCGGCAATGGTGGCAGCGGCTACAACAATGATCGTGGCTTCGGCCAGCGTCGCCCTATGGGTCCCAATCGTAGTGGAAGTACTGGCAATAGTGGCAGCAGCCCTCGCCGCGATAATGGCTTCGGCAGCCAGCGCCCTTCCGATCGCCGCTGGTAAAAATAAGATCATACATCGGGCACATCTGTTGATGCACTCACAGATGTGCCCAGCGTATATAATTATTATCACCATACGGCCATTAGTACCTGAAAACTACCTAAACACTCGCTCAATGGCATCCTTATTGATATAACTTCACTAAGAAGGTGATCTGTTGTCACCTTCCCACATCCAGACAGACAAACACTCTATTTTGTTACAAAGGGGTAGACACGTCTATGTCTTCAGAAGACATACTCCAGGAAGTTGCGACCGAGGTCTCAACGTGCACTAAATGCAAACTTTGTAAAGGACGCACGAAAGCTGTGCCCGGCGAAGGTAACGCCCACGCCCGTATCTTATTCATCGGCGAAGGTCCCGGCTACCACGAAGATAAACAGGGACGCCCGTTCGTGGGTCCCGCGGGCCAGTTCCTCGATGAATTGCTCGCCAGCATCAATCTCAAACGACCAGATGTCTTCATTACCAATGTGGTCAAATGTCGCCCACCCAATAACCGCGATCCCGAAACAGACGAGATCGCGGCCTGCAATAACTACCTGGATCGCCAGATCGCGGCCATACAGCCACAGGTTATCGTTACCCTGGGGCGCTTCTCAATGGCGAAATTCTTCGGCAACTCTAAAATTACGACGATCCATGGTCGCGCGCAGAAGAAAGATGGATATATCTGTATCGCTATGTATCATCCTGCCGCTGGCCTGCACCGTGCCGAGTTGAAAGATGTCATCCGCGAAGACTTCAAGAAAATTCCCATCGTTGTCGCTGAAGCCGAACGTATGGCCGCCGAAGTCCCCAAACAAACGGCTCCCACCAAACCTCAGGACGAGCCCCCACAACAGCTCTCCCTGTTCTAAACCAGAGGTAGACCTGATAATTGGTGCATCCAGCAAATAAGCACGGAATCCTGCGTAGGCGCGTCCCCTTGCGGGCGCGCCGAGACTTGATGGATGCAACAATGACGAATCGCTCACTCTGTCGCGCTCGCCCCGATCACAAAGGCATCCACCTGATTGATCTTTCCGCGCCAGTATGGCAACTTCACTTTGTGGCCCGCACTCATAATCGTCACATCGCGCAAATGCAGAAAACGGAAGATGGTCGGTAATCCCTCCGGCCCAATCTCCGGTTGATCCTCGGGTGGTACCAGAGCCGTGTAGTACTCGCGCAGAAAATCCGCTGTATCCGGCTCCTGATCGCGATACATACGTTCGTGAATATCGATATAAAACTGCGCGTATGTCTGCGTGCTGACCATCGTCCCAAATACAAGCAATCCCTGCATCTGCAACATCACCTCGATCTCCAATCCCTGCCGCTCGACCAACCTCTCCCACGTCTGCAAGGCAATATCCTGCTCCTCGTAATCCTTGAGCCAGATGCCGCGTCGCTCCGACCGTGTTAATGGCCGAAAACCAGAATCGGCCAGTGACTGCTGTGTATTCTCTCTCTCTTGTTCCGTCATGATCGCTCATCCTCTCTCATCAATGACCTGGACACACATAGTATTTACTACCCTCTATTGGACAAAACGCTATTGTCAGGGCCTCGCATTCTGACCTTGATTTGCTGGCACCTGTTGTTGTCCCTGATTCTGACTTTGACCCGGTACCCCCTGCCTGCTATTCGTTGCCGTCGCCCCCGGTTGCCTGGGATAGATCGGCTGGCTGGGCGTCTGTACAGGCGCGACCGGAGGATAATAGGGATTTATTACCGGTGGCACGTAGTAATACCAACTCCCCGTAATCGTGGGCATCGTCCCGTCAATAAAAACGTCCGGCGGCGTCACCGGCTCACCAGGCGATGCGGCCAGGCCCGTCAACGCGGATACGACGCCCTCATGCACATCGCTGGGCCGCGCGAAGTTACTTGGCGGAAATTGATACCGTTGCGATGCATATTCCATCACGTCATGCCAGATCGGTGCCGCACCTGTAATACCGATCACGTTATTCATCATCGAATTATCACTATTGCCCGCCCATACGCCAACCGTGAGATAGGGCGTGTAGCCCATCGTCCAGTTATCGGTAAAACCATCGGTCGTGCCCGTCTTCGCAGCCGCTGGCCGATCCATCTCCAATGGATTCCCCGGCGAAAACTCCTGATAACGCGCACTTTTATCGGATAAGACGTTCGTCATCAGATAGGCGACATCGGCCCGCAACACCCGTACCCCTTTGGGCTGATTCTCGTCGAACTGATAGATCATCTTCCCTTCGTTATTCGTAATCCTCAAAATCGAGACCACCGGGTTGCGCACCCCCTGATTGGCAAATGTGGCATACGCACCGGTCATATTCAACAACGATTCTCCATTCGCTCCGATAGCAGTCGCGGCTCCAATTTTATTCGCGTCGAGCGCTGCCGTATTGGTAAGACCCAGACGCGCCGCCATATTCAACACGTTCGGGATACCCGTGTATTCTATCGCATCCACCGCTGGAATATTATACGAATTGCCGATCGCACGCCGAATCGTCATCTCATCCCCATGAAAACTCATATCGTAGTTGTTCAACGTGTAGGGCTGTGTCCCATTCGGATAATACGTCCGGTGGTCCGGCACATTCATCGCCGGATACCAACCCATCTCGAACGCGGTTGCGTATACGATCGGTTTAAAGGACGACCCAGGCGAGCGATCGGCAATGGCGGCATTGTCCTGGCCCCGTATCTGTGGCGTATTCATGTTGTAATCGGCACTACCATCCATGGCTAATATCTCACCATTCTTCGGATTCATCACGACCACAGCGGCATCATGCACATTGTGGTAGCCACTCAACACCCCTGGATAAATATAGTCATTCACCACATCTTTGTACAGGTGATCGTACGCGATCTGCTCGACCTTCTTCTCCAGATCCAGGTCGAGCGTCGTATAAATATTGTACCCCCCATCCTCCAGATTCTGCGCGCCAAACAACGGAAACAGCACCGCGTCCAGCAAATAATTGACGAAATGCGGTGCGAGCAATGTATGCGTGTCCAGGTACGAATGGAAATGATAGTTTGCTGTCTCCTTCTCTGCCTGCCGCGCCTGCTTCTGTGTAATATATTTGAGTCCGACCATCTCCTGCAACACGACCTTCTGTCGCTGTAACGCGTTACTTTTGTACACATTGGGCTGATATTCGCTCGGCCCTTGTGGCAGACCTGCCAGCAAAGAAGCCTGAGCGAGCGTCAGGTGCGCGACGACATTTGTGCAGGTCTGCTTGACGCAGTGCGGCTTCAAGCCAAAATAATCTTCCGCCGCCGCCTCGACCCCGTAGTTCTGATCTCCGTAAAAAACGGTGTTCAGATACATCTCCATAATCTTCCATTTCGGATACTGCTGCGTCAAACCGGTCGCCAGTATTGCCTCTTCGCTCTTGGTTGGTAGTGTACGTTTCTGATTCATAAAAAACTGGTTCTTGATCAACTGCTGCGTGATCGTGCTTCCACCCTCTATAGCACTATCGCTCTGCACGTCGGAGACTGCCGCGCGCGCTATTCCGTAATAATCTACACCGCTGTTCGTCCAGAAAGTGTGATCCTCCGCCGCCACCGTCGCCTCGACCAGCAACGGCGAAATATTTTGATAATTCACGTACGTGCGCCTTCCACGCGCCGTGGCTTGATCGTACAGCTCGGCCAGCAATTTACCATTACGATCATAAATACGCGTGGTCTGAAATAACGTATGCTGTGCAATCCCATTCAATAAAGGTAGTTGCGCCTGATAATAAGCATAGACTGCGCCCGAACTACCCATAAAGAGCATCAGCAGCGTAAAAAGCACGATGAAAAATACCATCAATGGACGCGGGATATGTGCCCTGCTAGCACGATTATACCTGTGCTTATGCAAACGATTCATGCGTGTATACCGTAGGGGACCAGCTACGCCCGCCCGTCCATTCAAAATAACTTTTACTCTTCTATTGTCAGGCTCGTTCTGAGCACCTATCAAAGCCATACTCTACCTACCAGACCAAACCCTTCTATCTCCATTTACCATTTTACGCTTTCAGCATCCTCGCACATATTTCTCTCTTCTAATTCTATTTTACCCCTGCCACTATAATCTCCTGAGCATCTTCAAGACTTGTAACCTCACTCACGCTCTATACGTAGATAATCTGTGGGCACTTTCGGTAAGGCTAAAGAGAGGGAGAAAATGGATCAACAAGAGTTCATGCTTCCACCACAGGAACATGGACAACAAAATCAGCAACATAAAAATGGAACATACCGCCCGAAGCACGCGCAGAAAGCACATGTGCGTCAACACAAAACGACTGATATGCCTAAATACGAACACCCCTCGACGTTCGAAGACTCCATCTCCCCCATCCCTCCTTACAGCTACCGTGCTCAGGATACCAGGCAAGAGCCTCAATCACAAACAGCGACCTCCCAGCATCGCCAGACTCATGCTGCTAGCAATGACGCGGACGCATTCGAAACAGGCTATCGCCCATATGGTCCCTACACCCAACATACATCACAACAACAAACATTTCGTGCCCGCTCCATGCAGCCACCATTCCCCTGGCTCCGTCAACAACCACGTCCCAGGAATCGTACCCTGCTTATCATCCTCATCATTCTGGCTGTCCTGGCTCTTCCTGTAGTAATCCAGGTTGTAGGGATCTTTATCGCCTTTGTAATCGGTATCACTCTCTTCGTCCTGTTTCTCATTGCGCTCTTTTTCATCTTCCGCCTCATCCTGCGTCACTACTGGCGCTCACTCTGGGGTCACTAAATCTACTTTCGACATTCCCACCCTCTAAACGCAACGATCCTACCCCCGCTAGCGTTCTTTACTAATGTAGGAGTCGATTTATCGCAACTCATACCGATTTATCGGTTCTGTGCTATCGATAATCGTTGAAAAACAATAGGTAATAGAACAGGCAAAATAAATGACTGACACACACTCCACCGACAACGACTCGCCTCAGGATCTTATGAACCGTCGCACATTGCTCACCATATTGGGCGCGTCATCACTGCCCATCCTTCTCGACGCCTGCCAGAGTGGCACAACGACGATCGCTAAATCCACACCCAGCCCTCTAGTAACAAAAAAACCAGCTCCCCCCACTGCGACCCCTACGTTGAATGAAGCAGCCTGGTCGCAACTCGCCAGCAGCTTACACGGCACACTCGTACGGCCCAACAACGCGCAATATGCGACCGCGCTCCAACTCTTCAATCCTCGCTTCGACACCATTCATCCCGCCGCAATTGCCTACTGTGCCTCTCCCTCGGATGTGCAAGCATGCATGGCCTTCGTGCGCAAATTCAATCTAGCAGTTACCCCACGCGCTGGTGGTCATTCCTATGGCGGCTACTCCACCACCACAGGCCTGCTGATCGATACCACGCGCATGAACAATGTCTCCGTCAATTCTGGCGCGAGTACAGCGACCATCGGAGCCGGTACCCGCCTGATTGATGTCTACTCTTCGCTCTCTCAACAGGGCTTCGTGCTGCCCGCAGGTTCCTGTCCCACTGTCGGTGTCGCGGGCCTGACCCTGGGTGGTGGCAATGGCGTGCTCGGTCGCAAATACGGCCTGACCATCGATAGCCTGCTCTCGGCCCAGATAGTCCTGGCGAACGGACAACTTCTGACCTGTGACGCCAATCAAAACTCCGACCTTCTCTGGGCTTTGCGCGGCGGGGGTGGTGGCAACTTCGGCGTGGTCACCTCGTTTACCTTCCGCGTTTACCAGGCTCCTACCCTGACCCTCTTCACGCTGCTCTGGCCCTGGAGTAGCGCCGCCGATGTGGTCGATGCCTGGCAATCCTGGGGTCCACACGCGCCCGACGAACTCTGGTCCAACTGCCTGCTCGACTCACCCGCCGATAAGAGCCGTGACCCCATCATCGAAGTCAATGGCGTCTACGTGGGCACCCAGGGCGCATTGTCACCCCTGCTGGCCCAGTTGACCAGCAAGATCAGCGTCGCCCCCATTAGCAACTACGTGACCAATGAGAGCGTAATCAATACCATGCTCTATGAAGCGGGTTGCTCCGACAAAACCGTCGCCCAATGCCACCTGCCCACGCAAACTCCACAGGGCCAGGTACAGCGCGATATCGCCATCGAAAAGTCCGATTACTTCTCTAACCCACTTTCACGCGCTGGCATCAACGCACTCGTCGACGCCATCAATCAACGTCACGCCTCCTCACTCAGCGAGGGCGGCATCGGCATGGACGCTCACGGCGGCGCTATCAACCGCGTCAGCCCCAACACGACCGCGTTCATTCACCGCAACGCCCTCTTCTCCGCGCAGTATTCCGCTAGTTGGAACTCCGGTGATTCCGCTGCAACCATCGCGGCCAACCATACCTGGCTCACCAATGTCTGGCAGGCTATGCGTCCCTACGCCAACGGCCAGGCCTACCAGAACTACATCGACCCCAACCTCACCAACTGGCAACAGGCCTACTACGGCTCCAACCTCTCTCGCCTCAAAACCGTCAAATCCACCTACGATCCCAACAACCTCTTCCACTTCGCGCAAAGCATTCCCCTCGC
>CAZZWK010000113.1:0-14227 GCA_964657925.1 uncultured Dictyobacter sp.
GCTGGTTTGTAGTCCAGGTAGACCGATAACTTGCGCCGATATTCGTATAGACTAGTGATGCCACGATCGTATTCTAAAAGCAGCATCCTCACATGCGCCTCTTGCGTCGAGAGCGCTAAAAGCAGTTCGGCATCGGGCCGGGTATGCTCACCCTCCTAAGTGATGCTGTCGCGATACCAGCACGCCGCTTCATGGGCACTTTTCCAATCGTAAATCTCTTCGCCCCGCACGTGCGCTATATAGTAGAGCTTTTGCATAAAGGTGTAGACGGCATTAGTGTGGCCCATCTGTCTGTCCAACTACCGATCAAGTTGCGCATCATCCCCCTTTTAATTGGCACGCAGGATCAGGTAGAAGCGATAGCACTCCGCAAGAAACTTCAGGACGAGTGTAACCAGGACGCCTTGCGCATGTTGATAGATCGAGCCTGGTAATAATTTTGTCTGGGCATCGGTAATGTATCCTCACTCAACGGTCGTCGACCAACCTACTTACGAGGTTAGCCGACAACCAATCCATCTGATCTTTAAACGGCTGCAAGACTGCAAACGCTCACTCCAGAGAGTACGTTATTATTCACGAATCAAGCGGCACCCTGTTGCGGGCCATTGGACAATCATGACCCGTACGAAGCACATGTCATGAAGCCGCGTGCTCCAATGACTCTGTATACACAGGCTTCGAGGAGGGCTGGCTCGATACAGCGCTTGCAACCGCCTGCTCCTTCGCACGAAACCGCCCATACACCAACGCAAAGAGCGGGGACGCCATCAACGTCGTCACTATTGCCATGAACACCAGCATGGTAAAAAGTGTTGGCGTAATGATGCCACGTTGCAAACACACGTTCAGCAGAATAAGTTCCATCAATCCACGCGCATTCATCAACGACCCGATCGCCATCGCCTCCCGGTTGGGCACCTTCATCAGACGAGCTGCCAACCAGCAGGCTACACCTTTCCCCAGAAACGATATCAGGAAAATGAGCAGAGTGATGAACCAGAGCCTGGGGGTATTCACCAAATTGAGGTGTGTATTCAATCCCGAATAGACGAAAAACAATGGCAGCAATACGTTGATGACCAGCGGCTCCAGCGTTTTACGCAGGTGATACACAAACACTCCCCGCGGCATGACGGCCCCAAGCACAAAAGCTCCAAAAATCGCGTAGATGCCGATGGTGTCGGTAAACCAGGCACATACCATCACCAGAGCCAGGACCAGGGCCAGGATAGAACCATTGATACCGCGATTGCGCTCAGCATACGTACCCAGTGGTTTTAAAAGAGGCCGACCCACGAGCAGCATCACAAGTGCGTAGGCCACACCTCCCCCAATCGCCACAATGGCAATAAAGCTATTATTACTGAGCACTGCCAGCAAGATCGCCAGCACGGACCAGGCCGCGGCATCATCAATCGAACCCGCCGCCAGTGCCAATGTTCCCATCGCAGTGCCCGCCAGGCCACGTTCGACGATAATACGAGCCAACATTGGAAACGCGGTAATCGAAATGGCGGCTCCCATGAACAATATCGCCTGCCAGGACTCAACTTTCGTGCTGAATAAGCCTGGCTGACGAACAAGATAGTACAACACAAGCACGGTCCCCAACACAAAAGGCATCAGAATACCCATGATCGAGACTGAAACAGCCTTCGACACCTGCTTGCGAAGCAAGCTCGTGTCGAATTCGAGACCCACCAGGAACATGTAGAGCACCAACCCGATCTGGCTGAAGCTGTAAATGACACTCATCGTGGATGAGGGGAAAAGCGCCTTCTGCCATGCTGGAGCAAGCAATCCGAACAGCGATGGTCCCATCAGCACACCCGCAATCATCTCGGCCACGACCTGTGGCTGCCCCAACCGCTTTGCAATGAGACCAACCACTCGGCACACAAGTAGAATACATGCCAGTTGTAGAAAGAATTGAATGGCAATTTGAGAGCTATTCATAACGATCCTCCGTGCCCTTCTCGCAAGAAATTTTCCCACTCAAAGCTAGAATGCTGGATTGAATGCGGTCGAAGTCAGTCGACCCAGAAATGGATGACAAGGGTGTGACTCGTTTTGCTCGACCTCAC
The DNA here is from genome assembly GCA_964657925.1 of uncultured Dictyobacter sp. Lineage (GTDB taxonomy): Bacteria > Chloroflexota > Ktedonobacteria > Ktedonobacterales > Ktedonobacteraceae > Dictyobacter. The sequence continues at coordinate 2,088 of CAZZWK010000113.1, forward strand.
GCACAAACTCTTTCATTGCCCCAATCACATCAGGTGAATCCTCGTCATAGACATCGCCTTGCGTCAACTTGACGATCTGCCGTCGATAGTGATCGTTCGCCACAAACATCGAAAAGACCATGTTGAGTCGGTAGTAGATCGAGATCAGGTCGTACCAATTCTGCATACCACGTCGAATAGTCGTTTCAAAACGCTGGAAGTTCTGTTTACGAAAATCTCCTTTTTCCGCGGCACAGACTATATCCTGGCTTGCGAAACGCGCACTATTGAGCGCGATACTCACGCCTGTGGAAAAAATGGGATCAACAAAACGCGCCGCATCGCCGACCAACAGAAAGTTATCGCCACAAATCTGCTGCATCGCATAGCTATAATCTCCCTCATCCTGAAATGGACGTACCTGTCTGGCTGTCGAGAGTGCCTGCGCTAATTGCGGATTCATATCCACACAGCGCCAGAAAAACGCTTCGCGTTCCTGACGCGTATGAGCCACGTTCTTTTTCTGTGTCACCACTCCAATGCTGGTGAGCGTGTTACTGAGGGGAATCTGCCAGATCCAGCTATCTGAAACAGGAATGTAGTAGATAAACGTAAACTCGTCCTGGTACACATCCTCGAAATTCACCAGCGCGCGGCGTTCGTAGCCCTCGAACCAGGTATAGATAGCGTACTGATCGAACACCTCGTCTCGCACGCGCAATTTGAGCTGGTTGCCCAACAACGTTTTGCGTCCACTTGCATCCACCACCATACGTACATTCACACTGCGCTCGCGCATGCTCGTCACGTAATTGATGCGTGGTCGATCAGGCTCGGAGAAATCAACGTTGCGTACGCGCGCTCCCTCATACACCGCTGCGCCAAGCTCTTCGGCACGCTGAAGCATCATCGTATCGAACTCATGGCGCTGCACGTGGAACGTATGCGCCGCCTCAACGCCAGGCTTTGGATGCTCCTCGTATTTGACATAGGCTGTCGGAAACCAGGGACCCGCAAGCGCTAGACCATATTTATGGCGAAACGTCTCATCCATTTTTTCCGCCAGCCCCAAATCCTGAAACACACGGTTCGATGCTGGCACCAACGCTTCCCCAATATGATGACGCGGAAAATGCTCCTGCTCGAATACCACGCAGGTGAGGCCCGCCTTCTGGAGATAGCTTGCAGTGGCCGCACCACCTGGCCCTCCACCAATGATGCCAATATCAAAATCGAATTGATTCATAGCTCATTCGCTCCTTTTCTCGACTCACGGCAAACGCGTGGTTTGCCCTGCCATTTGGAATACCGCAGATATCGCCGGTAGCTGCCTGCGGCAAATACCTATCGGCCAGGTTTTCGGTACGTCGCGCTTTCTTAACTCTGACAACACTGTAACTGGAAAATCTCTCTTCCATAAGGGCGTGATGAGGGTGATCGAGAGGACACATACAGGGCGTGTGCAGGACAACAAGCATTGCAACGGCGAAAATACCTTTTGGATCGCTTCCCTCTACGATCCCTATCAACTCTACCGTACTTTCCCTTTGTCAAACACTCGATCGTCAGTCAATTCGATGGCAAAAAATTGGCATATTTCCATCGATATAAGATAGAATAAAAAAAGTGATGCTTTATCCTCAGTAGAGGGTAGGAAGTGGTGAAGCTTGTCTTTGCGACAAACAATCCGCATGAAAATTTTTCTTGATCTTCCTGCAACACCTCTACCTAGCTTTTTAGACTGAAACGATACTGCGATATATTGGGCAAAACCTTCTCTATTCGCGTAGGGCAAACGCATGGCAAAGATGTTACATGCTCCCAGCATGTTTGCCCAACATCTCTTGCCCTACGCGCCTTCAAATATGTGGGTGGAGGTTCTTCTCTTCATTCAGCGCTTTGTTCTTTTTCCTGATATGACTTTCTCACGAAAGCGGGGTATCTTTTGCACGAAAACATCCCTCTCGAAAAAATTACTGCGCCTAATCTCCCTCCTGCTGTACTTCATAGAACATCCCTTACCACCATGCTCAGCGATACCATCGGAGAGACTGAACGAGGATCGTGGTGCAAACTCGTACTTGTCTGCGCACCGGCTGGCTACGGAAAAACAACCCTCCTGGCTGACTTCTCCGCCACAGGCACCCTTGCATCATGCTGGCTCCATCTGGATGCTCGCGATAAAGATCCTTTGCGTTTCCTCAGACTCCTGTTCGCCAGTATCCAACAGCGTTTCCCTCAATTAGATGCCTCTCTTGAAGCTCATCTTACCAATCTTGATGCATATGAGGCTCCGCTCTCCGCTATCATGTCCAACTGTTACACATTTATCAATATACTCTCCGACCAGCTCAGGACTGTGATCAAACGTCCTATTGCACTGATTCTCTGCAATTACGAAACGGTCAATGAAGAAACCTCTATCACAACGCTCATCGAGTATCTATTAGAAAAACTTCCACAGCAATGCGTCCTGATTGTCGAAAGCCGGGCGGTGCCAAAATTCAACTTTTCTTTGCTCATCGCCAGGCGTCAGGTTATTGGTCTTGGTATTGACCATCTCCGTTTCACAGCACAACACATTTTCGAGCTCGCAAAACTGCTCCCATCCACATCATTATCCATGGAGCAGGCGAAAGAGATGGCGGTTGCCTACGATGGCTGGATTACCGGCATCCTGCTGGGGACTCATCTCAGTATGATACCGGCGCTGCCCTTTCATATCGATCAGGTGTCCGCCTCCCTCGAATCGTTCACCGTCGAAACCAAACAGCAAAATTTATTTATCTATCTGGTCTCAGAAATCTTCAAAGGGCAAGAACAGATGTATATCTTTCTGAGAGAACTCTCTATCTTGCCCGAGATGCATCCCACTCTTTGTAATGCCCTGCTCTCGATTGACGATGCCGAACAACACCTGCAAGAACTCGAACAAAAAGGCTTGTTTGTGACGCACTCCAAAGAAGATGACACATCTATCTACAAATGTCACCATACATTGCGCGAGCTGCTTATGCACGACCTCCAGGCACGCGAACCAGCGCGCTGGAAAGAGTTGCAAACACGTGCCTCACAACTATACGCCGAATCTGATGCTGTGGATGATGCTATTACCCATGCCATTGCCGCCGAAGCGTACACCTCCGCGACTGACCTGATTATCGAAAACGCCAAACCTCTGTTCCATCAGGGTCGTTCAGACGAGGTTGCCGCCTGGATCGACGCGCTCCCACCCTCGTTGTTGGAAAATACTGCCGCCCTGCTCTCCATCCGTGCCTCGATTCACCTCGTAAAATACGAGCTACAACAGGCGACCATCCTGACAGAAAAAGCACTGGAAACCCTTTCTCATGAAACCGACGATCATCAAACCTCCATCCGCACAATCAAAGCGGACCTCTCTATCATAAAAGGAAGTATTCTGTTTCGCACGAGCGAGTATATTCTGGCACAACAATGCTGTCAGCACGCCCTGGAACTCTTGCCCATTGACGAAAGTGAACAGAGAACACAGGCATATCAGATTCTTGGTGCCTGTGACTGCCTGCTCGGACATTGTCAGGCCGGTATCGCGCATCTGCAACAGGCACTCCACTTCCAAAAACGTGATGTCGCATCACGACAGACAGCCCTTTTGCATATGTACCTGGCGAATGCATACAATATCACCGGTAACTACGCGTTAGCCGAACACCATCGCAGCCGAGCCATGCAAAACTTCGAGGATCTGAATGACTCGTGGGGCAAAATCGATAGCCTGATCGGTATGGGCACTACCAAACGACTACGCGGTCTGCTCTCCGAAGCGGAAACTATTTTTCAACAGGCTCTCAACCTGGCACAGGAGATCCATTCGCTCAGTAGCCAGGCCTATGCGTTGCTGAACCTGAGCGAGGTTTACCAGGATCAACATCGCTATGCTCAAGCCCTGGTAGTGGCTGAAGATGGGCAAACATGTGCGGAACAGATCCATGATACCTATCTCACAAACTGCCTCTTGGGTAGCCTCGCGCTCACCTACCTTTACTTGAAGGATGCCTCTAGCGCACTCCTGTTCGCTGATAAAATCAAAACCACCAACACAGACCTGGGCAGCTTTGAAAATGCCCTGCACGCGCTGATCAAAGGCATGATCCTTTTCGAGCAACAACACTACGATGATGCCCTGCATATGCTCATCTCACTAGATACAGCGCTAGCGACCACAGAACTGGAACAACTTCATACGCGCACACTCATCTACCTCAGTGCCTGCTCCCTTGCGCAAGGCGACACACACGCCATGGAAACAACGATCAAACGTGCCATAGCCATCATCAAACAACATAACTGCGAACACCTGGCGCTGATCGAGTTCAGCCGCTTGCCCTCGCTTACTCAGGCTATTGGGCATATACCAGCAGTGGCAGAGATCTGGCAGTCCCTGCACCTTGACGAAGCAGCTACAGGGGACCTCTTCGTAGAGGGCAGATTTATCAACCGGTACCCGCCAGGCCAGCTCGATACACCATCGATTGACACGGAAAACGCTGATAAGGCCCCTCAGGATGCCAATAGCCGAGGCCTACAAGAGGGCATCAACACTCGTATCAACATTGTCGCCTTTGGCGAACCAGCTGTACTCATCGATGATATACCCGTCACCCACTGGCGCATGGCTCGCTCGATGGAACTGTTCTTCTTCCTGCTGAATGCTGACCGACCCGTCCATAAAGAGCAAATCATTGCAGCCTTCTGGCCGGAGGGTGACGACCATGCCGAACAAAATGTACGCACCACCATCTACCATCTGCGTCGTGCGATCGGTGAACAGTGTATCCTCTACCGCTCAGGCAGCTATGTCCTTCAACTGAGTACCCTCTACCAGGATGCGATCTCCTATGACGTCGCACTCTTTCGCCAATATGCCTTCGAAGCCCAGGAATTGCTCGATATTGACGAAGCTGGCGTGAAACAATGCTATCAGCGTATGATCGAGCTTTACAAGGGCGATTATGTGCAATCGTTCTACCTTGATTGGAGTGTGGAGCCACGACGCCGACTGCGCGATCAATATCTGGATGCCCATCAACAACTCGCACTCATCGCCTGGAAACTGGACGAATACGAGGAAAGCCTGGAACATTGGCGACACATTCTTGCATTGGATAACTGTCAGGAGATGGCTCACGAGGGCATGATGCGCTGCTACCTGAAATTGGGCAAGCGCGATCTCGCTTCACGCCAATATCGCTTGTGCGCCCGCACCTTGCATGATGAACTGGGGATCACACCAGGACCCTCTTTGCAAAAATTGTATCAACGCCTCAAAATGGAATGAAAAATGCCCAGGCAAACACGTGGCGGAGATGCTAGAGGATGCCCCCAGCATCCTCTAGCATCTCTTGCCCTACGCGGAACGTATTTCGGGCTGTTTCCCACTCCCCCACTCATTCCCATCTTCTTGCTGCGCCTCTTCCAGTGAGGCAAAGTAGTCTAAAAGCACCCGGCTGGTAAAACGGTAGCCACGCTTGCTCTTGATTAAAAGCGTCTGCTCAACCGCACAATCAAGAAACTGCGTATAGTTCCATGGAATAGTCCCTACCATCCACAGCATACACCGCAACAACCCGAAGCGCATACACGCTTCCCCATCCCTCCACACGCCTACCAGTAGCCATGTCGCGAGCGTGAACGCCAGGGGAATACATAGCAGTTCCTCCCGATCGAAGCCAAACGGAAACAGCAGAAACGGAATGCTCCCTACCAGCAGGAATAGCCAGGTAAAGAGGCCTATTCCTATCCCACGACGGAGCAGGCAAGAGATGCTTCCCGCCCGTGTCTCACGTTGTTTTTCACCCCTCATTGTCTGCAAGAAGTGGACGATCAACAAGGAGATCACGGCACACAGCTCAATATACAGTATGCATGGGCCCAACTGCGCCACGAACCAACCGAAACACCCTCCCACGATTCCAATACCCACCATCCAATACAAACTCTTGCGCGAAAACAGGTGCCATTCCACCTGGACCGCATCCCGTGACCAGGAAACGTGCTCAAATGACCAGTTCTTCAGGTACAGGAAGAGAAAAAATAGGTCAATGGTCGCACCAATCGTCGTTCCCCATAAGAGCGAGTCGATCTCACCCCCTGACGGCAGCACATGCCCCAGCACAATAGAACACCCACCAATCGTCGTTCCCAGCAGCATCCCGCTGATCGCCTTGCGCATCGACCGACCCACCGCATCCGAACCCAGCGCCCATACAAGCCCGGTAATACATCCAACACTCATCGCGAGACCAGGGGTGATCAGTAGCGACTGCACCAGGGAATCCCCTTGCGAAAGCGCGATCATGCCGATCAATCCACTACTCAACAGCGCGGCCCACACCCCTAGAAACACACCCAGGCACAGGCGCTGCAAACGCACAGACGGTAGCCAATGCAACTGTAATTGTGGCTGGATATATCGCTCCCTCACCTGCTCGGGCTGCGTCCCCGCTTGATACCCACGTTTGCTCTGTCGGGCCAGCCGGGCTAACCAGTGCATGCTTTGCTGCAATGAATATGGATAGCGATTCTGGTGTCGTTCAAACATGCGCTCGATATAGGGAGCACATCCGTATCGGTCGATCAATCTTCCCTCTACACCACGCTCATAGGCGCGCATCATCGTTCTCAACGCCAGCGGAGTACTCACCATCTGCCGTAAATCTCGGTTGTCGCGCAACGCCAGTCGCAGTTCTTCGCATGACTCGCCCGCCTCCTCAAGATACGCATCGACCTGCTCCGGCGTCAATGGTTGCAGGCACACCGCGTGAGACAACGCCAGCGTCCCATGTAGACGCAGGTATTCATCCTGATGACAACACACCACAATCGGCACTAACCCATGCTCCACACGATACGTATTGATCGCATCCACACACGAACCTCGCACAGACGCAGAAACGTCCTCCAGCCCATCAAGTAACGGCAAAATAGCGTCATTCTTCACCCACGCCACACCGATGCGTTTCGGGACGTAATATTTCGTATTCAACTCCTCAACCATCCAATCGGCCAGAGAGCCAGACGACAATCGTCTCTCCTGCCACGACGCCAGCCCAAAAACCACGGGCATAGGATGAGCATCGTTCTCAGACGCACGGCGCAGCAACTCGCGCGCGAGTTCGAGCAGTAGCGTCGTCTTTCCCGCACCTGTTTTCCCAACAATCAACAGCTCTCCACATGCATCATCGTATGCTTGTACGATCGAACATATCTCCGGCTGCTCATCGCGCTCTTGCATCGGCGGGTAAACCCGGCCTCTACTGGATATATCGATACGCTCGTCCCACCGCCCCGACAAACTGACCACATCTTCATTGCACTGTTGTACCTTGAGCGTGATTGGAGCACATTTCTTGAAGGAGCACTCTAACACCTCTTTGATCCAGAATGTGCGTACCCGTTCCAAAAAACGCTGACGGTTCCACTGCTGCGTCGATTGTTGCTTCAAAAGCGCTTTCCCGCGCCCACCTGCCAGCATCTCCGGTACAAGCGTATCATCCTGTCGAGCATCCACGGATGCATCGTCCAGTTGATTATCCTCGATAGTTTCGCTAGCCTCAACACGCCGCTGCTCGCCAGTCACAAAACCAAGCTGCTCAACATCCATCTCAAAAACGTCACATAGTTTCGCCCGATAGCGTAGGCTGGGCAATGCATCCCCACTTTCCCAGCGGCGGAACGTTCGTACATCCGGTAACTCGATATGATCGGCCACATCCTTCTGCGTCCAGCCACGCATCTCTCGGGCCTGACGCAGCTTGTAATTTCTCCCTGTCTTGCTCATCACTTCTTCCCTCCTCTCTCAACCTATTGCTATCATGTTGCGAGTCGCTCCAACAGTATCCTGGCAAATTCAGCGAAATCCGCGGTATGCATAGAACGCAAAACCTCTTCCTCACGCTCGGTAAGCACAATGTTCTTTTTTTGGATCGTACCGAGAGGATCAGCGAGCAACTCGCGCTGAAATGTCTCATCTATGACCGCCAGGCCAAGAATTTCATTGATCATCGAGAAAGACATAACACATCAATACAACCCATGATGCTTCAGCGGCCAGGGATCAGTATCGGCAAGACCTATCCCATGGAGAGCGGAAAAAAGTACGACCGCCGTCATCAGGAGCACCACGAGGATGAGCAGTTGATACCTATACATCATTATCACCATACGCACCGTTGATATCATCCAGGCACAAATCATGCGTAAAAACCCGATATATCGAAACATAGTACACCCTCCTTTTCGAGATCGAGTCCTCTACCAAGGACGCCTTCTTCCAATAGCTCCGCTTCATGCTCGCATACTCAAAGGCATCCTTGCCCGCTGCATCGTGATACTTCAAAGCAGTCGTCTTGAAAAGGAGTATAAGGATGAGGAGTTAAAAATCAGTTTACACAAATTAACAACACCATGCAGGCAGAGGAAAAACCCTGGGAAACCTCGTGTTCCTGCCAGGGTTTTGTATGGGCGACAAGCCACTACACATAGTTCTGTTGCGCATCTCGCTTGTAGGCCCAAAGCGCCAGGAGAGCGAATACCAGCGCGAAACCACCCAATATCGCAACATGCATCCAGATCGGCATACTATCCCTCCCTCGATTGCTGTTGACCGCGTACCAGGCAAGTTGGGTCAGGTGATACGTTGGCAGGTACGGCGCGATCGAGCGCACCACAGACGGCATATAGTCCAACGGTACATAAAAACCTGAAGCGAACGAAAGCACCAGCGTCAAAACAGTACCAAGCACCTGTGAAAGGCTCGGACGACCGGCAAAGCCCAGGAATATACCCGCCAACGCGAAGGGGATCATGCCCGCCAGCATACACCCAAACAATTCGCACCAGGCCAGCAACTGCATATGCACCTTCCCAACCGTCGCCGCAATCACGAATAACAACAACAGCGAGCTTATACCAGTGCACATCACGATCAGAAATTTCATTCCCAGGTAAAACAGCGGGCTCATTGGAGTCGTGCGCATCAACTTCTGCCAGCCCTTGCCCCGTTCAGAGGCAATCGCGATACTGAATATCTGAAACGCGGCGACAAAGGCTCCATACGCCGCATACTGCGCCAGCAACGTCGTCGCGTATCGCGCATATAACGACGTACCAAAAATCAAAAAGAACACCGTCGGAAACAGAATACCAAACACAACTGACCAGGGGTCGCGCAATATCTGCATCAACTCGCAGTAAAAGTAGTACCAAAATGGCGAAGCTTTTTGCCGTTTGACCACCACAAGCGTCTGCTTCTGCACATCCGCTTGCGATTGAATCGATTTTGTCACCATAACACACTATCTCCACTTTCTGTGTTCACGATACATCTTCTCCTCAACATGCTTCAACACCTCATACCGCGACCTCATCCTGCGCGGTAAGAGAGAGAAAGGCTTCCTCCAATCCTGCACCCACTACCTCAAGATCCTGCAGCTGCGCGCCATTCATAAAAAGCGCTGCAAGCAACGATTCTGGCTGGTGGGTATAGACCTCGAACCAATCGCCGATCATGTGTATATTCTCGACTGTAGGGAGTTGTCGTACATCTGCCGCGTCCAGACGAGGAGCACGGAAACGTACCTGCTTCCCACCTACGTGCCGCTTTATTTCATGAGGGCTCCCGTCAGCGATCACACTTCCCTGTTTCAGCACCACGATGCGCCGGGCCAGAGCATCGGCCTCCTCCAGATTATGCGTGGTCAAGATGATTGTTTTGCCCATTGCCACCTGCTGGTTGATCTGCTCCCAAAAGTGACGGCGCGCCTGCACATCCAGACCCGTGGTAGGTTCATCCAGGAAAAGTACATCTGGATTCCCAACCAGCGCCAGCGCGAAGTAGAGACGCTGCTTCTGGCCGCCCGAGAGCCGTCCCATGCGCTTATTGGCTTCACCGCTCAGATCGGCCTGCTCGATCACCTCTTGCGTGTCAACAGGATAATCATGAAAACGACCGAACAGCTCAATGAGTTCGTGCACCTTCAGCAGCTCCGGCACACCAGATTCTTGCAGCATTACCCCGATATGTTTGCGACTCCTGGCTACACGTGGGTCCTCACCGAACAGCGCGACGCGCCCACGTTCCGGTCGGCGTATCCCTAACATCAATGCGATAGCGGTCGATTTACCAGCACCATTGGGACCCAGCAACGCGATTACCTCACCAGGAGCGATTGTCATCGAGAAATCATTGAGTGCCCGCACTTTTCCATAGTTCTTGGTAACCTCACGTACTTCTACCGCAGCTACCACGCTCTCGTTCAACATGCAATTTCCTCCTCCTCAAAAGGCTTCACAAAATGATAGGGGCAGCACAGCGAACTTCTCATGTGCAACCCCTATTCAAACATTCGCAACCCCTCTGTTGAGGGGTCCGATTCAAGCGTTAGTCAAGTTTAAAGTTTGCTGCTGGTGCTGCTGCAGGAAGAGGAGCTAGAGCTGCTACAGGTGCCACTGAGGGCGTTCTGCTCGACGTCGGCGATATCCTCGATCTCGAAGGTATCGACTTCGAGGGAGTGGAGTTCGTTTTCGAGCAGGTCGATCTGTGTGTCGTCAAAAGTGAAATGGTCGTTCATGAGAAAACCTCCTGTCGTGTAGGGCAAAGCACGTGGTTGCCCAATGAATAGTGGGAACAGTGTCTCTATCCTCTTAAAGAAGCCGCAGGTGGTGAGATGCTGAAAGAGGAGGCAAAGGAGAGAAATAACTCACCAGGCCATCGATCAGTAGCGCCAGGCGGCGAATAGGAGTCAGGAGCACGTTTGCAACTGACAGTGAGAGCATAGCCGGTGAGGAAGGAGGAAGGCGAGGGCGGCACGAGGGCGCGAGCAGGACGAAAGCAGGGGGACCGAGGGGCAGAAAGCCTTTACCAGGACCGTCATGCCCCCTATTGTCTTCATCAAACTTTCTATTGTGGCGGGTGGATACCCCTGTGCTTCACACACGGGAAGGAAACCCGCCGCATTCCTTTCTGTCGTGACGTTCGCTTGTTGTGTTTTCACACGTTCTCTGTTAGACACCGACTCACATGATGGGGGCTCTTCCGCAAAGTTGATGAAGAACATACGTTCATGTCCTAACATGAGCCATTTGGCGATATTTCTTGCCATCTTAATCAAGTGTTGGTATTTTTTCGAGGGCATTTCCAAACGCAGCCAGGTGAGGAAGCGCCTTTCAAGGTACTCATCCATGAGCAGCAAAATGCGGAACAGATTTGACCGCTTTTCGTGAGATACTTTGAGCAGAGAATGTATCGTTGCGCGCATAAGAAAGGACCCTTTCAATGACCGAACAGCAAACCAATCTTCTGTTTTTCTACAAGGGGTGGGATGACTATCAGGCTCTCTTGATCAAAGCGATCGCCCCACTTTCGTCCGCACAACTCGGCCTGAGAGTCGCTCCCCATCTCCGCTCAATCGGGGAAAATGTGGCCCATATTATTAGTGGCCGGGTGAGCAATTTCCACATAGTCATGGGCGAAGGGGGAGCTGAGATGGCTCCATTGGAAGAATGGGACCTACCGGATGCACCTCCGAGAAGTGCCGCCGAGTTGGTACGTGGGCTTGAGTCCACCTGGCAGATGATTCAGACGGCTCTCGTGCGCTGGACACCTGCCGACCTGGACGACGTTTTCACGGAAGTCGAGGACGAGCAAACGTTGAGCTACACACGCCAACAGCTCATCTGGGGCATTCTCAAACATGACCTTCACCATGGCGGCGAGGTCTCTTTTACGTTGGGGGCACACCAGGTAGAAGCACTCGATCTCTGACGGGGTATGTTTTCAGAGCAGTTCCAGACCAGGATTCGTGCTCCTCGGTTTGGAAAGGCTCTCGTTTTTTCTTCATACCTGAAGAAGTGATGGAAGGATACCAACACGCGATGGCACAGCCGACGTTGCTCCCCGATCACACCTGCTTGCATTTGAAGCTGCTTGATGCCTCTGAGACGGCGATTACTGCCGTGGTCATGAGCACCTCAGAAGACGCAAAGTGCCCGTTGTGCCATGGGCGTTCCACACGGATACACTCGCGTTATGTGAGAGCCGTGGCCGATTTACCTTGGATGGGCTGTGCAGTCTCGCTGGAATTGCATGTCCGCCGCTTCTTCTGTGTCAACCAAGAGTG
>CAZZWK010000114.1:0-13217 GCA_964657925.1 uncultured Dictyobacter sp.
GGCCCGCCTCACGGGGATCATCGCCGACCTGTCGCCGGAGGCCGACCTGGACCAGGTGAGCTCGGCATTACCACCACCGAACTGACGCGCCATCTGTGCCCAGGGACCTTTACCACTGCTCATCTGGCGAATCATTGTGCGCATCTCACCGAACTGGTTGAGTAACTGGTTAACCTCTTGCACTGTGGTGCCACTACCATGCGCGACACGCTTGCGGCGACTTGCATTCATAATATCTGGATTGCGGCGCTCCTCGCGCGTCATCGAGAGCACAATCGCCTCGATATACTTCATTTGATCGCCTTCCAGCGCCTCTTCCATCTCAGGCGTGGAGGCCAGCTTGTTAAAGCCGGGCAACATCTCCATTACACCACGCAACGGCCCCATGCGTTTCAACTGGCGCATGGCGGACAAGAAATCTTCGAGATCGAATTTACCCTGCTGGAGTTTCTTCTGCGCGTTGAGCGCCTCTTCCTCGTCGATCGATTCCTGCGCGCGCTCGATCAGAGAAAGCACATCACCCATACCCAGGATACGCGATGCCAGGCGATCGGGATAGAACGGTTCAAGTGCATCCGTCTTCTCACCCACGCCCATGAATTTGACTGGTACACCGGTGACGGTGCGAATCGAGAGTGCCGCGCCACCACGGGCATCGCCATCCATTTTGGTCAGGATCATACCGGTGAGCGAGACCGCGCGGTTGAAGTCTTCCGCCACACGTACCGCTTCCTGACCCGTCATAGCATCAGCGACCAGCAAGACCTCGCGCGGATGAACGCGTTCTCGGATAGAGATCACCTCGTTCATCATACGCTCGTCGATATTCAAACGGCCAGCCGTATCGAGGATGATCGTCGTCAGCGCCTGCTCACGCGCGTAGCCAACCGAATTCACACAGATATTGATGGGATCAGCCCCCATCGGTTCCGAATAAACAGGAATCGAGAGCTGTTTACCCAACGCCTTCAACTGATTCACAGCGGCTGGTCGATACATGTCGGCTGCGACCAGCAACGGACGCTGCCCCTGTTTGCGCAGATAATTGGCTAGCTTCGCCGCGGACGTTGTTTTACCGGAACCTTGCAAACCAACAAGCATGATAATATTCGGCGGAGTACCACCAAGGTCGAGCTTGTTCCTTCCATCCTCACCACCCAGGATATCGACCAGTTCCTCGTTCACAATCGACAACACCTGCTGCGCTGGTGAGAGGCTGCCCATAACATTGGCACCAAGCGCTTTTTCCTTCACGCGGTCGACAAACTGACGCGCCACTTTCAGATTAACGTCAGCTTCGATCAACGCCAGGCGCACCTCGCGCAACGCAGCATTTACATCATCCTCGGTCAATTTTCCCTGCCCACCGAGGTTGCTAAATATCCCTTCAAGTCGTTTGGATAAATTCTCAAACATTGCCATAACGCTGATCTCTTCCTCTCTCCGCCTAACCTGGGACGCGTCAAACTGCGACCCATTATAGCACGGATACAGCACTTAAAACAGCTACCCTCTCACCCGTTCCACTCGTTTTGGACCCCTCACAATATCCTTGCTACCCTTCTTTACTTATCTTTCCATTATCTTATCACAAAGTTTGACAAATGGACGCTCAAAACTATTGCAATTTTCATATTATCTATGGTATAGTTTCTTTAGCAAAAGCAGAATACACACATATATAGACTCACAGAGGTGATCTATGAATATAGAACGTTTTACCGATAAAACACGATCAGCAATACAAGAAGCGATCGCGCTCACGCGTGTTCGTCACCACAGCCAGATCGAGCCGGAGCATGTGCTTTACACGTTGCTTGTACAAGAAAATGGCGTCGTGCCGCAAATTATCCAGCGCGCAGGTGGCGATACGACGCAAGTACAGCGGCAGATCGAGAACGATTTAGAGCATTTACCACGTGTTTATGGCGATAGTGAGCCGCGTCTCTCACGACAACTGGACAAAGTGTTAGACGACGCGGAACAGGAGATGACCCAGTTCAAAGACGAGTATCTTAGCGTCGAACACCTCCTGTTAGCCTTGCTTAAAGTCGAAAGCGGCGCACAACGAGCGCTAAAAGCGGCAGGGCTCACACGCGAGCAAGTATTGCAGGCATTGAGCGCCATTCGTGGCGCGCAACGCGTGACAGACGCCAATCCAGAGGGCAAATATCAGGCCCTGGAGAAATATGGACGCAACCTGACCGAGATGGCACGACAAGGCAGACTGGACCCGGTAATCGGACGAGATGAGGAAATCCGACGCGTGATCCAGGTGTTAAGTCGCCGCACCAAAAATAATCCGGTATTGATTGGCGAACCTGGTGTCGGCAAAACCGCCATCGTTGAGGGTCTGGCACAGCGTGTTGTGCGCGGAGATATTCCCAAAACACTGGCCGACAAACAGGTAGTGACGCTCGACCTGGGCGCATTGGTCGCGGGCGCGAAGTTGCGTGGTGAATTCGAAGAGCGGCTGAAAGCAGTGTTGAAAGAGGTTACCAGTTCCGATGGCGGCATCATCCTCTTCATCGATGAACTGCATACGCTGGTTGGAGCGGGTGCGGCGGAAGGCTCAATGGATGCTTCCAACATGCTCAAACCAATGCTCGCCCGCGGCGAGTTACACTGCATCGGCGCAACCACGCTCAATGAGTATCGCAAATATATCGAGAAAGATGCAGCACTGGAACGACGCTTCCAAATTGTCATCGTCGATCAGCCCAGCGTCGAGGACACGATCAGCATCTTGCGCGGCCTCAAACCACGCTATGAAGTCCACCACGGTGTGCGTATTCAAGACAGTGCCCTGGTGGCGGCAGCCACGCTCTCCAACCGCTATATCAGTGACCGCTTTCTACCCGACAAAGCCATCGATCTGGTGGATGAAGCCGCCAGCCATCGTCGTGTGGAATTGGACAGCACACCAAGCGAACTAGACAGCCTGGATCGTCGCATTCGCCAGTTACAGGTCGAACAGGAAGCGCTCAAAAAAGAGACCGACGCAGCCAGCCGAGAACGACGAGCGAAAGTCGAGCACGAAATCGCTAATCTGAGCGAACAGTTGCACGTGATGCAACTCTCATTGGAGGGCGAACGCGCACCCGTCGAGGCGTTACGCCAGCTCAAAAAACAGCTTGAAGAGGCACAGGTCGCGTATGAACAAGCGGAGCGCGCGTACCAATATGAGGAGATGGCGCGACTGCGCTACGGCACGATCCAGGAACTAGAGCAGCGTATCCAGGCGCAGGAGCAAAAACTCGCTGACCAGCAAGGTGTACGCATGCTCAAAGAAGAAGTGGACGCTGAAGACATCGCCGAGATCGTCGCCAAGTGGACACATATTCCAGTCTCCAAACTATTGGAGGCGGAAGTACAAAAATTGCTCCACATGGAGGATTACTTGCGTGAGCGTGTTGTTGGTCAGGACAACGCTTTAGAAGTTGTCGCGGACGCTATCCGTCGCTCGCGTGCCGGTCTACAAGATCCACAGCGACCACTCGCCAGCTTCCTCTTTTTGGGGCCGACCGGTGTTGGCAAAACCGAGTTAGCACGCACACTAGCGGACTTTCTCTTTGATAATGAGCAGGCCATGGTGCGTGTAGACATGTCGGAGTACATGGAAAAATACTCTGTGTCGCGCTTGATCGGTGCGCCTCCAGGCTATGTCGGCTATGACGAAGGCGGTCAGCTCACCGAAGCAGTGCGCCGTCATCCCTACAGCGTCGTGTTATTGGACGAGATTGAGAAGGCCGCGCCCGAAGTATTCAACGTGCTGCTACAACTGCTCGATGATGGACGCCTCACGGATGGGCAGGGACGCACCGTCGATTTCAAAAACACCGTCATTATCATGACCAGCAACATCGGCGATAGCTGGCTGCAAGAGTACGAGGGCGTGCAAGAAGACGAGGTCCAACGCACGATTCGTCAGCGCTTACGCGAGGAGGGACTGCGACCAGAATTCATCAACCGCATCGACGAGATTATCATATTCCATCCAATTGGGCGCGAGCAGGTCAAATATATCGTCGATATCCAGATGAAAGGCATTCAAACGCGCCTACAAGAACGTCATATCGATCTACAATTGAGCGACATAGCCCGCGATTACCTGGCGCGCGAGGGCTATGACCCACAGTTCGGGGCCAGACCACTCAAACGCGTCGTACAGCACGAAGTCGAGAACCGCATCGCACGTGCGGTCCTGGATGGGACCCTGCGCGATGGTGATACGGCTGAGATCACAGTGGAACAGAATACTATCAGTTTAAAGGTGAAACAGCGACTTTCGTAAAAAAAGTCACCTCAGGGAATGAAACATTCCATCGATTTGTATTATACTGTAAGTGATGGCGTCATATATCGCGGCCTTGATGTTAATGGAAAAATGGTTCCGTGGACAGCGATAGCATGAGAGGCGTCAGTAGGAGTTAAGATAGTGAGATTGTATGTAGGGAGACTTCCCTATCGCACGACGGACCAGGAGCTGAGTGATCTTTTTGGACAGTTCGGAGAAGTACGTTCAGCCACGATCATTATTGATCGCGAAACAGGTCGCAGCAAAGGATTTGGTTTTGTCGAGATGAGCAACGACCAGGATGCTCAATCAGCCATGAACCAGCTCAATAACTCGCTGCTCGATGGCAGAACGATTGTCGTTAACGAAGCTCAGGAACGTCGTGACTCTCGTGGCGGCGGCGGCGGCGGTGGTGGTGGTGGCGGCTATCAGCGCCGTGATCGCCGTGACAACTACGGAGATCGCGACCGCCGATACTAATCAACTTTTAGTCAAGCGAACCTGAAAGAGAGCCACGTCTGGCATACAAAAAGCGTGGCGCTCTTTTTTTGTTCAAATCCTTGCCGCCAATTTTCAGCTGCGATCGAAAAATTCTTCTCGACTCGCCGGATCAGGCCTCTTTTGCTGACGAATAACCGCCAGATACGGATCGCTAGAGGCTAGCAACAAACTGGCCTCGTATGCAAGCGCACGATAGTTGATGTGACCCCCTGGTCGCGTTCGCTGGGCCGTCAAATACAACGCCTGTTTGGGATCGCCGTGCAACCAGATATCGACGCGCTGCGCCAGTGGCAACAGATTTAGCACAAACGAGTAATCAATCCCGCTTCCATAGTGTGCTGAAACTTTTTCAATAAAAGCCTGTAGCTGCACGTAATACTCGCTGAGGTCTCGTACAAATGCTTCTTTCAGTGCGGCAAAGTCAGCGACCTCCGAGAGGTAGAGGGGCAAACCAAAACCTTGAGCGATAACCTGTTCAACTGTTGCTTTCGTCCATGGCTCACCAAAAACCTGTGGCAAGGGCACGAAACGCCCCCACGCGCGATGACGGTTGAGATCACGCAACTCCCCCAAAAAACTCTGCACGAGCAGAGTCATTTCCGTTGTGCGCGCGAACTGTGGCAACTCGTTATAGTTGGAATGACCGGCAAAGAGCAGGGTACTGAACGTTTCTTTGGTCGCGTCCTCCTGTGCATGCAACCAGGCCAAGAGCGTATTATGGTCCATTCCAGGCCAGAGCAGCAGCAGATATTCCGCCACCAGCCGATCAGCCGGACTATAGCGTTCATTGATCCACAAAACTTGTTGCGACCAGCAGCGTGGCGCGCCAGAGGAGATGGGCACACACCGCAACAGATCTGTGTGCTCCTGCACGAACTGTCTGAGCGTATGCAAATTATGATTGACCGTATGTGCCGCTTCGGTATGCCGTATCAAACTGGGCGCTTCCGCTTTATAATCAAGCATTTCCTCCTCTTCAGGTGATGGAGCTAATAAACGCTCGATCTGCACAGCCACTTTCCGATAATAGCCGAGGGGTGAAGCCTTCAGTTCGGCCAGGATGCGCGACCAATCGCGGGCCGAGGTTTCAAAGGACATGCCACTCCATTGACCGAACAACAAAAATGAACGTGCGCAATCCAGCACGCGTGAGTTCAAAGCGCTTTTTTGATCCATGCGCGCCAGATCGGCCTGGTAATACTGTGTAAAAGCAGACGTAAGCAGTTCCCGCTGGCGCGCAAAGTAACCCAGTGAGCGTACTCCGAACGCTTGATACTCCTCCTCTAACGACACAACCTCTGCGCGCGGCAACGTATCAGGTAAATAATTTTTGATCCCATGTAAAATAGCGCGACCGAAACGCGGCTGGTAGCGTGTGGACTTCTCCTGGCCCGAGTTGAGCGTTCCTTCGTTGAACAAGGCCAGGCAGAGATGCATGGGAATACGGCCCATATCCACCGCCAGACGTGCCATATCGCCGACCGAGGCATGGCCGTAGTTACGAAACATATCATCGATTTTTTGATCGGGATCGACACCCTTTTCGCCCATCTCGTGCAGTATTTCCCATGGCATACCAGGCGCGCGCGATTGACGCGCGCCCGCCCAGGCACGATGAGCCGCAGTGCGCCGCTGCGTATCCGCCACCGTCGTGGTGACCACGGTTTCGGTCTGCAAATCCTCCAACGTGATCAGACGCAAACCCGTCACAGCGGCGGCATAAGTGGACCAGCGATAACCATCAATCGTGACATCTTTCTCTCGTGGTATCTCCATCGTCTCACACCACCATTTCTCTATTGCTTATTCATACGTCAAAAAATTCTGCTCTCAGTGGCGAACAAATAAAAATATGAGACATCATACTACAATTCAACCGCTGCTCGCCCTTTTTTCGTGAACCCCTATTTTCCTTCTGATTATGCCCCATTCATACTCATCAATGGTATTTATATTACTGGATAGACCATCTTCGACATCATTTGAACCTCAATTCGGGTCCGAAGCACTATGTTATAATCGCTTCACTCGAATAGTTCTTGTTCTGTTTGACAAGATAAAAGTATCAAATAGGCGTATCTTCTCAATTATATCCCCTTCAGATTTTAGGGAGGTGTAGAGGTAATGATGGATAACACATACAACAAAAATCGGCCACCTCATCCTTTTATACGCATTACAACCTTAAACCTTTTTAGTATGGAATACCTTATCCCTGCGCCAATTGAAAAAAACGATGAAACCATGTATATCCCTAGCTACCGCCTCATGAGGGAAGAACAACTGTGGCATTTTGGCATCGCACTCACGATGCTCAAGATTCTGCTCTGCAATCAACATCGCTTCGCCACCAAGCCACAGCTTATCAAGGCTATCTGGCCTGGGCGCGAAATCTTCAAGGCCGCGCACGCGCTCGATGTCGCGGCCTCTGTCCTTCGTCGGCAACTTCTACGCGTCTATACCGGCGAAAGCTTGCTCATTACCATGAAAGGCAACAACGAGACAAGCTTCAAATTGCCGGATCAGTCCTACCTCTGGGTAGATGCCGACGCCTTTTTACTGCTCGCCAATCGCGCATTGTATACTGCTCAGTCCGAACAGGACACTCTGGCAACATTGGAGCAGGCATACGCGCTCGTACAGGGTATGTTTCTCGAAAGCGATCAATCCAGCGAGTGGTCACAGAAACGTCGACAAACGATCGAGGGCTCACAGAAACGCGCACTGTACCGCCTATCGGACATCTATGTGCGCCAAAAACGCAGCGACTACGCCGAACGCTTCCTCTTCGAATTCCTTGAGGGACATCCTACCGACGAAGATGCCCTCTGCCGCCTGATGATCATCCTGGCGGAAAAGGGTCGCAACCACGAAGCGTACAACATCTACCGCTATGCCGCCGATTGTATGCGTGAGGAACAACGCGAGTTTTCGACCTATACGCAGGCGCTTGGCAGACGTGTACAGCAAGGCCCTCTGTTGCACGAACAAGCCCTATCCTACCAGGCACACAACTATCGCAGACCCGCGCTGCTTATTCTACTGCTACCCTTCTTGATTGAGTTGACTTTTTAGTCTGTAGAGCGAACGTGGCACGGCGAAAGGAGAGTATGGGATGCGTGAAGAGATTTACAAACTACACTACGGATCGTACCTGTTTCTTACCACTACTGATACTGGCGCTGAAGTAGGGAGTAGACAAACAACACTGTGGTTTCGTGAAAAGGAGGCCACGGGTAAAGATAATCACATAGCAGAAGATAGCAACTGGCGCTTCCTGCGCGATTTCTACTTCGAGGAAACCGATTATGCGATCATGCGCGACTTCTGCAAGCAATTCGCCTCCGATGCCAGCTACAGGACAGCTGCGCTGGCGGGCGAAACTCACTGGGGCAGGAGGAACGCGCTTTTTTTTCGCAACCTCCTTCCACTCTTCGGCGCAGCTTTACTTTTAGAAAATGGCAATTACGAACAGCAGATTCATGATTTTTTTCATTGGCTCGATCGCTATACAGAACAGATTATCGAGTTACCATCCTATCAACGTCTGCAAACTATTGATAACGTCTATAAACCACACGCGATAGAGATCGATCCATTGATTTTGCGCGCGGTAGAGATCTTCAATGAAGTACCAGGCATTCAAACCCGCTTCTCTTGTCAGGGCGTTTCAGGCAAAGTTCAGTTCCATAGCTATGCTTTACTCACCGTCTCCCACCACGAGGAATTCGCCTACATTACCTTTGAGCCGCTAAACTACTTCCTACATGATAGCCTGCTGACATTATTAATGAAATTTTCCTCAATCGTAACAATGCGTATGCCTGATAAACCAATGCTTCCATTGGTTTTGCGCTCGAATGGCGACAATATTCGCTTCCGTCTGGAGATTCGCGAACTGGCGCAACGCCTCCTGACCCATGTCATACGTAGCGAATATAGAGCATCCGAAGACGCTAAAGTAATCTATTGGGAAACCGCGTGCTACCCCGAACGACAGGTGGTCACAACTACGCCGGATGGTATCCTGCCAACACGTCTGGCATGGCTCTGCACACCAGAACATATTGAGGAAACACTTAAATATGTCTTTTTTTTGAGCAATTGGGCCCATGCTTCGGATGATCTCTATTATGATGACCGACAAGGACTCTATACCATTAAAAATACGTTGCTCCAACAAGCATGCTTGACAGGAGCACTCCAGCCGGTATCCTACATCGATCGGTCGGATGATTTCACGAAACGTTTCAATCGCGAGTTGGCTATCTGTTACGCTGCGGAAATCTTTCTCGACTATATCACGCTGCTAGTTGAAAGCCGACAAATGGAAATAACCGATGATGACGATAACAATAGGCTAGCCCGAGAACTTTTTCACCACATCACAGGACATGATGCTCATACTATCGAAGATATCGATACGCTTGTCCTTGCAGGCGTGGAAGAAGCGATACGTGATCAACTCGACACCATCATCACAATAGCTAACGATATGCACCAACCCATCAAAGTTTCAGACCTGGAACGAATTTTTATCCAACCATCCGACCTGCTCAATCTTTCCTGGTCTGATAACGACAATTGGAACGACCTGAACAAGGGACATTTGCGCAAACTCGATCCTGAAGGATATAGCCTGATCACTTTCCACTATAAAAGTATGACTGCCGACTACCTCTTTTACCTACCCTACCGCTTCGCTGAAAATTTCCTTTCACAGGATCTACGAAAGCAATACCCCCATGCCACAGAAAAAGGACGCGAACACGCATGCTATCATAATCGCCTGCTTACTGTCGAAGAGAGTCGCGAATACACGCCTCAAGAGATATTACGCATCCTCGCCCTGGACCAGACATCGCTATTCCCACACAAACTGGCTCGGAAAAAGGATCGCCGCTTCACAAAAAACGTTCAACCATGAAGCTCTCAAAAGTACTGGTCTCTGGGACGAGTAGACAAAACTTTATTTGCCTACTTGTCTTAGATACCCACGTAGTAGTAGCTCTATCATTTACTCGGAAGCTGAAGCATTTTCCACGTCTTACCGCCATCCATTGTTTGCAGCAACTTTACATTAACCGGGCGGTAGTTTATAATCAAACACTCGCTGCTGCCAGACGAGCTTATTATTGTGATCATACAATTCAGCCTGCATCGGCCACTCCACCTCCTTTGATCCAATTGCTGCGAAAAACACCTTGCCTTGTTCCACACGATCTTCAAAAACCTGCCCTCGCTCGTTACTGAGTTGCACACGTACCACATTGAAACTGTTATCCACCACTTTCCCTTCCGCGAAAAAATCATAGACCTCATCATCACCTTTTCGGCGCATACCCTGACCTTTCGAGCCACTCAACAAAATTTGTGGATGATCATACGCTGGCACAAAAAAATCTACCCACTGTTTATCTGACATGAGCGAACCCGAACTTCCAAAAACACGCCACTTGCCTTCCTCATCCTGACCGATACTCATCCTCCATCTGTGCTCGTCTCCATCCTTTTCTGCAAAAGTTATCCAGCAGATATGCCAGTCAGAAACCTCTTTCTCATGCTCAAAATGCACACTGTCCCAGTCCATTTCATTGAAATGACGAGTATCATTCAAATACCTATACACCGCCTGCTTAATAGAATCTGATGTAACTGGTGGCTGTTGGCCTGCTACTGGTATTTGCATGGGGCGAGCCTCATACGTTTTATATTTGATCGGTGATGCACCCGCTTGCTGGAATGCTGAAAGAGTGAACACCGGCGCATTCCCTCTTTTCTTAGGCGTATAATTGGTGAGGCCAACCGCAGCTTCAAGCACCCGTGCCCTGAATTCATCAGCATTAGGCTGACCCCAGTTCGCGGACATGATGATCGATGTAGGTGGAATAAGATAAATCAAAGGCTGTTGATAAGCAACCAGATGGATAGTAATAGGTGCGATACGTGTATGGTAGGGGTGAAGCTCATCGAAGAGACGCTTGCCACTGTGTCTTTCCTCTTTTTGCCACATGCGTGTTAAGGGCTGTTCCCAGGCGTTGCGCTCATTTGAAATTTTGCCATATTGCTGCCATAGTGAAATTAATCGTTGTCGTACGCTCTCGCTTCCTTGCCAAGCTAAAGAAGGATCGTGTACCTCCGGAGAGAAAAGAGCCATCCGCTCCTGTATAGTCTTTTTCGCTCTATTTTTACGAAACAGTTCATCTTGCTCATGTTGTAATTGCACTACTCGTGCCAACCAGCGCTGCCAGTGCTCGCCGTCAAGCCCGAGCACTCGTAATGATCCGTCACCATCAGCATGTTGATCGAATGGAGGCACATGTAATCCGTCGGTTTCAAGCGCCCAGAGACAAAAATCGACCATCATATTGAAACCATAGCTAAAGGTCCATGCATTGCGTGAGTGTAGTAATTGCATACTCTTTTCCCCTTTCATAAGTCTTTACACTTCACTGTAGCATACACTCCTTTTCATTTCTGACGGCTTTTCATGACCTACTTGCTCTTGCCAAATCTTTTCGAAATAAAAAGGTTCAAAGATACCACCCCGAAATCTGAAGATAACAACGTTTCTCATCAGCAAAATCGTACCAGCGCCAGCGCGAAAGAGAGACGCGCACGAGGGTGCCTGCTGGAAGTTGTGTGGCAGCATCGGCCAATCCAACAAACTTGACTGAGCAGATACACCTGTTCGTATCCTGATCGCGATATTCATAATACAGTTTTTGGGGATCAACACCGTTCAGCACCAGTGGTCGATCAGGCAGCCAATAACCGGTGCTACAATGGGGAATCAGGCCGAAGATGGCGGAGACACAGTACTTCTTGTTGTCTAGCGTGAGCAAACCATCGTAAAGCGCTCCAGGTCCCCCTCGCCAGGGTCGAATGCGTGGCAGCAGGACCTCTCGCAGATTCTGTATAGATCCTACATATTGCTGGTCCGTAACAATCACATCCTCAACATGTGGTGGCTCGGTTCTTGCCACACGATGATATTCGAGATCCCACAACTGACCCACTTCAAATTTAGTATCATCAGGATGATTGTACTGACCTTCCGGCTTCAAACGAATATTGGCGTTGGAACTCCACACCAGCCCGCTGACACAGAAACCACTGTTCATACGCGTCTTCGCGACAATCAATACTCTTTCCGACATATACTGCCTTCTATAGTATAGGTATACAGCTTTTGCTGCGCCTTTTTCTATATTAACATAGAAGTATCGATATGTTCAACAGGCAGATTTAAATCCTGTGCTATTTTTGCGGCAGCTAGTGATCGATGGCATGCTTCAGGCTTACCCTCGACACAGAAAAGACACAAAACTTTTTTATGTGGATCAAGCGAGGACAAAAAGTCGGCGGAATCAAAATCAGCGAGGCGACTCTTCTTATACTCTTCGATAAAAGTGGAGCCTAAAGTCGTACGTGCTCTTTTAACGATACCAGCGCGGCTATCCTCCTGCTCCTGCTTCGCTCGTATCTCTCGGCCTGGGGCGAGTTCCTTTACATGGATATAGTCAATTCCTAATTCAGCAAGGCTTTTTTGCAACCTCTGGCTATTAGCAAAAGCATACTGTGAGCCACGCATCCCTCTGCGTAAGCGAATATCACAAAAGACATCGACACCCTCGTGCACAAGCGCTTGCAAAAAGCCCTGCTCATCAAAACCGTAGACGCCAATGGTGACGATCTTATTCATAATTTATCCTTCGCGGACGGAGTATACCTTTTCCGTGAATGACTGATCTTCTTGCTCTGCAAGAACATTTCCTCGCCCTCATTGAAAAGCGACAACTGCCCATTGAGATGACTGTTATTAACGGCCTCTTGTGTTTGTGTCGCGCCATTTTCATCGATATGCAACACGTCGATGCCCTTACTGAAAAGAGTATTGCCGATAAGTTTGCTACGATGGCATTCCTGCGGTCTGGCTTCCGCGCACATCAACGCCACCGGCAACTGCTTGCTCCACGCGTTTTGTAGCCGCTGGATGCCCTGCTGATAGAAATCCTTCTCCTGCAACCTGGCATAATTGACTTTGCCATCGATATAGCACGTCTCATCCTTTGGCCGTCCACCCAGACTATCGCCCATGAACATATAGTGGATATGCTGTGTCTGCAAAACCTGCTCTAAATTTTGCCTGGAAAATTGCTGCTGAAAACGCGAGTACGGCTGCGAGCGGATATCGACCAGATACTCCACCTGATAGTGATGCAGTAAAGCGATGAATTCTTCTAGCGAACGTGAACCATAACCAATTGTATAGAGAGGAATCATCATCAGGCTCCTCCAACTCTCCAACACATTTAAAACTTTTTATCAATGGTATAAAGTTTATTACAGAGCCTATTTTAACATGTTTCAGTAGATCCAGACGAATAAATAGTTTATGCTTTTAAGCATTAAATAG
>CAZZWK010000115.1:0-13042 GCA_964657925.1 uncultured Dictyobacter sp.
CTAGACCCTTGGCCGCTTCACCCTCCGCGACCCTTTGTCACTCTTTTTATCCGGCTTTGGTTTTTCAGGCTTCAGTTTGTCTGGCTTTGGTTGTTTTTCCTTCTCTTTTGGGTCACCGTCAGCAATGAGATCCTGGGAAGAGATGTGAATGGGCTTCTTTGGAGCAAAAAAGGAGAGCAGTCGAGAAAGAGCAACCGGAGGAAACAACTGTCGTGTTTTCTCCTCAAAATCCCCTGTCTTGCTTCTTTCAATATTTTTATATGTAGATTTATCTACCTGGGGGGGGTATTACATAATGCGTTTAACATGATGCATCTGCCTGGGAGAGATACAACGCTGTTTCCTTGGCGACTGCCCCATTCCATCGCCTGTTTATTCTCTTCGAGCAATAAGTGTCGAGAAAAGAGAACGTGATTGCTGAGAATTGTATCATTATGCACATCAATTTCTTTGATGCGACTTACGACACCTCTCTTCATTTCATCTCCTCTTCTCTCGCGGCGCTTAGTTCAGTCAGATATGGTGACACCACTACAAAAATCACACGCCATAATCGAAATTTATCTATTTACTATATGTTGTAGAGACTAGCATCCTTCAAAGGTTTTCTCACCTCTCTTGTATTTCTACCAGAGAAAGAAGGAATCTTCAATAAATATAGGATACCATAGAAAAGAGTCCTACACCACGTTGCGTTGTCGCTCCAAAAACCAGAACTTTTAGTTTTTCTGCATCGTATGTTTGGTAGTTCCCCTTTGACGATGGTCTCTTGAGAAAGCGATAGACCACTTCGATATGGTTGTGACACATGAACGTTTGATTCAATCCGTTCCCCATTGGTTAGGCTGAATACACTTCGAAGAAGATGAGTCCTTTTGCTAAGGGTGTAGAGAAATCAGAGAAGATATTGCACTTTGTCAGCAAGAAATATATGAGTAAATTATAGACGAACAGCTTTTCCAAACAAACTTGAACAACAAAGAGCATAAATATATCAAATTAAGTTCTACATTAGTATTAAAATACTATAAAGAGTAATTGATAATGCCTCATACATACTGAAGCAAAGCGATTGTTCGTTATACAATAATTAGTGATAATACAATGTGAGGAATTCATCTCTTGACTGCTTTACATTATGTCTTCTTATTCCCCTTTCTCTTGGAGACTGAGTAGTTACAATACTTTTTGAGTTTTCTCCAACTAACAAGCGACATTTAGCTATTAAGATAACGGTTAAAGATCTCTTTAAAAAGACCTCGTAGTCTTTCAACATCTGAGGCATTAACTGGATTGGGATAGATACTTGGCTGCCAACTTCCAACGCCACCATGCCTAATGATCAAGGTACTCAAAGAGGATGATGAGCGCGTGTCATTCGTGACGAAATAAGTATTCTTTGCCGCAAGATCTGTGTTTAATCCCACAAAAGATCGTGTTAAAGCGAGCGTCAAATCACTATTGTAATATTTACATTCAACGACCAGCAGAAGCTTCGATGATCTTGGTAAGGCAATTTCGAGATGTGGACCGATGATAGGTACGACAAGCCTCGGCCTCTGTTTGGTATAAGAGTGCTACATCACATTCGTGTTTTACCTTAGAAGTTCCGGAAACATAAATGCCGACATGAGCTTCGAGCATTGGTTTACGCTGTCTGCTCGGAAAGGAAATAGTCGCATACGTGTAGGGATCATCGGATCTGATATAACTTGGGCTTGTTGGAAATCTACAAACGGTAAGTGGTAGAGTACCCAGAGCATCCTGAAGTTCTACGCTCCCTCCTACTTTTTCGGCTTCTTCCAAAAGCAGGGCAAAAATATATCCCTCAAAAATATCAAAACCTCGGGATACTCCAATTCTGTAGCTTGATGGTACACCGCCCAATGCCACAGTAATTTCTGTAAGCATGTCGTTTATAACTGTCAGGTTAAAGGTCTCCTCTTACTTGGTCTAATACCTTTTTGAGATAATCGAGCGAGTTTTCCTGGGCAAAAAGGGGTTGATCATGCTGACTTATGCTTACCAAAGTTTCCTGAGTTGAAGAAACAAAATCCAATCTTTGTAAAGAAAATCTCTTTATAAAAGATGTTTCGAGATATTCACGGATTTCTAAAGGAGTAAACAACGCTTGTTCGATAACATTTACTGCTATTTCCAACTGCTCCTTAGAGGTATTCGGAAACATGCATGCTGATTTGCTCACGTTTTTTGATATGGCGGCAAAATAAAAAACCTAAGAGACCTGTCTCTGGACTTAAGCGATCAGCCAGCTGATTAAACTCGTCATTTCCTAAATCACCTCTGTAATTTTTACATTCGATCGGAATAGAATCTGCACTATATTTATCAGGTAACTCTTTAAAATACCCTCCTCCATAATTATCACACATAATATCAACGCGCCCACGATTCTGATCCATAAATATTCTTTGTCAAAATTTTGAAGACACCAATCAAAAGTAAAGACAAGCAACTCGAAAACGATATCCTGGTATTGCATCGCGTAATCAAGGCTAGTGGGGGTTTTTCAAGCTTTTTAAGGAAATCACGCATCATTCCGACAAGCAGCTGACGCTGTGCGTGGTCGCATCGACTGGAAATATCTGCTGGGACTGGAGTTAACTGATCCTGGCTTCGATGCCAGCGTCCTCTGCGAATTCCGCAAGCGCCTAGTGCAAGGGAAAGCCGAACACCTCCTGCTTGATGCTCTGTTGGCGCTCTGTAAAGAACGAGGATGGCTCAAAGCGCGGGAACGCCAGCGCACTGACTCGACCCATGTCCTGGCCAAAATCCGAGCGATTAACCGGTATATGTGTGTGGGAGAAGCCATGCGTTTTGCTCTCAATAGCCTTGCTGTTGTGGCACCAGATTGGCTTTTGGCTCACAGTGAGGTCGAGTGGGTTGAGCGCTATGGGCATCGCATCGAGGAGAGTTGCTTGCCCAAGTCGGAGGCAGATCGACTCACTCTGGCTGAATTGATGGGAAAGGACGGCTGGAAAGTTCTCTGCGCAGTATTTGATCCGCTGACTCCCTCTTGGCTGCGAGAAGTCCCCGCAGTCCAGGTCTTGCACCGGATCTGGGTCCAAAACTACTGGATGAAGGATGAGCACCTGCGATGGCGAGAAGCAGAAAATATTCCCCCCGCCACCCTGTTCATCAGCTCGCCTTATGATCCTGACGCTCATCTGGGCAAAAAGCGTAGCACCCTCTGGACCGGCTACAAGGTTCACCTCGCCGAAACGTGTGAGCCAACCCTCCCCCACTTGATCGTTCATGTGGCCACGACTCCCGCTCCTCGAACGGATGAAGCGATGACGGAAAGCATTGAGCAGGAGTTGTACCAAGCCGATGTCCCGCCAAGTGTCCATTTGGTGGACGCCGGGTACGTGAGCGCTCGGGTCCTGGTCAAGAGCCAGGAGCGATTTGGGATCGAGGTTGTTGGCCCTGTCTCTGTTGATACCCAGTGGCAGGCCCATACCCCATCTGGCATTGATGCCAGTCAGTTCGTCCTTGATTGGGAAAAACGACAAGCGATCTGTCCGCAGGAGAAAACGAGTACCAGTTGGAGTTGGCTCAGCAGGAAGAGCCATCCTGACCTGATCAAGATCCAGTTTTCCACCACTGATTGTCGGTCGTGCCCACGTCTTTGCGACTGTGTTCAGCCAACCAGCAAATACCCACGCCGATCGCTCGTCATCAGACCGCAGGCGCAGCACGCCGCGCTCCAAGCTGCACGAGAGCGGCAGCGTACTGAAACCTTCCAGCAGAGATATGCTTTACGGGCAGGGATTGAGGCAACCATTTCACAAGGGGTGCGGGCCTTTGACTTGCGTCGTTCTCGCTATGTAGGCTTGCCGAAAACGCATTTGCAGCATCTGGCCATCGCGACAGCGATCAATATGGTTCGCCTTATCGACTGGCTGGATGGCAGCCCGCTCGCTCCTACCCGCGTTTCGGCTTTTGAGAGGCTAAACGAGGCTGCCTGAGAAGTTTGCCAGCAGTGTCCAAATCATGGCAAGATCAGTCGTTGAACGTGGCTGAATCATAGAGTCCTTCTTCGTGCAGGATCAAGGTGCGGGTAAGCGCACAAATTTCCAGAAGCTGATGCCAGTCGCTGGAATTGCGTGCCAGCTGAGAAACCTCCAGCCCCAAGACCAACCCAACCTGTCCAAGGCCAACTTCAGCCACCAGAGGCAGGAAGCCTAGACGATCAGCGGTTGAGGCTCCCGAATGGCCCAGGTCTTGATCAATGACTACAATACGCTCCTGGCTCCAGCCAAGCGCCAGTGCCCGTTCACGAAGCGCGTATTGGCGAGCGGTGCTTTCAGTATTTTCGAGAACTTGTTGAAGGGTACTTTGCCGCACATAGAGATATGCCAGGCGGCTGAGATGATGAGCGCTGACTTGCTGGGTCATCTAGTGATCCCTCCTTCTGGTGAGCCTTGAGTAGCTGGTTGAGGGGTCCTATGTCTTCAAAACGAAGCATGGCTCTCCCAGCGGCAACAACCAGAAAGGGATCAGGAAGGGCAAGGTTGGTCCAGGCCAGAGGGAGAGAGCGAATCTGATGGGTATGAGGATCCACAAAGAAGACGCGCTCTTCTCCCCAGGCCCTGCTCTGCGAGAGCAAGGGAAAACTCTGACCACAGAGGGGATGAAAAAGATGAGTAATGGGAAAGGAGTGCTCTCCATTTGAGCCACTGAGTGTAGTTGACAGTTCGTTCAAATGGTCCAGTTGAAGGGAAGATCAATCGTTTGAAGTTTGTGAAGCGCTCCATGTTTGGCCGTGGGAGTTTTGAGTTGTTACGCAGTCGGTTTCTGGAAGAAGCATGATATCCCTTCTTGTTGAGCACGAAAAGTGGCGATGAACCAGGATTCTGACACCATCATACGACGACAAAAGCAATTCTTTCCCACACGTGAGTAGTTGATCTTAAGAAATCCTCATTTCTGACGATGCAGGCTCAACAGTTGAACGACTATACTTGAAGTTGGGCAAAAACAGACAAAAAACTCCCCGTTCATCTTATTAAGAACAGACTGAGAAACGCACCAATTCTGGCTATGCGCGCAACAGCCATGGGTGATTGAGCGAACTCAGGAGAAGGAATAGAAAATGAGTGAGGTGCGTAGCACAAACAAAGTACTCACGATGATAGTGACGTGTCTTGGAACTTTTATGATTCAACTGGATAGTTCTATTGTTACGCTGGCATTGCCGAGGATTCAGGTCGATCTCCAGACGAGTCTGGCAGGACTGCAGTGGACGGTCGATGCTTACACCTTGACCTTTGCAGTCCTTATGCTCACAGGTGGTACGCTTGGTGACCGTTTTGGACGCAAGCGATTGTTCATCATAGGACTCATCCTGTTTACAACCGGTTCAGCACTTTGTGGATTTGCATCGTCGCTTAGCTGGTTGTTATTTGGGCGCGCGGTGCAAGGCGTGGGGGCGGCGGCACTTTCGACAAATAGCCTCTCTGTTCTGGCGACGGCTTTTCCCAGGTCAAAGGAACGCACACAAGCAATTGGTCTCTTCACCGGTCTTTCTGGTGTGGCCATTGCCTTGGGTCCGCTCGTCGGTGGTGTGCTCACCCAGGTGGGGAATTGGCCGACTATCTTTTTTGTGAACCTACCTGTGGGACTGCTAGCGCTGATCCTGGCTATACCAGGTCTATCTGAGTCACGCAATGCGAGTGCTCGACAGATCGATTTACCAGGTCAATTGCTGGTGATTGCCGGGCTGACCTGTCTGGTCATCGCTCTCATTGAGAGTCCCTCTCAAGGGTGGACCTCTCCGTTGATCCTCAGTCTCTTTGCTGGTGCTGTGCTGTTTTTGGCCGTGTTCCTGGTAGTCGAGACGTGGGTACGTGAGCCACTGATTCCATTGCCATTGTTTGGAATCCGAGTTTTCTCAGCGGCTAACATTATTACGCTGATACTCAGTTGCGGCACAATAGGTCCTGTATTTTTCTTAGCACAGTATTTCCAGGAAGTGCAAGGATTTTCGGTGCTCGATGCTGGCCTACGTACGCTTCCTTTAAGTGTAGGCATCTTTCTGACAGCTCCACTGGCAGGTCGGATTGCTGGCCGCATTGGCGTACGTGTCCCTATTGTTGTGGGAGGGATACTTTGCGGAGGCGCGATGCTTCTGTTGCTGCGTTTAGAACCTGACACCAGCTATGCCTCATTCTGGTGGTCCCTCGGTATAATGGGCATTGGCTTTGGTCTCGTACTGACGCCGCTGACCGCGGCAATACTCGGCGCTACGCCTCCTAACCGAGCAGGTCTGGGTTCTTCTATGTTTAATACCACCCGCCAGGTGGGGACCACGCTGAGTATCGCTGTGCTCGGAACATTTGTCGTACAGCAATTCGCCAGCAATATTGTATCCCAACTCGCCCAACGGGGGGTAGCAGCATCGGTCAGTGCGCCTATTGCAAACAAAATTGCGGCAGCGGGTGCGCAGGCCAGCCAATCTGCTCTATCGGGACGGCTTCCGATTCCTTCAGAAGCACTACATCAAGCACTTAATCAGGCATTTGTTGACTCACTTCATGGAGTGTTCGCCATTTCAGGCACGGCGGTACTCGTCTCCGCTTTACTGGCTGCGCTCTTCCTCCAACAAACACGAACCGAGACAAGTAGAGAGACAGTTGGCTCACCAGTGACTATGGAAGAGGAGATGGCTGTCGCGCTGACTAACGAGGAGCCGAGTGACTTGATTAACTGAGATACCGATTCGATCGTTCAAGGTAATCAAAGCGAGAAGACTCGCTCTCAACGACCACGCCTCCTTTTCAGCGTTTGGACCGGGAAATCCTCAGTTCTGAGGATGTATACGCAATCACCACACTCTATACTTGCGACTAGTTGGTCAAGTATTGAAGGATGGCATTGGCGCAGATATCAATAAGGAGAGCAGAAACGGCGGATAGATAACCTATCTGAGTTTGCTAACACATACGCTACTAGCGAACTTGAAATGTCTATAGGAAATTTTTAGGTAGATCGTTTATTGAGAATGAAGAAGTCTTCTTCAAGGACTTATGGAGGTACCCATGAACATAGGAATTGCGCTCCCATCGGCCTTCGTCAACGTTCCTGGCTCGCTGATTCGAGAGTGGGCCAGACTTGCCGATGATGGTCCATTTTCTAGCATCGCGGTTCCCGATCGCCTGGCCTACCAGGACCTGGACTCGCTGATGGCACTGGCAGTCGCTGCAGGGGAAACCAGCCGGGTCCGGCTGATAACAACCGTGCTCGTGCCGCCTTTGCGCAATACAAGCGTTCTGGCCAAACAAGCTGCAAGCCTAGACGTGCTCTCTAATGGCCGCCTGACGCTGGGCCTCGGTGTTGGCATCAGGGAAGACGATTTCCGGGCTGCGTCGGTCTCATATCATACGCGCGGCAAACTCTACGAGCAACAACTTGCACTAATGGCGCACCTGTGGTCTGGTCAGGCGTTGGACGAGCAGACCGGACCAGTTGGTCCTCTTCCAGTGCAACCAGGGGGACCTGAAATCTTGCTTGGTGGCTTTGCTCCTGTTGCGATTGGTCGTCTGGAGCGATGGGGCAATGGCTACCTCTCTGGCGGTGGAGACCTCCACCTAATCAATGCCTGTTATCGCATGGCAGAGCAAGCCTGGCAGCATGGGGAACGGCCCGGCAAGCCTCGCCTGGTCTGTGATGCCTTTTTTGGGCTCGGTCCGGATGCGGCTTCACGCTCCACCGCGTATATTCTTGATTATCACGCTCCCCTGGGTCCAATGGCTCAAATGATGGCAGCGAATGTTATCTCTTCTCCGGAGGATGTCAGGGCCAGAATTAAGGCTTTTGAAGAGTTGGGTACGGACGAATTGCTGTTCATACCATGCATTCCTGAACTGGATCAGATCCGGAGGCTGATTGATTGCCTTGCGTAGCTTCAAGGAACTTCCCTATCTTTCTCATACAAGAACACACATAAAGGAGACATAACACATGAGTAGCGCTGATGAGTTCAACCAATGGAATACTCATATTATCGAGGAGTTTCGCGCTAATGGAGGCAAGGTTGGCGGTCAACTCGAAGGCAAAGACATCCTCTTGCTTCACACTGTTGGCGCAAAGAGCCATCAACCGCGTATCAACCCCTTAGGATATATTCAAGATGGCGATAGCTTTGTCATTATGGCATCGAAAGGTGGTGCGCCAACCAATCCCGATTGGTACTACAATGTCCTGGCTCATCCCGATGTCTGGCTTGAAGTGGGAACAGAGCACTTCAAAGTGCATGCTACCATTCCAACACGAGCGGAACGCGATCGCCTGTTTACCGACGCCGTCAAACAAGCACCGGAGTTCGGGGAGTATCAGAAAAACACGTCTCGTATCATTCCTGTTGTTGTCCTAAAAAGAGTCTAAGCGAGCGGAAGAGCATTTTGCCTGCGGCATGGATCAAAGGGCAGAGCGAGTTTGTTCAGGCTAAGGCAAAGTGTGCTATACATCCAAACAAACTCGTATAAGCCTGGAGATGCTTCTGGCAACTCAATATTTGACTCGCTTATAGAGGCTACCCGCTGGCAGGCGCTGCAGTAAAAGATTATGCTCGCTGGTTATGCCAGGGATGACAATATGGCTGAAGCCCTGTCCGCGCAGGAGTTGGGTGGCATCCTCTTTCATAAACTGCAATCCCCGAATCTGTGCCAGGGTATCAATGAGATCGACATACAGCTTTGGTTGCCCAAGCACAGGATCATACATCTGCGTCTGGTGTTTATGGAGCGCGTGCTGGGCATCCTGGTGCGTTGATGTAACGTCCACAAGCAAGTCAGGCACATGCATAAAGTAGGTTTCAGTACGTGGATCTGGTACCGAGAGTGTCCACAGGCTCGGTTGCTGAAGGCCGAACTCGACATCATGGATTAAAAGCGTGGGTGCTCTTCCACCCGCCTGAGCATGGAGTTCTAATGCAGCAATGGCCAGAAGAAAGCTATAAGCATGGTCCGGGTGATCCTGTTTGGGAGGATGCACCACCAGGATTGCTGGCTGGATCGCACCTAGCTTTTGGGCAAGCTGCATCACCAGTTGCGTTTTTTCTTTGAACGCCAGGGTTGAAAGACCCCCATCAGGGTAGCCCAGAAAGTGCAGGTGACTTCCCACGACCTTTGCCCCTGCATAAGTTTCCTGCATTCTCACCCGTCTGGTGTGTTCGGGCTGCCACCCATCCACTCCACCTTCTCCATCGGTTAACAGGACCTCATGATAACCATTGTAATATTGCGTATTGGAAGCTATTTTCAGATAGGTAGCGTAGAAAAAATCAGGCGCGTCTCCCGGATGAGCGGCAATTTGCATAATAGGCCCACTGGCGTCAACAGTGACAGCGAGTGTGGATGTTTCACACTCATATCTATAGTCTGGCGGAGTAGCTACTTGAACGCTATCTTCTCTGCCATTTCTTCTAAATATTTCGGATAGGAGAAATGCTTCATATTGTTGAAAACGGTTTTCCAGGCGACCGCCAGTTCTCGTTGCTAATTGGGACTCTCGGAGAGGTATTTGTTGTGATTGACTCATATATGTTCTCCCTGAAAACCCGCCATGTACCGAAGGTTTAGGCGGGCTTAGACATATCTAGGCAACGATTGAAAAGTGAGTAGAACGTTGTCAATACGAAATGGGCAAGTAAGCATAAGTAGCTGAATGGTCGTATCTATCGCTACGATAGCGACATCTCTGTAGAGAAGCACCAACCGGATACCTGAACAGGCTGGTTTAAGTGGAATGCGAACATCGGGATGAGTCGATTGGCATAGCGAAACTCGTTCGCATGATCGCTGGTTTGTGACGCCGGGAGGTGCCTTCTCCTGGCGCCACACTTCTGGCGTTTGCTACATACAATGGTGCAGAGCTCGCCCTTGTAAATTGATCCTCTTACCTGGGTCGTGTTAAGCTTGAGCAACAGCGCCTTCCGCTTCATCACGAATCTTCGTAAGGAAATATTCCCACCCAGGTGTATGATTCTCAATGAGCGTACTTTTTTCAGCATCAGTAAGTGCAATCTTGCTGAAGCCGCTTTCGGCCACACGTACGAGCGTACCACCATCAACTTCCGAGAGGTTGAATGTTATGAGTGTTGCTTCCGTACCGTGTGTTTCTTTATCAGGGGCAATCCAGGTAAACGCAAAGGTATGCGGTCGTTCCACAGTTATGACTTCCACGGGTGCATCGCCCATACTACTCCAGCTTACCGTTCCCTTTTTGCCTGGTTGCAGCTCAACAGCAGCTTTTTCAGCAAGCCATTTGTCCGGCTTGGTCACAACCTCCCATACGGTTTGAATTGGTGCATTAACTGTTATTTCTTTTGTAATCGCATCGTCCATACTGTTTTGTTCCTTTCAATTATCTATCCGGTTCTATCCGGTCATCTACGCATAGACATCATAACACATCGTTCAAATAAATGCAACTGTTGGTTGCACAACAATCTGACTTTCAAAATTTTGCTCTGGCTGTTCTCCTCTTGACAACGTTCTTCTTTCTCATTACAATAATAGGCATATAAGCAACCAATGGTTGCATGTGAATACTACACTGTTTGATAGCGGTTGTGTTACTATCGTCAGGAGTGTTTCTATGAACGAGAAGATTGGGCAAAAAATCAGCATGCAGGTGCCACCAGTAATTGTCTGTGCGTACTCTCCAATCTGCTGCATTGTGTCCGGACCAGCAGCACAAAGGCATCGTTATGTCATCAACTACACCTTTTAACGAGCAGCTCTGGTTGGCCATTGCTGAACCCAGCCGACGGAGGATCATCGAGGTTTTGCTACTCAAGGGAGAGGCTACTGCAAGCCAACTAGCGGATGAAGTGCCGTTTAGCCGCCAGGCAGTGAGTAAGCACATCGCTGTTCTTAAAAAGGTTGGTCTTATCAAAGAGCGCAAATTGGGCAAAGAGGTACGCTTTAGTGTTGTGCCAGAAGGACTCAGTAACGCTGCCCAAGAACTCTCGCGGGCGGCCATGACCTGGGATGAACGTCTGCAAAGGATAAAACATCTTGCCGAAATCCTTCACCAGGAAGGAAGCGGTTAAATGCTATGCGAAGGAGGCTGTTCCATTTTGGGGATTCATGGGGAGTTGCATGGAGAGATGCTCACTCATCACCCTAAACGTCACGTGCTCACAAAGCGATCTCCTTCGTATGCAACGAGTGGAAATCCTCAGTTTTGACGATGACAATACGGTAACTGGACATTATTCTGAATCTCGAACGTTAGAAAAGGACATCATTAACTTGTTTCACGCTGAGAAACTGGCTATTACATTTCGTATAGATGACCTTGTGACCAGTTGCTCTGTTGCCTGCTCAACCGTTCAAATCTCGCTAGACTGGGAGAAGACGTGTGTTCTCTTTGATACCGCTCCCGATGGCGACACAACCAACCTGAAGTTCAAGCAGACTAGTTTTCCAATCAAGTTAAAGGAGTAAGAAAGCATGTCGTCAAAGATGAAAAGTCCTCCTGTAGAAGAAGCACCTCAACAGGCGGCCGTAACTGATCGGCGTCGCTGGGCTGGACTCATCATTCTGTGCGTGGCCCTCTTTCTAGAGGCCATGAACTTTTCCAGCATCAGTGTCCAACTCCCAGCCATTAGCCAAGATCTTCATCTCTCAACCGCAACTGCCCAGTTTCTGGTAAGCACTTACCTAGTAGCTTATGCCGGGTTCTTATTGCTTGGTGGTCGGATATCTGATCTGGTCAGTCGTCGTCTTGTCTTCATCAGTAGCATTAGCCTGTTTGGGCTTGCCTCGTTAGCGGCTGGCCTGGCAGGAAATCCCACATTTCTCATCACGGCTCGTGCTGCCCAGGGGATAGCGGCTGCCTTCACAACTCCCGCCGCAATGTCGATCATCACTACAACCTTTGCTGAAGGTCCTGAGCGCAACAAGGCACTGGGAATCTATGGGATGGTAGGTGGGAGCGGATTCGCTATCGGAGCAGTATTATCTGGTGTACTGACAAGTTTGTTGAACTGGCGCTGGGGCTTTTTCGATTACGTGATCATTACCGTCCTGGTTCTTGTGCTGACCCCTGTTTTGGTGGCAAAGAGCGATCATCCCAGTTCTACAGCACGGGGCATCGATATCATTGGAGCGCTCTCAGTTACTGCAGGGCTACTCGTCCTGGTCTATACAGTAGGAGAAGCACATACAGCGGCTGTGGCCCAAACTATTATAGGTCTGGCCATAGCGATCATCCTGCTTGTCTTCTTTGTGGTGATTGAGGTACGTGTGCGCACACCGATTCTCCCACTCGGGATTCTCCGCTTGCCCACGCTTGCCAGCGCCAACATCGTTGGTTTCATCGAATATGCAGGATTCACAAGTGTGGTAATCCTTTCGACACTCTATCTGCAAAATGTGCTTGGCTACTCTCCCTTCCAGGCGGGAGTGACGTTCCTGCCTATGGGACTCGAAGCTGCCATCTTCTCCAACCTGGCCCCTCCGCTTATCAATCGCATGGGCATCAAGCCGACGCTCATTCTCGGCATGGTCCCATTCACCGCCGGAATCGCTATTCTGAGCGGAGTACTCTCAGCCGATGGAACCTTTTGGAATGTTCTGTTGCCTTCCCTGCTAGTGGGAGGTGGTTTGAGCTTCGCCTTTCCTGCCGTGGTAATTGCTGCCGTGTCTGACGTCCCAGCCTCTAATCAGGGGCTTGCCTCAGGCCTGATTACGACAGCAGGACAGCTCGGCGGCGCGCTTGGACTGGCTGTGATCATTTTCGTCGCCGCCATCTTTACTCCTAATGTAGCTGGGGCACATCCCCAGGCTATCAGTCAGGCACTGGTCAGCGGTTTCCGACCCGCGCTGTTACTGGCCGCCATTATTGCCCTCGTAGGAACAATCGTCGCGTTTGTCAGCTTCAAAATGCGCGAGCCCAGTCAGCCAGAGCAAACAATATCGTCTGAGTCACTTGCTGAAAGTGAGCCTATTCCTTAGGAGAGATCGTCAGTTCTAACGATGCAGGTGCAACCAGGAACGACTACACTTGAGTC
>CAZZWK010000116.1:0-12922 GCA_964657925.1 uncultured Dictyobacter sp.
GATAGGGCACAATGCAGCAAAACTATAAACAGATGGCACTTTTCCCCGAGTATGCTATTGATGGTTACATCAATGAGGAGCAACTAGAGGAGGATAGATTCTCGCGGTCTTCCTACCAGGATACGCGGCGTATCTGGCAACTGCTACAGATCCTGATGAGCAACGCTCAACTTACACGCGCACAAATCCTCTCGCAAATGAAAGATTTTTACACCCTCACCGATGATGACCTCACAACACATACTAGAGCACAGGTAAATGCCGACCGAAAATTCAGAGAAGACATCAGATTCCTCGAATCATTGGGCTATCAATTTAAGACATCCGGTAGAGGTATGCACACCCTCTACACCCTTGTTGCAGATTCCACCCCTGGCTCCATCTTCTCCCTCAACCAATCCACTATCGCCACCCTCGCCCTGCTCTACACCTCCTTCATCGATCCCTCACCATCATCGTCACAACCATCACCCACTCCCACCTCGCCAACTACCAACCATCCCTTCGCCCAGGATATCCTCGCATTCATCCACTCCATCATCAATAAACTCTCACCCGACCAGCGCACCTACTTCCAACGCCTGACTCAAAAACCACACATCCAACTTCATCTCAATCTTGCTAAAGACTATACGAAGTACAGAGCGACAATCAATACGATCGTTGCGGCATTAGAGCATCAACGCTGGCTCGATTTCGATTACGCCTCCAGTAACAGCCAGACAACCAGACACCATCACAATATCGATCCGCTCCATATCGAGCAACACGACGGGCATCTCTACCTGATCGGCTACCATTCGTACCCTGGTAAATATCTCGAATATCGCCTCGACCGCATCTACAACCTCGCCTCACATCCCTCCGACTCCCGACCTTCCCAACCCAGACACCCCTACACCTTCACCTACTGGGCCGATGAATCTCTCGTACGAGACGATATCAGCCAGCGCTGGCTCTCCACCCGCTTCATAAAACACGAACCCTATACCAATGCCCAGGGCAAACCAGCACAGCGCCGCCTCATCGAAGCCGCTGCCTACAGCGACTGGCGCATTATCCAACAGCTCCTCAAATATGGGCCCAAAGTCGAACTCATCGGTCCGCCCGAACTACGACAGAAAATGGTGAAGGAAATACAAAAAATCTATGCTATCTATCATCAATCTCCCCCGCCACCCAATTAGGACAGAAGTTGACCGTGTTGAAACGCGTTTTGGAGATGTGGTATCCAAAACGCTTGCTACACTCTCTGCATAAGCTGAAGATATAAAAAAAGAAAGTGATTTAGGGATGTCAGTGAACTTTACGCTAAAACTCGGTCCGCTCTACTCAAAGATTGCGGATCATAACGAACTCGCATCATTAAATACGAGTGCGTTGGATGCAAATTCATACATTTTACGCAAACATCAAGCTGAAGTGTGGAAAGCGTATAACGACAAAGATGTAGATGTCATCTTCGATACTGCGCTCACCGGTGATGGTAAAACCCTTTCAGGCGTTTTTCCTATGCTTGCTAAAGATCATCAATCGCTTCTGTTGTATCCCACGAATGAACTCATCAAAGATCAACAGAAACAGGTCGAAAGATACATGCAAGCCTTTGGTTTTTCCGACCCCTGTCAGATTATGTACAGCGAAACTATTACAGAGGAGTACGAGCAACGAAAGCAATTTAATCGTGCGTCTGTAGCTCTCAGGTGGTTCAAAAACCGGGCATGCATTCTGAGCAATCCCGACCTTTTCCATCTGATGGGCAGTTACAACTATGGCAATAACCATGACAAACGAGAATTTGTGTACCAGATACCCGAAAATATACACTACATTGTCTTCGACGAGTTTCATATCTTTGGCGTGCCTCAAATCATCTCCGTGCTCAATATTCTCAACTACCAGAAAGTTATAGCGCCCCATCAACGTCTAAAATATATTTTCCTCTCTGCAACGCCTACTCCATTATTCAAAACGTTGCTAGAAAATAGTGATTTTCGCATCAAGGTCATAGAAGGTTCCTATACTGCTGCCCCTACAGCTGGCTATACACCGGAACCTATTGTGCAACCTGTTGACTTACACTTTCATAGTGTAGGTGACCGGGGAGCATACGGATGGGCAGAAGAACACCTCAGTGAACTTAAAGCTTTTTTCCAAAACCACCCCACCGCTAAAGGCGTCTTTATCGTCAATTCAGTGGCAACAGCGAAACGTTTGGTCACCTATTACCAAAAAGAGTTGGCTGATTGTATCAAAGTTGGAGAAAACACAGGGTTGACGGGCAAAGAAGAACGTAACAATTCCATGAATGACCCCGAGGTAAAACTCATTATTGCTACAAGTACGATAGATGTTGGTGTCGATTTTGAAATCAATTTACTCATTTTTGAATCCACCAACGCAGGTACATTCATTCAGCGTTTAGGCCGCCTGGGCCGTCATAAGCATACTGATTGGCAGGAGTATCGCGCTTATGCGTTACTACCGGACTGGACCATCGGCAGAATAGCAGAACGCTTCACAGATGGTACAGAAATAGATCGGGTCGAGTTTCTTAAAGCAGTACAAAATGCGACAGAAACGGTCGTAGCAGGGCAAGAAGATCAAACTGTTAAACCAATTTTTCCACAAGAGCAAGATTTTAGACGCTACATCGCCTGCTGGGGTGGGCTGCAAGTAGCACAAATGATAGTAAATGCTGAAGGTTGGAAGGTTGGTAAGCTTGGCTCTAACAACTCTAATAAGCCAGATTTTAGTGAATCCGCGCAGAGACTGCGTCAGCAATACAACAAGGTGTATAAGCACAGCAAGAATCCAGACTGGATCGGCACTCAAGTTAAACGCTACTACAAAATGGCAAAAGATGAAGATGAAAAACTTATCCTGGACGAACTTACCCCCTTTCGTGGCAGAAGCCCACTAGACTGCGGCATTTACGACGAGACCGATGATCATTTCAAACGCTACAACCTGTTCTTTCTACTTGCTAATACTGAGTTTGACCCTATGGCAGAAGCAGAATTCAGGCAGATGGTAGAAGCGCGTGGCGAGCCTTTCAGAAAATACCAGAGCCACGAACTAAAACTCTACGTCCGGCTCCATAAATACACAGAAGAACGTGAAAATTTCCACCTGACAAGTACCTGTAAATTTGAAAAGAACTTGAATCGGATAGGCATCTACGACAATTTTGAGATTGGAGATAATAGAAGACTCGCATATCAACTGAGTAATGAGACAAATGAGAGACTGGCAGATTTATCTCTCGTTAGCCTTGTTGTGGCCGAACATCCTAAAGAATTCAAAAAGCTACATAGGCTGAATATGCTCTTTCCCATCCATCAGGTTAAAGGCGAGGATAACAGATCTAAGCCGTATAGCATCATTTTCGGTCTGAGCGCTCTACTAGCACACTCGCTTGTCTTTTGGAAAGCGACTAAAAGTGATTGCGATGAACTACTTATCTTCTAGAGGAGATTACAATGTTTCAATCAGATGTCCTGAAACAGATTTTATATAAATACGATGAGGACAGCGCAGTTTATGCGGTTGTCAAAGAATTTGCTGAGACCATGCTCGAACCCATCATATTAAGGTACAGCTTGTATCCTGCGAAGGGCACGACAATTCCCAAATTCGCGCATAATGCCGACCAGATGATGATGACGCACATTTTCAATGGCCTCTTTCCCACGCTGACACTGATCCATGAAGGACAAAAACGTGGCTGGCGTCGCCTTCGTAAGCTGGAAAAAGATGAGATCAAGGTATATATCCTGACCTATGCTATGCACGATATCGACAAAATTTTAGGTGAAGATGTAAAGATCAAGACACTCACGACAAAAGATACGAACGATGCAAAAGACAAGGTACTAGAAGAGCTAGAACTGATAAATGCTCGAGCATTCTTACCAAATGTTGAGAATTGGGTAGGAGAAATTCTCTGGTTAGCAGTCAACACTCAGCGCAGCCGTGACATCAATCTCAGTCATAACACTTTTGTAGCTGAAAAAGAATCTGCCATCTCCGAGGAACTTGTCGAAGTATGTCACGAGCAGGCTCAATATCCGGGTAAAGGCAACGAACCTACCTTGCGCGATCTATGTACCTATAGCGACCTGATCGCCTTTTTGATTAAGTCACCAGAAGATGTACTTCTCAGTAACTCCGCCACACGGTCTGGTGGTCTCAGTGATCTGCTCAGCCAACTTACTGATGATTCCTTTGTTTTCAGCTATCATAAGCTCTCTGAAGTACGTGGTCTGCTCAGTAATCAAATCAATAATGCAGCCATTCGTTATATCGCAACGCTTTATCCAGAGGAGCAAAAGCCTATCCCCTACCTCTACTTCCCCAATGGGGTCGTATATCTTGGACTGCGCACTAGCCTAAACCCAACAGTCAACTATGAGGATATCAATCAGTCCGTCAAAGAAACTATAGGAGAGGCTATGGCAGCCACAATCAATCATGGAGATGGCATAGGCTTCAACGGCAAGGGACTGTTAAGCTATCCGCGCTACTTCCTTGATTTTATTGATCTTAATGCGTTCCTCGACTTTTTCGTTGAAAAAACAATTAGTGAGAGTAAAGCTAACGTTTCCGGCAATATTCTGCAGAAAATGTTGGGCATGCAAAAATCGGGGATGATCCCTACAAATATTGTGCTAGATTATACACCTGATGAACGCATCACCATGTTAGGACGTTTTCTCATCAACTATACACGCATTATACATGAAAACCTGGATAAGTCACTTGAAACCTCTAAAAAAGAGCTAGAGCAGCAACTTATCAGCTTTTTCGGTGACGACCTGTGGGAACAGGGGGAAAATATACCAAGTAGTGGTGGTGTTGATTATCGCTATTACTGGATTGCGGCTCGCTATCTGGCAAATCATCCACCACGTCCCGTGCACGAAGTAGATGACGAGATCGATAGCCTTGAACATATGCTGAAGCATTTTATCACTACTTTGTTGGAAACTGTTGGCAAAGAGCTTAAGCAGTCTTCTAAATTCCAGGGGTCCTACTTTCAAAGTATGTTAGATTACCTGTGTAAAAATCTTCTGTTCGGCTTCACTCAATCAATAAGTGTCGAAAGTTTACCCAACTTTTATGCGGAACTGACTAGCTACCAGAACGCGAAAAAACCTCGGCAAAACCAACTCGTTTGCACCATCTGCCACTCAGCCTACCCAACTACAAAACAGGAAGAAGCATCTGTACTCTTCCAACCGTGGGTCTACAAAAACC
Organism: uncultured Dictyobacter sp.; assembly: GCA_964657925.1. Taxonomy (GTDB): domain Bacteria; phylum Chloroflexota; class Ktedonobacteria; order Ktedonobacterales; family Ktedonobacteraceae; genus Dictyobacter. The sequence continues at coordinate 5,260 of CAZZWK010000116.1, forward strand.
ATCTCCCTCTGTATAAAGGGGAAAGTGCGGGTGGCATTTGCGCTATCTGTTCTTTAGAGTTAATGCTTCGCCAAACATTATTGTCCGATAAACCTGAAGAAAGAAAACGCATCAATCTAACGGGCAAAGATTACGAAGATATGGCGCTCAAATACTTTTTCATCTATCCAAACTACTTCTTCACGCGGCAAACTTTCCATCTTGTACACTACATCATACGCAAGATGAAAAACCTTAAACTCTACGAGGTTTGCGAAGTTCTACGGTTAAACAGCGATATCTCAACAAAGCATATTGTATCACTCAGCTTTTTCAACCTTTCTAAAAAGGAACTAAGAAAAATTGATCAAAAGGCAAAAGCTCAAAAAGCTTCTTCCATGGAGCGAGATGAAGATGAAGAAGAGCAGGAAGCGAAAAGCAATATGTTCATTGTCGAGCAAGATACCGAAGTTCAACAATCGTATGAAGAAAGCGAGTATCCTGGTTTTCTCTTTTTTGCTAAAAAGACTTTTAGCGCAAAACCGAAGACAAAACCGGTTACAGCTTCCTGGGTCGAAGCGACATGGCTGGGATTGGCTTTACCCCTTATTACAGGCTCAAAGGTAGTTGTTACAGAATCATACCTTCCGCTTTTCAATTCATCGCTCGACTTCCATGAAACGCTGGTACTGGATACCCCACACTCATCGGTACGGCATCTATTGCCTCTGGCAGCAGAACGTCTGCGGCTCGATCAGCTTTATGGTCTACGCAGTCAAAAAGGAGATTCGATTGGCGGCGTCCTGGAGGCATTTAGCCGTGCCATTGAACTGCATATCGATACAGAAAGAGCTGGAGGTGACCTTAAACTAGAACGTTTTACGCGTATCGCGCGCGATCTAGAAACCGATCAACTTTTCACCTTCGCATTCCTTAAAGAACAGGTGCGCGATCACAAGATGGAGTTCATCACTGGCACCAAAGCAAGGCACTACAACGGCATCTATCAATCGCTTACATATTATTATCACCCAACAGAAGGAGCATATATGGAAAAACTTATGACCCGTCATGAAAAAATAACCAGGCTTTACCTGGCGTTTTACAACCCATCTAAACCTAACAAATCTGGTAGACCAAGAGAGACAGTGCCTGCTGACACGACAAATACGGTCAGTTCTACCAGCAACGCTACAAAGGTGAAAAGTAATTGGCCTAAATCTCATGCTATCGTGCGGCCCATCGATATCGCAGCCAAAAGTATTCTCAAGGACACCATCAATTTATCAGATGAAGAAATTCAACTTGAAATGTTTCAAGCATTACGTTCCTGGGTAGACATAGTAAGAAAAGGAGAAGCAACTGGAAAGGTTTTTTTCAAAGACTACAAAGATCTTGATGAGAAAATTTGGCAATTTGTCAGAGCTTTCTATCAAGATGTCTTCTGTGACTATGCTGAAAAACAGCGCAGTTTACTACATAGCCGATTGAACCGCTTCAAAGGAGGCTGCGAAGCAGTTTTCACCATAATTACAAATAAAACAGATCAAGCACAACCCATACCGACTTTGACAAACTCACCCTCGACAGACGAGGAGGATGAGGATGAAACAGAGTCAGAAGACTTGTAGTCCATACAAATTTGTAACTTACACCAATACATATAGAGGAGAACAAGCATGTTTTTAAAAACCATTAACGATCCTAGCATTTTCCATACTGAAATCCCCAGCCTACCCATGGGTAAATATGTGCACATTGTTGTTTTGAGGGAAACCAACTCATTCCCATTGTTTCAAACAGATCAAGAGCTTAATTTTGCCAGGGTCAGCGCGGGTAGAAACAAATATCAACGCGATATTATTAGCCGCATTGTTATGTTTAAGCGTAAACAGACCACACCTGAACGACTCACTGGACGTGAGTTGCTGCGACGCTACGATTTTATTAGTGCTGATGAAACGGATCAGGCCAATTACTGCGAATATAACAGCGAAAGATTTTGTAAACATTGTTCCGACTGCATTTATTACGGTTTCGCGATCGGGCAAGAAGGGAGCGAGAAGGCAAAAGTTCTCGTTGATTCAGCCTTCTCGCTATCGCCTTATGATGAATCACATCAAACAATGACCTTCAATGCCCCTTATGAACATGGAACGATGAGCAAAAACGGTGAGACGAAAAGCAGTTTTGGAGAGCAGGATCACATTCTGCCACAAACCTTTTTCCCTACCATTGTCACCATTAAAGATCCTACTGAAACCGAGTTTATCTATGTACTGAACAATATTCTGCGTACAAAACGCTATGGCGCACAGACGACACGCACTGGAACGGTAGATAATCACATCCTTGCTATCGCTTTTACTGACGGAGAAATCTTTTCTGGCTTAAAGCTGACTCAATCGCTCTACGACACTCTGGAGGATGATGGCGAGGGTCATATAAAGAAAGGTCCATATAATGCATCGGAGCTACAAGCAAAGGCCATAGCGTTGCTGCCGGAGCTTTTAAAGGAGGATTGTGTTACCACTGCACTACTGCTTACAGGTGCTGAACTTACAAATCTGCTGCAAGAGATTGGCAACCTCGTCACCAATGAGGAAACGCTGTTAAGAGTGCTTCAACAATCGCAAGATAAGTGCAAACGATATAGTGACAAGCAGAGACCCGCCAGAGACTCTAGCCAATCAGGCAAAAAAAACAGTAAAAGTCAGAAGTAGCAAATGCAAGAAAGCATGCAAGATGAAGAAATACATTGCACGTTGCCACATGACATTGCATGATAACCTCTATTACGCCAGTCATGAGTTCGGTCGCTTCTACGAAACCGAAAAATACTTGCATAACTACGGACTAACATATGCGCTTGGTTTGGTACAGCCCGCACCTTCTTACTTCACAAATCTACAAGTGCCTCAATATCAAATTGAGCTTACAAAGGAAAGGGTAGGTGGATGTTATGTTACACCTGCACATCCACTTCATGCAAACTTTGTTTTCGTAACGTTCAAAATGGCGACCATACCTTATTATAGCAATTCTCTACCGGAAAGCAAAAACAAAGTGTTATATGGGCGAGCGAAAGAGCTCGCCCCTGGCTCTAAGTTCGAGTTTTTTGTCTTTGCAGAAGAGCCTAAAGTATTGCCTCATTGGATACGTTTGGGGAAATGGATGACGAAAGCTGAAGTGATGCATAAATGGTATGAAATTGGCAAAGAAGCAAAAGTGCAGGAGGCAAAAAATCCTGTCACAGTTGCTTGCCCAATTAATCCATTAGATATAGCGCGCACGCGCCTCTCTACATTCGACTTAGTCGTCATGCCTCCTTCAAGCTTGCTAACAAACCCTAGAGTCGTCGGTCAATACTGTAGTCTTCCAAAAGAAACTCTTTTCGGAGATCGCCAAAATGACGAAGTGTATATTCCCATGCAGATGTCATATCTAGAAGGAGAAACTTTACTATAATGAGTCAAAAATCTGATGAACTCTTTTCGCTCATGCTGCGTCTACATCCTGTTTCGGCGGGGCAGGTGCAGCCGAGTTCGGGGAATCAGGTGCAGGCGGCTTTTCTGGATATGATTCGGCAAAGTGATCCAGAATTGTCGGAACGGTTGCACGAGCCCAATCAACGCAGGCCCTACACCTTGAGTCTGTTGCAGGGCTTCAATCATCTTACGCCTACGCAAATGGCGGAGGCAACGGCACGAAGACAAAGCATGACCACGTTGCCTGGGCAGGTCTACTGGCTGCGTATCACGATCATGGATGCCAGCATCTTCAGCACCTTCACCCAGCATCTGATCACTCGCGCGCACGCGCTGCGTCTGCACATCGGCGATACTGACTTCGAGATCAGTCGTTTGCTGGCAAACGCGGAATCATCGTCCAAACAGTCCTGGCTCGGTCATACTAGCTTCACCGAGCTTTTCAACGCTCGCTTTCCGCAAAAACACTATACTTTCGAGTTCGCCTCGCCCACTGCTTTCAGCAAGGGGCAGAAATCGTGGGGCAAACAACTTGTGATCTTCCCCGAACCCTCGCTGGTCTTCGAAAGTATCGCGCGTCTGTGGGATAGCTTCGCCCCAGAACATGTGCGCCTCAGCGCGCACGATCTCTCTTTCGAGGCCATCGCTGCCTGGTGCGAGGAACAAGTTATCACCACCCAGTACACGCTGGAAACTCGCTACCTCTCTTCCAGCAAATTCGGTCAGGTGGGCTTTCAAGGGCACGTCTCCTACGAGGTGAAAGGCAACCCCAACGATCCCCAAGCACAATGGCTCTCTACGCTGGCGCGCTTCGCACTGTTCAGTGGCATCGGCTATAAGACGACTATGGGCATGGGGCAGGCGCGCTGCACTTCGCTCGGGCCACTAAAAACCAGCGCGCAAACTGCGGAAGCTGAAGGGAGCCTCGTGCATGAATGAGATTGAAGCCACATCCATCGGCCTCTCCTACCTCAACGCCTTCGAATACTGTCCGCGCCGCTTCTACTATGAATTTGTGCAGGGGGATATGCTGGTCAACGAATTCGTGCTCGAAGGTACCTTGCTGCACGAACATGCCGATCAACCCGGCACCCATACACGCGATGGCGATCTGCAAATCAATCACCTGTATCTCTATAGCGAAAGACTCCACCTCTCTGGTTTCGCTGACATCGTTGAAGAGCACGAGGGCATGTTGATTCCGGTCGAGTACAAACACGGTAAAGAGGGCAAATGGCTCAACGATCATGTTCAGCTTTGCGCCCAGGCCCTCTGCCTTGAAGAACGGCAGTCCGATAAACCGCCCATCCCTTACGGCTCCATCTTCTACTTCGGCTCACAAAAAAGAGTACAGGTCCCTTTTACGCCGGAGCTACGCGCAAAGACCATGGACACTATCCAGCAAGCGCTACAAGTAGCTGCCGACGCGACACCTCCTCCACCACTAGAAGGAAAACTGGCAGCCAAATGCCGCGATTGCAGCTTGCGTGCAATCTGCCTGCCTGACGAAGTCCGCATCATCACACAAAAGGAGCACAACCTTGTCGACTCTCTACCTGACTGAAGATTACGCTACCGTCCGACGCGACAGCGAAGATTGTTTGCTCATCCAGATTCCCGAGCGCAAAGATCACGGCAACGTCACCGCGCCCGCCCAGAAAAGACGTATCCCCCTGATAAAAGTGGATGATGTCGTTGTGCTCGGCGAAGTAACTATGACCTCGTCCGCTATCCATATGCTGCTGGAAAAGAATATCGAAATTCATTTCCTCAATTATAGCGGCAGCTTTAAAGGTCGACTCACGCCCGGCCTCGCCAAAAATTCCCTGCTACGGCTGGCACAACACCGCGCACACGCGCAATTCTCACAACGCTACGAACTGGCCCGTCGCTTCGTCGTAGGGAAAATCTCCAATCAACGTACCTTACTGCAACGCGCCCAGCGCCGTCATCCCGATGCCGAGCTCGAAAAAAATATCGACTGCATTGCCCGAGTAATCAGCCAGCTTAGCTGTAGCACGGATCTCAGCGAAAATACCATCACACCGACACTCGTCAACGGCGATGCTGGTATCCACGGCACCCCACTGGAAACTGTATTAGGAATGGAAGGACAGGCGAGCGCGGCGTATTTCAGTTGCTTCGGCAAATTGATCGCGGACCCTCACACATGGCCTTTTCCCGGTCGCGTCAAACGACCGCCAACCGATGCCGTCAATGCGCTTCTCAGCTATGGATACTCTCTGCTCACCAGCAAAGTCTCCAGCATGCTGCACATCGTCGGCTTCGATCCATTCATCGGATACCTGCATAGCTCGACCTACGGACGACCGGCTCTTGCCCTAGACCTGATGGAAGAATTCCGTCCGCTCATTGTCGATTCAGTCGTCATCACCATGCTCAACAACCGCATGCTCACACCTGCTAATTTTCATGTCGAATTAGGTGCCTATCGTCTGGAAAAAGAACCGCGCAAACTTTTTCTCAAACAGTTCGAGGACCGCCTCAACGAAGAGATCACGCATCCCGTTTTCGGCTATAAAGCGAAATATCGCTACTGCATCGAACTTCAAGCCAGGTTGCTCGCTAAATATCTGACCGGTGAAATCAAAACATACACGCCCCTGATCACGAGGTAAAGCAAAAATGTCCACCAAAAGCATAGCAGCCAACCACACCACCTGCTACATCATCGCCTATGACATACCCGATGATCGCAGGCGCAGCAAAATACACAAAATTCTTACCGGCTTTGGCAACTGGACCCAATATTCGCTCTTCGAATGCTTCCTCTCAAAAAAAGAACTGGTGCTGCTGAAATCCAAACTCGCCAAACACATCAGGGACACACAGGACAGTGTTCGCTTTTACCCTCTCTGTGCCACCTGTGTCGAGAAAGTAGAAACCGTCGGTGGCCCACCCCCCAGCGAGGACACCATCTTCATCGTCTAGTCAATAGCAGAGTTTCGCGAGAGGTTAGTGCTCCCACGCTCCCGAGCTTAGCCTCTCGCCCCCCTCAGGAGGCTCATCCATGCACATTCTCTTAAAAATCAGCCCTTTTTTAGCTTTAAAATCCACCCCAAAAATCCCGCCTCTCGTAAATATTGGACACAACCCGCCTCTTATGCTATACTAGAGGCGCCGCAGTCGAAATAGAGGATTAAGCCCGCGAGGGATTGCAACGCAAATTACAATGCATACCTTAGCAACATTAGCCTTGTCGAAATAGAGGATTAAGCCCGCGAGGGATTGCAACGGTTTATGTGGCAGATGCATACCGATTCGCCACAATACGTCGAAATAGAGGATTAAGCCCGCGAGGGATTGCAACTTTCTCAACATCGTAACGATGTTGAAATGCAACGATGTCGAAATAGAGGATTAAGCCCGCGAGGGATTGCAACATAAAACCAGTAGTGAAAACGCGGTAAACGTTCAGTTGTCGAAATAGAGGATTAAGCCCGCGAGGGATTGCAACAAGACATTTTGTAGGCATGCCGTAATGATGTATAGACGTCGAAATAGAGGATTAAGCCCGCGAGGGATTGCAACCACACCACTGGTGTGGTACTACCGCCGCAAAGGCTAGTCGAAATAGAGGATTAAGCCCGCGAGGGATTGCAACGGTTTATGTGGCAGATGCATACCGATTCGCCACAATACGTCGAAATAGAGGATTAAGCCCGCGAGGGATTGCAACTTTCTCAACATCGTAACGATGTTGAAATGCAACGATGTCGAAATAGAGGATTAAGCCCGCGAGGGATTGCAACATAAAACCAGTAGTGAAAACGCGGTAAACGTTCAGTTGTCGAAATAGAGGATTAAGCCCGCGAGGGATTGCAACAAGACATTTTGTAGGCATGCCGTAATGATGTATAGACGTCGAAATAGAGGATTAAGCCCGCGAGGGATTGCAACCACACCACTGGTGTGGTACTACCGCCGCAAAGGCTAGTCGAAATAGAGGATTAAGCCCGCGAGGGATTGCAACCCAAAAATGTCGATAGAAAGGCCGATGAGTTCAGGCCGTCGAAATAGAGGATTAAGCCCGCGAGGGATTGCAACCTGAGACCAGCGATTGCGCAAGGAGTTGCTGGCCGAGTCGAAATAGAGGATTAAGCCCGCGAGGGATTGCAACTAACCTGTTTGTAATCCTTTAACGAGTTTAGGTATAGTCGAAATAGAGGATTAAG
>CAZZWK010000117.1:0-12848 GCA_964657925.1 uncultured Dictyobacter sp.
GACCCTCTCGAAAAAGCTAGACGCGAGCCGCCTCCCATGCTATACTAGCAGAAGCGCAGTTGGAATTGACCGAAAAGTCCGTTAGGAATTGAAACTTCAAAAAGCGACGGTTTCCCAATCTTCCTTATTTGTTGGAATTGACCGAAAAGTCCGTTAGGAATTGAAACTGTATACATGCAAGACAGTACACCGACATTTCGGTGGAGTTGGAATTGACCGAAAAGTCCGTTAGGAATTGAAACTATACTTGTGTTATGAATGCGAAAACGTTGATGGACAGTTGGAATTGACCGAAAAGTCCGTTAGGAATTGAAACTCATCCATTCAAAACGACGGCAACCCGGCCAATACAGTTGGAATTGACCGAAAAGTCCGTTAGGAATTGAAACTGCATGCTTGAATAATCGTTGGCCGACGGCATTCCTGTTGGAATTGACCGAAAAGTCCGTTAGGAATTGAAACTTCACCTTCGCATTGAAGAACTCAGACACAATCGAAGTTGGAATTGACCGAAAAGTCCGTTAGGAATTGAAACCAGAGCATCCATCAAAGCAGCCATATTCGTCGCTCTGTTGGAATTGACCGAAAAGTCCGTTAGGAATTGAAACCATACCATTGGTTGCCCTCGCCAGCGATGACGTGCCGTTGGAATTGACCGAAAAGTCCGTTAGGAATTGAAACAAAGATGGCGACATCTATAAGAGCATGCCGATCAATGTTGGAATTGACCGAAAAGTCCGTTAGGAATTGAAACAGTACAGATCGATGGACCAGTACGCGCCGCCAGGAAGTTGGAATTGACCGAAAAGTCCGTTAGGAATTGAAACCCGTTCGGAATGCGGCCCTCGCCTCTTCTGGCCTCGGTGTTGGAATTGACCGAAAAGTCCGTTAGGAATTGAAACGCAAGACTTCCCTAGCGGGCTTTTTACGGTGTGTGGGTTGGAATTGACCGAAAAGTCCGTTAGGAATTGAAACTAACAGCCGTACCGCGCCCGAACCTTCCGGCTATGAGTTGGAATTGACCGAAAAGTCCGTTAGGAATTGAAACTTTTGACTCTTTGCCGCATTGAAGCAGGCTATCACGTTGGAATTGACCGAAAAGTCCGTTAGGAATTGAAACGTGTACTTGTTCCCCGGTACACCTGGAAAAGCGCAAGTTGGAATTGACCGAAAAGTCCGTTAGGAATTGAAACTATTTTTTCAAAATAGATGCTCCATTCTACAAACCAGGTTGGAATTGACCGAAAAGTCCGTTAGGAATTGAAACAGTCCCGCCATTGCACGAAGTCGCATCAAAGCAGCAGTTGGAATTGACCGAAAAGTCCGTTAGGAATTGAAACGGGAAGGCACTGCCGGTGGGGATTGTGGGGTCTCAAAGTTGGAATTGACCGAAAAGTCCGTTAGGAATTGAAACCGCGAGTTTCAGCAGAGCACTATATCTATCCGTCTCAGTGTTGGAATTGACCGAAAAGTCCGTTAGGAATTGAAACATTCGGGTGATCGAGAGAACGATGATCGTTATAGGGAAGTTGGAATTGACCGAAAAGTCTGTTAGGAATTGAAACTCAGCAAAGATACGGTCATATCTTCCAATTGGCGAAGTTGGAATTGACCGAAAAGTCTGTTAGGAATTGAAACATGTAAATATCTTGCCAGTCAGTCAAACAATCTTGGTTGGAATTGACCGAAAAGTCTGTTAGGAATTGAAACGATAGACTATGAGGGCCGCTAAATCCGCAAAACCCGTGTTGGAATTGACCGAAAAGTCTGTTAGGAATTGAAACCAGGATCACTTACAGTGTCGTCTTCATCCTCTGTATCGTTGGAATTGACCGAAAAGTCTGTTAGGAATTGAAACCTTCGTGCTAACGGTGAAGTCAACGCAGACCGGCGAGTTGGAATTGACCGAAAAGTCCGTGAGGAATTGAAACTATCCACACCAATGGCAGAAATTATCGAGTCGGCTCAGTCGGAATTGACCGAAAAGTCCGTTGCATGGGTGCAACTAAAACATATGTAGAAGTCGTCTATCGATCGACCTGGATCGACAAATAGTATGTGCATTGCTAATCACATAGATGAGCGTGTCAGGTTGGCAATGGACTGCCAATTGCGCACACAAGGATAAGATAGCTTGATGTTCAGTTGCCTACCCGCCTGCACAGCGCGCCCATGTAATGTAAGGACCCGATCATGAACTTTAATACATTGTTTCTGCTAAAAACATACCCCTGATTCATCATGCCACGTAATGTACGGACCCGATTTATCGCGTCCGTGCTGGCGTGGTGTGATGTCGGTCTTCATTTGTTCATCTGCATGATCGCGTCCGTGGCGGCGGTGGGGGATATCGGCAATAATTTATGAACGTGCATGATCGCGTCCGTGGTGGCGTTATGTAATGTCGGCATGAATTTGTCAAACCCGCATTATCTCGTCCGCACCCCCACAGTACCTACCTCACTTCACTTTAAAAAAAGCATTCAAGTATTGCTATATATAGATTTTATGATGAAATTGCAAAATTATTGCAAATACCCTTAAAATATGTTAAATTACTTATGATGAACTGGTTACTCTTTGGCGCTTTTATATGTAGTGCTTCCTCTGTGTATCATCCCCTTTCTTCAATTTTGCTTGTATCGCTTATTCTACACATCATGAAAGGATACAACCCATGCTCACCCTTCCTCGCACTACCCAAACCTCTCCCACTCCTATCGGACCCGTTCCTCCTCCACCCTCCATCGAACAGGCTCTCTCCGGACTTCCCCTCGATCCTTCCATCTCCCCCTACACTATCCAACACGCGTCCAGTTTCGCCCAAATACACCCTCCCGCCCTCACCTGGCTCTGGCAAGGCCACATCCCCTGCGGCTCCATCACTCTGCTCGACGGACCCGCCAGTTGCGGCAAAACTCGCTTCTTACTCGACCTCGCCGCCCGCGTCTCCTCCGGTCAGCCCATGCCCGACGCCACACCTGGCCTTCACGCACCCGTTATCCTCATCACCCCCAACGATCCCTCTTCCATCCTCTCCCATCCTTCATTAGCGCTCGCTAACGCCGACCTCGCCCACATCTTCACCTTCAACTTCGTCCACAATCCACCCACGCCTACCTCATCCGACCAATCCGCTTCCTCATCCTCCTCATCCTCTCACTCATCACAACAATCCCCAAATGAACCCTCCACCCATCCCTTCCGCTTCGATCCCACCGATCTCGACACCCTCGCCCGCGAAATAGCCCGTACCCACGCCAGACTGCTCATCATCGATCCACTCGTCACCACTCTCGATACCCTCCCCTCCGTCTCCGATCGTATCATCGCCCGCTTGCTGAACAGGCTGCAACAACTCGTCGCCAGGCTCGATATCGCCTGCATCCTCGTGCGTCAATGTGACCCGCGTCAGCGCTCGCCTCGTCTCACCCGCGCCGAAAAATCTCCCCACCTGCTCACCAAATCCCTCACCTCCTTCGCCCTCCTGCCCGATCCACTCGCCCCCGATCACGCACTACTCATCCATACCAAACAGACGTTCTCCATCGCCTCGCCCACCCTGCAATTCGGTCTTGTCCCCCATCCCACACATCCCGAACTTCCCCAACTGCTCTGGCATGGCCCCAGCGACCTGAGCCGCGAAGACCTGGACTCCTTGCTCGCCATTCGCATTCCCACCCTCATGCCCACCCGTCACCACATCCTGCGCATCCTGCAACAGCATCCCGCACCCATGTCGATCGCCTCATTGCTCGAAGCGTTGCCCTTCCTCAGCTACGAGCTCCTGCGCAAAACCTTGCAGCGCATGACCCGCGACCACCAGCTCCTCAACCCCCAACGCGGCCTCTATACCCTCCCTTCTGACGTGTCCCAACCAGTTGTCCCCGATCCTGTGTCCCCAACACCTGTCCCCGCCAATGTGTCCCTGTTATCTGTCCCTGAACCTCGATCTGCCTCCTTTATGAAACGTATTCCCTACACCGAGCAAAACTCGCATCTGTCCCAACCAGTTGTCCCCGCTAGCCTGTCCCAACCCTCTGTCCCCGCAATTGTCCCTCCGCTTCCTACAACCGACGTTGTTGTCCCTATAGAGCACACCACATCTTCGCCCCTGCCCGCACAAAATTCACTGCACCATCCCTCATCCCAATTACCTGCGTCCAACCACTTGTCCCAGCAACCTGTCACCATAAATCCGGTTTTACCGCTAGCAAACCATCCTTCATCGCAAACGCCCACAAGTACAGTCGCACAAAACGCAAAAACGAATGCTCCAACCAGAAAAGAAAAAAAGCATCGCGGCATCTCAAAATATATCCAACTTGTTCACTAAAAAAAGAAGGGCACCTCTCAGGGCCTTTGCCCCGATCAGCACCCTTCCGCTATACTTTTTTATTCCCAAACAACTGGCAAATCATCTTATCGCAACGCACACCGATAATGCACTTTCACAAATTAAAACCGATAATGACTCACCTCCTGATTCATCCTGCCACGTAATGTAAGGACCCGATTTATCGCGTCCGTGCTGGCAACAGGGGATATCGACAATACTTTGTTAAACAGCATTATCAAGATGCGTTTCGGTAAACCGATGCTTACAGAAGAAAATCAAGCATGCTCCAATCGCCGCAAGTAGATCTGACCGTCGTGCACTTGCACCGCGAAGGTGGGTTGGCCGTAGACAGCGGGGCTATTAGCGACACTGCCATCGGTAAGATGGAAGCCAGAGTTGTGCCAGGGGCAATACACTACGCCATTCTCGCAGCTGCCCTCGTCCAGTGGACCCCCGAGGTGTGAGCAGGTGGCGGCGATGGCGAAGATTTTGCCGTTCTCTTTATACAGCACAGCAGGCATACCACCGGCATTGACGCGTTTCAGCGTTTTATCCGGCAGTTCTAGCTCCGAGAGCACCGGCAGAAAATCGTCTGATCCGCCCTCCCAGGCCACGTGATTGACATTGACGCCGGAGGAGTAGGACAGCTCGCCACCCAGGTACGCCGAGTAGAGCGAGGCCGCGTAGGCCAGCGACGCCAGCGTAACTGCCGTCTTGCGTTGACCGGTCAAACGTAGAATGCCTGAAGTCAGATTCAAGACGGTCACGCTACCGTTGATCAGACCGTGCAGCATGCCGGTGCGCTGGTCCGGCCCATCGGTATCGACCCAGTTTGTCAGCCCGGTAACCGCTGAACCGACCGCGCCCGCCATGCCGATCCACAGCGTCGCGTCCGCAGCCTGTGCATTGGCCTCGCTGGGATCGTTGAGCCAGGCCAGGTCGAAGAACGTCGTCGCGGTCCACGAACCGAGCGGTATGTTGACCAGCACAGGGTGTAGCACGTGTCCGAGCCAGACACCATTCAAGAAATCTTTGATGCGATACGTGCCCTGCTCAGGCGATCCATACAGTTTACTGATCCATTGTTGTAGAGGTGAAGATACTTTATCGAGCCAGGGCATATTATATAAAAATTGTGCGTTCAGTCGCCTCACCAGCGGCGAACGAGGAGGAGTGTCAACCCAGGATGTTTCTTTGACCGATGTATCTGAAGCCATATTACCCTTCCTTATATCGATTGAAATATCGATGCAAATTTTGCTACATTCTTTTAATATCTCAAAAAGAGCAGATGTCTCTTACACGAAAGAGTCTGCAATATCGTGACAGTTCCTGACTATGATGAGGGTAATATTAGGCGTGAAGACGCTGGTAGGTGGTCCACAGCGCTTGAAAGCCCTGCCGCGTCCAGAAACGAGCCGCCTTTGGATTATCGGGATTATACCAGAGCACATAACCGCGCAGCGAGGATTGCAGTGGTTGCACGATATCGGAGATCCCTTGCAGCAGCGCATGACCCAACCCCTGACCCTGAAAGTCTCGCTGCACGCTGACATTGTCGATACAACAATAATGACCGCTGGGAGTAAAGCCAGGCTCGTCAGCGGGCGTGATCTCGATCAGCGTGTTTTCCGCCATAGCGATAATACTACCCCCCTGCTCTATAACCAGTACGAAAGGCTCACCCAGACGCGGCTGTTCTTGTAGCCACGCACGTTGCAACTTGCGCCGAAACGCCTCTAAAACCGTGGGCGAGGCATGCACGAAGGGCGTATATTGTTCATGAAAGCGCAACTCCTCGTGGAAAAGGGCTACAAGTTCCTGCTCATCGGCAGCTTGCGCGAGGCGCAGGTGTTGTTGCGTGGAAAGAGGGAAACCAGCCGCGAAGGACGGTCGCAGCGAGCGAAAGGCGCAAACACTATCCAACCGAAAAGCGTATCGTGCTAGTACATCATCGAACAGGCTATCCACGCTCGGCCAGCGCAACAGATCCCCCGACGTGCCAGACGCGCGCCAATAAACATCCAACTTCGCGAACAACGCTCCAAACACCTCACGCGCATCCTCATCCGCCGGATCAGGCAGGGCCAGCCACTCCGTGACCCCGTTGCGCCTCGTCAAAAACGACAGCAAAATACTCCGCTCATCCAACTCCCATATCGCCGCCCGCACAAAGCCGCGCACCCTCCCCTTCACATCCAATGCTACCCACCCCCTCTTCTCATCACCCTTAATCGCCTGCTCGTCATTCAGCGCACCCTCGATCTGCTCACGTGTACGCGCCCGTGCTATCAAACTGTTCTGCCGCCACAGACGTACCTCCTGCTCGTAAAGCAGATCTACAAGCGCAGGCATATGTGCAGGCACAAAATCGGCAATCGTAATAATATCTTGCTGCGGCACCTCAACCTCCTTGCCTGACCCGTGCTTCTCATGAAGATTCAAAACCCGTGTGGCTTATCCCACAGACGCAATGCTGCTCTTCCACCCATTATTTCTGGTCGAAATCCCTTCGGGAAACCGCTTTGATTCATCCTGCCACGTAATGTACGGACCCGATTTATTGCGTCCGTGCTGGCGTTGTGTGATGTCGGCATAATTTGTTCATGTGCATCATCGCGTCCGTGCCCTCCGCTTTTGGACGTATTGCAGCGAACCAACCCTACTCCAACCCGAAGCGTTTGCGCCACTTCTCCTTACGCGCCGCCCGGTCACGTACATTCCACAAGCGCTCCTCCTCCGCGGGACACCATTTGGCTTTACCGCAGGAGGGACACAGCGGGAATAACTCGTACGGATGACACAGCGCGTTGTCGCCGTAGCGTAGCGAACCGATCTCGTCGCGGATCTGGTCGCTCTCGAAGACGGCGTGGCAATGCTGGCAGCGTAACAGCAGGTACTCGCGCCAGTCGCGCGCCTGGCAATTGGGACACACTTTCGGTGTGGAGGAGGATTGCCAGTGCTGATGGCAGCGATGGCAGTAATAGGTTGTCGAGCGCGCGGGCACCATATTGCCGCGCAGCATGCCCAGTTCTTTTAGTCTGCGCACCTCGCTTGCCGAAAGTAGGTAGGTGATCTCGCCCACATTCACTTGCGCGGGCGCGTCATCGGCGAGTGGTGGAAACACAAAAGCGGACTGCTGCGCGGCCTGCGCATCGTCGACATCGGCAACGGTCGAGGCTGACGAACGATGATTGCCCTGCCGCGTGTGGTCGCGATCATAGATGCGCCGCCGCTCTGGATCGCGTAACGTCTGGTACGCGAGCAAAATGTCGCGCATCTTCGTATCCGCGTCCGGCCCCTTATAGATATCTGGATGATACTGCAGGGCCAGTTGTTTGAACGCTTTATGAATCGTCTCAGGGGTCGCACGCTCGTCGACCCCCAGCAGCGTATAGTAGTCAGAAGGTAAATTCATTGCTCACATTTGAAAATCTAGTGCAGAGAGAATATTCTCCTTCTTAAGACGAACCGCGGCAGAGAAAGTTGCATGGCTTATAAACCGGACCTGCTTCGCCTGTTCGCGACGATGATGTAGTGGATAACCATACTGATGATGAAAGCAACTACGGCTGTGATAAGACCGATGACTAGAGCGGGACCAATAATGTTGGATTTGCCGATCGTTTGCCCTGTCGCGAGGGCGATGATGAAATAAATAATAGCCGCTAAAACTCCGGCAGCGAGGCTGCGCAGGATATGACCGGTAATGCTCTGACTGTTCATGAGCTGAGGTGTCCTTTCCAATGTGTCTCGTTTGTCGTCTCTTGCCAATGCAATGAAAGGGGTGAACCACTGCTAATCAAACCATAAAAAAGCCCTGAGTAGTCCCTCCGACCGAATGATTTTTGATTCCATACCTTGATGGAAAGCCTATTCAACCATTTGATTGATTTCCAATGAGTATTTGCGTTACTATTACAACAGCTTTGCCCTGCCTCTATCGTTTTTCTTGTTCTGTGGCGATCTGGCGTTCGACTTAGTGGAGTAAAACAGGCGCATGACTCTCTTCTTGAAACAGCAGTCCTCGATATCTTCAGACCAGCATATCGAGCGACCTATCTGGGACAACTGGCGCTGGGTGTGGTATGCCTTTTTCTATGCAGTGTTGTTGTTTGCTGATATCGTTTGTCTGGCTACTGGCGTGAGTGGCTGGTGGGCCGATCTCATGCTCATCGTTTTCAATTGTGGTATAGGGGCGTGGTATTTCATTTATATCCGTGTTGATCCCGCGTATTGGGAGCAGCATAAAGTGCTCATGCTGCTCTATTTTTGTGCGGGCTGGGCTTTCTGGTACAGCTTCACCATCCCTTTTTCTCCGTATTTATTCTTGCTGTCCGGCTTGTGTCCGCAGGTATTCATGCTCTCGCGTTTAAGCTGGAGAATTAGCGCGAGCACATTTTTGACGGCACTCGGCCTGGGGCGTTTGTGGTATATGAGCGGCATAATCGATCAGACGTTTCTCATTATCATGGTATTCAGCGTCGGCTCGATCTTGCTCGGCATCTTCATCACCATGCTTATTCGTCAGAGCCAGCAGCGCTATCGACTCCTGCTAGAGCTGCGGGAGACGCGGCAAGAGTTAGCGTTGGTCGAGCGGCATGCGGGTATCGTTGAGGAACGCCATCGTCTCGCGGGCGAAATACACGATACACTGGCGCAAGGGTTTACCAGTATCATCATGCATATAGCATCCGTAAACGATGCAGTCAAAGATGTGCCCGATGGCATACCGTCATTGCAGTGGCATCTTGAGCAGATAGATCGTGTCGCGCACGAGAATCTAGCGCAGTCGCGCCAATTGATGTGGGCGTTGCGGCCAGAGTTGTTCGCGCGCGCATCGCTGTCGCAAGTGTTGGATGATCTGTTGCAGCAGTGGTCGGCGGAAAGCGCCGTGTCCGGGCGCTTCGTCGTCACAGGAACACCATGTATCCTGCTGCCCGAGGTCGAAGTACTTCTATTACGTGTGGCACAGGAAGGCCTGACCAATATTCGGAAACATGCGTCCGCGGCCCATGTCGTGCTCACTCTTTCTTACCTCGGCGATGTCGTCGCGCTGGATGTGCAAGACGATGGACGTGGTTTCGAGTACGCCAGGCTGAAAGAATGCCAGAGCATCGCGTTTTCCCATAAGCACCCTCTATCCGGACACTTTGGTTTGAAAACGATGTGTGAGCGTATCGAGCAATGCAATGGCACGTTCTCGCTGGAGAGCACTTGTGGTGAAGGCACTGTCCTGGCTATCACACTACCGGTCACACTCCAATTGCCTCACTGCGCTATTCCTCGTGCTGGCAAAAGGGAAGGGCTGCTATGAAGCATATTCGTCTGCTGATCGTTGATGACCACCCCGTTGTGCGCGCTGGCTTACGCATGATGCTGGCGAACGAGCAGGATTTCGAGATTGTCGGTGAGGCGACGACGGGAGAAGATGCCATCCAGCTTGTCGCTCAACTGGCCCCGGATGTCGTTTTGATGGATCTGCGTATGCCTGGCATGGATGGGGTAGAGGCAACGGCCACGCTAAGAAAACGGCAGCCGCGAACCCAGGTGTTGATTATAACAACCTACGAGAGCAACACGGATATTCTCCGTGCCCTGGAGGCGGGCGCGGTAGGCTACCTGCTCAAGGACACGCCCAAAGAGCAATTAACGCTCACGATCCGTAACGCAGTAGAAGGCAAACCAGTGTTAACGCCCGAAATCACTAGAAAACTACTTTCCTCGTTGCAGACAGCGCGCACTATGTCGGAAGAACGTCTGAGCGAGCGCGAGATCGAGGTCCTCACCCTGGTGGCACGCGGCGAAAGCAACAAAAATATCGCGCGCCACCTGCATATTAGCGAGGCCACCGTCAAGACGCATCTCGTCAGAATTTTTGGACGCCTGGGCGTAGAAGATCGTACCGCGGCAGTAGTAATCGCCCTTGAGCGAGGTTTGCTGCACCTCAACCCGTCCTGCTAAGACAAACTTTTTGCCTACCGTTCAGGACACAACGGCTGTACTAATACACCTTTGAAAAAATTCCGCCGCCTCCCGTAACGATGCTCGCGCCTCCGGCATCAGCGAGGGGAAGAGTTGCCAGACGTGCGGCAGGTTGTGCCACAGGTGCGCCTCAATCTGCGCATGGTCCTGGCGCGCCTTTTCTATCAAGCGCACAGAGTCGTCGCGCAATATTTCGCTATCGCTCATCTGCACCTGCATAGGCGGCAGGCCGCTCAGGTCGGCGTAGAGCGGGGACGCGATCGCATCGGTCGGCGCGTTATCACCAAGATAGAGCGCGGCCCCTTGCGCGATCATGTTGCCACGAAAGAGCGCGTCGCGTTTATCGTTTTCCTGCAAAGATGCTCCGGTCGCGGCCAGGTCGGTGAGAGGTGAGAACAGCGCCGCGCCCGCTGGCAGTGGCATGTTTCGCTCACGCAGTGTGAGCATGGTCGATAGAGCCAGTCCTCCACCCGCCGAATCTCCGGCGAAAACGATGCGCTCGGGCGCTTCTCCCGCTTCTAGCAACTGCTGATAGGTGGCGATAGTCGTATCCAGCGCTGCGGGGAAGGGATGTTCCGGTGCCAGTGGATAGTCGAGACTGAGACAACGCATATTGGCCTGCGTCGCCAGCGCGACGGTGAGTGTGCGGTGTGTGCGTGGAGAGCAAGCGACATAGCCACCACCATGTAGGTAGACGAGCAGTGGAAGCGGTTGTTGTGGCGGCTCGACGGGTTCGAGCCACTCGTCATAGTAAGGTGCGTGCGCCGCTATACGCAACCGCCAGCCATTTGGAATCTTCATGGGTAGTGGAGCATTGAGGCGTTTGCGAAATTCCAATATATCGATAGTGCCATGAAAATGCCGTTTTATGCGCGTCTGCAAAAGAAAGGTAATGAAATATGCTTGCAAGCTGGTCATAACCAATGCCCCTGTCATTCTATTTTACGCGATCGAAACAGCAATACGCCAAGCAAGAGTAGCAGCAAGCAAACGCTACCGAAGAAGACCGGAGGGAAAAAAGGTCGGTAGAAAAAGAGCGTGATGCTAAGAAGGGCGAGAACGACCAGGAACGCGACGCCGGAAACGAGTATGTTTCCCATGCCTGAGAAATAGTTTCGCCCCGATTTTTGCTCTTGCAGGACGCTCTCTTCTTCGTTATCCAGTGGGTCCTCTTGTGGGCGCGGCGTTTCGGGCAGCTGTATCGAAGCAGTCGGTGGAAGCGCGAGTGTTTGACGAGTTTGCAATACTTGCCAGAATTGCTCGATCGTCTCGAAGCGATCGCTGATTCTGAGCGCCATCGCCTTTTGGATAGCATCCGAGATAACTACCGGTATGTCTTCGACCAGGGTATTTACTGGTTTGAGTGGGTCGACATTGTTGCTCATCAGTTTCAAGACGCGTGAGGATGCGTCAATGGGGATCAGTCCGGTCAAAAGCGTGTACAGCGTCGCGCCGAGTCCATAGATATCGGTGGCGGGTGTGGTACCGGTGCTATATTGTTCTGGCGCGGCATACCCATGTGAGTGATGCGAGATAGCCTTTGTCGCCATACCAGGCACGTATTCTTTCGCCGAGCCAAAATCAACCAGCATCGCGGTTTTGCTCCTGCTTGACACGATAATATTGGATGGCTTCACATCTCGATGTACAATGGGGGTGGATTGTGTATGTAAATAGATCAGTGCATCCACTACTGGTGCCATGAATTTTGTGGCGGCGGATAAGGTGAGGTGTTTGTCGGATTGCTCGCGCAGAAAAACTTCCAGGTTTTCGCCCGCGATATAATCCATTAGCAGGTAGACTCGTTTCAGCTTATCGTTTTCAAAAATCTGATGCACCTCTGGCAGCGCGGGATGATGGACACGTTTGAGAATCTGCCCCTCGAAAGTGAGGCGTCTGCGATCGTCCGCATCTGGATCGATGATTTCTTTGAGCGCGAAGAGCGCATGTTCGTGGTCTCTATCCCGTACACGGTAGACCGCTCCGTACTGACCTGTGCCCAGCACGCCTTCGATGATATAGCGGTTTTGCTGAGGGTCACGTACAGTGACTCCTTCGGGTAAAAGGAACTGTTCTTGCTGCATAGTGAACCTCCTCAAGTTAATATCGACCGCATGTGAAAACCACGTCACCCCGGTGGCTTGTGCCAGTAAACAGTACAACTTTTTCTCGCTTTGAACAAATTACCCCATCCAGAAGCAGAGAGTTCAAGTATACACACGGCGCTAAAAAAAGGAACAGAATTCGCGCTTATAGTATATAAAACCATGTCAATATAGTGATTAGGAGAAAGGTGAGGCTGAAAACATGATTATTAACGGATACGACCATAATCCCTTCCCATTTGAAGTCGATGACGTGCTGGTAGATGAGGATGGCGACCTGTGTCAAATGGAGTACGCGAACTCTTTTCATATCAGTCTACACTACCTCACCGGCGAGCTCGCGGATGGGCATGTCTACACCTATGAAATCGACTTCGCACGCAGCGAGTTGCGCAAGGCAACCGAAGAAGAGCAACGTA
>CAZZWK010000118.1:0-3210 GCA_964657925.1 uncultured Dictyobacter sp.
GTTCAAATCCTCTCACCCCGACCAACAACAAGGCTGGAAGCTCTTTTAAGAAGTGGCTTCCAGCCTTGTTTTATGCTGTTTATGCTAAAAAAATAGCGAACAAGTAATAGTTTTTTGGCCTCTATTTCCTGATATGCTTATGGTATAATCGAGCTTGAAAGCCCATACAGAACGAACGATGTACTATAAATGGGAAGAAAGCAAGCATGGCGATACAACATCAGAAAAGAATGAAACTCGACGAATTCCTGGCCCTGGTTGAGAGCGATGCTGAACATAAATATGAACTTATTGATGGCTATCCCTCTATGATGACAGGAAGATCGCCTGATCAGGCGATCATCTGTAACAATATAGTTAGAATTCTTGGCACCGCACTCAGGAAAAGCCCCTGTATCGTCTATAACTCTGATGTCTATGTCCAATTGGCCCACGAAGATTCCTGTGTTTGTCCCGATAGTTCAGTTAGTTGTGATCCACGGGATCGCCACGCAGCAAAAACCATCCAATATCCCTGTGTGGTTGTTGAGGTTCTTTCTCCAGCACAAAAGTTCGCGACCAAGGAAAGGTGGAACTTTATCAGAATATTTCTAGCGTGCAAGAAATTCTGCTTGTCGATACTCAAATTATGAGGATTCAATTGTATCGGCGCGAAACAGATTGCTGGACTCTGCGCAACTTTATGCATGATGATGTGATAGAACTAAACAGTGTGAACACCCACATCTCTGTAGTAGAGGCTTATGAAAAAACCACGTTTGATGATGCATTCAGATAGAGAGGCGGCTACCATACCGGTAGGCGATCCATGACGGCTTTGAGCCATTGGTTGCGGATATCGGAACCGGCGACAAGCAGGGTGATCCAGATGCCGAGGAACGTGCCCACGATCCAGATGGCGGTCAGCAGGGTGTGGCTATCGATGGTGAGCAACATATGCCAGGTGCTCGTGATAACCATGGAGATACGATCATGGCCGTTGGCGATAGGGAACATAGCACGCATGGTGGGCTGAGTGAAAATGATGGCGGTCATGGTCAGCGTTGCCAGCACGATGGCGGAAATCATTTCGCCCCATGAAAAGCGCAAGGGGACCAGAACCGATGGCTGTGCCGGAGCGAGCGTTATCTGTTCGTTGCGCGCACTTTGGGCGACACGCTGCATGACATGTAAGGTCAGGTCCGCTGGCTCAATGACAAGCTCGGTAGTGTTAAGTGTCTGGCTGACCATTTGGAGATATGTGAAATCCTCGCGACAAGTTGAACAGGTGGCAAGGTGGGTTTCGAGCGTGCGTATTTGTTGCAACGTCAATTGCTGATCGATATAGAGTTGGAGTAAAAGATGAGCCTGAG
The DNA here is from genome assembly GCA_964657925.1 of uncultured Dictyobacter sp. Classification (GTDB taxonomy): domain Bacteria; phylum Chloroflexota; class Ktedonobacteria; order Ktedonobacterales; family Ktedonobacteraceae; genus Dictyobacter. Next base: position 1,353 of record CAZZWK010000118.1, read on the forward strand.
AACAACGCATGATAACCTACTCTCTCGTTTTCCATTCATGTTCAATAGCCAGTAGCCGCTCTTTTAGCAAGTTGCGTGCCCGAAAAAGGTGAGTTTTGATCGTACCAATAGGAACAGCCAGGATTTCGGCCATTTCTTCATAGGTCATATCCTGTAGATGTCGCAAGACCAACACGATGCGATACTTCGAAGGCAAGGTCAGGAGCTGGTTACGGACGATTTCCTGTCGGTCGTAGGTCTCAATGCATGCGGTGATATGGTCCTCTGTATTATTCATCTCCGTCTGGATGGCGGACTGGAGAACACCATCACGCCTGCGTTGATCCAACTGCTTCAACGCGCAATTATAGGCGACACGATAGAGCCAGGTAGAAAATTGGGCATCGCCCCGGAACGAGGACAAGCCCTGCCAAGCCGCGAAAAAAGCATCTTGCGTGACTTCGTTTGCTTCTTCATAATTTTGCAGCATACGGAAGACGAGATTGAAGACACGCCGCTGATGCCGCTGGACGAGTCCGGCAAACGCGTCCTGGTCGCCAGCCTGACTGGAGATTACCAGAGCCCGATCATCTTGCTCGGCGGCAGATTGAGCGGGATTGGAGACTGACAGACCTACACTTTGTGTTGATTGCAAAAGGTACTCACTCATTATATTTTCTTAGAGAGTCGCTAGACGAGAAAAGTTTCATCGAATGGAGCTAGCAGGAATACGCAGTTCGTCGTATCGCTGCGAAACTTCTTAGCAGGCACTCATATCATAAGATATATAGAGCATAAAAGAAAGAGGGGGGATAGATGTCTTATACCGCGGTTACACTGGTTATTGGCTGGCTGATCGCGCTGGTGCTTTTTCTCAGCTTCATCATTTTGTTGCGTTACATGCAATATCGTGAACGGATCGCCTTGCTGACGCATGGTATCAATCCCAATGAGCTGCGTCGGCAGAGGCGCAATCAGGGTATTTTACGGGCGGGATTGATCACGATGATGGTAGGCGTCGCGTTAACGATCGGCCTGTACCCGCTTGGTTTTCTGTTGCCCAACACATTTTCGACGGCACCTCTGCACCTCGGTCCGTGGCTTTTACCGGGGTTAATACCGCTGGGGGTAGGGCTGGCGCTGATGTGTAGCTATTACCTGGAATCGAACGTACAGAGTTCCACGGATGAGGTGAAGGAGCAAGAGAAGAAAAACGAGCAGAAAATTATTCCGCTCAAAAAGCATCAAAACCAGGAGCCGCCGAGTTAAGCCTGTCAGGGAGTTGGATGCGCAGGCGTGATTCATGTGTATAGTTCGCAAGAGGGGATGAGGAGTGGGTCTAAAACGCTTGACAGGAAGGCGATGCAGTGATATCATCTCACTTGCGTCAGGCGGTAGAGTCTGATGATGTATGGGCTTTTAGCTCAGGTGGTTAGAGCGCAGTCCTGATAAGACTGAGGTCCCTGGTTCGAGTCCAGGAAGGCCCATTGATGACGAGCATATCGTTTTCTGGGGATGTAGCTTAGTTGGTATAGCGCCGCCTTTGCACGGCGGAGGTCAGGGGTTCGAGTCCCCTCATCTCCACTCGGGCGTCAGAGCCTTTTTCATCTATGCATGTTATCATGCGTTGCACGGGCTTTTAGCTCAGGTGGTTAGAGCGCAGTCCTGATAAGACTGAGGTCCCTGGTTCGAGTCCAGGAAGGCCCATTTGTATAGAAGAGAGAGTTGTAGCCAAAAAGCTATGGCTCTCTTTTTTTGTGGGGGCAAACGCGTGGTTTGCCCTATGCGGAGCCAGGGCGCGCCCGCAAGGGGACGTGCCTACGCGGGGTGTAGAGGTGAAGTTTTATTGTTGGGTGAGGCGTTCGTAGGTCAGACGCAG
>CAZZWK010000118.1:3310-12804 GCA_964657925.1 uncultured Dictyobacter sp.
GGGGTGTAGAGGTGAAGTTTTATTGTTGGGTGAGGCGTTCGTAGGTCAGACGCAGACCTTCTAGTGGAAGGTGCTGGTTGACGTACTGGATTTCGGGAATCATCGGGGCCATCAGTCCAGCCAGACCGCCGTGGGCGATCACCTTGACCTCGCTGGGATTGTCCACGCCGGGTATCTCTTCGCGCAGGCGTTTGATGAGGCCCTGCACCATGCCGACGTGGCCGAAGATAATACCTGACTGCATGTTTTCGATGGTGTTTTTGCCCAGGGCGGCGCGTGGCGCGGTCATATTCACAAGGTAGAGTTGCGAGGCGGCATTGCTCAGGGCTTCGGCGGAGATGCTGAGTCCTGGGGCGATAGCGCCACCGAGGAAATCGCCTTCGTGGGAGATGACATCGAAGGTGGTGGCGGTGCTGAAGGCGATGACGATGGCGGGTCCACCGTAGAGATAGTGGGCGGCGATACTGGTCATCAAGCGGTCGGAGCCGACCTCCCAGGGATTATCGACCAGGAGATGGATACCCAGGCTCAAAGCATGGGTGACGACCAGGGCCTCGCGCCCACAGTAACGCAAGGCGAGGTCCTGAAAGGTGGGCGTAAGCGGAGGGACGACGCTCGACATGATGATATCGTCGATGTCATTCAAGGTGTAGCCAGCATGGTGGAGCAGGTCGTTGAGCATCATAGCGTATTCATCAGCGGTACGCTGGCGTTGCGTTGAAACCACCCAACGATGATTGAGCGTTGCCTGCTCATACAGACCAAATTTAATGTTTGTATTGCTGATATCGAGCACGAGAAGCATGCATTTCCCCTTCCACGAGACGACGGTGTTTCATGTTGTTCGCGCGACGCATGTTCGCGAGCTAGGCCTCCTGCGATGACTCTAGCGCGGGAGTCTGGGAAGGACGCGAAATATTCGCGCTGGCAACCCTTTGCTTGAGCACGGCAGCGATGAAAAAAGGATCGCCATAGGCGGTATCATTGACGACCACAACCTCGGTATCATCGCGGGTATCTAAAAAGGCGAGCGAGGTCGGGGTGCGCAGACGTTTGCGGCGTGGCATTTTTGGTTTGGTTACGGCCTGAGTCAGGCCGCGGCCTATGAACAGGGTCATCACGTTTTCGCTCATGGCGGGCACCTGCCGCACCGATTCTCCGGTCGGGGGTGTGCGATCGATGGGAGCGCGCCCGCGCGGGGTAACATATTTTATCGCGCTCAACGGCACGTGCACTACTTTCTGGCCCTCTTGTTTCACAAAATCGGTCGTGGTCATGACGATAAGGTGCTCGTTCCTCTTCAGCAGTCGACGCAAATCCAGGAAGAACAGGACGAGGCTGCCAATGGTCATGAAAAGTAGGACCGCCAGCAGGATAGTGGAAACAATAGCGGGCGCGACACCATGAGTATAGTTGAACGGGATCACAATAGGAACGATTAAGGCGAGCAGGCCAGCACCGAATACGATGCCGAAAATCCAGTACAGAATGCCGCCAATCAGCTTATTGCGCAAGAGTGGAAAGACAGCCCAGCTATCAGGTCGCTCGCGCTCTACTCTGGCACGTGTCAGTATTTCGTCAGCGTCCATAGACATTCCATCCATTTGAAAGAAGCTACACCTACAAGAGGCATCCATCCATCGCGTTTACGCGCTCTAACGAGCGCGGATACAAGTGGCAATGGCTTTATTATAGCAGACATACGATACATTTAGAGCTATCGTTGTGGACAAACGAGAAGGAACGGGGAGAGGAAGTTGGGGTATAATGAAAAGAGCGTTATGAGGGGGTGGGTGTAGGCAGAGGATATGCATACGTTGCAAATAAGACGAATAAAGAGCATACTGAGCGGGAGTTCCAGGTGGATGATACGACACAGGTACAAGTAGAGCGCGCGGCGCAGACGCTTTTGAGCAGGTATCGAGACGAGCACGCGGATTGGACAGGGACAAAGACGCCGTTGGAAGAGATGGCGGAATGGCTTGGTCTGACCATCGAAACATTTCACTATGAGGACTATGCTGACGGCACATTCGGCTTTATGGATGATGATGAAGACGAGAACTTGATCTGGCTGCGGAGAGATTTGCAAGAGAATTTTCGTCGTTTCACGCTGGCGCATGAGATCGGGCACGCGATGCTGCACAGCCACGAGGGGCAGAGGCTGATCGAGTTGTCGCCACAGTTCGCGGAGCTGGCACTGGCGCAGAACGGTGAGGATCAACTTGCCCCGATTTCGCGCAACGATACCTGTAAAGCGGAAGATGTGCAGGAAGACTTCGCCGGTTTCATGGAGCAGGAGCAATTGCGCGAGACGCTGGGAGCGGGGCACGCGTATAATCCGCGCAGTGAGCGTGAGCTGGCGGCCAATCTTTTCGCCGCCGAACTGTTGATTCCCAGCGATCGGCTCAAGGCGCTTTACCTGGATGCAGAGGTTCCGGCCAGCATGCTGGCCGCTCTTTTTGGTGTTTCGCAGGCCGCGCTACTCAATCGCCTGACGAATTTGATCGCGCCAGTGGCGATGGATAAGCATGAAACGATAGTCGAAGGGGAACAGACAGGACAGATAGAGCATAAGCAGACACAATACGACGAATTCCAGCTGGCCGCGATCGAGGCAGCCACACCGGCGTTGATCAGCGCGGGCCCTGGTAGCGGCAAGACGAGCACATTGATCGGTCGTGTCGTTTATAGCATCAATCAGTTGGGGGTGGCAGCAAACAATATTCTGGCGCTGACATTTTCGCGTAAGGCGACGGTGGAGATGGAAGAGCGGCTGAAGATGGTGCTGGAAGGGACGGCGCACACGCTGCCTCGTGTGAGCACGATTCACGCATTTTGCGCCGACCTGTTACGTCAATACTGGCAGGTGTTGGGATTACGCGAGGAGCTGATCCTGGTGGATGAGGCTGAGGGATATTTTATTCTCAGGCAGCAGGTTAGCACGATGCACCTGCGGCACTTGCAGAAGTTGCACGACCCCACTTATTTCTTTACTGACATTCTCAAGGCCATTTCGCGCGCCAAAGACGAGTTGATCACGCCGGAACAGTATGGCAAACTGACACGTGAAATGCTGCTGAGGGCACGCAACGAAGAGGAGCGGGAAGAGGCGGAGAAAGCGGAGGAGACCGCGCGTATTTACGCGCGCTACGAGATAGAACTGCAACGGCGCGGCAGCACTGATTTCGGTGGTTTATTGATGCTGGCGATCCAGTTATTGCGTGAACACGACGACATTTTGCGCGAGCAGCAACGAATCTACCAGCATATTGTGGTCGACGAATTTCAAGACATCAACCGTGCCAGCAGTATTTTGCTGCAAACACTGGCGGGCGAGCAGCGCAATATCTGGGTTGTGGGGGACGCGAATCAAGCGATTTATGGTTTTCGGGGTGCCTCGCCCGCGAATATCGCGCAGTTTACGGAGGATTTTCCTGGCGCAACGTTGCTCTCGCTCAGCCGTAACTATCGTTCGCAAGCGGATCTGGTGGCGATCGCCGAGTCTTTTCGCTACCGACAGCTTGAACTGGGAGAGGAGCCGGGGAAGAATCAGCCGGTGCGGCTGACGCGCGAGACTACGGCGGTTACTATCGCACATGCCAGCAACGAGGACAACGAGTTGGGGGGGATCGTGCAGGACATGCAGCGAAAAGTGGCGCAAGGGTTCCGCTATCGGGATATGGCCGTGCTGTGTCGTACGCGGGCACAGGCACAGCGCGTCATGCGCACGCTGAGCGAGCATGGTCTGCCCATCCATGAGCAAGGGGGAATTCTGACGCGAACGCCCATCAAAGATGTGCTGGCGATCATGCTGTTGCTGAGCGAGGAAAATGGCATGGGCCTGCTGCGACTGGCGCGGATGGACGAGTACGCGTTGTCGCAAGAGGATCTGGAGTTGCTGCTATTGGCCGCGCATCAAGAAGCGAAACATGACCTGCGCGCGATGATCAGCAGAGGCGAATGGCCCATACATATCAGTGTGGAAGGACAACATACGCTGAATCGGCTCGCTCGCGTGCTGCAATCGCTGCAACAGACGCTGATAATCGAGGGAAAGATGTGGTCCTGCCTGGCGCAATATCTTTTTTTGGAGACGGAACTGATGCGGAGCGAGCTACGCCTGCCTGAGGAGCAGCGCGATCGGGGATGCCTGACGGACTATCAGACGTTGTTGCAGCTCGCACGCCATTACGATCAGCAAAGGCAGGCGCGACAGGGCGGGGAGAATGAACGGGCAGGCGGAGAGGAACAATCGATTGAAGAGCAGGTGCGCGAGTTTCTGGACTATCTTACGCTGCTGGTCGTGTTGCGGCAGGATGGGGTGCAAGCGGGAGGGAAAGACACGGGCGACGAAGAGGATGCGGATATCATTCGAGTGATGACAGTGCATAGCAGCAAGGGATTGGAGTTTCCGATTGTTTATATGCCGGGTCTGGTAAAACGGCGTTTCCCGGCGCAGGCGCATGCGCAACCGATTCCGTTGCCTACTCGGTTGCAGCAGGACGAGGAGGAGGCAAACAAAAGACAAGAGATCAATGAGTCCTGCCTTTTCTATGTGGGCGTTACGCGTGCACGCGATAGTCTGATACTCAGTTATAGCGAGCGTTATGGGAAGATGGCGTATAAGCGCTCGCCCTATCTTGACGCATTAGAGGCTGGCCTGGCGGAAGAACGAGTACAGAAGCTGGAATGGAACGATCAGCAAAGCGCGGGGATGGAGCAGGGAGCAACGGACGAAGATGTGATGGTCGTTGAAGCGGGATCGACAGGGTTGGGGTTAAGCGCCGAATGTCTGGCGGCGCTGAAACCAGGGAAGCTGCATGTCAGCGCCATCGAGGCGTATCAGCGTTGCCCGCGTCAATACGCCTACGCGCGCCTATATGGCTTTGGCGCAGCGGCGGATGGCTATCAACTGTTCTGGCGAGCGACACAGCAGACGGTGGAAATGTTGAGCAAACGAGGACAGGAACAAGAGGCAAAGAGCGAGCGACCCACGCAGCAGGAGGCGCAAGAACTCTATCAACGACACTGGCAAGAGGTGGGAGGTCATCTTCTGCCCTTCGCCGTTCTTTATGAGCGGCATGGACAGGAGGTGATAGAAACGTTGCAGCAGCAATTGCAGAAAGCCGAAGTGAACAACTGGCAGATCAAAGCTGCATATGGGGTCGAGATCGAAGGGCAGCAGATCGAGGTTAGCGTTGATCGCGTGGAAAAGGGCGAGCAGGAAAACCAACCGGTGAGATTCGTGCGCACACGTTTTGGGCGCAGAAAAGAGAAACCGGCGGCAGAAACACGCGAACTTTTCTATACTCTGGCCTCGCGCCAACGGCATGCAGAGCAAGCAGTCGAGCTGCAACAACACAATATGAGCACGGGAGAGATCACCACAATCAACCTGAGCGCGAAAAAGGAGCAGGCGTTGTACGCGAAGGTCAAGCAGGCGCTGGAGGGGCTGGAGCGTGATGAGTATCCCGCCAGACCGGAGGAGCCCGCGCGCTGCCCCAACTGTCCTTTCTTTTTTATCTGCCCGGCGTGACATACTGTATTTACATTTTATTTTTCGTGCAAAAGAAGCATTGTTATGATTAAACAGGCTTTTGAAGGGTAAGTATGCTCTTTATAGAATATTGGCGTGTATGAGATGTAAGCGAGCTTTGATTTTGGGCGGGCCGACGGGACAGACGAACAGGCGAGGAATAGTGAGATTGAGGTTAGCGACCTGGACGGAGGGCAAGCGGTAAACGGCGAAGGGCGGGACTTCTGGCTGCGAAATGGGACACTCATCAGCAGTAGATGAAGTGGTTAGTTGCGAAGGAGGGGGATTGGGGACGGCAGGTTGGGACACTGAGTCGGGGACAGGCGATGGGAAAATGGGAGTTGGCAAGGTATAGAAAGCGCGCTGGGGGTTCAGGATTTGATGGTCGCGTGTCATACGTTGCAGAGTTTTGCGCAGGAGTTCGTAGCTGAGGAAGGGCAAGGCTTCGAGCAGTGAGGCGATAGACATGGGTGTGGCGTGTTGTTGCAAGATGTGCAGGCGGGTGAGGGTAGGCATAGCAGAAGTATCCTTTCATGTGGTGTAGAAAACGACGATGAAAGAAAAGGGAGAAAGATTGCAGCGAGGACGCATTACATGTGGTGAGTAGATAGAGAGCAAGCGTTTACGCGCCCGCAAGGGGACGCGCCTACGCGGGGTACCGCGTATTCAGCGAATGAATACTAAGAGCCGTATTCAGCATTAATCTGAATGTAACATAATTTTACCCTTTTTACAATGATTTTATGTGTTATTTGTGTGAAATTGTGCATTATTCGTATTATTCGATGATGATTTTGCATGAGCAAGATCGGCAATAGAAGAGACCAGCCAATGAATTGCGCGCAGGTGGATGAATCCAGCCCCTACTGATTTGTTACTGATTAAATTTCATTATACGTTTTCGTGTTGAGCGGAGAGGTAGACGTGAGGATAGGACTGTGATAGCATGATGCAAGACGAGATACAGTGCGGCTCTACGTTTGCATTGTGGATGGTGAAAGCGTGAGCGATGGAACATACGCGAGGAGGTACCAGATGAATGATCAAAACGTGATGCAACATATTCAGTCATTGGTGGACGAGGAGCATCACCTGTTGCAATTAGAGGAAGAGGGGAAGATTCAGGGGGATCAGCGTGGGCGCGTGCATGAGATCGAGGTACAGCTGGATCAATATTGGGATCTGTTGCGCCAGAGACGGGCAAAGAGAAACGCGGGTCTGAATCCGGATGAGGCGCAGGAGCGCGATCCTTCGATTGTGGAGAATTTTCGCCAGTAAGTTTTTATCGAGGTTCGTACGGACTGCTGGGGAGTACTCGGACGCGATGAATCGGGCCCGTATATGGTTTGTGGGTATTTGCGCACATGTGTTGTTCAGGTGGAGGTTTCATTGCACCCAGACAGCGCCATAAATGTCGCGTGAGCACGATAAATCGGCTCCTACCGGAGGAGATTAGCAAAAGAGAGAGGAACGGAAAGAGAACTGCTATTTATGTATGGCGTTTTCTTTCCGTTTTGCGTAGTTGAGATGTGGATAGTTAAGCTTCTGGAGCTTCGTTGTTGTAGGGGCCACGATAGGATGAGGGCATCATTTCGGCGATCTTGCTCATGATGGTATCGGTGGCGGATTGGATGTCATCGCGCGTGACTTTCGTGCCCGAGGGTTTTAAGATGAGGGGTTCACCATAGGAGACGGTTACTTTAGCGCCGAATTTTTTTAGCGCGTCCTCGCTACCCCAGATGGCGACGGGCAGGACTGGAACGCCGGAACGGAGGGCGATCAGAGCCAGACCGGGATGAGCTTTGCCGAGGACGTGTGTTTTGCTGCGCGTGCCCTCGGGAAAGATGATCAGCACTTTACCGCGTTTGAGCAGGCTTTCCGCGGCGCGCAAGGACTGTCGGTCGCCCTCGCCACGTTTGACGGGGAAGGCACCGAGGAAGCGCACGAGCCAGCCAATGCGTTTGTCGAGGAACAATTCTTCCTTCGCCATATAGACGACTTTGCCGGGGATGTAGGCTGGTACAAGGGGAATGTCGGTCCAGGAAAGGTGGTTGGCGGCGATAATGTAGGGGCCTTGTTTGGGAATATTGTAGCGTTTGCGCAGGCGCAGACGGAGGGCAACGAAGAAAACGACTTTGGCAAGCACCCGGATCGCTCCATAGAGCACAGGCGGAGTAGAATAGGGTTCATACAAGTTTTTGGTGGCGGCTTTGCCTGCTGATGTTTGCATATTGCGTTGCGAGTCGGAGATATCTGTATCCTGTTTCATCGAACGGTATCCTCTATAGAATGCAAGATGGTGGAGAGCACCGCGGGGACGCTGAGATGATCGGTCTCTATGACTACGGCATCGGGTGCGGGCCGCATGTTATCGTGGTCGATGGCATCGCGGCGCGCGATATCCTGCTCGATGGCGTCGAGCGTGGGGAGCGATGGGTTGTGCTGGCCGAGGCGTGCGGCGAGTTCGCTATGGCGGCGGCGCGCGCGCTCAGGAAGGCTGGCGGTGAGATAAATCTTGAGTTCCGCGTCCGGCAAGACGACCGCGCCGATGTCGCGTCCAACCATGACTACGTTGCCCTGTGAGGCCATTGTGCGCTGCTTGGCGATAAGGATGGCGCGCACCTCGGGATGGGCGGAGACGGCGGAGACAGCGGAGGTCACGGCGCTAGCGCGGATATCCCAGGTGACATCCTGTCCATGGACGAGCACGGTATATTGGCGGCCATCGGAGATATTGGGGTGATCGATGACGATATCGGCCTGCGAGGCGAGATCACCAAGCGTGGGGCCATCGTCGATAGAGACGGCGCGCCTGAGGGCCAGCCAGGCTAGCGCGCGATACATGGCACCGGTATCAATATAGAGATATTTCAGATGGCGAGCCAGTTGCTCGCCGACGGTACTTTTACCCGAGCCCGCTGGTCCATCGATGGCGATACGATGTGGCTCCGACATGCGAACCTCCACATAATGCTGTGCTGTTGTTCTTTTCCCATGGGATTATATCATAGTTTGTTGAGGAGGGAGGGGGGAAAGGAGATATAAAGTTGTAGAAAAAGGCAGCTGAAAAAGATTTTATTGAGCTTTCGATGTAAAATAGAGAATGAATTACAAGATTAGATTCCAATAGCAGGACGAACCATGTAGCGCAAACGCATGGTTTGCGCTACGCGGGGGCGGTATGGCAGATAGAAGAGAACCACGACATATGACGGTGGACGAGTGGCGAGAGTTGGAGCGTAACAGTCATGATGTAAAGCATGAGTATATCGATGGGCAGGTCTATGCCATGTCTGGCGGGACGCTGGGGCCTGCACGCATTGGATTGAATGTGTGCGCAAGGCTTGAGCGAGGACTTGAGGCGGCGGGTAAAGATTGCAATGTCTACAATTCCGACGCGGCGGTACGGCTCTCCTCGCGGCGATTCACCTATCCGGATGCCTCGGTTTCTTGTGACGAACGGGATCGGCCAACATCCGATAAAACAGAGGTGCAATCTCCCTGTGTGATTGTCGAGGTATTGTCGGATGCGACGGAGGCGTACGATCGTGGAAGAAAGTTTACCTATTATCAAGCGTGTGAGTCGGTACAAGAATATGTGCTGATCGCGACAAGGTATCAGTCGGTCGATGTTTATCGGCGGGCAGGGAAGGCGTGGACGTTCCGGGAATATGGATCTGGTGAGGAGTTCGAGCTAACAAGCATCGGGATACGGCTGGCGGTGAGGGATTTCTATCGGAACGCAGGTGTACCGGAAGATGAGAATAGGGATGGGGGAGAGGTGTAGCCGTTTGATTATTTGTGAGAGCGACAGAGCGGCGTTCTAGCCCGAGCATTCCTGATAGCCGTCATACCGAAAACTACCAGTAAACGGCATAAGGAATCAGGATGTGTATGAGTTACAACAGTGGATTCGGCACTGATAGGATAGGGGGCATTCCCCTATCCTGCTCTC
>CAZZWK010000119.1:0-12519 GCA_964657925.1 uncultured Dictyobacter sp.
AAAGCAGGCGTTTGCCCTTACGTAGGGACACGAGCAAACGCCTGCTTTGCCCTACACGAACTCGCCACGAATCCTGCCTCTACAACTTCAACGGCAGCCATTTCAAAAATGGCAAAACTCGTTCGACCACAGAGAGGTGATCGTAGAAGCCGTGTTGCCAGTGAATATGATCATCACGCACGACAAAAATACTCACTCCTTCGACCTCGTAGGGCCGCGAGAGCCAGCGTTGTCGCAGCAGAACCGGTGTATTGCCACTCGCGATCCAGGTAACCGCGCCCTCGTCCTCCTTCAGAAAACTATTGGTACGTGTATATTGAATAGTGGACATCTGCTGAAAGCGTTGCGTGAACCAGCTATGGATCGCGTCCCGTCCCTGGCGTGGATTTCGCATGCCTGGATCAAAGAGTTCCGCGTCTTCGGTATACAGGGAAACGATTCGTTGCACATTGTGCGTATTGAATGCAGTGATCCAGTCATCCACCAGCGCGGACAGGACGCTATTATCGTTTCTTCCACCTGGCATAGAAGCCGCATTATGCGCTGTCTGTTCTTGATTTTCCATTATTGCTGTGCTTTGCTCTTTCCCATCTCATCAGTATTCGGTTATTCTCATCTTATAATGATACAATGTTAAAGACCATCACTGGCTGAATGGTGTTGGGAAAAAAGCACGCCTAGGGTAGGAGATGTAACATGCGGGATGCGGGATGCTCCCAGCATTCCTGCCCAGCATGTTTGCCCAACATCTCCGCCATGTGTTTGTCTCTTCCTCGTGGTGCCCATTTTTCCAGGCAAGAGCGTCGAAGTACAGAAGAGACAAAAAATAGCATCCACAGAAGGAGAACGCGCAAAACTATGGACTCATTATCAGTATTTTCTCCTCCTGTTCGACGCATACATGCGCATGAAATTCAGGACGATATCCAGTTTTTGCATGCGCACCTGAAGCGTTTTGCTGTGGGTGAGGTGGACATTCCTTTGCTCGATCTCGGTACAGGCAATCCCCTCGTTTTTATCCCCATCCTGGAACACCTGGATTTTGCCTACACACGCCAGATTCGTGCTTTGAGTCAATATAGCCGCGTCCTTTTTTATCAACGACATGAGTCGCGTACGCATTTTGTCACCATCGACGACCGTGTCGAGGAATTGCGGCGTGTGCTCGATGCTGTAGCAGTCGAGCGTGCGGACTTTGTCGCGCACGGCGATGCCGCCATGGTGCTGTTCGCATTCGCCCTGCGCTATCCTCAACGTTGTCACTCGTTGACCATCATCGCGCAGGCTGCCGACTACCAGATCGCGCCTCACCCATTCATCTGGTTGCTACACGAGTTGTTTCTACGTTTACCAATCGAGCGATTCCTGCCCGCGTCGTTCTTGCGCAATACAGTGATTCGCTACATTACCCATCGCGATGCGCGTGCCGCACCACCCGATGTACCGCTCACCGAACTACCACGTGCGCTCATTGAGGCCCAATTTCGTAAAATAGCGCTATGGCCCGCAGTCTACCGCTACTCGGTTTTGCCGATTATCCATTCCTTCGATATTCGCGCTCAGCTTGCCTCACTGACTATGCCTATTTTGCTCATCAATCGTCAGGATGATGCACTCTCGCCGCAGGAAAAAACCGCGTGGTTAGCACAACATCTGCCCAACTGCGCCGGTTACCACATTGTACCCGCTTGCGAGCGTTTCTTCCTCTACTCTGAAGCGAGACTTGTGAACCCGATTATTGAAGACTTTCTATTCAAAACACAGTAGAGGCTGGATGTATCCGCCGGTAGGTTGGATGTATCCACCGGTGGTGGGAAAATTGGAGGACATGCGCGATGCGCGAAGAAAATGAGCAGCAGAGGGAAGATTTTGGAGGGCGGAACGCTGATGGACATGCCAGGCGCGTGGTGATCACGGGACTTGGCGTGCTGGCTCCCAATGGCAATGGCAAAGACATCTTCTGGGAAGCTTGCCTCCAGGGCCGTTCGGGTGTCGGTCCCATTACGCGCTTCGATGCCAGCATCCTACCTACGCGTATCGCGGGCGAGATCACCGATTTTACTCCCACTACTTTCGGTTTGAACACGACGGAAATTGCTGTGTTGGATCGCGGCACCCAATTCGCTGTTGCGGCAGCCACAATGGCGCTGGCGGATGCGACCGCATCGGGCAGAAAAGCGTTTAGCGATGAAGATCGACTCGATATGGGCGTCTACGTCGGTACGGCAATGGCCTCGGTGGCGGAAGGCGAGCGACGCTGGGTGCAGTTGACCGATGGAGGGACACATGCGCCAGATGCACGCAAGCTTCCCAACGAGACGACCTCACTGATTCCCAGCTGCGCTCCTGCCTCCGCAGTTGCCTCTCACCATCGTTTGTGTGGACCCAGCCTGTCCATCGCCACTGGCTGTTCCGCCGGAGCGGATGCGGTCGGCTTGGCCTTCTGGAAGATTCAGGAAGGATACGCCGATCGCATGCTCGCCGGTGGCGCTGACTCCGCCATCAGTCTGCTTGGCCTCAACGTTTTTTGCGCATTGCACGCGCTCAGTACGAGAAATGATGAGCCTGAACGCGCCTCGCGCCCCTATGACGCTTTGCGCGATGGTTTCGTGCTCGCGGAGGGCGCGGCCATGTTGCTGCTGGAGGAGCGCGAGGCCGCGCTCGCTCGCGGCGCGCATATCTACGCGGAAATCGCAGGCTACGCCACCAACAGCAACGCGTTTCATATGACCTCGTTGCCGGAAGATGGTATGCCACTCCAGGTATTGATGCGGCAGATTCTGGCGGAGACGCACCTGACGCAAGAGCAGATCGGCTATATCAATTCGCACGGTAGCTCGACCAGCATCAACGAGCTCGCGGAGTCCGCGGCCTACAAAGGTTGCTTCGGCGAGTATGCATACAAGATACCGATCAGTTCGACCAAGTCGATGATCGGTCATGCGCAAGGCGCCGCCAGTGCGATCGAACTATTGCTCACCGCGCTCGTGCTCGAACGACAGGTCTTACCACCCACGATCAATCAGGAGGTCTCCGATCCAGATTGCGACTTGGACTATATCCCCAACGTCGCGCGCTATATCGATAAAAATCACTCTTTATCGCACGCTCTGACCCATTCCAGCGGCTTCGGAGGCGTGAACTCCGCTTTAATACTGACAAGACATACCCCGCGTACGGCAAGAGATGCGCCTGGGATGCCGCGGTATCTCCGCCACGCGTTTGCCCCGCCCCAACGTATGATGGGCATGCCCAGACGTGTGGTCGTCACCGGTGTAGGCATGATCACACCGAGTGGCACCGGTAAAACAGACTTCTGGCACTCCATGCAGCAAGGCCACTCCAGCATCGGACCTATCAAGCGCGGCTACTATCCCACGCTCACGCCTCAGTGCGCTGGTGAAATTAGCGCGTTTAACGTTGAGGACTACATCGATCGCAAATTGGCGCATCGGACCGATCGTATGACCCATTTCGCGCTGGCCGCCGTACAGCAGGCGTTGCTGGACGCCAATATACAGCCCGAACACGAAGATCCGGCGCGCATCGGCGCGGTGATCGCGAACACACTGGGCGGCATGGAGTACGCGACGCGCCAGATCGAGACCCTCTATCAACGCGGCCCACGCTACATGAGTGCCTATACAGCGATCGCCTGGCTGCATGTCGCCAATGTCGGGCAAAGCTCCATTCGCTACAACCTGCGCGGTTACGGCAAAACGCCGGTGAACGACCTGTGTGGCGGACTGGATGCGCTCGGCATGTCGTACGAAGCCATCAGGCGCGGCACCGCCGATGTCTTGCTAGCCGGTGGTAGCGAGGCTCCTCTGCAACTGCATAGCTGGCACCCGCTCGGCGCGGCCTTTTCGCTGGGAACCACCCTCGCGCCTTGCGCCTATCGACCCTTCGATATGCGTGCCGAGGGACCTTTGCTGGCAGAGGGCGCGGGCATCTGCATCATGGAGGACTATGAGCATGCCCGTCAGCGTGATGCCCATATCTATGGAGAAGTCGTTGGCTACGCGCAAGCGCATCATCCACAGAACCTATCGGGCCAGTCCACTCCTGATGTGGACACCTACATCCGTGCTCTGCACTTGCTGCTCGATCAGGCCTCGCTCACACCAGAAGATATCGCGTGCGTCTATCTTGATGGTCGCGCGCTTTTCGATTGGGATGCCGCGGAGACCAACGCACTACGCCAGGTTTTCGGACCCTCGTTCGACACCCTACAGTGCAGTGTGCCTCGTTCGCAGTTCGGGCACAGCCTCGCCGCCGCGGGCACATTGGATGCCATCTGCGCGTTCCTTTCATTGCAGCAGCATACGACCTTGCCCACGCTGGGCTGCGAGGAGCCAGACCCGCTATCCTGTCCTCCCGCCCTGGTGCGCGGTCATGCCCAGGCACAGGATCAGCAAAAGCGTGCCGCATTGATCTGCACCCGTAGCCTGGCGGGCAGCCACAGCTTCCTGGCCGTCAAAAAACTGTAACCCGGCGTGCGGCAACCCGGTTCCGCGTAGGCGCGTCCCCTTACAGGCGCGCACCGTGTCCGCGTAGGGCAAACCACGCGTTTGCCCCGCGAGCGAGCAGAGGAGCAACACATGCATGAATCCCAAACGCACGAGCAAAACGTCTCCGTCCTGATCATCGGTGCGGGCCCTGTCGGACTCACCGTCGCCAATTTGCTGGGACTCTACGGTATTTCCACACTCCTCATCGAGCGCAATGAGCATGCTTACCCATTTCCACGCGCCATCTCTATCGATGACGAAGGCCTACGTATCTGCCAGGCCTTAGGGCTACGCGCGGAGGTGTTGGAGCATGTGCTCCTCGACATGGACGCGCTCTATCTCTCGCATGGGCAACCCCTGGTACGTGTGCGACCTGTGGATCAACGCAATGGCTATCCATGGATCTCTACCTTCGATCAGCCGCGCCTGGAAAGGGCTTTGCTCACTGGCTTACGTCGTTTCCCCTCTGTTTCCGTCCGTTTTGGCTGCACGCTTGAGACTTTTTCTCACACACAACAAGGTGTGCATGCACAGCTGCATACTGTGAATGGCGAGCCTTTTTCTGTGCGGTGTGACTATCTACTGGCTTGCGATGGCGGCAAGAGCACTATACGACAGGCACTTGACATTCGTATGCGCGGCTCGACATTTCCGCAACGCTGGCTCGTCGTCGATCATGTCGATGCTGAAGATGATCCTCCGCACTGCATCACCTTCTTCTGCGATATCGAGCGCCCGATGGTCCAGGTCTACGCACCTCACGGCGCGCGCCGCTGGGAATTCATGCTGCTGCCCGGCGAGCACGAGGAGCACTTGCTGAAAACGGAAACCATCCGCGCTTTGATACAACACACCAGTAGCATGCCGGGCGAAACATCCTTGCGCCAGGCCATCTACACCTTCCATGCCTCCCACGCCACCGCGTTTTCGCTTGGCCGTATCTTCTTGCTCGGTGATGCCGCGCACCTCTTGCCACCCTTTGGCGGTCAAGGTATGAACTGTGGCCTGCGCGATGCCCACAATCTTGCCTGGAAGCTAGCGATGGTGCTGCGTGGACAGGCATCGCAGGCTCTGCTAGCAACCTACCAGCGCGAGCGCATGCCGCACGCACTTCAAATGATCCGTTTCTCCGCCTTCATGGGCCGCGTCGTTATGCCCACCAATCGTTTTATCGCTTCGCTACGCGATACCGTATTGAGAGCCTTGCTGCTTGTTCCTCCAATCGCGCGCTTGCTCACCGAAATGCGTATCAAGCCGATCTCACGTTACAAAACAGGCTTTACGTTCAAGAGTCGTGATCGCTTCTGTCGTCAACGCACCGGTCAACTCTTGCCTCAACCGTATGTCACAGCAGAGCACGGTGATATGATGTTACTCGATGACGTGCTCGGCCCTGGTTTCACTTTGTTACGCCTACACGAGCACCCAGAGAGCGCATTCCAATCGATGTATGAGGAATTCTGGCGCGCATATGGGGTCCGTCTCGTCTGCCTCGTTCCTGCTACCGTTTCATACTCAAAAGAACAAAGTACCACGTCTCATATCGTGAGTGTGGTAGACAAAGAGGGAAAACTGAGCCAGTTTGTGCATGGGAAGCAGGACATTGCCATGCTTGTCCGCCCTGATCGCTACCTCGCCGCTATTTTTCCTATAGCCGAAGAAGAAGTGGTGATAGAGTGGCTACAAAAATATCTCTGTGAGCTTTCAGAAGGAGAAGTAGTCGATGCCGGTCGATAACGAACTTTACAACGCGCTCAGCGAGAGCTGGTGGGATGAAAATACGGCTCTGGGCATCTTGCGTAGCTGGTATGGGCCTGTGCGCTTCGGCTACTTTCAGCGCATCATCCATGCCAGCGATAAGGTGATAGCGAAAGATGCGACCCTGCTCGACGTGGGATGTGGTGGGGGATTATTGGCTGAAGAGTTCGCGCGCCTCGGCTATCAGGTCACCGGCATCGATCCATCTGAAGCCTCGCTTGCCACCGCGCGCGCGCACATGCGGCAGACAGGCGTTCAGATAAACTATCAGCAAGGCGTGGGTGAGCATTTACCCTTCGCGGACGCCTCGTTCGCGCTGGTAACGTGTTGCGATGTATTGGAGCATGTGGACGATCTCAACGCCGTTATCGCCGAAATCTCACGTGTATTAGTCCCTGGCGGCCTCTTTTTTTTCGATACCATTAACCGTAACCCGCTCACCTGGTTCGCGCACATCAAACTGGCCCAGGACTGGCCCATGACGAGTTTTATGCCGAGAGACTTGCACGATTGGCATAAGTTCATCACGCCAGCGGAATTGAGGCGTCATATAGCTGCTCACCATTTACAATGCCAGGGAATGCGCGGCATGCTGCCACGCCTCAACCCGCTCTCCACCATCGGCCTGTTCCTGGCACAGAAAAGGGGCAAGATCACTTTGGACGCGATGGGCAAGCGCATGCACTTTCACGAGGGACGTGGCCTCGCGCAATCCTACATGGGATACGCGTTCCGTCTTCCCTGATACCACAGGCCACAGGTTTCCGCGTAGGCGCGTCCCCTTGCGGGCGCGCACCGTTTCCGCGTAGAGGGCAGATTGATCAACCGGTGGCAAACCACGCGTTTGCCCCGACCCTATAAAGGGTGATGAAACTATGGATGTCGTAAAAAAGCGTAATCTAACGGATATATGCAAGGGCTTTTTCTTGCTCAGCCATCCAGGGCCAGTACTTTTTCATGTACTGGTCGTGGCGCTCCTTGCGCTGCTCGCGGGCTGGCCCCATCCATCATGGCCCACGCTCGTCCTGCTGGTCCTTGCGCATGCCGCGATGCAGATATCCATTGCTACATTCAATGACTACCATGACCGCTACCATGACGCGCGGGGAAAGAAAAACAAACCAATCGTCTCTGGCCTTGTACGTTCACACGAGGCGCTGATCGTGTCAATTGCGTTAATGGTGATCATGTTCGTGCTCCTGCTGCCGTTCAAAGGGCTGGCCCTGCTGATCTCCCTGCTCTACCTGGCCTGTGGGCAGGCATACAACCTGGGGGTCAAGTCCACCCCATTCAGCGGTGTCATGTTCGCCATCGCCTTTCCCCTCATTCCCGTCTATGCCTTTGTCGGCATGGGACGCAGCAGCCCGCTGGTCTTCTGGCAGGTGCCCATCGTCGCCCTCCTGGGCGTCGCGGTGAATCTCGCCAATTCTCTACCAGATATCAAAGAGGACGCTGCCAACCACGAGCACACACTGGCGGTTGTACTTGGAATGAAACGTTCGTTGCTCGTCTGTGCTCTCTTGCCACTGCTGGCTCTGGTCTTCATCATCGTGCTGGCCGCCACGAGCCTTGTGCCGCTCCAACTCTGGCTGTTGGCCTCGATCGCGTTGATTGTGGTCATCGCCGATATCCTGCTGTTCGTGATCACCTTGCGGTCACGGGCGCAGCCAGGAAAACCCTATTTTTACCTGTTCACCCTGACCTGTTTTCTGCTGGCCGCTGGCTGGCTTCTGAGTGCCTTGTTCAATCAATTCTGAAAGGGTTTGTAACCATGCCATTGCGTCTCACACCATTCGAAAACCTGCTGGCGCGTCTCAACGTTTTGCCGGTGCCGTTGTTCGATGCTCCTCTCGCCCCGGGACTCGCGAAAATGCTCGTCACCGCGTGTGAGCTCAATCTTTTCGATACCCTGGGGAAACAGCATTTGTCGCTGGCCGAACTCGCACAACGCCTCGACTGTCATCCGCAAGGGCTGCAACTCCTCTTGCAGGTGCTCGTCTCCACCAATTACATCCGCTATCGCCATGGCACGTACGCCAACACCGCCATGGCGAGACGCTGGTTGACCAGTGCCTCGCGGGTCAATATCGCCCCCTATATCGTGCATAGTCCCGATATCGTCGACATCTGGGACCATATCGCGTCCGTGGTCAAAACGGATCAGCAGGCCATGCGCATGCCCTACGAAGAAGATGCCAGCACCCCCGAGATGCGCCAACTGCTGGCTCGTCACTACGCTGGCCTGGCCTCGCTGGCGACGGTGCTCGGTGGCGAGATTATCGTGCGCGCCCCGCTCACGGGAAACATCGAGCGTTTATTGGACGTGGGTGGCTCGCATGCTGGCTTCAGCGTGCTCTTCACTCGCCGTTATCGTCGTTTACATGCGACCGTGCTCGACATCCAGCCAGGTATCGAGGCCGGACAACTCACCGTCAAGCGCACCAGGTTAGAGCAGCGTATCCACTTTGCCTGTGCCGATATCGTCAAAGACGACTTCCCCGCGCTCTTTGAGCAACCATTCGATGTCGCGCTCTATTTCCATATCGCGCACTTGCTACCACCCGAGGTAAACGCCGCCGTGCTCACCAAAGTCGTACAAACCCTGCGACCAGGCGGCACGCTCATTTTCGTAGATCAGGTCGTCGATCAGACCCACGGCTCGCAGCTCGCCTCCTTGATGGTACAACTGATGGAGCTGACCATGGTCACCGTCGGTGGAACCTGCTACCCCTTCCCCACCATCCAAACATGGTTGGAGGACGCGGGCATGGAAAATGTACGCCATCACCGCCTGCTCACTCCCGGTGCCACCTTGATCACCGCCACCAAAAAGTAAAGACACCGTGCATTCTCTTGCAGGCTCGTAGAAGATTACTCAACATCCCCACGTAGGCGTTTCCCCTTGCGGGCGCGTACAATGTCTTGTCGTTATTCCGCCTTCAGCACGTTTATTGTTATTCCGCCTTCGGCACGGTCAACCAGAACGTCGACCCCTCGCCTGGTGTGCTCTCTACACCTACACGACCACCATGGCGCTCGATAATGGTGCGACTGATATGCAAT
The DNA here is from genome assembly GCA_964657925.1 of uncultured Dictyobacter sp. GTDB lineage: Bacteria > Chloroflexota > Ktedonobacteria > Ktedonobacterales > Ktedonobacteraceae > Dictyobacter. The sequence continues at coordinate 9,333 of CAZZWK010000119.1, forward strand.
CCCAGTCCCAGGCCGACACCGGAGCCGCTTTTTACCTCGATATCGGGCACACGATAGAAGCGTTCCCAGATGCGCTGCTGCTGCACCTCGATCAGACCCGGTCCCTGATCCTCGACCTCCACGCGCACCTCCCGTTCTAATGGGATAATGCGTACCGATACAGGCTTGCTGGGCTCGGAATATTTCAAGGCATTCGTGAGATAGTTGATAATTACCTGGCGGAGACGGTCCGCATCGCCCAAAATCAAAAGTTCCTCACTGGCCTCGCACGTGAAGAAGATGGAGCGGTCAGGCGTGAGCGCCTGTTGATCCTCGACCGTTTCTTGCACCAGGCGCGTTAGATCGTGCAGGGCGGGGTGCAACTCCAACTGCCCCACCTCGATACGCGACACATCCAGCAAATCACTCACCAACCGATTTTGCATCCCCACCTGACGTTCCGCGCGATCCAGCAGGTTTTGTAGCACCGGAATGATCGTCGCCACCTCCGGTGGCAAAGGGACCGCGAGACCCTGCATACGCGCCAGTTGCCGCTTTGCCAGTTGCACGCTGGCCTTGATCGTCGTGAGTGGCGTGCGTAGCTCGTGGCCCGCGATGCCGATGAACTCGTCTTTCAGACGATTGGCCTCTTGTAACGCGAGAATGCTGGCGTGGCTTGCCGCGCGTTCCTCTTGCAGCCGCTCGCGTTCCATGATCAGCGCCGCCAGTTCCGCCACGGCTTTCGTCAACGCGCGTTCGCCCTCGCTAAAGAGACGCTCGCTCCCATTGTCATCGAGCGCGAGCATACCAATCAGACGCGTGCCGATACGCATCGGCGCCATGAGCATCGTCGCAATGCCATACGGGTTCGGTTGCGTGTCAAAGGGAGGCTGACGCATATCGACAAACACGATTTCGCCCGCGCCCAATTGCTCGACGACCGGCGTCCCCTCCAATACGTCTCGCAGATGAAAACCGGGACGATGCTCGCGCCATTGCTGCGCCAACTCCTCGCCCAGACCAATAACCGCCACCGAACGTAACTCCCCCGTCTCAGCATCAATCGTCGTGATACTGACCCTCTGGCAATCAAGCACCGCACGGATCAGCTTCGCGAGTCGTCCCGCTACAGTCTCCAGCGGGGAAACGGGCTGACTCCTCGCTGCTTGCTCTTCCGCGCTCGTCGGTAGCGAGACCAGCGCCTCCGCCAGGATCAACAATGTGCGCAAGGATTCCTGTGTTTGCTGCTCTAGCTTGCGCCGCTCCGTCACATCTCGTCCCACCAGCACCCCACCGATAACCGCGCCCTCGGCATCTCTGAGTGGCGCACCCGTGATGCTGAGTGCAACCACGCGACCGCTGGGTAGACACATCCTGACATCGACCGCGTTCTCGCTCAACAAACTTTCACCCATACCCAGGCGCGTCTCCGGCCACTGCTCGTGCGGCAACGGCTGTCCTTGCTCATCCAACAACGTAAATGGCGCCTCCGCATCGACATCGAGCGCTTGATCCTCCGGCATTTCGAGCAGCGCGCGCGCCGCTCGGTTCAAGCGTGGAGCATCTCGGTGCTTACTCAAAACGAAGACCGCGTCCGTGATCGCCTCAAAGATAGCTTCGAGCTGGTTGGCGCGCTCGACCGCGATCTGTTCCGCCTGCTGTAATGCCCGCTCCAGCCGTTTGCGCGTCGTAATATCGAGCTGCGCCACCACCGCGCCCGTAATAGCCCCTGTATCATCGAGAATAGGCGTAGCGAAGTGCAGCATCGTTTTTCGCTGACCGTCAAATGCCTCTATATCCACCTCTTCCCCCAGCAGCGTTTCACCCTTCAGAAGCGCGCGCGCCAGACCCCATTCGTCCGCGGCAACCGGCTGCCCTGTTTGTGCCCACCACCCTTTATAATGAGCGTATTCAGCAGTGGATGCGAGCGTGGGTGAACGTTCGCCCCATAGCTGTAAGGTCGCGTTGTTGCGTCTTATAAATCCACCTTGCGCATCGGTGATCGTCACACCCACCGGCAGCACATCGAGTACCGTCTGCAACTGGCGTGTCGCGCTCTCCGCCACCACACGCAATGCCTGTTCGTTCGCGATCGCCGCGCGTAATCTGTCCCGTTCCGTCTCCCGTTCTTGCAGCAATTGTTCTACCTGTTTGCGCGCCTGCACCTGCTCGGTGATATCAACATTAAAAATGACGATCCCATCGATGGCTCCTGCTGGTGTGCGCAACGGATAATAGACAACATTGAAGAACCGCTCAATGCGCGTCTGTTGCCCCTGACCGTGATGAATGGTTTCCGCGCGCAATTCCTGCACCATGAGCGGCTCTCCACTACGATACACCCGATCCACTAGTTCAAAAATACCTTGCGACCCATATTCTGGAAATGCCTCCCGAAATGGCTTCCCCACCACACGTTTATCCCCAACAACCTGCTGCGTTCGCGAGTGCATACTATCGATAATACCTTCCGGCCCACGCAAAACCGTGATCGGCATCGGTGATTGCCGCAGAATCTCATACAACTGCTGATGCGCCGCTCTCGCTTCAACCTGTGCCGCCGTGGCCGCCAGACGAATGCGCTGCGTAGTGCTGACCAGCAAACCAAGCGCAAAACCGAGTAACACATAGAGCCCGACGCCAATCATCTCTCCTTGCCCGTCTATCTGCAACGAGAAACGTGGTGGCAGCACAAAAAAAGCCAGGCAAAACGCTCCCAGCAGCGTCGCAAAAATCCCTTGTGCCATCCCCCATACAAGATAGATCAACACAGCAGCGGCAAAAATCAGCAGTGAAAAGAACGTAAAGGTAGGATAAATAGAGACAATCAGCGTTACAAGCGAGATCGCGAGTAGCTGCGCGATGATTGCCATCAAATAGCCGACAGACCAGTGTTTCAAGTAATCCGGCAGTACTGGCAATGTCGCAGTTGTGTCGGTCAACCACCCTATGATACTATGCCACCCCTGCCTTATCTTCAGCATAAACGGATCAGGAGGAGCATATGAAGGCTCCTGTTGGTGATCATTATCTCCCAGCCCGGTCGGCAAAACATTCTCTGTACTCATAACGTAGCACTATCCTCCGGTGAAACGCATGCGTCCGCACATTCCCCCACATCAAGCTTAAAAAAAGCCTGAAAACCCATCAAAATCAGTGTAGCAGTCCGCATGACTCAGTTACAAGCACAACAGTATTATTTGCTTAG
>CAZZWK010000120.1:0-12224 GCA_964657925.1 uncultured Dictyobacter sp.
CCGGCATTTATGCCGCCGTCGGCAAGCTTCATTTGGAGCTTGTCATAACACTACAAATTACCAATTACAATGGTCGTGGTCTGTCGCGGTTGACGACTACTTTCTGATACTCAATGTACGAGTAGACAACAGTGATCAGGGTAACCAGGAAGAGCGGCACCAGCAGGCCAGCCAGCCTTATACTGGGGATAGGAATGAGGGCGGTGAGCAAACCGATAATGCCTGCAATCACGAAGAGCCAGCTGCCCAGGCGATGAGTTCTTTCCCAGACTGTGTCATTGGATATGGTCCACGGCGTCCTGATGCCCACATAGGCGTTGCGCCTCAGTTTGCTCATGTAGTTACCAAGACCGATCAGAAACAATGAGACCGCTACGAAGATGATTGATGTTGCATCAATCGGTACATGCAAAGCAACCGCGATCGTGACCAACTGGATCAATTGCATCAGCAGGATGACCGCGATCAGCACATAATCGGTGAAGCGAACGGCTATGCCGCGGTTCTCTCTGCCGGGATAAGGCCCGAACGTCACCACAACACGCACGAGCACCAGTACAACAAGGCTCAAAAGGGGCGGGAATAACAACGCCTCCAGTTTTGGTCCGTAGCTATCCACCTGCCCGCTCGCGTTCCAGTGCACAGGCACACGAGCGGGCAACATCGCGTACGCCACAGCAGCAATGAGCAACTGGACAACGATCAGCGCGACGGCGGTCATTAATAAACGACGGCTTTCCCACCGCTCTGTACTATTTTCATCTCTTTCAGCCATACTATTCTTTTTGCGATACGCTCGCATTACTCCTTTGGCGTGGCCGTGTCCTCGCCGCCAATATCCGGCTCATCGAGTCCACCCAGCCAGCCGACTATCTCGGTCATCAAATCTTGAAACACGGTCGTATTCAACGAGTACACCTGGAACTGTCCTCGACGCTCGACCCGCACCAGATCGGCCATTTTGAGAACGGTGAGATGGTGCGACAGCGCGGTGCGGCCCGCGCTCACGTGTTCCGCCAGTTCGCCCGCGGTGCGTTCGCCACCGCGCAGATATTTCAAGATATTTCTGCGCGTGGGGTCCGCAATAGCTTTATAAGCCTCCTGCATACCACCTTTCACGATTTCATGATTTCCTTCTCTACTTCTTATCCAGCGATAAGCGGTGCCTGCGTCGTGTCCTGCACAATAGGTCGTACTGGCTCACGCAAACGCCATATGATCCACAGGGCCAGGAGGCCCGCGATCAAAACGACGCCCTCAATGCTCAACGTTATAGTAATGCTGCGGCCCCATAGCTGGGAAATGGCAACAGTGACAAAGTCGAGGCAGGCGTGCAATGCAATCGCCAGCAGGAGCCAGGCTATATTTTTGCGCCGAAAGACTTGCAGCACAACGACCGACATAGCGACATGGAACGGCACGGTCCACAGACGCTCCCATGCTCCTAGTAATGGTATCCATAACGGCTGCGCATTCAGAGCCGCGAACTGCTGCACAATCAAGCGGTGCTCGGAGAGGGGTAACATATTCAGGTTGAGTGTGGACGTTACGAGCACGTTTATGAGTGTGAGCAAGATTGAACCACCCACCAACACCATCGATTCCAGGCCGCCGTGCCCAAGTCCATACATGACTGCTTTACTCCATGTCTTTTGCTCACGACCCATGAATAGTCGATAGCCCAGGTAGCGTCCCACCTCCTCAAACAGGGCCGCAGTGAGCGCGAGAATTACTAGCCAGGTCCAGACAAAGGTCTGCGATGTTTTCAAGAGATGCGCTAATACAGTATCTTGCAACACGGTCACCACTGGCACCCGTGTCAGCAATTGCACGACCAGGAAGACCAGCGCGCCAAACCAGAAGTACTTCCAACCCACTCCTAGCCTGCGCCGCGCGATCAGAGCCAGCACCAGTGGATACGCGATGACGAAAAGCAACTCGACCACAGTCATGACGACCCAGCCACTAGCGACATGAACAGTTGATGGCATAGGTACCTGGCCTTTCTGACCCCTGAGCGACGGCAATAACAATCTCTTGTCATCCCCGTTCCAATATTTCAGTAATTACTGAAATATTAAAATAAAAACGAGGTGTTGTCAAGGGGTGATATGCGCTCTCCGCCCTTCCCGCTCGGCGGCACGAACTAGTGGTCGACACTCGTGGTGGGTCCAGGAGCACCGGCACGGAGACCGTCCATGAACAGGTCCAGCAGCCTATCAGAGCGTGAACGCCAATCGCCGATGGATTCGACCCGCCACAAGAAGCTCATGAGCACGAGGACATCGGCAGGGTCAAGGCCAGCGCGGATAGTGCCCGCCTGCTCGTTCGCATGCAGGAGCAAGGAGAGAGCGCCAAGCACCAGTCCATAGGTTTCGGCGGAGAGGCCTTCGTGGGAGGTGGTCACGGTGCTAAACGCGTCCGCCAAGCCTGCCTTGGTCATTCCGTAGTGCGCCGCGCGGTCCAGCCACGCCCGTAGCGCGTCGAGGGGCGGCATGGTCGCCAGCAGCATCGGCGCGGCGTCGACGAGTTGTTGCACCTCGTGGCGGTAAACCTCGAGTACGAGCGCTTCGCGGGTGGGAAAGTGGCGGTAGAGCGTGCCAATCCCGACGCCAGCCTTCTTAGCGATTGAGTTCAGTGAGGCAGTGCTCGATTCTGTGAATGCCTCGATCGCTACCGCGAGAATACGCGCGCGATTTTGCTGCGCATCCGCCCGCAACGACTCGGTCTGTCTGTGTGCCATCATGCCTCCGTCTGCCCGGTCATACACCGAGCTTGACAAACGGAGAACTCTCCGCTACAATAGATCTATAAAGCGGAGAGTTCTCCACTCTATACAGTATACCCTCAGGAGGTTTTCATGACAACACCCAATTCACTTATCACGACCCCATTCGACGCCACAAGCACCGCTGAGGATGTCGTGGCTGGTCTCGATCTCAGCAGTGTCCGTGCCATCGTCACCGGAGCCTCGTCCGGCATCGGCCTTGAAACCGCTCGCGCGCTCGCCAGTGCTGGCGCGGAAGTAACGCTCGCGGTCCGCAATACCAACGCTGGTGTGAAGGCCGCCGAGGACATTGCGAAGTCGACCAGGAATGAGCGTGTGCGCGTCGCAGCCCTGGACCTCGCCAATCAAGCCTCGGTAGCCACCTTTGTCCAGAACTGGAACGGCCCGCTGCACCTGCTGATCAACAATGCGGGGGTCATTCCGAGCACGCTGTCCCGAACCGAGGAAGGCTGGGAACTGCAGTTCGCTACCAATTACCTTGGTCACTTCGCCTTGAGCCTCGGATTGCATGACGCTCTCGCCGTTGGTGCCCGCGAACGGGGCGAGGCACGCATCGTCATGGTGAGCTCCACGGCGCATATGAGATCACCTATCGTGTTCGACGACATCCACTTCGAACGGCGCGAGTATGACCCGCAAGCGGCCTACGCACAATCCAAAACCGCCGACTCGTTATTCGCGGTCGAAGCCACGCGTCGCTGGGCCGCCGACGGCATTGTCGCCAACGCTGTCAACCCCGGCGGCGTCGCTACCGGTCTGCAAAGAGACTTCACACAGAAACAAAAAGAGTACCTGGCCGACGCCGAGGCCTCGGGAGTCTTCGTCTACAAGACAGTCGAGCAAGGCGCCGCCACCACCCTCGTCGCGGCAGTCGCCCCCGAATTCGCCCACACAGGCGGCCACTATCTTACTGACGGTCGAGAGGCCCGCACCGTGCCCAACGACGCCGACTTGTTCGAAAATAGCGACGGCGTCAAGCAGTGGGCGATTGAGCTGGACACCGCACAGAAACTGTGGACGGTCTCGCTCGAACTCATCGGCCAACCCGCCACGCAGGGCACGGATGCGTCGTTATGAATTCCAGCATTATTAGAGCGAGTGACCACAGTAGGAGCAGAAAGGATCATCGTTTTCCACAAGGTTACCGCAGTATTCGCAATATTTGCCGTTAGCACCATTGCCGCGTCTGCCCGAGCTTGTATACTCCTTTTTGGGTGGCTTGCGCGGATAGTCGCCGGACATGATGTGCGCGTACTCGTTGCTGCCCAACCATTCGTTCAGATAGTGGGCGCGTTCGACGGCAAAGGGATGGCTGCCCTTCTGCATATCGACCAGTACCTGATAGAAACGGTTGAGAAGACCGTTGTCGCTCTCCTCTTTGTAGGCATAAGCCTGATTGAGGAATTCATCGGCATCGAGCTGATAGATGCTTTTCGCGGTGCCACCGGCCAGCTTCGCCAACATGGAGATGCAGGTGTGGGGATTCTGCGTCACGAGCAGGGCCGCGCGATCACCGGAGAGTTCCGCGCGTCTTCGCCAGTTGATGAGCGCGATCTCGATGGTCAATTGCATGCTCAAACCAACCCATTGTCCGAACGCGGGTATATATTGGCGCGCGATAGCGATCAGCAGGTCGATCTGGTAGACCATCATGGTATAAAGCACATGGTTGCATTTGATGTGGCCGAGTTCGTGCGCGATGACACCCATGACCTCGTCCTCGTCCAATAATTCCAATAAACCGGAAAAAATGACGATATATGGTTTTGTATGCCCGAAAGTAAAGGCATTAACGATGGGAGTCTGACTGACGTAGAGATCGGGCTCGGCCATATCCAGGATAGCACAGCCCTCACGCAACATCTCATACAGGGCGGGAATCTGACGCGAACTTACTTTTACGCTATTCGCATTGTTCAAGATGCGGTTGGTGCGCTCAAAACCGAACTCAAGATATTTGGCGACCAGGAAATCGAAGCCGCGCAACTTCTGCAATTGTTCAGCAGCCAGTTTATCAAGTGGATGGCGGATCGCTGAAGGATCGATGTCAGTGAAGCGTCTGCGCTCCGTATGCGGGATTTTTCCGCTAGTAGTCATATTATTTCCTCGAAACATTCGTCGATAGGCAACAATATTAGATATCTTTTTGATCAAGTAAACAATCTGATTAGTTGTCACATACTATTGCTTATTTTGCATCAGACAAGAGTAGAGCGAAAGGGTCATTTGCCCCATATACATAGAAGTGGACTCTCTTTAGTAGAGGGAACATAACGAGTATACGTGAGTTTGCACCCAAATGCTAGCGAAGGCATATAACACATTACATTTTGTTCAACGAGGAGGATTTTTGTTAATGTTGCTGTCATGATCGCGTGTATACTGTGAGTAGAGAGGCCATCTGGAGGGAACAGGTGCAGGCTTCCTGGCAATACAACGAGAAACGGTCACATATGAAAAAGGTACTGATCCTGCTGGCTCTGTTGGTGCTGAGTTTGCCGCTTATTGGCGCGCTCTATCAATGGTGGCATAATCTCAGGCAAGCCCGCAACTACCCACCAGAGGGCAAACGCATCGATATCGGTGGCTACAAACTCCATCTTTATGCTACGGGTGATAGCAAAGCAGGCGTACCTTCCGTTGTGCTGGACGCGGGCTCTGGCGGGACCTGCTTGAGTTGGTGGAAGGTACAGCCAGCGCTTGAAACTATTACACGCGTATGCTCGTTCGATCGCGCGGGCATGGGGTGGAGCGACGCGGGTCCGACACCACGCACCAGTCAGCGCATCGCGCACGAACTGCACACGCTACTGCACAAAGCCAATATTCCAGCGCCTTATCTGCTGGTCGGCCATTCGTTCGGTGGTATGAATATGCGTGTGTTCGCGGCAAGCTATGCGCGAGAGGTTGCGGGCCTGGTGCTCGTCGATGCGCCCAACGAAGAAGAGATTGAACATCTGCCAAATTCTGCTTACTCTACTGCCAAACAACACATACGCCGTGCTATCTGGTACCTGGCGGCGGTCTTTGGCCTGATTCGGCTGGCGATCGCTATGAAATTCATCGCTCAGGATATGAGCGAATATCCGGAACATCTACGACAAACTGTGAGATGGCTCTACTCACAGCCCAGATCAGTGAAGACACGCGACGACGAAGAACTGGTGGCGAAAACGAGTTGTGCGCAGGTACGCGCGACCCGGCCCTATCTCAAAAATGTTCCGCTCGTCGTCATCTCCTCCGGCAAAAAAGGCATTGACAGTCCTTTGATGGCATATCAGCGCGAGCTTGCGAAACTCTCGACAAACAGCAAGCATGTAATCGCGCTACACAGTGGACACCTGATCCAGTTCGATCAACCAGAGCTCGTTGTTCAGATGATACGTGAGCTACTGCAGCCCAAAAGCTCCTCAGATGTGCATGAAAACGAGTATTCTACGCCACCTTCATTAGAGCAAGAGTTCGACGTGCAGCGCTCCTAACAGGGCTATCACCGGGACCCCCCATTTTGTTGTACCTCTTCTAATACTGGCACAGGTATTGTATACTCATAAATAGATACATGCGGATAAAAGAAATGTTGTTTCTAGATTTTTCCGCCCTATAAACATTCTGCGTATCTTCTCTATTGTCGGTCCTCTACTACTTTTACTGATTTGTTTTTATGTACAAGGAGCAATGTCTATTCTCTCGCGTTCCACGATATCACCACGGGCAATAACTCTGTGACCGGCTTCGACATCGATGGCAATCCGATCGCGGTTCAGGGCTATAACGCGGCTAAAGGTTGGGACGCCGTTACAGGTGCAGGCACGCCGAAAGCGACTGCGCTGGCATTCTTGCTACCCGTGTTTGTGCATGCGAATGACGGTAGCAATCTCTAAACGAATCCGAACTCGTTCATAAACGATCGGCCCATTTTCATGAAAATGGGCCGATTTCTATTATGCAGGATTCCGTGAGAACAACGGACGCGATACTACCACTTGAAAATTGCATGTGGATACGGCATATCCGCGTAGCAACAAACGCGTGGTTGTCCCTACGCGGACATGCGATAAGCAGTAATCCACGCGATCTGGAGGTTGCCAGCGGTATTGGCGGCGGGACAAAAATCGAAGCAGGATTCGGTCTGAATCACCCAGTGCATAGGGGTGTCAGGGATACGATCGGTCGAGGTGCCGATAACTTTGCCATCCAGGATAAACCTGACGCTATCGGGTTTCCACTCGATGCTTGCCGTATGCCAGGATGTATAGAGCGAGCTGGTGTTAAAGATATCCTGGTCGTCACCGGAGGTGGCATTCTGGTGGTGGACAAAGCCACCGATGGGTCCGGAGAGATCGCCTTCAGGAAAATCGATCTCGCCATCTTGCGGCCAGTTCTCACTATCGGGCCAGAGCAGCCAGGCCGTTTTAAAACCGGCCAGCGCTTGTGAACGGAAACGGATAGTGTATTTGCCGTACAGGTGGTTGCCTGGCAGATTGGGCAGGATAGCGGCGGCCATAGGAGTGCCATGGGAGGTGTGTAAATACAAATTGAGCAAACCATTTTTCACACTCACAACCTGGGAGGGATCGTAACGCGAGGGCGCGCCCTGCTGACCAGCGGTGTCGGGTGTACCATCGGGATAGACCGCGAAAGCATTGCCGTAAGCGGCACCGGGGAAGCTACCGAGCGACGCATTGGTCGGAAAATCTTCCGTGAAAATCTGCTGCCAGCCGGGCAGATTGCCGACAGGCATTTTCTGGCCGGAAGGGTTGGGCGGGCTCACGACGCTGGGAACTTTAGGAATAATATGGCGAGGTTGCAGAGGGGTAGAGTCTCGACCAGGCATGCTAGTGTGGGGGACAGGGGTCGCTATGACAGGAGTATGTAAACGCGCTTGATTGGCGGAGACGATGGTACGAGTAGTAATGAATCCTACCAGACAGCCAACAACTAGCGTGATGAGCAACAGCAAACGAAATCTATTGTGATGCTGCCATATTCTGGGAGGAAAGGTATGCACTAAAATCTCCTTTACACAACTGTCTTCCGCTCAATTTTTTAACGGCTGAAACGCTGAAACTCTCTCATTACTATCGACACTATCGACACTATCGACCAGTCATGCATTTCTCGCATTGCCTAAGGTGTGCTCTTTCCGATGAGGCAAACTAACCGAACGCATTGCCGATCCTGCTCTCCCCACATCTCATTCCAGTCTACTTGATAGACGCCTATAACGCAACAAGAAAGTACCGAACGATTCCCCTGGCGTAACGTCGTACAATCTGATGCTTGATTGCTCAACAGTATGTTACAATAAAGTTTGACGAAGCAATACTGTTGGAGAGTCAACGCGGAAAACAAGCCTTTTTTTAGGACTGGGCAACAATGGGGAACAAAGATATCGCTGTGGCACTCGACTATCACAATGCCACAAAGCATAGCGTGCAGAGTATCAGTGAGAAGAAGACGGTACTCGATCAAGCCAACAGGCCTCTCCCATATAAAATTTACTCGTCTCTTACCCCCATTCCTCTCCCAATAGTAGCGGTGAACTCCGCTAGCAATGCTGAAGCGCTTTTCGATGCGCTTGCTCGCCCAGCGATTTCACCCTCGGGCGAACACTTACCTGATTTACACTCATTAGCACAATTGTGCTTCTTGTCCAATGGTGTGACCAAAAAAGCGCGGGTCGCGGGTCGAGAGTTCTCCATGCGTGCCGCCGCATCCACCGGAGCACTTTTCCATATCGAAATCTATCTCGTATGCGCTGCTTTGCCGGATTTAGCCGCTGGCATCTATCATTATGGCGCACAGGATCATGCGTTGCGCGAACTACGCTCAGGCGATTTTCGCCACACCCTCGCCGCTGCCACCGCCTCCGAACCCGCAATCATAGCAGCACCCGTGATTGCCATCTTCACAAGCACCTTTTGGCGCAACGCCTACCGCTATAGAGAACGAGCCTATCGACATGCATGCTGGGATAGCGGCACCATGCTCGCCAACTCGTTAGCGGTGGCGAACGCACTCTCCATGCCCGCACAAGTCGTGCTCGGCTTCGTGGATGAGCAGGTGAACACGCTGCTGGATATTGATAGTAAACATGAGGCAACTATCGGTCTGCTCTCGTTCGGACACACAACGCGGAGCACAGTTGAGGCTCCTGCATTCTCACCGCTGCACCTACCAACAGTACAGCTTTCAAGATATGAGGTAACCTACCCATCCATCGAGATGATACACCAGAACTCATCGCTTGTGTCCACTCAAGAGGTCATGGATTGGCGCGCGCAGCCTGAATCTGTGCGGTCCCGTCCTATACACTCAGCACGGTCGCTTACTTCACTTCAGCCATACACCTCATCAAAGTTACCAACCGAGAGCGTCGAAGTTGTAATACGCAGGCGTAGCTCAGCGCGTCATTTCAGTCACACACCAATTACGTTCGCGCACCTATCTACAGTGCTCAGCTTTTCTTTAAAGCACATCCCTTTTGACTGTCTGCACACGCAAACAGGAACATTGAACTCGGTGTACGTGATTGCCAACGCGGTCGAGGGTCTTGAGCACGGGACGTACGTCTTCAACGCCCAACAACAGGCGCTTGAGCAACTGCAAACAGGAACATTCCGGCACGCCGCTCGTTTTCTTGCGCTCAATCAAGAGCTGGGCGGCGAGGCTGCCGTCAATATTTATTTTCTCACCGATCTTGCATATGTTCTGACACACTTCGGTAATCGCGGATACCGGCTGGCTCAGCTTGAGGCCGCTATCATGGCTGGACGCATCTATCTCAGCGCGTACGCACTCTCGCTAGGAGCAAGCGGACTCACGTTTTTCGATGATGACGTGGTGACTTTTTTCTCTCCACATGCCCCTGATCATGCAGTTATGTTCCTGATAGCATTAGGGCACACCGGTGAGAGCAGTAAGGCATAGCGTTTGCCCCGCGTGGACCGATGCACGATCGCGTAGGGCAAACCACGCGTTTGCCCCGCGTGTTTGCCTCACACGTTTGCCCCGTATGCTATACTAGCGACTTACAAGAAGCTCATAGGTGAGACAAGCGGAACGTGGAAAGGAACGGCTCCCAGTCATGCATCAACCTACCTCGCCTGCAACGAAAAAACGCGAAGTGCTCTCACGCGAGGAACGCATACAGAGCATTTTGCAGGCTAGCCAGCGCGTCTTTGCGAGCCGCCCATACGACGAGATTTCGATTGAGGACATTGCGGCTGAGGCATCGATGTCCAAAGGGTTGCTGTATCATTATTTTGCCAGCAAACGCGACCTCTATCTAGAGACGTTACGCAGTGTGTTCGCGGCCATGAGACAAATTCCGCAGGATTTTCACGACCTGCATGCCTGCTTGAACGCATTTTTAACGCAATTCGAGCAGTCTCCAGCCCTGGCAAGGATGGTTTTCCGCGCAGGGATCGGATCAGACGCCGAGGCCGAAGCACTGTTAGCAACCTATCGCCAGCACCAGTTCGCGATATTTTACCACTATGTGGGCAACGATAGTACCGACCCTCTGCTACAACTTGGTCTACGTGGCTGGATCAGCTTTTTCCAGGAAGTGTGCCTGCAATGGGTGGAGCAACGCACTATTCCACGCGCACAGGTGCTGGCGCTGCTGGAACAAAGCGTGCAAACGATTCTTGCCAGCGCAGGGCAAAATTGACATTTATCGGATCAGGATATAGAAATAGAGCATTAGCAAAAGGGCCAGATAGTGTAGATGACTATTCTGACCCTTTTTAGCGATTACTGTTACTTGTATTATCCTCTTGGACCTGGTGGTGGGCATGTCCCTGTTTCAATCCAAGACGTTAAATCTTTAAGATGACTATCCCACGCTTTGCTGATATTGGTATAAACATCCCATTTTTCTCCTTCACCAATACCGCTATGGGTAAGTGTTAGCAACGTACCGTCTTTTTCTTTTGTTAACTCAAAAGTAATGGTTGTCGGAGTAGGAGAAAATGCTTCCCAGGTAAAACTGAACGATTGAGATGGCTTCACTTCTTTTACTTTTCCATGCTCTCCTATACCAGGTGCCCATTCTGTACGAAATGTTCCTCCGGGTTTCAATTCGATATCAGCTTTTTGTACCAACCAGCGTTCTAATTCTTGCTTTTCAGTAAGCGCTTTAAAGGCTCGTTCTGGTGTCGCTTTAATGAATTATTCTTTTATAACTGTTCTTGTATCCATTTGTACTTTTTCTTCAAAGCCCTTAAATGTCAACCGGTAGACCGGTTCTGTGGTTCTCTTTTACTCACGTCAGTTCCTATAGAAAACACTCAAGAACTGATTACCGATTATTGGCGGGACTGGGTAGTGCGCAAATGCCAGTTTCAAGCCAGGAGACCAGATTTTTGAGATGTGTGTTCCAGCCGCCGTTTACCGAATTGTAGTAGTTATCCCAATCCTCGCCCTCGCCAATGCCGCTATGCACGAGACGCAGACGCGTGCCACCGCTTTCCGCGCTTAGTTCGAAAGTGATCGTGGTGGGACTCGATGAAAGCGCTTCCCAGCTATAACTGACGCGATGGGGTGGTTCGAGCACAAGGATCTTACCAACTTCAACCACATCCGGTGCCCACTCGAATCTGATGGTTCCTCCAGGGCGTAAATCGATCTCAGCTTTGACAAGAAACCAGCGTTCAAATTCTTCTTTCTCAGTCAGTGCGCGGAAGACACGTTCTGGAGAAGCCTTGATAAAAATTTCTTTCTCCAGTGAACGGCCAGTTATTTGTGTTTTCTCCATAGTCAATGCGTTTATCCTTTCTCATCAGTTAATTCGGTCTCAGTCGTTTCGGTCAATGAACGGAGCAGGTCAAGTCGGGTATCCCAGGAGGCTGAAAGCTGCTTCCACAGGTCGTCTCCTTCCGGCAAGGTATCGCTCAAGGTGGCGAGCACACGGCGAAAAGTGGCGATCTCGTCAGGAGTGTGATAGCGTAAGATCCCCTGTAGCAACCCTTTTTCCCACTGTACCAGCGCCGGAGCTAGACTGGTCTGGGCATGTCTATCCGCCTCCGTCAGCCAGACGCGTACGATACGCCGATCGCTGTCGTTGCGCTTGCGTTCGACCAGGCTGGCACGCTCAAGTTGGTCGATGAGCCAGGTAGTGGAGGTGGCATCAAGCTGGGCACGCAGTCCCAGGTCACGCAGGGGTAATCCATCCTCCAACCATAGCTGGCGCAGGAGGAAAAACTGTGAGGGCGTCAAAGCATGCTCGGCCAGCGCCTGGACATAAAACTTCGCCAGCTTGCGCGCCGCCGCACTCAAGGCGAAGCCTAAAGGTTCCTCGTAATTCGCCTGCTCTTGATGATCCGTTTCCACGTACTATTTTCCTCCTAATACATATCATTTCAATTAGAAATTGTTTGCTTGTCAAGGGAAAGGTCGAGATGGAGAAATTTGAAATGGGATCAGGGCA
>CAZZWK010000121.1:0-12095 GCA_964657925.1 uncultured Dictyobacter sp.
TTGAAGGGGGTTGGAGAGGTTGGAGGGCTTGAAGGGGGTTGGAAATATCTTTTCAGTCCGGCAGGGATTGCAACTTTTGTCTTTAAAGTAGCCATACTCTCTGCGCCGAGTCGAAATAGGAGAGGAACAGAGGCATGGCGACCCCTTTGCAGTTGTGGTCTGATGAAGAATACCAGGACAGGGATAATACCCCCAAAATAGCAGACACTTTTACTGATGATAGTCAGATCGTTCTGCATCCTGGCGAGACCTATGAATTTTTGCGCACCCTTCCCGATCGCTTTGCCAAATTGATCATTACATCCCCTCCTTACAATGTTGGCAAGGAATATGAGGTAAGAGCTACAATACACGACAGCGATACAAGCCAGTGTAATTAAAGAATTGGTAAGACTCCTCGATGATCGAGGAAGTTTTTGCTGGCAGGTGGGAAACTATGTGGAGAACGGTGAAGTTTTTGCTGGCAGGTGGGAAACTATGTGGAGAACGGTGAAGTTTTTCCTTTAGATATCTTCTACTATGATATTTTCAAAGATTACGGTCTCAAGCTAAGAAATAGAATTGTCTGGCGCTATAATCATGGTCTGCACACCTCCAAAAGATTCTCCGGTCGCTATGAAACGATACTCTGGTTTACGAAGGGCGATGATTATACCTTTAACCTTGATGCTGTTCGCATACCATCGAAATATCCGGGTAAGAGGCATCACAAAGGACCCAACAAAGGCAAGCCATCGGGCAATCCTTTGGGCAAAAACCCGTCTGATTTGTGGGAGTTCGTTGCGCAACAGTGGGAGGAGGAGGTTTGGGAGATTCCACAAGTGAAAGCAGCTCATCCAGAAAAAACCGTTCATCCCGCTCAATATCCCATTGAACTCGTCGAAAGATGTGTGCTTGCACTCACTGATGAAGATGATTGGGTGTTCGATCCCTATAGCGGCGTCGGTTCCTCCCTAATCGCCTCGCTCAAGCAGGGACGTAGGGCTATCGGGAGTGAGAAAGAAGTTTCATACGTCGCCATCACGAGAGAGCGGATCAAGGACTTCTATCTCGGGAAACTGCCCATACGACCGATGGATAGAGAACTGTACACGCCACAGGGTAGAGTATCCAGGGTCCCCGATGAATGGGAAAATGGGGCCGTAAAACACGTGTATGATCCTGCGGAGGAGTAGAACATCTTCAGGAAGTGGGCATCAACATTAAAAATAAAATAGACGAAGTACGCGGTGAAACTCCTGGTCCCAGCGTGTACTTCGTCTATGACTTAAAAGCCTGTCGTAGAATACGAGAAAACTCTATGTTTCGCTCTATTTCTGCAACTGGTTCCAACACCTTGCCCACAGAGATTCTCCATGTCGCCAGCAAAAGAAACATGAATCGAGTATCAGGAGTGCGATTACATTCAGGAATTTCACGCTTGTCTCAGTCCAGAAAGCTAGCGTGAACCGGTTGAAAGCGTGCTAAGCCTGGTTCTAACATGTTTGATTGCTAAACTTTGAAGTACTCGCCTTCACGAAGGTCTTCAATAAGGCCTGGTTGAACAGGATGCCAATTCAGCGCCGCCTGGGTGATGGCACTCGATGTCGGATTATCAAGTGCCGCAAAAGTGCTCAAATGGGCAAAGTGTTCGGTAGCATCCTCGATAGAGATGCTGATTACCGGTACACCCAGTTGCTGCCCAATCGTCTCGGCGATGTCTTTAAAGGCGATACCTTGATCGCCGACACCATGCAGTCGGGTGCCAGCTGGTGCGGCTTCAAGTGCTAAACGAAACAGGCGTGCCGCATCGAGTTCGTGCACAGCAGGCCAGCGATTGGCTCCCTCACCAATGTAGGCCGATACACCCTTTTCGCGCGCGATACGAATGAATGTTGGCATAAAGGCCGCAGCGATATCGAGCGGCCCATGAACGGTCGGTGCCAGACGAACAACCGATGACCGGACGTTTTTTTCGGCAAGTCCAATGACGAAGTTTTCAGAGTCAATGCGAGGACCGGACTTCAGTACGTCGGTTTCAAGGACGGTACGTCCTAAATTGGCAAACGCAAGCAAGAGTGTTCCGCTTACGCCTACCAGCGGCTTACCGCTGCCAGCAAGAGCTTCGCCAAATGCTTCCAGGGACTTCAGATCGGCCTGTGCAGCGCCCTCCATATCTCCCGAAAAGGCCAGATCGACTTTAAAGGCCAGGTGAATCACGCCATCTGCTGCCTGAGCGGCTGCTTTTAAGCTGTCGAGGTCATCGAGCGAGCCACGTTCTACCTCGGCACCAGCTTTACGCAACATTTCGGCAGACTTGTCAGAGCGTGCCAGACCGACGACGTGATGCCCGGCTTTCAGTAATTCAGGTACGATGACAGAGCCGATGTGCCCACTGGCACCAGTTACAAATACTTTCATACAAACCCTTTTACTACTATACATCTATCGTATAAGCTACGATTGTAGTTTAATCATTCCCGCTCCAAAACACAACGACATTTCAGCACCTCTGTATGGTTAAACAACAAAAGGATGGAATTGATGGCAGGAATATCACCCAAAACGAATTCGAATTCCGTGACTGCACCAGAAGCGTGCGGTGATGATGGCTAGCATTGCTGACTGAGAAAGGCCTGTAGACGCTGCGCGCAGTTGAGCATGGACTGTTCGCTCACTTTGCCTGGAACTTCCGTTGTGCGCAGAAACATGAAGTGTTCAGGGAGCCAGTTGTTTTCTAGATTCTCTGCTATATTGAGCAGCAAATTGAGCTGAGATACTATTAAAACAACCTTTGAAGATGCTTACTCGTGCTCTCGTTGCTGAGAAAGGGAGGCAGGTGGTACAAGTCCCTCACTGCGCAAAAACTCTTTCATATCGATAGCGCCTGTAATAGAGAGCCAGACTGGTCCTTGATCCGGCACCATATCCAGTGTGAAGTGAAAGAAAGGACAACACAGGCGTTCGTAGTGAAGAAATGCCGCCAGCGTTTGTAAAAGGTCTGTCTCATCAGCCAGCCGCAAGGCATAGCCGGTTTCGAGTTCCCTTACTTCTTGCACTGCGGTAACGATGCGTTCGGTATTGGCTTGATGCAGAGGTCGAACCTCTTTGGGAATGGCTGCGATATTGCATGCCAGGACTGGGTCAGATGGTTGAAATGACATGGCTGAAATCTCCTCTTGCTTGTCTTGAACATTTCTTGTGACAAGCATACAATTTCAAGTGGACTTCCTCCGAAAATAGAGACAGAGTACTCAGCGAGCGAGGATTCGATCGGTCCAGTTCGCGAGCGATGCAGTCGCGGCGCGTGAGACGGTCGCGTGTGGGACCATGCTGGCAAACCCGTGGAAACCGCCAGCCCAAACGTGGAGCTCGGCCTGGACTCCGGCCTCCCAGAGCTTGCTTGCGTAGGCGACTGCTTCGTCGCGGAAGACTTCAGCACTTCCGCAGTCGATGTAGGTCTGCGGAAGGTTTGACAGGTCGGTGGCTCTGGCTGGTGCGGCGTAGACGGAGACGTCGTCACCGCCACGGCGGTCGCCGAGGAGGGCAGTCCATCCGAAGATGTTCGTGGTCCGGTCCCAGACACCGACGCCATCGATCTGTTGCGTCGACACGGTGGAGTTGCGGTCATCGAGCATGGGGCACATCAGGATCTGGCCGAGCAGTGCCGGTCCCTTCCGATCGCGGGCGAGAAGCGCGGTCCCTGCTGCCAGGCCGCCGCCAGCGCTGCTTCCGGCCAGCACGATGCGGGCGGGATCGATCCCGAGGTCGTCTGAGTGGGATGCCGTCCACAGCAGCCCGGCGTAGCAGTCCTCGATGGGGTACGGGTCCGGGTGCTCCGGCGCCAGGCGGTAGTCGACCGTGACCATGACCACGTCGTGGGTGAACAGCCAGTCGTCAAAGGAGTCGAGGTTCCCGAGATAATTGCCGAGGATCATGCCGCCGCCATGGATGCTGTAGAAGCATGCCGCGGTGCCGGTGCGACCAGAGCGCTGAATGACGGAAACGCGGATCTGGTCTCCCTGATAGCCGGGGATCGTGAAGTCGCGACGTTCAAGGCCGCGTGCACGCAGGCTTTCAGCCAGCTCGTCCGCAGTTATATCTAGCGTCCGCATCCGGGGAAGCATTTCAGTGGTGATGGTGAACGGACCGTGCTCCTGCATCACAGCCAGGAAGTCGGCAAGTTGCGGATCGAAAGGTGGCCGTTTTGTTGTATCTGTCATGCTCAGACTCCTGGTTCCGGTCTCGGAAAGGCGGCTAGTTTGTCGGTTGGTGATGTTCAGACGAGCGGTGAGTCAGGCACGAGCAGCACGAGCTTCCCGCGCACGTTGCCGGATTCGCCGACGCGGTGTGCTTCCGCGACGGAGGCCAGAGGGAATGCCTGCCCGACCGGCAGCGAGAAGCGCCCGGACGCGACCAGGTCCGCGACTTGAGCGAGGGCGTAGGTTGCGCGGCCAGAGTCGCCTCGGCTGAACCGCACGCCGTACTGGCGCGCCCCGGCGAAGTCTGCAATCGTGATTACGTGTTCCGCGCCGCCCGCGAGTTCGATGAGCTCGGGTAGGACGCCGCTCCCGGCGACGTCGAGCGCCAGGTCGACGCCCTCCGGAGCGAGCGCACGGACACGGTCTGCCATGCCGTCGCCATATGCGACGGGTGCAGCACCGAGCGAACGCAGGAAATCGTGCGTTGCGGGACTGGAGGTCCCAATCACGCGTGCGCCGCGTGCAATGGCGAGTTGAACGGCGGCGCTGCCGACGCTCCCGGAGGCACCGTTGATGAGCAGCATGTTCCCGCTCGCGACCCCGAGTTGGTCAAGCGCGCGTGCGGCGGTTTCGACAGCCGTCGGTAGTGCCGCAGCTGCGGCGAAGTCCAGCGTCGGCGGGATGGGTGCGTAGTAGGTCAGCACCGCCAGTTCTGCCTGGGCCGCGCCGTAGGGAGAAGTGCCGAACACGCGGTCGCCGACGGCGACGTCGGTGACGCCCGCACCGAGCTCATCGACGATGCCAGCGGCTTCGTAACCCATGGTCTGGGGCAGTTCCTGATCCATCAACCCCTGACGCTTCTTCCAGTCGCTCGCATTGACGCCAGCGGCACGCACGGCGATCCGAACCTCACCAGAACCAGGGTGCGGGTCCGGAAGATTCACGATAGCGAGGACTTCCGGGCCTCCGAACCGGCTGAACTGTGCTGCTTTCACGAGTTGCTCCGTTCGCGACCCGAAGGGCCGATAGTGGTTGGCCTGATATGCGCGAAGCTGCTATCAGATGCAAAGTGGACATTCATGTGGGCTGAAATACTTTTCTGCTACGAGTCAGTCTACCAGCAATGATGGGAAAGCACAAGAGGGACGGAAATGACCATCTACAAAGTTCTTGTGACAAGCATACAATTGTTACAGTACAGTAGTTCCTGCTCCAAAATTCTTGACCACCCATGACACCTCAGCAGTCAGCTAACGTGCGTCAGATTTTAGTTGCGCGATCCACTGCTCGGATTGGAGCACTTCGGCCTGGCGGGGAAAGACTTTGGAGAGCAGGACGCGGTGAACTTCTTCATCGGCATCGAGACAGCAGTCGGCGAGGACGGTCAACTGATAATCCTTGTCGGCAGCCTCGCGCAAGGTCGAGAGCACCACTCCGCTGGTGGCGATGCCACACAGCACAAGGTGATGAATATCCTGTGCTCTCAATATCACCTCTAAATCGCTGCCGGTGAATGCGCTGACACGACGCTTGGTGACAACGATGTCCGTTGCTTGTGGAGCGATGGCGAGATGAATTTCAGCGTTGGTCATAGGTGAAAATGTGGCGGTCGCACGCTGCTTGATGGCTCCGAAGGATTTGTTCCGCGGGCTGGCTTCAGGATAGCCCGCACGAAGGGCTACAACCACATAGATCACGGGAAGCTGGGCGGCACGAGCGGCGGCAATGGCATGCTTAATAGGCGTGAGAAGGTCATTGGCCTGTGGAAAGCGGCTGACAAGTTCTGCCTGCACATCCATCACTAAAAGAGCGGTATGCCCATGGGCTTGCGTATCATGTGTATCAGACAATGAATTTTCCTTTCTCTTGCTCCTGCACAAATACAATAGAGAAAATGCGCAGGCTACTCAATAGTTATAGTGGATCGTTGCCTCTGACTCGGCAAGACTTTTTTCCGCCGGTTTGCGCAATATCCAGCCGACGAGTGCCGCGATCAGACTTAGAATACCACCGATCAACAGGGAGATGGGTGCGCCGAAGAGGACCGCCAGGCCGCCCGCGAACAGGTTCCCCACTGGCATACCACCGGAATACGCCAGCAGGTACACACTCATCACTCTACCACGCAAATGATGCGGCGCGACCGTTTGTATGGTTGTGTTGGCGATGGCTCCTATCACGACTTGCGCGCATCCCACACCCGCGATCAAGGGCAACGAGAGGATGTAAATGTGAGAGAGAGCGAAAGCGATCTCTAGCACACAGAATACGAACGAGGCGATCAAGAGCGAGCGAATGCTTGGTTTGCGATTGCCCCAGGCGACCCATAGCGCGGAGAAGAGCGCGCCTAAACCGAAGGCCGAGTAGAGGAAACCATAACTGATCGAGCCCGCATGGAACACGTCGGTAGCGAACAGGGGCAGCATGACGTTGAAATTGATGCCGAACAACATGATCGCGCCCACGATACTTATGACCAGCAAAACGGATGGTACGTGCCCAACATAGGACAGGCCCTCGCGCACGCTTCTGAGCATGCCAGACTTCTTCTCGTCCGTCGCTCCGCTGAGCGGCTGATGCAGAGCCTTTTGATCGATCAGCAGCAGGCCAAAGATGACCGCGAGAAAGCTGCTAGCGTTCAGCAGGAAGAGTGGCGCGACACCGAGCCAGGCGATCAGCACACCGCCGAGACCAGGACCCAGCACACGCGCGATGTTGACGAGCGACGAGTTGAGCGCGACCGCGTTGGTCAGGTCTTCGCGTCCCACCATCTCGACCACAAACGTCTGGCGCGTGGGCTGATCGAAGGCGGTGGTCAGTCCCAGCAGGGCCGCCAGCAGCATGATCTGCCAGATCTGGACCGTACCCGTCGCGACCAGAAGCCACAGGATGACCGCCTGAAGTAGCGCACCCGACTGCGTGAAGAGTAGCGCGGTACGTTTGGGCAGCCGATCAGCCAGCACGCCGCCGAAGAGCGAGAAGACCATCACAGGCAGATATTGCAGCACACCCACCAGCGCGAGCAGCAGCGCGCTATGCGTCAGTTGCAGCACCAGCCATGCCTGGGCGGTCGTTTGCATCCAGGTCCCGATCAATGAGATCATCTGCCCGAAAAAGAAGAGCCGATAGTTGCGGTGTCGAAAGGCGACGAACGTGCGCCGCCAGCCTCTGGCCTGCACAGCGGCTGGCGCTTCTACCGCAATAGCGGTTTCAGGAATCACCGCTTCCTGGCTTTCAGGATCGATCAGTCGCACGGGAAGCGGCGCTTCCTGGCTTTCAGAATTATCTGGTTGCATAGAAGTCTGCTCCAATTGGATTAGATAGAATGAATTTCGGACCCGCACATCAGGTAGCGCAACGAATCAAAACATCACTAATTGTGATGATCACGGTTCTATCTCGCTCAGGTGACGCAATATGGGTAGGGCGATGCGTAGTTGTGCCAGTTCCTCAGCGCTGAGGTGAGCGAGCAGGCGTTGCAGGTTCGCGAGCCAGAACTCTTCGTAGAGTATGGTGGCGCGCTTGCCGCGTTCGGTCGGCAGCACGCGTACGACACGCCAGTCCTGTTCGTCGTGGACACGTTCGACAAACCCTTGCGTGAGCATACGTTTGACCATGACGGTGACGGTCGGCGGCGCGACATCCAGCCGTTCGGCCAGTTCTTGCATGCTGCAACTCCCCTGCGCGATCAGCACACGCAACAGCTTGAGCTGGCCCTTTGTCGTGCGCAACTCTAAGATGTCGCGCCACTCCGGCGAGAGATCGTCCGTGTCGCGTGGAATGTCCGCGCGCATGCGTGCCAGCAAGCGCGGTATGAGATCGAACAGGTCGTTGGCAACGTCCAACGTGTCCTGAGAAGCGGGATCAAGCATACAGCTACCTTCTCTCCCGTGCTTTAGTTAGTTTCTCTATTAGTTAGTGTATGTATTATTTAGCTTATCTAAGTGACAGTATAAGCCATCGATAAAGATTTGTCAAACGCTGTGGCAGCCAGTTGACTATACGTAAGCTCGACCATTGAGCGCGGATCTCACCGATGATCTCCCTTGAGCTGAGATCCGCGCATGGCTCTACAGGCCGTTGCAGGCGATAGTAGGACAAAAATATCACCTTTCGACCCCTCAAAAACACCCTTTGGAAAGAGATCCGCGAAAAGGCTTGTCTGGAGCCGCCTCCCATGCTATACTACAGAGGTAGCCCTTTGAAGGGAGTAACGCCCGTTTTCGGGTTTGAAACACGTACAGGCCCACTCCAATCCAGCAACCGAAATAAGCCTTTGAAGGGAGAAATGCCCGTTTTCGAGGGGTGCAGCTAAAACATTTGTAGAAGTCCCCTGTTAGTAGAAGGCGCACAATGAATTGTGGCGGGCGGATGAATGCTGCTCCTACGATTGAGGTTTGTGTGCATAATTTGATTTTGTATGTAGAAGAGTTTATGGTGATTGGAATGTGAAGTACCGCGCAATTTAGCGCGGTATTTTTTGTGGGAAAGGTGATGGTGGTTGGTTGAGAGGGTGGCACGGGAGGGGGCACGGCTATGAATTGCCGCGCGGGCGGATGAATCCTGCCCCTACGGTTGGTGGTAAGGGAATTTCAAAAAAATTGGGAGTTATGGTTGATGGGGAGGGGTTGACCGATGAGTCGGGGCATTGATGGGCGATGGCAGAGGATTGGGCGATGATGAGGACGAAGAAAGAACGTTGGGTATTACTGTTCGTCGATAATTGGTGCATGCAGAAGTGGTTGGGGGGGAAGCAAAGCGAGGCCGGTGCGCGCCCACAAGGGGACGCGGCTACGCGGATGACTGAATTATCTGGTGGATGTACCCATTATGAGGATGCAAAAAGAACGGCGGCCAAGGCGATGCGCTGATAATGAAATTGAACGAGCAAGGTCGGGGAGGGGGTATGTAATGGGGAGATGCACGTGAATGAGGAAGGGGTATGTCGAGCGGCATAAGGCACGATAAATCGGGGTGAGCACGATAAATCGGCTCCTACCGGGGGGTTGAAGGTGGTTTGACAGTGTAGTAAGGTTATGTAAGCGAGGTTGATGTCCATAGGTATGATAGTTACATTGAATGCGGGACGGATGCAATAAAGTAGAGGAAAGAATGAGCTAGGCGAGAATGGTATACGGGTTTGCACTGTGGAAGGCTTATCCTGGTGGAGCAGGTCGCTTACCATTCTCCACACGCGCCATCCTGCAAGATCGCCTGCATGCCTGCGATCAACAGACGCCTGCCCTGCTCCAATGTGACTTTGGCTGCCGCGCTATCGAAGCGTTCCGCGCCATCCTGCAAATACAATACGATCACGCCGTTCCATGCGCCCCATAGAAAGCGGGCGATGCCGTCCGCGTCCAGGCCGCGCGCATCTCCCTCGGACAATATCGATCTGATCACGCCCGCGTTGCGCCCGATCAAAGCATCGACGCGCGCGTCGAGCCTGGCCTTGCTCTGCATGGTGCGCTCATCTTTGACGTTGATATCCGTCCGATGTTCCACGCCCGCCAACAAGCGAAAATAGCGTGGGTGCTCGCTGGCGAAACGCAGATAGGTCTCGCCCAACAAGACCATCTGGCGTCGCGGCGGCAATCCTGGCGCGAATGCTTGCGCCTGGTATTCCTCCAACAGGTCCAGCCCGCGCTCGATCACCGCCATGAACAGGTCCTCTTTACCACCAAAATAGGAGTAGATCGTGCCCACGCCGACATCCGCGCCGCTCGCGATCGATTCTAGCGTGGTGCCAGCATATCCCAGGCGCAAGAATTGCTCCTGCGCGCTCTCCACAATCGCCGCCTGCGATCGCTCTTTCTTCCTCTGCACCCGCCCCATCTTGTTCGTGGTGACCTGCGTCATATGTGCTCCTACCTTAACTCTATTTCTTTATTTAAATATCGGTCTTGTAATGATCTTTCAAAAATAACCTCGGGGTATCCTGTATCCGCCTTGCTTGCCTCTACGGACGCGGTACAGCGGATACTCGTCCAGCATTACTCTGCTTTATTTGTGAGAGCGCATTACCGGTGCATGCAGCAAGTATTCGGGAGTACGGGAAACCATGCTCCGGTGCGCGCCCGCAAGGGGACGCGCCTACGCGGGTCATCTGCTTACTTGCTGGATGCACCAGTTACTGGCCCTTATAGTGGCAAGGATAGAAAGTTGAATGTCGCTCGAACTTGAATGTTATTCGAAAATCGGGTATACTTCCATCATCATATATTATACTGTCAAGACAACGCTGTTTTTCTTTTCGAGAATCATTCGAAAATCACTGGAGGATATACGAATGACACAGGTTTCTTCAAACACGGGCAGTACCGATATGCGCTCCCGTACGCTACAGCCTGCGGGCCAGCAAGACACACCTTCTAACGGCGATGCACGTACCGAGCATGTGCATATTGCGATACTCGGCACTGGCTTCGCGGGCCTGGGCATGGCGATCGGGCTTAAAAAACATGGGCAAAACGACTTTTTGATTATCGAGCGCGCCTCCGGACTCGGTGGCACCTGGCGCGACAATACCTATCCCGGCTGCGCCTGCGATATCCCCTCCCACCTCTACTCGTTCTCCTTCGCCCTCAATCCCTACTGGAGCCGTATGTACTCGCCGCAGCACGAGATCCAGGTCTATTTGCGCTCGTGCGCCGAACGCTTCGGTATCCTGCCACATGTGCGCTGGAACAGCAACCTGCTCGACGCCTCATGGCACGAGGATGATCAGCGCTGGCACGTCACGACATCGCAAGGGCAATTTACTACCGACCTGTTCATCGTTGGCAATGGTCCGCTCAACGAGGTCTCGCTGCCCAATATCCCCGGTATCCAGCAGTTCGAGGGCACGCTTTTCCACTCCTCGCAGTGGAGACATGATTACGATCTGACGGGTAAACGCGTGGCTGTGATCGGCACCGGCGCATCATCGATCCAGTTTATTCCGCAGATCCAGCCCCTCGTCTCGCACCTGACGCTCTTCCAACGCACACCACCCTGGATCGTCCCGCGCCTCGACCATGCTATTCCCGCCTGGCAACACAGGCTCTTCCGTCTGCTACCCATCACGCAGCACTTTGTACGCACACAAATTTATCTACAACGCGAGTTGACCGCGCTGGGCATGGTGTATAAAACATCGATCATGCAGAAGGGTTCCCAGATCGCGCAGCACCACCTGCAACGTCAGGTGCCCGATCCGGTGTTACGCGCTAAACTCACGCCCAACTACACCATGGGCTGCAAACGTATCCTCGTATCCGACGACTTTTATCCCGCGCTGACCCAACCCAACGTCGACGTAGTGACCGAACATATTCGCGAGATACGCGCGCATAGCATCATCACCTCGGACGGTCAGGAGCACGAGGTCGACACGATCATCTGCGGCACTGGCTTCCATGTGACCGACACGACGCTGCCGCGTGGCATCCACGGGCGCGCAGGTCAATCCCTCGCCGACGCCTGGCACGATGAACCCAGCGCCTACCTCGGCACTGCCGTCGCGGGCTTTCCCAACCTGTTCCTGCTGATCGGGCCAAATACCGGCCTGGGACACAACTCTATGGTCTACATGATCGAATCACAGGTCACTTACCTGCTTGATTGCCTGCGTCAGATGAACAAACGCGACGTGCAGAGTGTGGAGGTTCGACCCGAGGTTCAAAAAGCGTTCGAGCAGGAGATGGAACACCGCATGCAGGGAACCGTCTGGACATCCGGCTGCAATAGCTGGTACCTGGCCGCCGACGGACGCAATACCACGCTGTGGCCTGGCTTTACCTTCGATTTCCGGAATCGCACGCGTCGCTTCGACCGGCAGAACTACATCCTGTCTCCAGCGAGAGTTGCATCGATCCACGTATAGGGCAAACGGGTCCGCGAGGGGCAAACGCGTGGTTTGCCCTACGCGGACCC
>CAZZWK010000122.1:0-11620 GCA_964657925.1 uncultured Dictyobacter sp.
GGCAACGCATGCGTTGCCCAATGACGACCAGCGGGGCAGTCCCCCCCGAATGCCTTACCTACCCCCTCCCCCGCGCGGCCACAAGGGACCGCGCCTACGCGGATATCGGTAATACATTATCCGCATAGGGCACGAGGAGGGTTAGACGGCCTCTTCCTGGAGGGCGCGACCGGTGAACTGGCTGTTGTAGAGGTCGGCATAGAAGCCTTTCTTCGCCAGCAGTTCTTCGTGCGTGCCCTTCTCGATAATCGTGCCGTGGTTCATGACCAGGATCATGTCGGCGTCACGAATGGTGGAGAGGCGGTGTGCGATCACGAAGCTGGTGCGACCCTTCATCAATTCGGACATGGCCTTCTGGATCTGCATCTCGGTCCTGGTATCGACGCTACTGGTGGCCTCGTCCAGGATCAGGATTTCGGGATCGGCGAGGAAGGCGCGGGCGATGGTGAGCAACTGACGTTGACCTTGCGAGATGTTGGTCGCCTCCTCGTTAAGAATAGTGTTGTAGCCCTCGGGCTGCGTGCGAATGAAGTGATCGGCGTTGGCGGCCTGCGTGGCCTGCACGATCTGCTCTTCCGTCGCGTTCTCGCGGCCATAGGCGATGTTGTCGCGAATGGTGCCATTGAAGAGCCACGTATCCTGTAACACCATACCGAACATGCGGCGTAGGGAGGCGCGTTTGAGATGGGTGATATCGACGCCATCGACCAGGATGTGACCGTCATTGACCTCGTAGAAGCGCATCAGCAGGTTGACCAGCGTGGTTTTGCCCGCGCCAGTGGGACCGACGATGGCGACCGTCTGGCCGGGCTTGACATCGATATTCATGTCCTCCATCAAGATCTCGTCCTCTTTATAGCCGAACCTGACGTGCTCGAATTGCACGGAACCATCGGGATGCTCGATCACCTGAGCGTCGGCGGCCTCTGGAATCTCCTCCTGCTCGTCGAGCAGTTCGAAGATACGTTCAGCCGAAGCCAGAGCGGACTGGATCACGTTGGCGAAGTTCGCCAACTGGGTGATTGGTTGGGTAAACTGCTGCGCGTACTGCACAAAGGCCTGCACATCGCCGATCGCGATGGTGCCCTGGGTCACCATCACACCACCGACGACCGCGACAAAGACGTAGCCGATATTGCCCACGAAGCGCATCAGTGGCATGATGATACCAGAGGCGAACTGCGCCTTCCAACCCGCCTCGTACAGCTTATTGTTGAGCGCATTGAACTCTTCGATCGACTGGTTTTCGCGACCGAAAGCTTTGACGATCTTGTGGCCGGTATACATCTCCTCCACATGCCCATTGAGCGTACCGAGCGAACGCTGCTGATCGCGGAAGTAGCCTTGCGAACGTTTAGCGACACCCACAGTGATCAGCAGGCTGAGTGGCAAGGTGAGCAACACGATCAGGCTGAGCAAGGGGCTGATGGTCAGCATCAGAATAATCACACCGATGAGGGTGACCACCGAGGTGATCATCTGCGTGATACTCTGCTGGATCGTGGTGCTGAGGTTGTCCATATCGTTGACCGCGCGGCTGAGAATCTCGCCGTGGGTACGCGAGTCGAAGAACTTCAGTGGCAGGCGAGACAACTTCTCGTCTATCTCTTTGCGCAACTGGTACATCGTGCGCTGCGCCACACCCGCCATCAGATACTGCTGTGCATAGAGGAAGATCGCGCTGATGACATAGAGTACGAGCAGTATCAGCAGAATATGCGCGATATAGCCGAAATCGACGCTCGGCACAGGCTGATGATGTATGATGGCCTGGTATTTCGCCAGCAGACCATCGAACAATTTGGTGGTCGCGAGTCCGAGAATTTTGGGACCGATAATGTTGAACGCGGTACCGATGATGGCCGTGATCAGCACGATGAGCAACAGAAATTTCTGCGGTAGAAAGTAACCGAAGAGGCGTCTGAGGGTGCCTTGAAAATCTTTCGGTTTCTCGACTGGTCGGCCCAGCGCCCCCATGGGGCCGCGACCCATTGGACCTGGACCGGAACTCTGGGATTGTGCGCGATTTACGCTCATGCGATTTCCTCCGCGATCTCTTCTTCCGAAAGCTGTGAGGACACGATTTCGCGATAGACCTCACTGGTTTTCATCAATTCCTGGTGCCTGCCGATGCCGACCACGCGGCCCTCGTCGAGCACAATAATACGGTCCGCGTCCATCACGGTATTGACACGCTGAGCCACGATCAGCACTGTAGATGTGCCAGTTTCTTTTTTCAGGGCGGCGCGCAAACGGGCGTCGGTTTTAAAATCGAGCGCGGAGAAGCTATCATCGAAGATGTAGATCTCTGGTCGTCTTACCAGCGCGCGCGCGATCGAGAGGCGTTGCTTCTGACCACCGGAAATGTTGGTGCCGCCCTGGGCGATGATCGAATCGAAACCATCAGGCATGGCGGAGATGAACTCACTGGCCTGCGCGACATCGGCGGCGTAACGTATCTCTTCATCGCTGGCTTCCAGTTTACCATAGCGAATATTCTGGGCGATCGTGCCAGAGAATAGCACGGCTTTTTGTGGTACAAGACCGATTTTCGCGCGCAAGTGCGCCTGCGTCATCTCGCGTATATCTACGCCATCGACCAGTACATGACCGCTATCTATATCATAAAAACGCGGAATCAGGCTGATGAGAGTCGATTTACCCGCGCCGGTGCCCCCGATGATGGCGGTCACCTCGCCGGGCGAGGCACTGAACGAGATGTGTGAGAGGGCAGGTTCTTCCGCGCCAGGATAGCTGAAGGTTACATCCTGGAATTCTATGTAGCCGCTCTCACTTTCCGCCGTTCGGACTTCCTCAGTATCCTTGATCTCGGGCTGCATCGCCAGCACCTCGTTGATCCTGGTGGCCGAGGCAGCGGCGCGCGGCAACAGGATAAACAGGAACGAGACCATCAGCAACGCGAAGAGGATCTGCATGGCGTACTGGAGAAAAGCGATCAGCGCGCCGACTTGCATATCGCCAGCGTTGATGCGGATGGCGCCGAACCAGAGGATGGCGACGCTGGAGATGTTCAAGACGAACATCATGATCGGCATCAGCAAAGCGACCAGACGATTGACCTTGATGGAAACATTGGTGAGATCGAGGTTGGCCTCGTTGAAACGATGCTCCTCTTGTTTCATACGGTCGAAAGCACGGATAACGCGCACACCACTGAGGTCCTCGTTCAGGATCAGGTTCAGCCTGTCCAGTTTTACTTGCACCAGGCGAAAAAGCGGAACCGCGTTGCTCATCAAAAGGATGATAGAGAGCACGAGGATAGGGATGACCGCGACCAGAATCCAGGTAAGACCCACATCCTGGTTGATGGCGAGTATGATGCCCGCGATCAAGGTGATGGGAGCGGTAATCATCATGTTGAGCACGATGACCAGCAGTTGTTGCACCTGCGTCGTATCGTTGGTGGTGCGGGTAATCAGCGAGGCGGTGCTCATGGTATCGAACTCGTGCAGCGAGAATTGCTCGACGTGGGTGAAGATTTTAGCGCGCACGATTCTGCCGAAGCCGACCGCGACCTGTGAGGAAAAGAAAATGCCGATTACAGCGGCGATGGTGCCGCCGACGGCGATCACGGCCATAATGGCGCCAATGCGCCAGATGTAGTTGGTGTCGCCTTTGACGATGCCGTTATCGACAATATCGGCCATGAGCGTGGGCAGATACAGGTTCGCCAGCGCTTGCGCGAAGGCGAGCAGGATCACGAGCACGAGTATTGGCCGATACGGTTTTAGGAAGCGCAGCAATTTAATCATGCGTCTTCATCTCCATTCCATTGTGGGTGAGCTATGTCACCCATTTCCTGCTGAAAGTAGGCATGGACCTTGAATAAGAGGTCAACTAGCTGTTCGCTCTGGTACTCTCCCAGATAGGCAATCAACCCATGCATGGTGGCTAAAGCAGCATCATGAGCCTGTCGTGCGACCATTTTCCCCTTTTCGGTGAGGTGCACGCCAACAGTACGTCGGTCTTGCACGTCACTATGGCGCTCGATCAGGCCATTCGTTTCAAGGCCTCTAAGAAGTTGCGTGACGGTCGGAGAGGTTACGTGCAGGTGCTTACCGATCTCTGACACCCTCATCATAGGGAGATCAGCATCCGTGTTCTTTTGAATACAAAACAACACGCGGATCTCACTGGGCTTGCAGTCCGCGATCGCATGCTGATGCCAACCCAGTCGCTTGAACTGCATCAACGCCTGCAACAATCTTTGTTCGGTCGCGGTCGAAATTTGCTCCATCGGGCCATCTCCGATTTTGATAGGTTTCCAAACAGTTCGTATCAGAATATCTATTAGGTAACCTAATTATAAAGCAGGTAGGAAAGAACGTCAAGAGGACAATAGGGAACATTGAAGGCCTGGGCCGGTAATAGTAACAGGTTGTTCCAACACCATTTTTCCTTTTTTCACAAATTAACGATATATCGTTATTGTTAGTATAACGATATATCGTTAATTTGTCAAGCCTGAGCTTGCAGGGGCCGATGAAGGTAAAACATCGAGCAACACTATCAGGCGATAAATCGCTATGCGTTGCGATAAATCGACGCCTACAGGGGGTCGATTTATCGCTATGCGTTGTGTCAGTCGCAGATACCGTCGATGTCGACGAGCAGGTGGCGGGGACCACGCAGGGCGGCATTGGGACGATAGGGAGGGTTGTCGACGGCGAGGCGAGGCGAGAGCAGGCGACGGCTTAGCTCGGTCAACGCGATCTGGGCCTCCATACGGGCTAGAGGCGCGCCGACACAATAGTGGATACCACCACCGAAGCCGAGGTGGTCGTTGCTGGCACGCTCGGGCAAGAAGTGCTCCGATTCGCTGAAGTGGTTGCTATCGTGACTGCCCGAGGCCAGCAGCAACACGAGCGATGCGCCCTTAGGGATGGTGACGCCACCGAGTTCAATGTCGGCAAGGGTGGTACGCGTGCGGAAATGCACGGGTGGATCGTAGCGCAGCAGTTCCTCGACGAGATCGATCACCAGATCAGGGTCCTGGCGCAACCCTTCGAGCACCGAGGGATTACGCAGCAGCGTGAGCATGCCATTGGTGATCAAATTGACTGTCGTTTCGTGTCCAGCAATCAGCAGCAGGATGGCGGTGCCAATCAATTCCTCGCCAGTCAATGCGCCCTCGGGATCGGTCGCGGTCATCAGGCCAGACAGCAGGCCAGTGTCGGGATGCTGCTGGAGGGAGCGCAGGAGATTTTCCATGTACTCGCGCATCTGCTTGCCGTATTCCTGGATCTGCTGACGCTGCTGCTCGGTCGTGATCTGGCTGGGATCGAGCACGGTGGCGAGCGCCTCGGCCCAGGTATGGAAACGAGCCTCGTCCTCATGCGGCACGCCCAGCAGCTGGCAGATAACGGTTACGGGCAGCGGATAGGCAAGATCATCGACGATATCGATGCGCTGCTTAGCGCGGAAGGTGTCGACCTGCTCTTGAAGCACCTGCTGAACATGGGCGCGCATGCCCTCGATACGCTCGGGCGTGAACTGGCTCATCACGATGCGGCGCAAGCGATCGTGATTGGGTGGGTCCTGGAAGATGAACGGAGGTTCCGGCGGTCGCTGCTGTTGCTGGGCAGCGCCAGGCTCGGTCGAAGTTTGCTGCTGGGAGGCACGCGCCATCATTTCAGAGGCATGGGTGCTCTTGCGCTCGTCTGAGCTGACACGAGGATCGTGCAGCAGTGAGACGATGTCGTCGTAGCTGCTGATAATGTATGTACCATCCTCCTGCAAAGCTACCGGCGTCTCGCGAAATTGGGCGTAGAGCGGATAGGGATTGGCGATATGCGAACGATCGAGTATTTGCTTGAAGGATATTTTTGTTTCGGGCATGGGATAGAATCCTTTCGGGCTGTAACGCGAGGGCAAACGCGTGGTTTGCCCTACGCGGACCGCTTCCCTCCACCCTGCGCACCCACAAGGGGCGCGCCTACGCGGAGAGAGGAAAGCGCGGTTGTTATAGGTTAGTGGCGACGACGCGTGGGTTACGGTCGGGAAGACGGGCAGGCTGTGATTGCGCGTCTTTGGGCTGATCGGATGCGTTCAAGACGGGCGGATAGGGCGCCTGCGCCTCGACCATCTCGCGGTAGATGTCCAGCCAGCGCGCCATGTTGAAGGTGACCGCGCCGATCACACGTCCGTTGCGACCATAGGCGGCGGCGAAACGATAACTGTTGGGCGATCCTTGCGTGATGATGACTTCGTCCGCGAGCTCCGGAAAGCCAATGGTTTTGATGTTGATATCGAATTGGTGGGACCAGATGGCGGGCATGTGCAGGTACGTACGATAGTCGCCTGGCTCAGAGAGCATGTTATGGGCGGAGGTCTCGGCCTGCTCGACGGCGTTGCCCCAATGCTCGACCGCGACCGCCTGGTCGCCGCGCAAAGGGTGAGACCAGCGCGCGACATCGCCCGCGACGAAGATACCGTCCGCGATAGCGTTGTGGGTATCGAGCACGCGACAGTAATTGTCGCAGAGCACACCTCTGGTATCGGCGGCCAGACCAGAGTCGAGCAGCCATTCCGCATTGAGCAACGCGCCCAGGGCGATCACGACGACATCGGCTTCTATTGTGCTGCCATCGGAAAGGAGGGCATGATGGATCGTGCCCTGTTCGTCGCCCTCAAGGCGGGTAACGCTGACGCCATCGCGCAGGTCGATGCCATTCTGACGCTGCAAATCCGCGACGATGGAGCCGATGGTCGCGCCAAGCGAGCCGAGCAACGGGGTAGAGCCACGTTCAATCAAGGTCACAGGCAGACTGAGTTCGTGACAGACGCCCGCGACCTCACAGCCGATAAAGCCACCACCGAGGATCAACACGCGACGCGGTTGAGCCTCTAAGCGATGACGAAGCCTGCTGGAGTCCTCGCGGTCACGGATCACAAATACGCCATCGAGCGCGCCACCAAGCTCTTGCGGCCAGGGGCGAGCACGCGAGCCGGTGGAGATCAGCAGACGATCGAACGCGACCTGTTGACCATCGGCGAGCTTAACTGTATGTCTGGCGAGATCCAGACCTGTAGCGGCTACACCGAGCTTCCAGTCCGCCTCGACCTTTTGCAGACGCGCGAGTGGAAGGTGTTCGACGGGCAAACGGCCAGCCAGAACCCCTTTGGAGAGCGGGGGACGGTCGTATGGCTCATAAGGCTCATCGCCGATGATCGTCAGATGACCACTGAAACCCTCACGGTAAAGAGTCTCGGCTGCTCGTAAGCCCGCGAGCGAGGCGCCCACGATCACGGCGCGTCCCTGCTGTTTGAATGTATCTACAGAAGAGTTGTTGCTCATGCTACGCTACCTCTCCGGCTCGGGCTGGTCATCGGACCAATCCACATTGATAGCCTGCACAGGACAGGCTCGGGCAGCACGCTTGACCTGATCACGCAAGGCTTCATCGGGCGCGGGATCAAAATCGAGTGCTTCCTCGCCGCGCATACGAAAAACGGTCGGCGAGGCAAAGCAGCACTGCGCGTAACTCTGGCAGCGGTTCAAATCGACGGAAACTCTCATGGAACTCCTCTCACTAAGAACAAGCGGCTAAATAGTGTCAGCATTTATGAATTGCTATTCACATATGAATACGAAATCAGTATGCCAGAAGTTACAAGAAAAATGGAGATTGTTTTTTTAGAGATCAATTTTTTAGAGACTATTTAGAGACTATAAAGAGAGCGATCAATGGATGGATAGCGTTGGAGATGATCGGTATGCGAAACAGATGTATTTGTTTGCGATTTTGTGACACACGAACAACGAATCGTAGGGACAGTTTGTGACAGGGGAAAGGCAAGGTTTGAGTGATGGGACAGCAAAGTGGCAGGTGCAAAAGAGCTATAATACATGGGACACCTGCTGCGGGGACACCCGTCGGGACACCTGTTACAGGTGACAGATGAGGATGATAGAAGGAACGAGAAGAGACTTTTGTGACATTTGTGACAGGGGAGGTTACTGATATATGTGAGGAATATTGGATAAGTGAGCATACGATTGTCAAAGGGATATTGATGACGCGCAAGTGGAAATGGCCTTTTTTCCCTCTACGAGTATCGATTTCCAGTGTAGTATGCGCTATTGTGACCATTGTGACACTTATTTTTCGCTATATCAGGAAGAGAGAGTAGAGAGTGTGCATGCCAGAAAAATAGGGGAAGAAAGGGTGTCGGTCCTGTTCCAGGTGCAAAAATAGCAGGTAAGCCTTTTCTTATTGTACACTATTTTGCGCATTTTTGCGATAGTTCGGGTGTGAATTTTGTGTGTATCGAATAAAAAGAATATAGAATAAGCGCGAGGAAGGCATTAGTAAAATGAGTGAGCACAGCCCAAATTCCATACCCAGGCAGATTCTCCTGCGAGACGTGGTCGCGGACGACCTGCCTATTTTTTACGAGCAGCAGCTAGATCCCGAGGCCAACTCTATGGCGGCCTTTACCGCCAAAGACCCAACTGACCGCGAAGCCTTTATGCAACATTGGCAGAAGATTCTCAAAGATGAGAGCACCACGACGAAGACGATTATTTCTGGGGGACAGGTGGCAGGAAGCGTCTCTCGCTATCGAGATGAAGAGATGGAGGGGCCAGAGGTCACCTACTGGCTTGGCAAGTCCTACTGGGGCCAGGGCATCGCCACCCAGGCGCTCACAGCCTTCCTGAATAGTGTGCAAGTGCGCCCCATTTTTGCCCGCGTGGCAAAGGATAACCTGGCCTCGCGCCGTGTGCTGGAGAAATGCGGCTTCACTGTCTGCGGCGAAGGACGAGGCTATGCCAACGCCCGTGGCACGGAAATCGAGGAGCTTATCCTGCGCCACGATGCTTGAGAACGGAACCTTTCCCCATCACTGCATGCGGGGGTTGCACCACGTGTGCAACCCCCTTTACTCTATTTACGCTCTTTCCCAACAGGGCATATCAGGGCGATGCTGAGAGTTGACAGCAAAACCTATGCCACGATTGGCACCTGTTACAAGTGCAATTCTACTTGCCATACGTATTCCTCTCGTCGCGCGTCCATAGCGGAATCAATGTTATAGCGGATATGCGCCACTCATCTTACCAGCAGGGCTTCACGGTGAGGTCCTCAGACGCTTTATTTGTGGATGGCGAGAGACTGGCGGGGAGCGGCGGCGAATCAAAGGGGCACTGCATACTCCAATTCTAAACTGGCTATTTTATATTACGCTCATGAACTACAGCGGCATGTCGAAGACGGCATCAGCGTCATTGTTTTCGAACCTGGATTCATGCCAGGCACAGGGTTGTCGCGTGACCAGGCCCCGGCGGCTCAATCTATAGCACGAATGATTGGTCGTTTACCTGGCGTATCTAAACCCGCTAACTCCGCGCCGCTGTTTGCTTCAGTTGCACTAGACGAAAAATGGTCACATCTGCGCGGTGGCGACTACGTGGTCAAAAATAAGCTAACCGAAGTAAAGCCTTTTGCAAATGATCGTGAAAGAGAGCTGAGGTTGTGGCAGGCTACAAACGAACTCCTTGAGGCCGTAAAATAACAAATAGCATTTGTTTTTAATCTGAAACTTCTCAGTGTCAGATGAATCTTTCAAAACAGTTCAAACAACGTAGCACACAATGAAAAAGAACGACAACTTGCTCACACATACCCTTCCCAAGGCTTGGGAGGCTATGTTTCCTGTGCGTCATGCTGATTTTGCCGTCCCCAAAATGTACGAAGTCCAGCTTAGAGAGAGTTTCAAGAAACAGATAGTACGTGTTGCTTGAAACTCTCTCTTTGGCTTCTTCCTTCACGATTCCCTCGCGTGAACACGTAGAGCCGCTTTCGTGCATTTCGTGAGAGGACACTACCCACTCGAACCTAATTTAATGCTTCAATAGCAATAGAAGCATTCACATTTGCCTGCGTACCTCCGGCTAAAGTCTGAAGCGTCACCGCCGCAGAAGAAGTGTGATTTCGAAGGGTGAGGACATCACCAGAGGATAAGGCGAGTATAGCCTGTCCGTTGTTTTGCTGCGTGCCAGCTCCTGAACCATAGTCTGTTCCTGCCACTACAGCACCATTAACAAACAAGGCGAATTGACCTGGTTGTACACCCGATACGGAGAAAGTAACCAAGTAATTCCCCGTAGTCGTCACGAGGATCTGAGAAGTTCCTGGCGCATGGATAATTCCAGGTGTCATGATACCATTGGTATCAAAGGTGACATCAGCTTCTATTGGGACCACCTGAGCACTTTCGTTGTAAATGTATCCATATTGAGATAACCCACCAGCGGGTCCTTGAGGTCCTGTTGGCCCTTGGGGTCCGGCAGGTCCTGTCGCCCCTGTGTTACCAATTGGTCCTTGAGGTCCTGTGTTACCAATTGGTCCTTGAGGTCCTGTTGGCCCTTGGGGTCCGGCAGGTCCTGTCGCCCCTGTAGTACCAGTGGGTCCTTGGGGACCAGTTGGCCCTTGTGGTCCAGCAGGTCCTGTCGCCCCTGTGTTACCAGTGGGTCCTTGAGGTCCTGTGTTGCCAGTTGGCCCTTGTGGTCCAGCAGGTCCTTGGGGTCCTGTCGCTCCAGTATTGCCCTTCGGGCCTTTTGGTCCTGTCGCTCCTGTGTTGCCCTTCGGCCCTTGAGGTCCTCTTTTAGTAGATTTGTGCTGAGACTGATTTTGACACTTATGCTGCTTGTGCTGAGACTGGTTTTGACACTTTTCCTGAGTTGAGCTACAACCGTGACTATTGTGAGATACCGAGAGTGATTGTGCTTCGACTCCTGTTGGAAGAAAGGCGAGACACGCTAGAAGACAAATGACAAAAGAAACACTTACCTGAATACATTTCCTCATGTAAACAAACCTCTCATCTTACATAAAAATTTTCTTGTATTCTTATCCTTTCATCGCATTTCTTCATTTGAAATAGAAATGCAGTTTCTCATAACCTATCATTCGACAAAGTCGGTTAAATATTCAATTGAATAGAACACCTCTATAAACATTTTTATATTTATATATATGCAATTATCGTTTAGACAAAAAACTCAGCCTCCTCTGAGTTGCAGAGGATAGCCTTGAGAGCAATACGATATGTGGGGCCCAAATCCGCCCACCGGTAGCGACAGAGCGCTGGGACTGGTTGATTTTACCTTGTATGCGCACCTGGATCACCCCTCTATGCCGGACGCTTCCCTAGCCAACATAGAAAGATGGGCCGCTGGGGTGGATGTGCCAGCGTATGCGATTGACGATCAGACCGCCATCAAAGTGACCGACGGCGTCGTTGAAGTCATCTCCGAGGGCCAATGGAAACGGTTTGTGCCCTGAGTTCGGGGCAGTTTCGGATGGTTCAGTGCTGCCTCTACCGCTGCTTGTCAAGCCAGATTCGAACAGGGAGAAAATGGCGAGATTTGTAATGAAAGAAGCTAGATGGAAAGCAGCTTTTCCAGGAAACGCGTATACCAGTGCTCACATTGGAGGGCAAGTGCTTCTGTCGGAGGACCAAACCTACTCATTTGGTACGGCATTTACCAGCTCTCACTGGTCATTTCAATTCCTCACGGACTTTTCGGTCAATTAAGACTTTGATATTCACAGCCGTATTCGCATTGACCGACAATGCTTTCAATTCCTAACGG
>CAZZWK010000123.1:0-7378 GCA_964657925.1 uncultured Dictyobacter sp.
GGGGCAATGATACAAGGGGTGGCAAGAGGAGAACTGGAAAGATGTGAGTGTGAGCGAGTTGCAACCCGAATATTGTGAACGGTATACTTATAGTATGATGAACGCAAAAATTCCTGCGATTGTGATTGATGATACGCCGGTAAAGCGGCGCGGGGTGTGTGAGTTCGTGGAGGAGACCTCGCTTTTGCGTCTGGCCGGTCAGGCGGGTGATGCCACGAGCGCGATTACCCTTGTCGAGACGTTGAGTCAGGAGCAGGTAGAGAATCCCTTGCTTACGGGCTGGTTGTTGTTGTCGGATTTGCGCCTGGGCAGTAGCAACGGGGTAGAGCTGGGACGTATGTTGCTCGAACTGGCGCCTGGTTTGCGTGTGGTAATTTACACACAGGATTCAAGCTGGTCGTTGGCGGCGGAGATATTTCACCAGGAGTATACGCGACGTGGTACGCTGCGTAGCAGTAGCCGTAGCGCGAACAGAGTCTCTGGTCTGCATGGATACGCGTTGTTCACGAACATGGAGCCGGATTATCTGGAGCATATCGCCTCAGCGGTTGTATTTCGCAAAGAGACGTTTGTAGATCCTGAGGTGCTAGACTATTTACTGAAGCGACTGCATGGGCAGAAGCTGTCGCCCAGGCAGGAGGAATGCGCGTCGTTGATCGCGCGAGGGTTGAGCAACGATGATATTGCGCTGCGTATGGGATTTTTGAATGCGAAGGGCAAGCCCAATATTGGTCCAGTGGAAAATCTGGTGAGCGAGTTGTATACCTTTTTTTCGATTGATGGTATGCCGAGCGATCCGGGCAGGCGTGTATTGCTTGCGCACGCGTACGAGGCGTATGCTGGATTTCGCCAGTAGCCGCCAGTAGTATGCTGGCGGCTCATATGACGAATTTATTTTTGTTTGTGCGAGCGGCGGCCAAAGAGGGTGGCGGCACCTCTGGAGAGTTGTCGTATCCAGAAGATGAGCGCGGTCAAGAGTAAGAAGAGGATAATGATGGCCGCGGCGTAGTGCCAGGGCGTCAGTTGGTCCAGCAGGGATGTGGGTGTGGAGATGGGTGTGTTCAGGCTCTGGATGACACTGGCGAGGGGGCCTTTATTGGGCAAGGGAACTGTGAAGGGGGCCGTGTAGTCCAGCAGGTGGTTTGTGCCGTAGTGGAGGACGAGGTGCGCGATATAGGTCTGGCCGGATGTATAGTGCGTGTGGCCGAGCGAGACGGGATAGTTGATGGCTGTTTGCGGCAGGAATGTTCTGAGCTGGAGTGAAATAGTTTGTACGCGATGTCCTTGCGCGTCGTTGATGACGAGACTGCCGGAGGGGTAGAGGAGCTGGGTGCCGCTGTTGGCGAGCGAGACCAGGAGGTTCTGGTAGCCGTCGGACAGACTATAGTGAAAGCCGGTTGCATTCAGTTTTTCGCTGATCGCACCGGGGAGGTTTACTAATACGCCGAGGGCGAGCAGTGCGTGGATGCCAATGCTGACACTATTGGAGTTTTTGGACATTTTGAATTGTGGCATGGCTGTATTTTCCAGAATGATGCCACCACCGTGCTGACCGGGGCGAACGTGTGGGGGAACCGTGAGGGTGAAAGAGACTTCCTCGCTTTGACCGGCAGCGAGTGTGACCTGCGATTGGTCCAGTTTGATCCAGGCACCCACGTCGTGTTTAGGGTCGGTGCGATTATAAAACATGGTGCCACTGGTCTGTTGGGTGGTGGTATCGACCGGATAGAGGTCGGCGGTCCCGCGCGCGTCGCCATCGTTGGTGATGTGTACACTATCGACGATGTGTGCACCAGGATAGGTGTTGTAGATAAAATAACCGCGTGGATTGGCGGCGTAGGGGCCGTAGAAACTGGGCTCGATACTAAAATGGGCACCACCGGTGGAGGCGTGAGCGATGGAGGGGTGTGCGCTCACGAGTACGAGTAGTAGCGCCAGTAGCGAGGTGAGCATAGGCAGGAATCGTTTCCAGAAAAGGGCTGGAGATGAAGCGTGCATAATGTGTGCGTATCCTTTTTCGGAAGAGAGAGCCGAGTATTTTCTGTACGGGCTCTCTCTTTTTCTGTAGTGTAGAAGGCTGGCTAGTAGACGTTTGAAAGGGTGATGGTGATGACACCGGTATAGGTACCAGCGGGCGAGCCGGTCGGAATGGTGAATGTACCATCGGTTCTGTTGGTATAGTCGCCATCGACGATGATGGTGTGGGCTGCGTTACCAGCGGTCAGGAAGGTCGTCGCTGTCGTGGTCAGGGGCGCGACCGCCGTGAAGGTGGTGGGTGGGCAGGTGCCATTGATACAGGTGGAGGCGGGATCGGCGGCGACAAGGTTCAACGGAATAGTGGTGGTGCCATTTTTA
This sequence comes from uncultured Dictyobacter sp., assembly GCA_964657925.1. Taxonomy (GTDB): domain Bacteria; phylum Chloroflexota; class Ktedonobacteria; order Ktedonobacterales; family Ktedonobacteraceae; genus Dictyobacter. The sequence goes on from CAZZWK010000123.1 coordinate 2,356, forward strand.
AGGCCTGCCGAAGCGGCTAACAGCGCCCAACCGGCAGTGCTGCCACGATGATCGCGAACAATGCTGTTGAAGGTAAATGTCGCGGGTATGGCCGCGCCGTTGAGGGTGAAGGGCGTGCCGGGAACATTGGCGGCGGCATCGTTTGCCAATGTCAGCACACCGGGATTGACCTGGGCGGTGATCGACATATCGCAGCTGGCGGAGCCTCCGGTAGCGTCGAGCGGTGTACCAGGATTACAGGCAGCCGCGAAGGTGGGAGAACTCGATAGCGCGAGTATGGAGACTGCTAGAAAGCAGGCAAGGAAGAGACTTTTAAAGCAGTGAGAGACGTGTTTGCCGAAAGAATGTTTCATAAAATACAATCCTTTCTTTCTCAACTGTGTGAGAAAAGTAGTACGGTACGTATGTGTAATAATTTTTCCTGTTCAAAACTTATCGTGATAAGGTAAAAGGTTTTTTCCTATTTACCAGTCACTTCATCTATGCTCCTTTTCACTATACATAGTCGTTAAAAATGCTGAAAAAGAGAGTGTAGAATGTGCTCATTGTCGATAAGTATTGTTTATTGTCCTTTGACCAGGGTTTCAGTCAATGTACTGGTATAGGTGCCTGCGGCAGTGCCAGGAGGGATGGTCAATGAGAAAGTTGTGGTCACGGTAACATCGCCAGTGCCGGTGCCAGCCGCCGCACTGAAATAAGTGACCGCTGTGGGTTGGGTGGTGCCCGCGGGCACGGTGATGGGGTAGGTGGTGATGCGATTGGTGGGCAGGACGCATGCTTGTGAGGCGGTGCAGGCAGTCGACACGGTGGTAATGGTCAGGGCAGTGGTGGGAAGTGTGTTCCCGCCAGTTGTCTTAAATTGTGTGGATGTGATCGTGACATGCCAGCCAGCGTTCAACTGGGTCGTATCGCTAACGCGGAAGGTGCGTTGCGAAGTGACCACGCCAGTTGTGCCGTTGAGAGTGAACGTGAACGAGGGGCTGGTCAGTGGGATATAGAGCAAGGGGCCAGTGACGATAAAGGTATTGGAGGTCGCTGATCCGACGCCGGGGCTGGTCGCGAGCAGAATATAGCCGGTACCGGCGGTATTGATCGCCAGATTGGAAAAAGTCGCACTGCCAGCGACTGCACTGGTGGAGAGTGCGCCACTGAGGGTCGCGCCGGAGGCGCCGCTGCCAGTCTGAATAGCGATGGTCACGGGACCAGTAAAATCGGAGAAGATGGTGCCGGAGCCACGATCGATCAGGCTGACGACCACGCTGAAGGTCGCGTTGACCGCTACGGTTGCTGGTGGTTGTGTGGTGAAGCTCAGGGTGGTCTGAAATTTGAGCACACGATTATTGCTGTTATCGGCGACATAGATCGTGCTGGTGCTGTCGACGATGATGCCGACTGGTGCGTTCAGGCTGGAGGCGCTTGTGCCACCGTTGTTGACGGTATTGGAGGTGAAGCTGCCCGCCTGACCGTAGACGCGGGTAGCGGTAGTTGCGCTACCGAGATAGAAGAGCACGCGGTTATTGCCGGTATCGACAATGTAGATATTGCCGAGTGCGTCAAGTGCGACGCCATAGGGACTGCTCAGGCTGGAGGCGCTGATGCCACCATTGTTGACGGTGTTGGAAGTGAAGCTGCCCGCCTGACCGTAGACGCGGGTAGCGGTGGTCGAGCCGGAGGGATAGAAGAGGACGCGGTTGTTGCCCAGGTCGGCGACATAGAGGTTGCCACCGCTATCGACGGTAGTGCTGATGGGTTGGCTGAGATTATTCGCGCTGGGTGTGCCCAGGGGAGCATCGGTGGTATTGGTGACGAAGCTGAGGATCTGGCCGTAGACGGTTGTCGCGGTCGTGCTGCCGGACGTAAAGTAGAGAACGCGATTATTGTTGGTATCGGCGATGTAGAGGTTACCGCTGGCATCGGTAGAAACACCTCCTGGCTGATTGAGGCTGTTGGCGCTGACGACTCCTAGTGGGCCGTTGAGGGCATTGGAAGTGAAGCTGCCGTTCTGGCCGTAGACGCGGGTGGCGATGATCGAGCCGGGGGGGTAGAAGAGGACACGGTTGTTGCCGGTATCGGCGACATAGAGGTTGCCGTTATTGTCGATTGCTACACTTTTGGGTTGATTGAGACTGGAGGCGCTGATGCCGCCATTATTGGCGGTGTTGGAAGTGAAGCTGCCCGCCTGGCCGTAGACGCGGGTGGCGGTGGTCGAGCCGGAGGGGTAGAAGAGTACGCGATTGTTGTTGAAGTCGGAAACATACAGATTGCCGCTACTATCGAGCGCGACGCGGCGAGGATTGCTGAGGCTAGTGGCGCTGACACCGCCATTATTGGCGGTATTAGAGATGAAGCTGCCTCCCTGGCCGTAGACCGCGAAAGCGGCGGGGCTGACGCCCGCGCTATAGGCGTGATGAGGAGGGATGATTGTGGTGATGGTACAAGTTATGGACAATATAAACAAGATACAGAGGATATGTTGCCAACTGCTTGTGTGGGGATAGAAATAATTCTGCTTGTTCCGCATGTCACTTTTTCAATCTCTCTTTATCAAAAGCTATATTACTAGCTTTTTGTGTTTTTAAATGGTTTTGTTTTTGGCGAGCCTATTGTCGAGATAGAGGGTAATTATGGCCCCTTCACTTTTTATTATAAAAAGGTGGACCTAATTGAAGAGAAGTTGTGAAGGAGGAGAAGACAGCTATTGACCCAGTGAATGTGAAATCGTCAGCCAGGAGAGTGGATCATGTGAGTACATAAAAGTGTTGATAATATCCAGGCAGAGATGATAGCGCCTCATACCGTTGAGCACGACTATGTCAAACAGCGCCATCGTCGTGCCCTCTTCATTAAAACCACGCACATGAAAGCGCTGCACATTTGGGCGTCCATATACTACATCGTGGATCGCTCGCGGATAGTCATGGAAGGCAAAGACGACTGGCTTGTCTGCGGTAAAGTGTTCGACGAATGTGGCAGTATCCATACCATGAGGAAGGAATTGTCCTGTAAGTAAATCTGACCAATAGCGATGCATAAGATCAAGACGCGCTTAATCAATGAGAGACCGTGTGACTTGATCAATAATTGACATCGTATCCCCATCACACTATTTCCGTGTATTCTTTTCTGAATAAGCGTTCTTCATCTCGTAGGAGTCCAGGACATCCCTCGCGATCTCACTCTTGCCCAGCACATCAACGGGTGCTTTCGGCCATGTCGACATATCACCTTCACGCGCATTTTTGAACAGATCGCCTTGATAGGTGTTTAGATATGTCAGCAGTTCAGCCGCTTCACGCGGATTGAGTTCCCACTGAAGGCTCCCTCTGAGTGTGATGAGCAATGTCTCACGCTCTGTGAAGCGAAAACCTAGTCCTTGAAAGGAGACGCCTTGTGTGTTTGGATGTTCATTCATATCTTATTACCTCTACTTTAAGCAATTCATGTTTTCACATCGTAATAGTTTCAGTATGCTGTGATTGCAGCATAAAAATGTGATCTCTAGTGTATGTGTCCTTCTTTTAACAGAGCGATGCGGAGTCGAGGTAACGAACGGTAAAAGGAAGCCTTCACGGTGTATAGGGGCAGGCTAAGAATATGTGCAATCTCCGCAAAGTTCAAATACTCGAAACTGTGCAGATGCACAACTGCGCGTGAAATTGGCGAGAGCGTGAACAGTGCTCGCTGTAGCAGCGATTGAACCTCAAGCGTCACCACCACCTCTTCTGGCAGCGGGTCGGGATCGAGCAGGCCTTCTCTCGGAGACATGCCCTCCTCAATCTCTTCCACTGTGAACGCGGAGGTATACAGGGTGCTTTCACGCCGCCGTTTGCGCAAATCATCGAGGCAGCGATTGCGGGCGACTCGAAAGAGCCAGGCTTTGAGCGATCTCCCTGTTGCTAAGGTAGGCAAGAATACATAAAATTGGAGAAAGACAAACTGTAAGACATCATCAGCCTGATCTTTGTCTTTCAAGATTGTCTGGCTATAGCCCAACACGGAATCATGGTATCGATCAACGAGAGCCTCAAAGGCATGTTGATCACCGGCAACTGCCTGTTGCATCAAGACGTCATCCGAGGCTTCCACTGCTGGCAGTTTAGTGTATTCCCGTTGTTGGAGGGAGTGCATTTTCTCTTTCCTCTCCGCGGCGCTGGCAAGGAACAGCCTCGCTTCAATTTTGGGGTCGATAGGTAGGTTCTTTACATCTTCTCGCTTTACTTATCATATTAATGGTAGAGCGTGAGTGGAGGCGTGAGTATAACCGTGAATCACGTGTGCCATGAGCGAAAGAGGGGTCTTGACACGTGTGGCTCACGGTTATACTCACGCCTCCACTCACGCTCGGCCAGTAGCATTAAGAAGGAGTGTGAGGAAAAGTCGAAGATGCAGGTTGGTTCATGATACTATCTGGTTGGAACAGATATTGGAGCATAGTATGCAAGGCACAATTACTTCAAAAGCAACGCAGGAGCGCCCAGTTGGTAAGAAAGGGATCTCGCACGTTCTGCCCATACAAGAGCAGTTTGCGCAGCTAAAGAGCAGCGAACAGGGGCTTAGAAGTGAAGAGGCACGCAAACGGCGAGCCACTTATGGTCCCAACGATACCGTTGGTGTGAAACGCAACTCGGCAGTTGTGCAGTTTCTGCGCCTGTTTTTGAATCCGCTGGTCGCAATTCTGCTCTTTGCAGCGCTGGTCTCAGCAATCCTGGGCGACCGGATCAATGCCAGTATTATTATCGCTATTGTCGTACTCAGCAATAGTTTGAATTTTGTACAAACCTATCACTCGCAAAACGCAGTCGAAAAGCTGCGTACAAGCGTGTCCCCTACAGCCACTGTGTTACGGGATGGCACATGGATCGAGTTAGCACGCCGCGACCTCGTGCCAGGGGATATGATTCGTCTCGCGGCGGGAGATCTGGTCCCTGCCGATGCACGTCTGGTTCAAGCAACCGATCTCCATATTCAGCAAGCCGCACTGACTGGCGAATCACTGCCAGTTGACAAAAACGCCGATGATCTT
>CAZZWK010000123.1:7478-11290 GCA_964657925.1 uncultured Dictyobacter sp.
CAGGCATCTGATCGTGTGTTGCTGTTCGCCTATTTGAATAGCATGTACCAGACTGGCATCAAAAGTCCACTTGATCAGGCTATTTTGCTGCACAGTTCCATCGATGCCAGTGCCTATAAAAAGGTCGGCGAGGTTCCGTTTGATTTTGAACGGCGTTGCCTCTCAGTCGCCGTACGCTATGAGCACGAAAACCTGCTGATTATCAAAGGTGCCCCCGAAAGTGTTCTGCAAAAGTGTTCCGCGTATGAAATCGACGGGAAACGCGAATCAATGCAGAGCGTGAGCGACCAGGCGCGCACAACATATGCAACCATGTATCGTGATCTGAGCACACAGGGCTATCGTGTCCTCGCGGTCGCCTATCGCGTGCTGCCCCAACAAGAGGGATGCAGCAAAACGGATGAGCAGAACCTGATTCTGTGCGGCTTCCTGACCTTTGCCGATGAGCCCAAAGCAGATGTAGCCCAGGTGCTGCAAGCGCTCAAGAACGATGGTGTGCAGGTCAAAATCGTCACCGGTGACAACGAACTGGTCACGCGTCATGTCTGTGAACAGGTCGGCTTAGCGAGTAGAAGAATCGTGTTAGGCAGTGAACTGGAGCAGATGACCGATCCCGCGCTGGCCCAGGTTGTCGAAGAGGTCAATATATTCGCACGTGTCTCTCCAGGGCAGAAGAATCGCATCATTTTGGCTCTCAAGAGCCGCAAGCATGTGGTAGGTTATATCGGCGATGGCATCAACGATGCACCCTCGTTGCATGCCGCAGATGTCGGAATCTCGGTCTCTACGGGCGTCGATGTTGCCAAGGAAGCAGCCGATATTATCCTGCTCGAACAAAGTTTGCAGGTTCTGCACAATGGCATCCTGGAAGGACGCAGGGCCTTCGGCAATGTGATCAAATATCTGCTGATGGGCACCAGTTCAAACTTCGGGAATATGTTCAGTATGGCTGGAGCCTATATCTTCCTGCCTTTTCTGCCTATGTTGCCGACGCAGATCCTGCTTAATAACTTTCTCTACGATTTATCTCAGGTGACGATTCCAACTGATAATGTGGATGCAAGTTACATCAAAAAACCACAACACTGGGACATCGGCCTCTTTCGTAATTTTATGCTCATCATTGGGCCAATCAGCTCAATTTTTGACTTCTTGACTTTTTTCCTTTTGTTGCGTGTCTTCCATGCGGGCGGTGTCCTCTTCCATACTGGCTGGTTCGTAGAATCGCTTGCCACACAGACGCTGGTCTTATTTATTATTCGTACCGCGGGCAACCCGTTTCGCAGTCGTCCCAGCCGCTCGCTCACCATCACGACGCTCTTGATTGTCGCTATCGGTATTTTGCTTCCGTACACACCACTGGCAGGTTCGCTTGGTTTTATACCATTGCCGTTGCTCTATTACCTCTTCCTGGCGGGTATGATCGTGATCTATCTGCTCCTGGTCGAAGTGGTTAAACGACGTTTGATGAGACGCTATACGTAATGGTTTCATAGCGTAGACCCATAGAAATACAAAAAGATGCTCGCAAACATAGACATTCTAAATAGGTTGAATAGAAGGAACACATTTTTATGAAACGATCACCGCTATTAGAACGGTACGCACCGTTCGTTGGCGAGGATATGCTTGCTCGTATCTACCACGCCGCTGAACCACTGGCCGGTCTACATGTGCTCCATATCAACACGACACGTCGTGGTGGAGGGGTAGCAGAGCTACTTGCAGCACTGCTTCCTGTCATGGAGGAACTCGGTATTGCCCATACCTGGGATGTGATCGCACTCAATGCCGCCGAAAATCGTTTCGCCGCACGTCTTGGAGAGTTACTGCAAGGTATTGGAACGGGAAACATTTCTCTGCAAGAGCAACATAGCTTTCTCGAATCCTTGCAGCAGACCGCTTCTGCATGCTATACGTGGTCAAAGCAGGCTGATTTCTACTTTATCCATGATTTTCAACTCGCTCCGCTGGCTACGTTTTTCCCCTGGATGAGGCCAGCGCTCTGGATGTGTCATGTGGATACCGCTCATCCTGGTGAGAGTGCAAAGGCATATATCACGCAGTTCCTCGATCCTTATGTCGTCACGGTTTTTAATTCCCAGGCATCAATTTTTCCTGAATTAGCACGTGACAAGACATCTGTTATCACACCAACGATTGATCCATTCAGTGAAAAGAACCGGGACCTTTCATCAGAACAAGGACGACAGTTGTTGCGCGATTGCGGTATAGATACGACACGGCCTCTGATCACACAAGTTTCGCGGTTCAGCAGCTGGAAAAATCCCTGGCAGGTGATTGATGTGTACCGTCTGGTGAAACGACATCTTCCTGCTGTTCAGATTGCGCTGGTCGGGGCCATGGAGGCCGCCGATGATAGTGGTGCGCAAGAGGTACTCAAAGAGTTGCAGGAGTATGCGGGAAACGACACAGACATCCATTTGCTCTCTGATCCTGCACGGATACATCACACACATGTGAACGCGTTTCAACGCTATTCGAGCGTTATCCTCCAACGCTCGCTTCGTGAAGGGTTTGGTTTGACAGTGACAGAGGCAATGTGGAAATACCAGCCCGTCGTAGGGACATCCGCTACCGGTTTACGTACACAGATCATCAACGGGCAGAATGGCTACATTGTCGATGATACGGAGATGTGTGCAGAGGATACACTCAGGCTCCTTCAGGATCGGGATCTCTGGCGTGAACTGGGCAACGCCGCTCACCAGCGCGTCCAGAAAAATTATCTTTTACCGATGATGGTATTGGAGTACCTGACAGTACTGACAAAAGCGCATAGCAATGGTGGGTAAACAGCAATACTATACGAATAAACGTGTTGTTTGATGACTAAGAAGATAGGAGATGATACGTGATAAAGATCAGCATGTCATTGAAAAAGTCGCCTCTCATATTCTTTGTACTGGTTTTTGCTCTTTCACTGCCATTTTGGCTGCTCGGCTTTCTCGTCAACACGCAAGAACTTCCGATACATCTTCCTGCAAGTGCGCTCATGTTCGTTTGTCCGCTCATAGCAGCTTGCATCCTTGTTTCTAGAGAAGGGCAATCTGGCGGCGTAAGAAGACTCTTGAGGAGAGCTTTCGATCATAAGAACATCAAGCGAAAGATCTGGTATGTGCCCATTATTTTCTCGTTGCCTCTTCTCTATATACTATCTTATATAGTTATGCGTTTGATAGGGCGACCGCTCCCCACACCATCCATTATACCATTTTTGACGATACCGATCTTTTTTGTGGTATTCTTTCTTGCCGCCATAGGTGAAGAGGTGGGTTGGATGGGATATGCCATTGACCCGATGCAAAGTCGGTGGGGAGCCTTGAAGGCCAGTATTATTTTAGGGGTAGTGTGGCAGATATGGCACATCGTTCCAGATCTACAAGCGCATAATACTGCAATTTGGATAGTATGGCATAGCCTCTTTTCGATCTCAGTACGAATTCTTATGGTCTGGATCTACAACAACACAGGGAAAAGCGTCTTTGCTGTAATCCTCGTCCACACTATGGACAACGTCAGTTGGACCTTATTTCCAAATTACGGTTCGGGTTATGATCCATTTTTTACGTGTATTTTTGCCTTCTTACTGGTAGTAATCGTCGTAATCGGCTGGGGACCAAAAACATTAGCTCGGTACAGGTATATACATGTGCCTCAATTCGCCAGGCAAGCAGAGGAATCAAAGCGTTAGTGATGTATCCTCTCCCTTGACATGCATGATTCACGGTTGTATTCACGCCTTTTCTCACGCTCTACCAGTATCATAAGAAGGAGAGCGAGGAAAGCCT
>CAZZWK010000124.1:0-10835 GCA_964657925.1 uncultured Dictyobacter sp.
CGGTAGATATAGTTAGCCACTACAGAGTATCCATGGAAAGAGAGGCTTGTGGTACGTATTGTTAAAGAACCGGGCACAAGGCGCAACGAGATCTTAGATGTCGCGCAAAGGCTGGTGTACACTAGAGGTTATGAGCAGATGGCGATTCAAGACATCCTGGACGAGTTGCAGATCGCCAAGGGTACCTTTTATCACTACTTCAACTCGAAGCAGGCGATGCTGGAGGCGTTGATCGAGCGCCTGACGGAGCAAGCGATCGATGTTCTCGATCCGATTGTGCACGATGCGCAGCTTCCGGCGTTGGAAAAGTTCAGGCAGTTTTTCGACACGAGTGTGCGTTGGAAGACACAACGCAAGGCATTTCTGACGGCGGTTTTGCGCGTCTGGTATACCGATGAAAATGTGCTGGTGCGTGAAAAAAGCAACACGGTTGCGATGCAACAGATTGTGCCGTTGCTGACGGTTATTATCAAACAAGGTGTCGAAGAAGGAGTTTTGACCACGCCATTTCCGGAGCAGGTGGGCAAGATCATTATGGAGCTTTTCCTGGGCCTGGGCGTGTCGCTCGCGCAACTGATATTACAGCCTGAGACGGATCACGATACGTTGCAACGTATCGAGACGGTTGTCAATGTTTATACGGATGCGTTGGAGCGGGTGCTGGGCGCGCCCACAGGTTCTTTGCACCTTGTGGATATAGAAGTATTCAATGAGTGGATGGTTGAGCAACCCGGTGGGTAGCGCGCCCACAAGGGGACGCGGCTACGCGGGAGGCGGAGAGACACGAGACACAAGACATGGGGAGACACGGGAGGCGGGGAAATAAAATAGTGGGCTGGGGAAGTATTTCGCGGTATTTGTTTATTGATCTGTGATTTTAAAAGGGCGAGAAACGGGTCGTTCTCACTTCCACTGAGGAGGAAAGATATGGCGGCGATCATTCAAACGGACAGGCTGAGCAAGAGCTATGGCAAGAGCCGGGGCATCAAGGATGTCACCCTGGAGATTCAGGAGGGCGAGATTTTCGGTTTTCTGGGACCCAATGGCGCGGGCAAGACGACGACGATTCGTATCCTGATGGCGTTGCTGCGTGCGGATGCAGGGACGGCGAGTATAGCGGGGCTGGATGTGTGGCGGCAATCGGTGGAGATCAAGCGGCTGATCGGCTACCTGCCGGGTGAACTGGCGCTCGATCCGAATTTGACGGGTGGGCAGATTTTAGAATACTTCGGGCATCTGCGCGGGGGTGTCGATCAGGCGTATCTGAAAGGGTTGATCGCGCGGTTGGATTGTGATCCGACGCGCAAGTTTCGCCAGTATTCCAGTGGCAACAAGCGAAAGATCGGTATTATTCAGGCGTTTATGCATCGTCCGCGCCTGTTGATCCTGGATGAGCCGACCAGTGGACTGGACCCACTGCACCAGCAGGAGTTCGACCGTATGGTCGAGGAGGTGCGTAACGATGGACGTTCCGTCTTTCTTTCCTCACACATTTTGAGCGAGGTGGAGCAGGTGTGCAATCGGGTCGCCATCATTCGTGAAGGTCAGATCGCGCGTGTGGGCAGCGTGGAGGAACTCAAGGACATCAAACGCCACGACGTGACCATCACCTTTGCGGACGCGGTACCGGTCGGTGTTTTCAAGGGATTGGCGGGTGTGGAGAGTGTGGAAACGCTGGGCGATGGACGAACAGTGCGGCTGTCCGTGCAGGGGCAGGAGGACGCGGTGATCAAGGCGGCGGCCCAGTATTCCGTGATTACGCTGAGCAGCCATGAGCCAAGCCTGGAAGAGGTCTTCATGCGCTATTACGAGGGCGACGATCAGCAGGGGCAAGCGGTCAAGGAGGCCAGCCATGTGGTTCACTAGTGTTTACCTGAAAACCTTACGCGAGGCGCGCGTCGCTATTCTGGGTTGGGGCATAGGTATGGGTCTGCTGATGTACGCGGTGCTGGCCGCCGTGCCAGCACTGATCAACACGGCGCAGGCACGAGCCTCACTCGTCGCGCTGGGACCCTCGTTCGCCTGGTTCGCGGCACCGGTTGCGATAGCTACCCCTGGCGGCTACGCGACCTGGAAATATGGTCTGACGATCCTGATCATTGCCATCTGGCCCTTGATCGCCTGTAGTCGTTTGTTTCGTGGCGAGGAGGAACGTGGCTCTATGGATGCGCTGCTCTCGCTGCCACGTAGTCGCGTACGTGTCGCCATCGAAAAGCTGGCCGCCGTCTGGACTGCTTTGTTGCTGATGGGCTTGATCATCGGACTACTGACCTTCGCAGGCGGCAAGAGTGTCAAAGCGGATTTCGGGCTGAGCGATGCGTTGCTGTTCGGGCTGAACCTGGCGCTGATCAGTGGCTTCTTCGGGTCGCTCGCGCTACTGATCTCGCAGTTCACGCAGGAACGTAGCACGGCATCAGGGTTGACCGGTGGCCTGCTGGTGGTCTTTATCGTACTGGACATGGTGCACCGTGTCATTCCCAATACGGACTGGATCAGCCAATTTTCGCCGGTTTATTACTATAACCAGAGCAAACCGTTAGTGCCGAGTTATGGCACGAGTGCAGGAGCACTGCTCACCTTGCTGGCGGCGAGTATCGTATTGAGCGGTGTGGCGCTGGTGCTGTTCGCGCGCCGTGATATCGGGGGCGTGGCATTGCCGGGTTTGGAGAGGTCGCGGCGTGCTGCACGCACAAGCTATGTGCTGCCGGTGAACGCCTGGTCGTTGCGCTCGATCTACACACGCAGCCTGAGGATGATCCTGGTACCGGCGTGCTGGTGGACGTTGGGTATCGTCGCGTTCGCGGCCTGGATGATCGTGATCGTGCAGCAGACGGAGAAGACTCTGGCCGCCATTTATCAGGGTTCGCCACTTTTCAAAGATCTGATCATCAAGGTAGGAGGAGGCGATGCGGTAACTAACGCGACCATTCTGAGCGCGCTCTATGTCTTGCTGCCGTTGTTTTTGATGGCGTTCGCCATCACGCAGGCCAGTCGTTGGTCCGCAGACGAAGAAAACGGTCTGCAAGAACTGGTGCTGGCAACGCCGCAGTCACGCCTGACGGTAATATTAGCTCGTTTTGGCGCGCTCGCCACGGTGATGGTGATCATGGGGCTGTTGACGCTGGCCGCGGCGGCCCTGGCGGCAGCAAGCGCCGGTCTCGCGCTCAATGAGGGGAACCTGATTGCCGCGACGCTCTCGATCATTCCACTGGGACTGCTGATGGCGGCGCTGGGTTATCTGTTCGCGGGCTGGCTGCGCACCGCGCTCGATACCGGCATTTTGAGCTTTTTGCTGGTGATCTGGTTTTTCATCAGCTTCGTGGGGCCAGGACTGAACTGGCCGGAGACGACGCTGCGGCTCTCAGCTTTTTATTACTATGGGACGCCGTTGCTGCATGGTTTGCCGCTGGGGGATATGTTGGGAGTGCTGGCTGTGGCTGTGGTGGCGCTGGCACTGGCCTCGGTACGTTTCACGCGCAAGGATATCGGGCGCTGATCGTCTGCGACAAACTCGCTGCCGGGTGGCTCTGGTTGGAAAGCCGCCCGGGAGCATTGTTGAGTCTTGCAGGAGAAGCACCATGAAGCGAAGCCAGGGGAGGGTGAGGAGATCAAAACTGTTGCAGGCCGATTGCTATTCATTGCTCTGTTTGAGTGGTTTGATGACTGCATCGAGCAGACGTGGAATGACCTCTTCCTGTTGATAGAAGGCAGCGATATTCACGACAATATGGGTTGCCCCAGCCTCAATAAAACTTTGTGCCGTCTCACGTGCCTGACGAAACGTCACATCAGCCGGACTGATCAGAAAGGAGGCCAGGCGTTCAAGCGTGCTGGGGTCGCGCCCGATGGCCTCACAGTCCTGCGTCAGACGAGCGTTCTTCTCGCGAAAATCCTCGGCTGTTGGAGCCACGGCACACCACACATTCGCCTGTCTGGCAACGACCTGAAGCATGTGGTCGCCTCCTGCGGCAATAACGATCGGAGGAAATGGCTTTTGCAGGGGCTGCGGTTCGCCAGGGGCCTGCTGTAATTGATAGTAGCGACCCTCAAAGGTCGGAGTGGTCTCGGTCCAAAGCTGCCGGATGACCTGGCAGGCTTCATCGAGCCGTCTGACGCGTTCGGCGGCGTTGGGAAAGGGCAGGCCATAGGCCCGATGTTCTTGCTCATGCCAGGCAGCGCCTATGCCAAAGTTGAGCCTTCCTCCCGAGATATGGTCGACCGTGACGGCCTGTCTGGCTAGAATGGCGGGATTACGATAGGTAACGCCCGTCACCAGGTGTCCCACACGCAACCGCTCTGTCCGCGCGGCAAGTGCGGCTAGCAAGGTCCAGCTTTCAAAACAGGGGCCATCAGTCGGCTTGCTTAAAGGCATAAAGTGGTCGAAGAGCCACATATGTTCGATGAGGGGTTCACGGTCCGCCTCTAACCAGAACGCAAGGAGTCGTTGGTAGCTGATGTGTTGCTGTGGAGCCTGAATGCCGAAGTGTAACTGGTTGTTCATCCCTTCTCTCTTTCTCTTCTTGCGAGTGCCCAATTGTTTCCTGGGGAAAGCGTTAGAGCATGACTGATGCATCCAGGAAGTAGTTAGCAATGCGAGGCCGGTGCGCGCCCGCAAGGGGACGACGCGCCAACGCGGCCCTGAGTTATTTAGTGGATGCACCAATTACTCAAATCAACAAAAAAGATCGCTTACTGATCCATATATTGATCATGCGGCTCATTGCGTGCCGCCTCAAGAATCTTCTGGGCCACCGCTTCAGCGCTATCAGGTCCTGGTCCGCCTTGTGCTGAGCCTGGACGCAGATGATGTGTCTGTGCAGTTGCCAGGCTATTCTGGCCGAAATTCGTTGCCGTTTGACGAGGGAACATGGTTGTGACGCGAATGTTCTCGGAAGCTAACTCCTCGCGTGCAGTATCAGAGATCATATTGAGGGCAGCCTTTGTCGAGGCGTATGCACCGATGACGGGCAGGTGCATGTGTGAAACGTTCGAACTCACGTTGATGATCAGACCTCCGCCGTTTTGACGCATCTTTGGGACGATAGCCTGCATCGCTTCTACGGGGGCAAGCACATTGAGTTCAAAAACCTGACGAAACTGATCGATATCCACATTAGCCACGTTGCCACGCACGGCCTGTCCCGCATTATTGATGAGAATATCGACGCGTCCGTAGCGCTGGAAAACGCTGTCCACCAGAGCCTCGATGGCATCCTTGCTGCGCATATCGGTGGGAACCGCGATAGCCTCGCGCTGTTGCTCATGAAGCTCATCGACAATGCTGGTAAGGGTAGCGGCAGAGCGTGCCGCGAGTGCGACCTTTGCTCCTGCCTGAGCAAAGAGGCGCGCGGTCGCCAGGCCAATGCCTTCGGATGCGCCTGTAATGATAACGACTTTATCCTGAATATCCATAAGAAGAAATTCCCTTTCTTTTTCACAAGAAGCGGTAGTAAGTTTGCTACACGATGAGACTGCCAGTATTTTGCAGCGAAAAGATACGACGTGCCATAGAACTTCCTGTTGTCTCTTACGTTGACGCTTGTAGTTCGCTGGCATCCACAAGCAGAGATGGAGGATTGCTATTCACAGGGTAAGTATAAGCTTCACTTGCTTGACAGGGAAGAAGAAAAAAGTTATAGTGGCATAAACCTGAGGTTGATACAGAGGGAGATCGTTTATGGTCAATGACTTATTAAAGGCGTTCATAGAAGTTATCGATGCTGGGAGCTTTTCGAAGGCTGCCGAGAAATTATATCTCTCCTCAACGGCGCTCATGAAACAGATGAATGTCTTAGAAGCGCAAATTGGTGTGCAACTTTTGATACGTACAAATCATGGCATCAGAGCCACCGACGCTGGAAATTCATTTTATCAAGATGCAAAGTTTTTGATGCAGTATTCAGAAAAAGCTATGGTACGAGCGCGTCAAGCCGCACAGAACAATCCATCTGTTATACGCATTGGAAGCTCAATGCTGAACCCCTGTAAAGTACTTGTCGATATATGGAACACCATCAGCGATAGCTATCCTCAGTTCAAAATAAAGATCGTGCCCATTGATGCCGCGGCAGCATCCTGGCCCACGGTCTATCGAACGATTGGCAAGGATTTTGATGTCATGGTGGGGGCGTATGAGAAAGGGAATGAGTCTGACGCGTTTCAGGCTTTCAAGTTGGGGGAGTATCGCTTCTGTGTCGCCGTATCGCGGGAACATCCATTCGCCAGGAAGGACAGGCTGGCGGTAACCGATTTCTATGGAGAGCGGTTCGCCACACTAAAATCAGGTATCAGCCCACTGATTGACGGAATACGGGGATATGTAGCAACGGAACACCAGGAAATCCAGATCAAGGGCGTATCGCAGCAGTACGATATTGATGTGTTCAATCGCTGCGAAGAAAACGGGGCTGTTCTGCTGACGTTAGAGGGCTGGAAAGATGTGCATCCCTCTCTGGTCACGATTCCGGTCGATTGGCAGTACACGATGCCTTATGGGGTACTGTATCCGCGCAAGCCATCGAACAGTGTGCAGCTTTTTGTGCGAGCGCTGCAAGAACAGCATGTGCACACCACCGAACAAAGTAGCGGTGAATTGCAATACAGCTAGTGCAATGAATTGCACGCGGGCGCATGAATGCGGCCCCTACTGGGTTCTGATGAAGGTTGACAGAATACTATGCGGACGAGGCGGGCACAATAAAATTTGGAATAAGATCGGTGATCGCCTTGTCTTGCTCATGATCTACCCGCGCTCTTTCTGTTGAGGCGATGGTAACGACAAGCAGATCAAGTTCGGGTATGATGTAGATGAGTTTGCCGCCAAAACCGGAGGCGAAGTAGGCGCGATAATGGCTATGTTGGGTGAGCCACCACAAATAGCCGTAGGGGAGATGCAGAGGCCAACCGCCAGCGCTTTGCTGTCGTGTTGAATCCGCAACATACGAGGATGGTACTAGCTGCTCACCATCCCAGGAGCCATTGTTCAAATAGAGAAATCCCAGTTTTGCCATCTCGCGCGCGGTAAAATGCGCACCGAAACTGCCCGTACTGTTGCCTTGCGGATCGACTTTCCACAGGTATCCACTCTGCTCATCCCAAAGGGCATCACTATGCCATGTATGCGCACCATGCGGGTCACTTTTCCAGGTGAAATGGGCATTTTGAGCAAGCCAGATGCCTAATGTTTTGAAGAGCGTTGCATCGGCAAACGCCGCAGCATTTTTCCCTGCTATACGCGTCAAGAGGCCTGAAAGAATATCCACTCCCTGGCTATCATAATAAAACTGCGCTCCTGGTTGCTGCTTCATAGGGCGCGCTAAAGCTTTGTGGACAGGGTTTAGCCAGTATTGATCAGGAAATTCGTGCGCGAAACCAGTTTGTAGACTGAGTAAGTGGCGCAGAGTAATGGCATGCTTACGTGTATCGGTTTCTGCACGTGCATAATCGGGGAAAAAGTCGAGTATATGCTGATCAAGATTGTTTACTAAACCTCTGGCTAAAGCTACCCCTATCAGCATCGAAACAACACTTTTCGTGGCCGAACTGATGCTGTTATAACTCCTACGATGAAATCCCTGGTAGTATTGCTCAAAAGCGAGGTAGCCATGACGAACGATGAGCAAGCCATGTAGCCCTGGCACATTTGCCAATATGTACTCCTGCATCTGTAATAATTTTGCGGGATCTAAACCTACTTCACGTGGCAGGGCTGTTTGCCAATCAGTGGTAGGCCAGTAGGAGCGTTGTGGTTTTGCGGTCATACACTATCCTCAGTGTTTTATATGCATTTCGTTGTACGTGGCTCTTTAAAATTATACAATGGAGAGTTGTCTTTTTGAAAAGTTGAGATGGGAGAGAAAGAGAGAGCTATGGGTGAACCCGATATCGCGTCTATCTCCTCCATTTATGATGCGATGGCTGGAAACTTTGAGGAGCATGCGGCGAAGGGGTTATATAACGCGTATTATGATCGACCCGCGGTGCTGAGTCTGTTGCCGCCGGTAGAGGGCAAACGGGTGCTGGATATCGGATGTGGACCAGGGTTGTACGCTCAGTGGCTTGTCGAGCATGGGGCGAGCGTCGTTGGTATCGATATCAGCGGCGAGATGGTGGAGCGAGCACGGCAGCGTCTTGGTGAACGGGCCACGTTTTATCAACATGACATTGCTCAGCCACTGGGCTTCGCAGCGGATGCATCGTTCGATATAGCGCTGGCTCCTTTAATGATTCATTATGTGACCGACCGCGTCATGATGCTGCGCGAGGTGGCACGTGTGCTGAGAGCGGATAGTGCTCTGGTTGTATCGACGCAACATCCGTTCGCTGATTGGCAGAGGCATGGCGGATCGTATTTCGCGACCGAGCTTGTTCATGATACGTGGCGCAGAACATGCGGGTCCTTCCAGATGCCCTTCTGGCGCGTCTCTCTAACCACGCTTTGCGATGAGTTTTCACAGGCGGGTTTCTTTATCGATCGTTTGCTTGAACCACAGCCGGTACTGGAGGGGGAAAACATAGATCCTGAGGGCTATCGTGAACTGATGGAGCAACCAGGGTTTATCGCTTTCCGTTTGTGCAAACGCTAGGAGGCTCAGTCAACGCTGGTCCGCGAGAAAAGCTCTGGCAGCCTGCCTGCCGGGTGTGCCAGCGATACCACCAACGGGGCTGGTGCCCGCGCCCGAAATATAGAGGCCCTTGAGCGGTGTACGATGGTGGGCGAGGCGACGGGTAGGGCGCAGAGGACCAAGCTGGTCGAGCGCGAGGTCCAGGTACATGGGGTGTCCCAGGGGCCAGCGACCCGCTTGCTCCATCTCATCTGGCGTGAATGCGCGCACGCCTTGCGTACTGGCGCGAAAGCCGGGCGCGCGAGACTCGACGACCGAGAGGCAACGCTCGACGAACTCCTCTTTGTGTGCCTCCCAGCCACCAGCGATCTGGCCGGGCGCGGAGGGACAGGCGAGATAGACGGTATGATGTCCCTGTGGCGCAAGTGTATTATCAATGGCGGAAGTCGTAAAGGCGTAGAGGGGTAGGGGATCGGGTAAGTGACCTGCCTGCGCCTGCACAAAGCCCTGAGTCATCGTGTCCAGTGTATCGACGTAGCTTTGCAAGCCGTGGTAATCGTGCTCAAGCGCGCCTGCATAGGGAGGCAAGCGGTCGGTCGCGACATGCACGAGGGCTTGCACGACATTGGAACGACGCGTCGCGGCCAGTTCAACGCCAGCCCTTCCGCTTAATGGCGGGTCGAGGAGTTGGAGGAGCGCGACCTTGGGATCGATGGCGGTGATGACGTGGTTGGTTTCGATGCGCTCACCGTGCTCCAAGATCACGGCCTGGACGCGGCCCTGCCTGGTTTCGATGCGCGCGACGGGCGCGGAACAGCGCAACTGGCCTCCGTATGATTCCAGGCGGCGCACGAGCGCGGAGGTCAACGCGCCCGCGCCGCCGACCGCGTGCCATTGTCCGAAGAGGTGATAGGCGGCTTGCCAGAAGGCGAAAAACGCGCCGCCGGGGGCATTCGGACCAACACTAGCATGGGCGGCGAAGGCGCTTACTGGCCCTCGTGTCAGGTCGCTCCTCAGCCAGCGTTCGAGCAGGGATTGATAAGGGCTCAAGATATCGCCCATTATGGTAGGTAAGCCGTGTCGCAATACACGCTGTAGATTCAACAAACGGCCCGGCATCTCGGTGAGGTGCGATTCGCCACGGATCGAGGGCACGACCGCTTTTACCAGCGGGACCGCGACACGCATAAACGCGGCGTAGGAGCGGGCCTCGGCCTGATCGTGGGCCGCGATCGAGGACACGGTGGCCTCGATGGAACGATAGAAGCGCACGATACGACCATCGGCGCGGATGGCGACCGAGAAGGGGTCCATCTCGCGATAGACGAGGCCAGCTTCCGCCAGGCGCAACTCGCGCTGAATATCGGTCATCTGCAAAATGTTGTGCGCGACCGAGTGCATATCGAAGCGATAGCCGGGGATGCGCTCCTCGCTACGCGCGCCGCCACCGGCCTGCGCACTCTGTTCCAGTACCAACACATCATAGCCCGCGCGAGCGATATAGCAGGCGGCGATGAGTCCATTGTGGCCCGCGCCAACGATGATAACGCGTTGCGACGATTGCATATTTTTCCTTTTTTTCGCGATATTTTTATTCTGTTTTATAAACACTATAAAATAGATGAACGGCAAATGCCAAACAGATCACTCTATGCATCGGAAATTATAGGATAGAGGATGTACAATAATTTTTCCATGCAAGAGTTGACGAAGGCAAACACAGAGTTTGGCCCACACAGATTATAGGTGCTGAGCAAGGACAAGATGGAAGGTGTAGGTAGTGTGATACTGCTCCCACTCGGAGGGCAGACCCGCGATGAGGGCATCATAAGCGACAGCATCCATGTTCAACTGTGCGCAGTAGAGACTCTTGACACCCTGCATCACACTGGCTACATCCACCGCGAACAACTCGCCCGCGTGGCCTCCCCAGGCTCCCAGCGGCGCGTGGATCGTCTCGCTGGTCATTATGCGCATGCCCAACTGTCGCAGGTGGTCGCCCAACTGCTTCATAAGTGACAGGTCGAAGCCCAGACGCGGCGCGATCTGCTGCCAGCCCTGCGCAAGTCGTTGGGTGAGCGGTCCTGGTGCACGAAAGGTGCTGGCCTCCAACAGTTCGATCAAGCCACCTGGACGGGTGACGCGCACGAGTTCGCGCAAGACGAAGGGCCATTGTTGGGCGGGAATGGCACCTACCAGCAGGCGCTGATGCACATACTCAAAACTGGCGGTAGCGAAGGGCAGACCATGCAGGATGTTGGCCTGCTGAAA
>CAZZWK010000125.1:0-10795 GCA_964657925.1 uncultured Dictyobacter sp.
CGGGGGACATGTCCGCGCCTACGCGGGTTACTTGCATATTTAGCGAATGCATCACCAAAGCAGTACCCGCATTGTTAAAAACAAATGCACTCACAATGATAGATCTACAAAGAGAGGAAAAGCTATCTCGAACAGAAAAAAACAGGTTGACATTGATGACAATACATACATGACTGATAAACATCAACCATTGACAGATGCGGTATGGTCTATCGAGATTAACGGTATCGAACCAATAGATGAGCACAAGCGACATGGTCATGCCTTCGAACTTTTCTGGATCTGGTTTGCCGCCAATATCGGTATTTTAGGCATCATTTATGGTGGTATTTTAACGTTCGCTGGACTGAATATCTGGCAAAGTTTGCTCGTCGCCTTACTCGCCTCGGCGGGTTCGTTTGCCCTGGTAGGCTTATTGAGTATCGCAGGAAAACAAAGCGGCCAGCCTACCTTGATGCTTTCACGCACTATCTTTGGCGCTTGCGGCAATGTAGGACCGACGTTTATCAGCTGGTTGAGCCTGGTAGGATGGGAAACGGTGAGTGTGATCACCGCCGCGTACGCACTGCTCGGACTTTGCAATATCTTCGGAATTCCGACGACTCTTTTCTGGACGGTCGTCAGTCTTGTCGCTATCACATTGTTGGTCGTCACCATCGGCCTGCTCGGACACGCAACCCTGGTATGGATTCAACGCGCGGCTACATTTGTCTTCGGCATTCTGACCCTGCTCATCATCCTCTTTCTGATCGCACATACCAATTGGTCCGCAATACTGACAGCACCAGCCCTTTCCTGGAGCAGCGGAGTGGTCGCGACCTTGAGTATTATCGCGGCTGGAACAGGAATCGGTTGGGTGAATACTGGCGCGGACTACACGCGTTACTTACCACACACGAGTCACAATAGGGCCATTATCGGCTGGACGGTGCTCGGCTCAACCATTCCCCTCGTTGTGCTTATTTTGACGGGTGTGCTGCTCTCACACCGCATCAGCAGCTTAGCAAGCAGCAGTAATCCAGTGCAAGTGATTGCAAGCGCGCTCCCCTCTTGGATGGCAATACCCTATTTTATTACGGTCATCGGTGGTCTGGTCGCCGCCGCCGATCTCTCAATCTACTCGTCGGGTCTGAATCTACTGGCACTGGGCATTTCTTTGCAACGTTACAAAACAGTGGTCATCGACGGTGTGCTTATCGTGGCTGGATCTCTGTATATTATGCTTATCGCACACAATTTTCTCGGCCCATTCGAAAGTTTTTTACAACTACTGGCTGATGCGCTCACTGCCTGGTCAGCAATTTTCCTCATTCATATGCTGGCCCATTACCCTATATATAAAGGCGCACAGCGAGCGGCTGTAATAAGCTGGCTACTAGGGATCGCGGCGAGCCTGGCTTTTACCACGTCACCCTGGTTCAATGGCCCGCTCGCACATGGCATCTTTGCGGCAAGCAGTCTGGGCTATAGCATCGGCTTTTTCGTGAGTGCGCTCATCTATATATCCGCTCTCTATTTCCAAAGGAGAAAGCATGGTATCAGCAACAAATCAGGCTAGCCACAAGATGGAACAACGCCCTGAACGCCTGGTCATGGTTGGAAGTGTACTCGTCGATATCCTTTTATCCATTCCGCAACTGCCTGAACGTGGGGGGGATGTGCTGGCTCAGCACGCGCAGATCACCACTGGAGGTGGCTTTAACGTGCTGATAGGAGCCAGGCGCCTGGGTATGCCAGTACTGTGCGCGAGCCGTGTGGGAGACGGGCTGATGGGAAATCAGATTATAGCGGACCTACAAGCAGCGGACATTCCCCTGGCGCTCCAAAAAATCAATGGTGAAGACAGTGGCTTTGATGTGGGGCTCATCGAGTCTGACGCCGAACGCACCTTTGTCACGTCGCCGGGCACAGAATCACGACTGCAAATAGACGATCTGCACTCGATTCCTCTGCGCAGTGGTGACGCCATCTACGTCTCCGGCTATGACCTGTGCTACCCGATCTCGGGTGCGGCGCTGGAACAATGGCTGCCCACGCTACCCGCAGACTGCTGGCTCGTGCTTGATCCTGGTCCACTGGTGGCCGAAATACCGGCGAACCGACTACAAAGCGTGCTCAAGCGCACAAACATTATCAGCCTGAACGCTCGTGAACTCGCTTTGTTGACAGGAACGAAGCCGGAATCCCTGGCCGCACAAAAACTGGCGGCCAGGATGTGCGATGATGCATGGGTCATCGCGCGGGTGGGAGCACAAGGCTGCTGGCTGACATCTACAAGATGCGAACCCAGGCATTATGCGGCGAGAGCGGTGCAGGCGCTTGATACGACAGGCGCGGGCGATGCTCATATCGCAGCGTTGCTCGCGCGACTGAGTATGGGCGATGATATCTACAGGGCCACGGAGGTAGCCAATGTCGCGGCGGCTGTGGCCGTGACAAAACGTGGTCCCGCGACCGGTCCGACGCAAGAAGAGTTGAATCAGGCGCTTGTCGAATCAATATGAATATATGGTATAGTAGGACAGAATCATTCCTCTCACCCTGTCCTACAGCGATGACGATGTGGGACAAAGACCGACAGAATCAGTGATTGAACACTTGCCAACGATCAGGTATGGCAATCATAATGAGACGTTTCAGTCAATGTATGCTGATGCTTCAGGAGGTTATCCGATGGAAACACTCTTATCCCCCCTTGAATTTTTGCGGCGTGCGCGCCGCCTCTACCCCGATCGTGAAGCGGTTGTCGACGAGGAGAAACGTTGGACCTATGCCGAATTTGGCGAGCGTTGTGATCGCTGGTCCGCCGCGCTGCAACAACTCGGGGTTCAGAAAGACGATCACGTCGCCTATATCGCCCCCAATACACATACCCAGCTCGAATCTTTTTACGCCATCCCCCAGCTTGGCGCGGTGCTCGTTCCCATCAATTATCGCCTCATCGCCGACGATTTTGTCTATATTATCAATCATAGCGAATCAAAGGTCGTCTGCGTCCATAGCGACTACCTAGAAACGGTCGAGCGTATCCGTCCTGAAATACCAGGGGTCGAACATTTTGTCGCCCTCGAAGGCTTGACCGATGCTTTACGTGCAGCAGGCTGGCTCGATTATGAAACCTTACTGCAACAGGCGCCAGAGACGTTTACGCGACCCTCGATCTCCGAGGGTGACCTGTTGACCATCAACTACACCAGCGGCACGACCTCGCGTCCCAAGGGCGTGATGATCACCCATCGGAACGCGTATATGAATATCGTTGGCACGCTGATCCATATCTCGATGTCGCCCGCTGATCGCTACCTGTGGACGTTGCCGATGTTCCACGCCAATGGCTGGACCTTCGTCTGGATCATCACCGCCGTTGGCGGCACGCACGTTTGTCTACACAAAGTGGAACCGCGCGCGATCTTCACCTCCATTCGCGATGAACGCATAACGCTGCTCTGCGCGGCTCCCACGGTGCTTATCAGTATTGCCAGCGCACCCGAGGACGTACGACGTATCCTGCAACCAACTGAAAACGGTTCGTCTGCATCCACTGAACATCGAACTGTGCGCGTCATTACGGCAGGTGCACCACCCGCCGCGGCCACCATCGAGCGCATCGAGGGTGAACTCGGTTGGGAGATCACGCAGGTATATGGTCTGACGGAAACCACGCCGTTCATCACTATCTGCGAGCCGCGACCAGAACATGCTACACTCTCGCCGCAAGAGCGCGCGATCATGAAAGCACGACAAGGAGTGGAACTGATCACCTCCGGCGAACTGCTGGTGATCGATGAAGAGAGCAACGAGGTCGCGCACGATGGTGCCACGCTCGGCGAAATAGTGGCACGCGGCAATGTAGTGATGAGAGGCTATTATAACGATCCGGACGCGACGGCACGTGCATTTGCCGGAGGCTGGTTCCACACGGGAGATGCCGCTGTTGTGCATCCCGATGGCTACGTCGAAATTCGCGACCGCCTGAAAGATGTGATCATCAGTGGTGGCGAGAATATCTCTTCGGTCGAGGTCGAGGGCGTCCTGTTGCGCCATCCAACGGTTCAAGAGGCCGCGGTCGTAGGCTTGCCAGATCCCAAGTGGGGTGAAGCTCCACATGCCTTTATCGTGCTTAAAACAGGTCACAGCACCACACCTGAGGAGCTACGCACCTTCGTTCGCGATCGCATGGCGCACTTCAAAGTGCCGCAGTCCTTCACATTCGTTGACGAACTGCCCAAAACCGCCACGGGCAAAATTCAGAAATACGTGCTACGTGGTGGTCGCGCGGCGATTTCTACACAGTAATAGATCTTCATTGCCAAGAGCGATGAAACGCGACACTTCACATTTCATCGCTCTACTCAGATACCGAAACGCAAGTGTAGGATTTTCCCTTTTAAAAAACATTCCATCGATCATCCAACCGATAGAATCCAATCGTGCAGGACCGCAACCATCTCGTCTTGCTCTTCCATGAAGGCCATGTGACCCGAGTGCTCAAAGACGTGCATCTGCGCGCCCGGAATCTTCTGGGCCATCTCTAAAGATCCCGCCATCGGCGTCACCCAGTCGTAGCGACCCTGCAAAACCAGGGTAGGGATGTGCATCTCGGAAAGATAGGGGCGTAGATCGTAGTCTTTGCTCAACGTACCCATCATGTAGGTCGCGATATCCTGGTTCATCCATGGGCTGTTATAGAATTCAGCGATGGTCTCGGCCTTCACCTCTCCGTGCCAGTACAGAGGCATGATCTCTTGCTCAAAGCGTTTGAGTTCAACCTCATTCGCCTGCCCGGTCGATTCCAGGTACGCGATCTGGCGCAACTGCTTGCCGCGCTCGCCCCCGACCAATTGCTCCAAAGCATCCAGGTCGTATCCACCGGTCCAGGCAGGGGAAGTATCGAACAATACCATACCAGACAGAAAATCGGGGTGCCGATGCGCGATGTCGAGCGTTACAAACTCACCGAAAGATTGTCCAAGTACAATTGGGTGAACGATATCTAACGCGTGCGATAGTTCGACAATATCATCAGCCATAATGCCAAGTTGATAATACTCGTGGCTATGACGTTGCGAACGACCACAGCCACGCTGATCTACGTAGACCACCTGCGCCCATTCTGCTAGCGGATCAAGCCATGGTCGTAGATACGTATGATCAAAACCAGGCCCTCCATGCAGGACAAACAAGGTTGGTTTGTGTGTGAAGCCAGCGGACGCATTCAGTGCACTGCCGACAACTTCAAAATAAAGTTCGGTTCCATTAATCTTCAATTTCATCATGAATCTCCTCTCAAAACCCCACTCAACGGTACAAGTGAATTTAGTATCAAGATAAATTCGTAACCAATAGTTTCTCGATTGTTTGTATCCTATCGCTTGAAGCTGATGTATAGAAGCTAGTGACATAGCGAAAGAGATACCTACCGCTGATGAGATTATCAACGGTAGGTCTCTCTTTTTAGCATAGTATGTAGCGTTGTACTCAATCGAACATAACCTGATGCAGGAGGATGATGGTAGAGGACAGGTTCGAAGCCTTAAACTCTGGGACCGATGGGCAAGGCGAACGGTGCCCGGACGGTGACGAGAAGATTAGCAAGCGCCGTATACCAGGCAAGAATAGCCGTAATAATGCCAAGATAACCACCGATGGTCGTGAAACCACTCACGCCCCAGGCACCCAGCGATAATGCGAGGAATGTGAGGAACAGGAAGAAGAACACAGCTATCAAGGCCCAGTTGAGACGCAGCGTTCCGATGAGCATAATCAGGGTGAAGATAGTCCAACCGAACAGGAAGAAACCGAAAGCAGTGTCGTTGGGGATTAATTTGAACTGTAACAGCACGGCCACGGCCAACCAGAAAGCGCCATACGAGGTGAACGCGGTCGCACCGAACGTATTGCCCGTACGAAACTCCCACATACCTGCCAGGAGTTGCGCCAGACCACCATAGAAGTAAGCAAGGCCGACGACGATACCCGCGCCGGTAAACAATCCCGCGTTAGCGGAGCTGAGAACGAAGGTTGTGAGAGCGAATGCTGCGAGGCCGAGGGGAGCAGGATTGACGGGGATAACAGCAGCTTCCGTGCGCGCAGTATCAGGAGCAAGTTGTGCCATAAAATTTCCCACCTTTCGTGTTTGATAGTGACACGAGATGTTTCATACATCTACACGTTATACTTTCAAAACAGTACATTTACGAATGCAGGCACCACTGCCTGCTGGTAGAGGTAGGACACGCCAGAGAAACAGGCTCGCATCCATCATCCTCAGGACAGGAACCATATTCTTCGATCAAGTTCAGCTACAGCCACTATTGTAGCATCTCACAAAGTCGTTTCGCAAACGCACGAGCAGACCATATAACGACAGCATTGAAAGGGGGAGAGAGCTACTTCTTTGTAGATCTCTTGCAGGCGCAGGTAGGCCTTAACGAACACTTTTTATGGGGATGATACAGACCGCACCCAAAATAGTGGCAATCGCAGCAATACTAAAAAGGGCGGCATAACTATGGAAAATGCCGAACGCCACTAATGAGATGACCGGAAACAATAATTCCGGCAATATATTGGCAGAGGTGATCAGGCCAAGATCCCGACCTTGATTCTGTACTTCAGGCAACACCTGGGTGGAAAGTGCAATATCCGATGAAAGAAACGTGCCGAAACCAATACCAAAAACCACAGCGACAACGAGCACCGTCGACCAGGATGGAATGAACGCAAGGAGGAGCAGTGCGATCGTCATGATAATACCAGCGGCAATCACAAATGGTTTTCGCCGCTGCATTCTGTCCGAGATAATACCGGTCACAATCGTAGCAACGATCAGTGTCAAGGTATTAATGACCTGGAAAATGGCAAGGCCCTGGTCCGCAACCTGTCCAGGGAAAAGATGTGAATAATGGATAACATCATTCAGATAGTACAACATGAACTCGACAAGGATGGTTTGCGCCAGAATTACCAGGAAGCGAGCGATCCAGGTATATCGATAGTCGGCAGACTTGAGCGGTGTAAAAAAGTTCGTCAAAAACGTACGCAGAGAAAACGCCGGGACATCCTCCTTGGGAATGGGTGACTCACGGTAAAGCAGGGTGAAAAGGACAATGATTACTAAAAAGATAGCAGCGATAACATAATAAGAACCCTGGACAGATTTTATTACCTGTGCGATCAAAATACTTCCGATCAAGATGCCTAAAGGTTGGGCCAGGCCGACAAATGCGGAGACGGTGGCCCGTTGCCGCACTGGTACTCGATCAGGAATGATCGCCAGCACGGGTGAGAGGACCATACCCATCACAAAGCCGTAGATCGCCACACCGATGGCAAGGACCACGACGCTATGGGCATTTGCGAGCAGAAGCAATGTGAGCACAGAAAGCAGTAAGCCAGGAACAATCCATGTGCGTCTGCGCCCAAAACGCGAGGTGGTACGATCACTGAGTGCACCAACGATTGGTTGTGCAAGGACGCCTGTAATGCCGGTCACAAATAGAATGAACGAGAGGGTAGAAACTTTATTGACCGGATCAATACTCGATGCTTGTAGTGGAAGCAAAAATTGCTGAATAGGAATAATAGCTAGCCAGATAGACGTATTAGCAAGAGAAAGCAGAAGCTGGAATCCAAGGCTGACCGGCTTTTTCTGATCTTGAGTGTCAGATGCAAACGTATTCACTGTCGCAGGAGTTTCAGACATCAAAATGAACCTTTCAAGGTAGGCAAAAAGAAGAGGCAGCTTTTGCCTCATACTTTTTACCCCACAAATAAAGAAAGAACGAGAGCAGCAACAATAGCTACTCTTTATCAAACGATAAATAGATACAGCAGAACTTTTGTTGTATCAAAATAGCACAAAAACCAGACAGGAAAAGGAAGACAACGCTCTGTTTACCACTTGCTCATCCTCACTACAAAGATGTATGAGTGGCATACCCTTTTTCACGGAACAGGCGATCAATTTCTATATAAAGCGGGGTAAGAACGTATCCGTTTTGACCTACAGGCAACTGTGGTGGTTTGTTTGTTACTTGAGCAGTGCGCAAAGCTGAAAGCAGCATGGTAAGTTCCTTTAAATATTGTTGATGTTCAGCCTCGGTAGTACGTAAGCGATGAAAACGCGCGATCATATTATTCACTGGGCCTGCAATTTCCCACAACACGTTCCCTTCCGTCGGAATGCGAGGATAACGGTCATTTTGATTCGCCTGCATCAATGCTCTTGCAATCGCGCGAACAGCCACTTCTAAGCGCTCGTTCTGTTCAGCTAACTCTTGACGAGACTGTGATACCTCATGTTCCAAAAGTGCAATCTGCTCCGCACGATCCGCACGAGCAATAGCCTGGTTCGCGCCACGTACCCAGAAGAAAGCGATGATCGCCAGGATAATCTGAATAAAGATAGGAAGCGAGACAAGACCGAACGCCGATGTCTTTAGTGCAGTAGCAAGATCAGGGCTGTGAGGAAGCAAAAGTGTGCCAGCAACCGCGAAAATGCTATTGAGTGCGGCGAAAAGGAAGACGAATCCTGTTGGAAGTAACGAAGCGGCAAGCACCAACGGTATAACCAAAATATCGAACAGTGGCATAACGGAAAGGCTTAAGCCATGAGGAGTGGTAATAATATTGGTGCCTATACTTATCTCGACATTGAATACCACTAACAAACCCGCAATAGTAACCAAGCCATTACGATTGCAGACCATAGCAATGACATTTGCCACGAAGGCAAAGAGTAAAACGATAGCCAAGAGCGGGTTGGTACCGGAAAAGCCTGCGGGTAAGGAAGTAATCACAAAGAGTTGCATCAAGAAGATGAACAGGCTAACCAGCCGTGCACGGCGATATATTTCTCGCTGAGCCAATGGTGCAGATGGTGAAGGCTCTGGAAGACAAGATAAACGATACCACCACGCGAACCAGCGTGGTGTCCTTGATGTATTTGAGAGTAAGTACGAAGGACGTACATCGGAAGTAGTGTGTATTTCATTCATTTTCTAGTATTCGCTCCATACAATCTAATCGAAAAACAAGGTATGGTAAGAAATAAGACGTAGCATTTTCAAATAACGTTTACAATACTTTCTTTATTCGTCAGAAGTTCGTAGCAATTTCCTTGAATATATCAGTATATCAATGAGCTTGAAACTGCTGAATGTGCTCCTGCAAATAATTATCTAGTGTCAGCGGCTTCCGCTTGATCAATTGCTCAAGATCAGGTGTAACAGGCGCACCACCACCTTGACGAAAAAAACGATACAGTTCAACAACGGCATTTGCATACCACTGAGAGAATCCTGCCGCAGAGAGTCCTTGCTGCATTGCCTCGTCTGAAATAGGTTCATAGCGTATCTCTCTACCTACTATATTTGAAAGCTTTGCAGCAATCTGATCATTAGAAAGTGCTTCCGGGCCAGTAATATCGTAGGTACGTCCTTCATGGCCTGTTTCAGTAAGTATGTTGGCCGCCGCTGTCGCGACATCGCGTGTGTCAACATGACTGACACGTGCATGCGCAAGTGATTCATAAAAAGCGTTTTGAGCTATAATAGACCAGGTATGAGTTGTAGCGAAATTTTGCATAAAAGAATTCAGGCGTAAAAAAGTGTATGGGATACCTGAAGCTTTTATGGCTTCCTCCGCATATGCATGGACACTCGTCAATGGACAACTAGCATGAATATCAGCGCCGAGTACAGAATGCTTGACAATATGTTGTACACCTTCTTTACGGGCTTCATCCACAATAGCACTTTCAATGTCCGCCAACCGTTCGCTACTGGGGGAAAGCAAATAGAGACGCTGGATGCCTTTTAAAGCTGGGCGGACACTTTCCGCCTGCGTTATGTCTCCCAGGGCCGCATCTACACCCTGAGCTTGCAAGCGGTCTCTATCCGTGGGCTTTCGTACTAACGCACGAAATGCTACTTTACGAGTAGACAACTCTCGCACAATTTTACTGCCTACATTTCCTGTTGATCCAACGACAAGAATCATTACCTTTTACCTTTTTCAGAAAATATGTTACTTACAAGAAAAGACAAACAAATAAATTTTCAACCGAGAGTGAGCCAGCCTCGTTTGTACATTTCGATAAGCACACGATACACTTCTTTTGCATCAAAACCTGGGAAAAATGATGCAATCTGAGCAATTGTACGCTGCCCATTTGCCAGCATAAATATTCGCTGATATAACCTGGGGAGGAGAACAACCTCGTCTCGGCCTTTCTGGTTTTGTCGAAAAATAAAGTTAAATTCGTTGATAGGCGCTACAGAGGGCGAAATTTGCTGTACTCTTTTTTCCACTTGTGGTACCCAGGTCCATTCGATCAAACCCACTTTAGCCAGTAGCTGTTTTGCACCTTCCCCTTCAACAAAAAGCTGCCCTGTCATATTCTCAATACGGCATGAAACGTCTTCCCCATTACGAAATAGAATTTTTACCTGGAATACACCTCTATTTTTTATGCGGATATTTTCGCTGCGAAGCTCTCCTGTTCGTTTTTGATCGCGAAATACAGCCAGTATTGTAGGAAGGTCAAGTGTATAGTTCGGCAACTCCTTTCTTTCTCCTTATCCCTTCGCACTATACGAAAACTTTCGAGGTTATCGAAATATCTCCTCTTTTTATTCTAAAAATAATTATGCGATGAATACCATCATAGCATAGTTTCTTCTTGTTTTTGGTAAAAAGGCGATAAAAACATCAATAAGGATGGTACTGATAAACTAATATTCTGTCATCACTCAATTGATGGGTAAAGGCGTTTGAGTTTGATGCGAGCATC
>CAZZWK010000126.1:0-10234 GCA_964657925.1 uncultured Dictyobacter sp.
AAAGGGTTACTCCTTAGGGATCACGAAGGGTGTGTGACGTACTACGAGTACATTTCGTATTCTTATACCCAGTTCAATAAAAGGCCTTTACTAAACTTATACTGAGTATAAAATAATGAAAGGTTTACTGTCAAGGTACTTATTCTGGCATGGCTTTTCAGACTAATACTGTCAGGCTGGTAGGCTGGTAGAGGCAGAACTAGCATTCGACAGGACAATGAATTGTCTCGGGCCGATAAATCGTGCCCCTACAGGGTTGCGTTCAGGGGCAGCATGATGGTGAAGGTAGTGCCGTGGCCGAGATGGCTGTCGGCGGTGATGGTACCGCTGTGGAGGCGAACGATCCATTCGACGATGGAGAGGCCAAGGCCGGTGCTGTTGCTGTGTGTTTGTTGACGCGCGGGATCGGCGCGGTAGAAACGTTCGAAGATATGGGGGAGATGTTCGGGCGCGATGCCCAGGCCGGTGTCGCGAATGACCAGACGGGCGTGGGTGTCAGTCTTAGTGAGGCAGATGAAAACGGAGCCGCCGGGATTGGTGTAGCGAATGGCATTGTCCAGCAGGTTCAACACGACCTGGATCAAGCGGGCCTCGTCACCGATTATAGGCAGAGAAGGGATGATGGAGTTGACGAAGTGAATATTTTTTTCGTGCGCGAGTGTTTCGACATGAATCATCACCGCCTCAATAATCTGATCGAGGTAGACGGTTTCGTATCGACTCGTATTTTTGCCCTCATCGCCACGAGCAAGCAGCAGAAGGTCGCTGATAAGCGCGCTCAAACGCTCGGTTTCTGAGCGGATGTCCTGGAGAGTAGTGACAGCGTCATGCAGGGTGGGTGTTCCCAGTAGCGCGATGCCCGCTTTATTGCGGATTACCGCGACCGGAGTGCGTAGTTCGTGTGAGGCATCGGAGACAAAGCGTTGCTGGCGTGTGAAAGATTGGTCGAGTGAGGAGATCATTTCATTGAGGGTGAGCGCGAGGTAACGTATTTCGTCGTGGGGAGCGGGAATGGGTACGCGCTGGTGCAGGTCGCCATCGGTGATACGGTGAGCGATATGAGCCAGGCGTCGAATGGGGGCAAAGGCACGAGCGGCAAGCATATAGCTTAGAAAGGCACAGATGAGCAGTACAATGCCTCCGACCAGGAACAGGGCGACAACCAGTTTATGCAACAAATCGTGGATTTGTGCCAACGATTGTCCAACCTGGATAACGGCGACTACATGTCCCCCATATGTCAACACGCGGCTATAGAGGCGCACCTCCTTGCCGGATTGATCTACGAGTGTTCCCTGCCAGGGGGTGCCGTGCAGTGGATCGCTGACGCTTGCGGAGGGAGCCTGGATGGTGCGAAACGCGGGTGTCTCGCCGATTACATTGCCGTGAGCATCAAGCAAACGCACGAGCATATTATAATTGACATCGGCGGGTTGGGAGAGAGGGGCATTAGAAGCTGTTCCAAAACCAGGCAAATCGCCTGAGGCGCGATAGACGGTTAGAGCATCCTGTTTTACGATTACATCGCCAGCGATCTGTTGCGCGCGCAGTTGGAGTGCGTCGTCCACACCGGCCTCTAGAGATGTTTCGAGATATTGGTAGAACACGAGTCCAGTCGCCAATAACAGCAGGACAAAGACAAGTGTGTACCAGGCGGTCAATTGCAGGCGGATGCTGAGCGGGAAGAGCTGGCGCAGGCGAGTAAACACGTTCAAGCCTCCTTTAATTGATATCCGGAGCCACGAATGGTTTGCAGAGGATTGGGCTCGCCCGCGGCGCAGAGTTTGTGGCGCAAGTAGCCGACATAAACATCGATCACATTGGAAAGAGATTCGCTTTCGTAATCCCAGACATGTTCGGCGATGGTCATGCGACTGAGCACCACACGTGGGTTGCGCAAGAAAAAGTGCAGCAAGGCATATTCTTTGCTGGAAAGCGTGATGGGGCGATCGCCACGAAAAACTTCTCGCGTACATGTATCCAGAATGATGTCCATGAAACTCAGAGTAGTGGTTTTAGGCGTGCCATCGCGACGTAGCAATGCACGCACACGAGCCTCCAGTTCACGAAAATCGAAGGGTTTGGTCAAATAATCGTCCGCGCCCAGGTCGAGTCCATGTACACGGTCCTCGACTGTGCCGAGCGCGGTCAGAAACAGAATGGGTACTTGCTGGTGCATCGAACGCAGGCGGCGGCACACCTCACGACCATCGAGATCAGGCAGGAGAATGTCGAGAATAATCAGGTCGTAGGATATATCGCTTTCGTGCATGAGTGCGTCTTCTCCATTAGTCACCAGATCAACGAGATAACTACAGCGTTCAAGCCCTTTTTTAAGGTCGGGTCCCAGCACGGGATGATCTTCGACCACCAATAAACGCATAATAGTGAGTCCTTCTTTCGGGAATATTCAGCAAGGCAAAGCACAGGCCATTACACAAATTGCATGGTAAAGGGGATAGATGAGGCGAGTATGAGAATTACAAACACCATCATATCGCGTAGGGCAAACGCGTGGTTTGCCCTACGCGGACCATCGTTTTCAATTGTGGGCCATCGTTTTCAAATTGATAGAGGGGTGACGATGATATTGGAAGGGTGAGGACCCTGGATAATGATAGTTTGGGGATCGTTGGGCAACAGGTCCAGGTAGTTATCGCTCCAATTGGTGGCGGAATCGGCGGTGAGCATGACACCTTTGGCTGGGCGGGTTGATTCTATAAGCAAGCGATGGTCGTCGAGCCAGTGCCACTTGATTTCAGGGTCGGGTAAGGTAAGATATTTGAATGGCTCGGGCCAGAGGGTTGCACGCGCGATAATCCTATTCTGTTGTCGCAGCTGGACGCTGAGCAGCTGCTGATTATCAGTGTTCCATGCTACGGGATCGAGTTCGCTGGTTCCTGAAGGTGTGAGTGTTATATTTTGTGTTTGCGTCTCTAAAAGTTGTCCGTCGAGTGTCCAGCGTTGCACGATGAGAGAAGCGGTGAGCGAGGTTGTGGTGGCGTTGACCGCCCATAGCTGCGCGGTCTTCTCAGGTCCCTGGGACAGAGCAACGGCGATCGGGGCCAGTTCGCGGCGTACAGCGTAGTAGGCGGCTTTTGGATGCAAATTAACATCCACAAGGGCCCAACTGATGGCGGGCCAGCAATCGTTGAGTTGCCAGACCAGTGCGCCCGATGTCGCGTAGCGTCCGGGTCCGCGCCAGCGTCTACGCCAGACGCGGATGGCGGTCGCCATAGACTCGGCCTGCACAAACTGGGTGGCATAAATGTAGCTTGCCATATCGGTTGGCGCGCGCAAGGTATCGCTCAAGTAAAAAGCGAGGCGGCGTGTGCCATCGGTTGATTTATTGTGATGCTCGAAGACGCGGCTGTGGGGATAGCGGTCCTGTGGCGTAGTAAAAGATTCGATGGTAGGCAAGGATGGAGCGGACTCCATGCCGAACTCACTGACGAAACGTCCCCAATAGTGATCGTAGTCCTGATA
The DNA here is from genome assembly GCA_964657925.1 of uncultured Dictyobacter sp. Taxonomy (GTDB): domain Bacteria; phylum Chloroflexota; class Ktedonobacteria; order Ktedonobacterales; family Ktedonobacteraceae; genus Dictyobacter. The sequence continues at coordinate 3,487 of CAZZWK010000126.1, forward strand.
GGGCGCGGTAGGATTGTGCCAGATCTCCCAGGTATGGCGGTCTCCAATCGATTGTTCGTTTGCTTTCGCGCCACCGAAAGGGCTGCCGGGCCAGTATGGGGTACTGGGGTCGAGGTCGGCACAGACGGCGGGCAGAAGTTCTTCGTACAGTGCGAGTACTGGAGCCTCGTGGATGGATTCCGCGACCAGATAATCCTCGTTGTTGCCGCACCAGAGCGCCATGCAAGGATGGTGGCGCAAGCTGCGCACAACGGCCTGTGCCTCCGCGCGAACACTATCTATGAACCAATCGAGTGCGGGATAAATGCCACAGGCGAACATAAAATCTTGCCAGACGAGCAGGCCTAATTCGTCGCACGCGTCGTAGAAACTTTCGGACTCGTAGATGCCGCCACCCCACACGCGCAACATGAGCATGTTGGCATCGGCGGCGAGTTGGAGCCAGGCGCGATAGCGCTCGGAGGTCAGGCGAGGCAGCAACATATCGGCTGGAATCCAGTTGGCCCCCCCGCAAAAGATGGGAGTATTATTCACCTCGAAAAGGAATGTGGTGCCGGTTTCATCGCGGAGAGGTTCCTGTAGCAGACGAATGGTTCGCAAGCCAAGACGTTGCTCGTAGCGGTCCAGCACGCGATCGATTGCCTGTACGGTGACCACGAGGCGGTAGAGCGCCTGCGCGCCATAGCCGCGCGGCCACCAGAGTTGAGGATCAGCGATAGCAAGCGTGTGCTGAAGGTCTTTGGCCGTTACTGGTTGCACGACGTGTGCGACTAGATCGCCTGTGGGATCGAAGACGGCTATATCTATTGTCAAGTGTTGATCGTGCAAAGGCAAAGTAGTTTCCAGGTTGGTGTGGAGGGTTACGGATGCGTTCGTGTGTGCCGTATCGAGCGCAACGTTGGCATGGACAGCAGCGATACGAGTGTAATAGGCTTCGATACGCGCTGGTCGCCAGGGTCCTGCCGTCAGTAGCGTCGGGCCCCAATCCCAGCCGTAGTGATATTGCGCTTTGCGAACGTAGACGCGACTGCTATCGCCATTCCAGACAGGATGTTTGCCATGGAGGGCCTCACGCTCCTGCCCTTTGCGCAAGGCGGATTCGAAGAGGATGAACAACGTATTTTTTTCAGCACGCAAGTGATTGCGTATATCTATACGCAAGGGCAGAAACATATTGTCGCTCGCGAAAATAGTTTGTCCATTCAACCAGCCGGTGGTGAAGGTATCCAATCCCTCGCAACAAAGCACGATAGATGAGGCAGCGCGCATGGATGATAGAACGTCGAAGTCGCAGCGATAGAGCCAATCCTGCGCACCTATCCACTGCACCTCGTCCTCCTGGCGTCCAAAAAACGGATCGGGTATAAGTCCGGCGGCGAGTAGTTCTTGATGAATAGTTCCTGGCACCATTGCGGGAAGCCAGCCATCGACTGCGATAAACTCTTGCTCAAGCGATAGTGTTGCCGTGCGCTTTTTCCACTGCCATCCGTCCGACAATAACAGTTGTTCCATGCACAATGTCTCCAATCCTATTTCCAGCATTGCAATGTGGTGTGTGATAGACTCGTTCCAAGTCCCTTTTTTATTGTATGACAAAAAGGGCGAGAAATAGCAGGCATAGGTGCGAGGGCAAACGCGTGGTTTGCCCTACGCGGGAGTTATGGGGCGGGTGAGAGGCGTTGCGCGAGATATTTCAGGCTGATGGGGTAGCGGTACTCGATGGAAGAGTGGGTGCCGTCGAAAAGTTCAAAAAAGAGGTCGGTGATACCGATCTGATGCAGGGCAGCACGGAAGGCGATCGCGCCGAGGTCGAGGAAGAACTGATCGTGGTTGCCCGCGTCGATATAGATGGCTTTCATCGTACGCAAGGTCTCGACATGCTGGGGGACCATGCGCACGGGGTCCCAGGCGAGCCAGCGCTGCCATACTTCAGGAATGAGTTCGCCGGTGGTCGTGTCATAAGGTAGGCGCACGGTGCCATCGGGATCGGTGGAGTACGCGGCGGCCATGCCCCAGTCGTTGGTCAGAACGCCATCGCTATCCCTGGAGTAAGCCGGGCGGCTGCGGAAATCTTGCCAGAAGTTGTCGAATGAGCCGTTATAGGAATCGCGCAAGGCGCGTACGGAATCGCGGAATTCGGGCAGGTAGCAGACTTCGAAAAGAGCATCGCCCGCGTGAGTTGCCAGGCCGCCCCAGAGATCGGGACGCAACATAGGTGTGATCATCGCGCCATAGCCACCACTGGATTTACCAGCGATGCCACGGTGATCACGAGCGGCAAGTGTGCGGTAGTGGGCATCGACCCAGGGCACGATCTCGTCGCAGAGATAGGTGTGGTAGCGACCGGTGCCGGGAGAATCGACAAACTGGCTGCCACCGTAGGAGGTCCAGCAATCGACCCAGACGATGATGCAGGGCGGGGCCTCTTGTTTGGCGAAGAGATCATCGGCGAGTTCGGGGAAATTCTTGCGGAAGGGAGAGCGGTTGCGCCACATATCCAACTGGCCGGTAAAGCCCTGGATCATATAGATGCTGGGGTAGCGCTGCTCGGGATGATCGTCATAGCCGGGTGGCAAATAGATCCAAAGAGGACGCTGATAGGGATCGTGCAAGGGATTATCTTTCAACACGGTGCTTTCGAAGGTGACCTCATCGAAACGACCATGCAAGGGACTCGACCATGGGAGCATAGCAAACCTCCATCAATCTTCTAATCTGCACATGGCGTACATGCATCTTATGACAACGATTTTTAGGTGTGTAAAGGATCGCTATCAGTGTATCATGCAGGGTGAAGAGGAGAACAACGATGGTTTTTCTGTTGTGTGTTACAATGACGCTATGTTGAGAACGATTGTTGCTACACGTTATGTGACGCCACTGCGCGAGGGGGGATCGTTGCCCGCGATCGTGGAGGCGGATGATGATGGGTTGTATGTGCTCAAATTTCGGGGTGCGGGCCAGGGAACGAAGGCGTTGATCGCCGAACTGGTGGCGGGCGAGATCGGGCGTGCATTGGGTTTGACGGTGCCCGAGATCGTGTTTATGGAGCTTGATCCGGTGCTGGGGCGTTCGGAGCCAGATTTCGAGATTCAGGGATTGCTGAAAGCGAGCGCGGGCTTGAACCTGGCGTTAGATTTTCTGCCGGGATCGCTCACCTTCGACGCGCTGGATGCCGCGGACCTCGATACGCATTTAGCCTCGCAAATTGTCTGGTTCGACGCCTACGTTACCAATGTCGACCGTACAGCCCGCAACACCAATATGCTCTGGTGGCACAGGAGGCTGACATTGATCGACCACGGCGCGGCGCTGTATTTTCACCACATCGATAGCCATTATATGGAGCGTAGCCGCACGCCTTTCACCTCGATCAAGACGCATGTGTTGCTGCACAGGGCGGCGGAACTGGCGCAGGTCGATCAGGAGATGCGGGGAAAGCTGACACCCAAGCTTTTACGCACGATCGTGGAACTTATTCCGGACGGCTGGTTGGAAGATGAAGCCTTCGCGAGTATAGATGAGCACCGGCAAGCGTATGTCGACTATCTGGTGGACCGTTTAGAGCATGCAAGTATTTTCGTAGAGGAGGCGCTGCGTGCCCGTGAGCAGCTCGTATGATTACGCGATCATCCGCTTAGTGCCTGCGGTCGAGCGAGGCGAGTGCGTGAACGTAGGTGTGATTCTTTTTTGTCGCACGCACCGCTTTCTCAGTACACGCATCGACTTGAACGAAGAACGAGTATATGCGCTCGCGCCACAGATCGACATGCCACTTATCAAACAGCAACTGGGCCACCTGAAGCAGGTATGTGAGGGGAAGGACAAGGGAGGGCCGATCGGGCAGCTTTCGCAGTCCGAGCGCTTTCACTGGCTCGTTTCACCGCGCAGCAGCGTGATTCAGGTATCAGCGGTTCACAGTGGATTGAGCAACGATCCCGAGGCTGCTTTAAACGAGCTTTTAGATAAAATGGTACGCGTACGCTAAAATGTAGCGTTTTACGAAAAGACGAAAGGTGGAGAAGAGTCATGAAATATCGTACGTTGGGGCGCACAGGCTGGAATGCCTCTGAAATTGGTTTTGGAGCCTGGGGCATCGGTGGTGACGCGTGGGGACAGACGGATGATAGTGAGTCGATCGAGGCCCTCAATAGCGCGATCGATCATGGAGTGAATTTTATTGATACCGCCGACGTGTATGGGGATGGGCATTCGGAACAACTAGTGGCACAAGTACGTAAGGCGCGCAAAGAGTCGCTCTTTATCGCCACCAAGGCCGGACGCAGGCTCGATCCACACAATGCCGAGGGGTACAACAATCGGCAAAATCTGTCCGGTTTCGTCGAACGCAGTTTGCGCAATCTGGATGTGGAGACGTTGGACCTGTTGCAGTTGCATTGTCCACCGAGCGAGGTGTATGACATGCCGGAGGTGTTCGGTATCCTAGACCAACTGGTGCAGCAGGGGAAAGTGCGCAACTACGGGGTGAGTGTGGAGAAGGTAAACGACGCGCTTAAAGCGATCAAGTATCCAAACGTCAAGGCGGTGCAGATCATTTTCAACATGTTCCGGTTCAAGCCCGCGGAACAATTTTTCGCGGAGGCGGAGCAGAGGAATGTGGGTGTGATCGTGCGCGTGCCGCTGGCAAGCGGCCTGTTGACTGGAAAGTTCAAAGCGGATAGCCAGTTTTCTGATACGGACCATCGCAAGTATAACCGGCATGGGGAGTCGTTCGACCAGGGCGAGACGTTTTCGGGCGTGGATTATGAAACGGGCTTGCAGGCGGTGGAAGAGTTGCGGCCATTGGTGCCGCAAGGGGCGAGCATGGCGCAATTCGCCTTACGCTGGATCTTGATGTTTCCGGCGGTCTCCACGATTATCGCGGGCGCCAAGAACGCGCAGCAGGCGCAGGACAACACGCACGCATCCGAGTTGCCGCCACTGAGCGAGGAGACGATGCAGCGCGTTGGTGAGATTTATGATCAGCGTATTCGGGCGCAAGTGCAGGATCGGTGGTAGCGTCTGTTAGCTCAAGTTAGATCTAACCGAAAACCCTGTCGTGCTATCTCTTTGTCGAATTCATTACAGGAGATGGCCTGGCAGGGCTTTTTTTGCAATAACGGGTACAACTTGATCGATTTATGGCAAACATTTAGAGTAGCAAGACCAGCCAGACAAGGAGGAAGATAGCCGCGACAGTACCCGCGATATAAGCGGTTATCGGCTTATGGGAGCGATTGTTGTTGAAACCGAGTTCGATAACTGCTATAAAAGCGCTTAAAAAAACGATGATCAAGCTGAGGTATTGGAAAGCCTGGATGATAGTCATGATATGACACGAAGTATAACCCACATGCTGATGAAAGTGCAACAGAGGAGAAAATGAAAGGAGCAAGCCAGCTTACGTTTTGCTGGCTTGCTCCTTTCATTTTCTCAGGATTGAGAGGCGCTCAATCCTGCTCAGATTGGGTAACTGATTTTGGTTTTACAGTTGCCGGGGGTAGATCGAGCATTTCGAAAAAGGATTGTGTGGCCTGGGCGATGGCGTCATTAGCGGCTTGCGGGGCCTGGCGTTGGGTGGCGCTGGCGACAATGGTATGCAGTGGTCGCTGGCCTGCTGGCTGGGCGATGACGCTCGCCACCGCGTCGGCTACATCTTGCGGATTGGGAGGGGTCGCGGAGCGGTTTTCCGCGTAAAAGGGCCTGGAGAATCCATCAAGTGCGGACTGATAGAGGGCAAAGCGCTCGCTATCCGCAGCGACCTGGCGATTCGCAGAGATGGTGGTAGGGAAGGTGCCAGGTTCAATAATGGCGACATCGATGCCGAAAGGGGCCAGTTCATAGTGGTACGACTCGGTGAGTCCTTCCAGGGTGAATTTCGTCGCTGCATATAAGCCAATAAAGGGTACGGCTATGCGTCCGACGATCGAGCCCATCTGGATCAACAGGCCGCTGCCCTGTTGGCGCATGTATGGCAAAGCCGCGTGATTCACGCGCCAGACGCCGAAGACATTGGTATCGAACTGCTGTTTGACTTGCTCGATGGTGAACGCTTCCAGGGGGCCACTATAGGAGATTCCGGCATTATTGACCACTACATCGAGACGATTGGTACTTTTCACGACAGAATCGATTGCCTGCTCGACTGAAGCATCATCGGTAATATCAATTTCAACAGAATGTAATGCCAGATGTTCTCGCTCCGCCAGTGTGCGCAATTCTTCTACTATAGGGGCATTTTTGCCGGTCAACGCGCGCATACCAGCAAAGACGACGTGTCCCTGACGTGCCAGGGTTTCAACAATTAAACGACCAAAGCCGCTGTTACCACCAGTGACAAGAATTGTTTGTGCCATAGTATGTTTCTATGCTCCTCAAAATCGCTAACAAATTACTAAATAGAGAGAGAATACAGCGCGATTAAATGAAGTTTCGACATAACATCATTTTCCTTTTACAGATCTGCTATCATAGAAGCAGAAAGCCGATGGAACGTGTCTCATACACATAAGTATACTGACATGGGCAGAAAAAAGCAGTGTCCAGCAAGTCTCAATTCATGTCCCCTCGCATCCTATATGGAAGATATGGAGAATATGCATGCTTGCGGAAGAGATACAGAATGTTTTGCGACAGAGACCACTGGGATTAGTTTTTGATATCGATGGCACGCTGAGCCCGATCGCGGCCACGCCGGACGAGGCACACTTGTATCCTGGTGCTGTCGAGTTGCTGGAGCGGGCGAAGG
>CAZZWK010000127.1:0-10054 GCA_964657925.1 uncultured Dictyobacter sp.
GGGTGAACAAAAAAGGAACGCCGCATTCCTCCTGTGCTTGAAAGACAGGGGCCTCTTGCGGCGAGCAGGTGAAGGAGAAGCCACCTGACAGTTCGGCGCAGACCGAGCGCCCGATATCAAGTTGTGCCCGATATTCGCGAAGACACCTCACGAAGAGAGCCAGGCATAGATGCGACCAACTGAGCACAGCAAGGCGACCGCGTTGCAAGCAGGTCATGAGTTGACGAATGTGCCCACATGGAAATGGTATGGTCGTGGAAAACCACAGGCTGTTGCGGCGGTGGCAAGAGAGACGATCATAGATCATGAACTCCATATGGCTTTGAGGCTTGTTCTTCCTACTGCTACATTAAAGTGCTGGTGCACGAACACTCTAATCGTGAAAATACTTTCATCAATAAACATGTCATCAACAATTGACAAATATAAAATTAAAGGTTACTATCAAACTACCTATGAAAACATTTTCATAGGTGGTTCGAGAATCACTCTTGAGATTATTTTTGGCAAAAGAGGACATCAGTTTGAGTACTCATACTGCTGAGCAGACTAAATATTTTCAGGATGTCCTTTGTTGAGGTATAGCTGGCGAGAAGGTCGAGAAAGGAGGATCAGGCCATGAAACGGTAAAAACGGTTTCAAGCACACTCCCCGCTGAAAATGAATTGACGCGGTAAGGTGTTGAACCAGTAGACCAAATAGGAAAAACTCAGTGAAAGAGATTTTAGAGGATATGTCAGTGCATCGCAGCACGACATCTTCCAATAGGAGGACACGACGTTGCGCCTTTTGAATAGATTCCTGGTACGTTTGATCCCTCTTTGTGGCCTGACACTGTTTCTGATCATACCCTGGAATGGGTATACTCTTTCAGTCGTTCACGCCAGCACAACGGCCACCGGGACTGTGACCACGCCACTTCCCAACGCACACTATCAACTCATCAATGCGGCCAGCCATCTCTGCCTGGATGACTACAATTACTCGACCACTCCGGGTCAGCAAATACAACAATGGGGGTGTAGCAATCCTTCTGTCTCAGCCCAACAATGGAGCCTGAAAAGTCTAGGTGGTGGACTCTATCAGATTGTCGTCAAGGCAAGCGGGCTTTGTCTGGATGACTACAATTACTCGACCACCCCCGGTCAGAAAATGCAACAGTGGACCTGCACCCCGAACGATAGCGCCCAGCAATGGAGCCTGAAAAGTGCGGGAAATGGGATCTATCAGCTGGTGGTTCAGGCAAGCGGGCTTTGTCTGGATGACTACAATTACTCGACCACCCCCGGTCAGAAAATGCAACAGTGGACCTGTACCCCGAACGATAGTGCCCAGCAATGGAGCTTTGGTGCTTCCGGGCCACAATTGTGGGTAGCAGCCAACGGGCAGGGTTCAACCTGTTCGCAGGCAACTCCCTGCTCCATCACCACCGCTCAGCAGCAAGCCGACGCGCTTTCTGCTACAACTGCAAATGATGTCACCGTCAACATCCAGGCAGGCATGTATCGTCTGACTCAACCATTGTCTTTTAGCGCAACGGACTCCGGTGCTAATGGATACGCCATCATCTATTCAGGAGATGGTGCGCAACGTCCTATCCTGAGTGGAAGTATCGCCATCACTGGCTGGACGCAATCGGATGCCGCGTATAATATCTGGTCGGCGCCGGTGACTGCGTCATTGAATACGCGCCAGCTCTACGTCAATGGTGTACGCGCTTCTATCGCGCAGGGTGCACCTCCTGTCACGCTCACCATAACGGCAAACGGGTACACGGCCAGTTCTTCGCTCATGGCAAACTGGCGTAACCCGTCCGCTATCGAATTTGTCTATCCCCAGGGCGCTGGAGCAGGAAACTGGACGGAACCTCGCTGTCGTGTTGCGAGCATCTCTGGGACTACGATTACGATGCAACAACCCTGCTGGGCGAACACCACCAGGCGAAGTGGGGCCCTGGATGTTGGTTCAGGCGTCTCAGGAGCTCCTGGACGCATTGAAAACGCCTATGAGTTGCTCACAAAACCTGGACAATGGTATCTCGATACCTCTTTACACCAGCTGTACTACATCCCCTTACCTGGGCAAAATATTCAGACTGCCGATGTTGAGGCTCCGGTTCTTCAGACCCTGATACAGGGAAACGGCACGCTCAGCGCTCCAGTTGCCAATCTGATCTTCAACAATCTCCAGTTTTCTTACGCCACCTGGCTGGGTCCAGATAGCAACAATGGCTTTTCAGAGATCCAGGCGAACTACACACTCACCGGTCAGGGGGCGGGTCAGACCCAGGGTACCTGCGAGTATGGCATGCCCGAAGGAAGTTGTCCCTATGGTGCCTGGACGCAGACGCCAGCAAATGTGACGTTCCAGGCGGCGCACAATATCACGTTTGCCGGGAATCTGTTTTCGCACCTGGGCGCGGCTGGACTGGAATTCGACTATGGGAGCCAGAACAATCTGGTGGTGGACAATGAGTTTACTGATATCTCCGGGACAGGACTGCAACTGGGGAATGTGAATGATGCGCATCCATCCGATGTCGGTGCAGGTGATAACGAGATTACTTCAGGCAATACCATTGAGGATAACTGGTTCCATAATGATGCGGTAGAGTATCATGGCGGCTCCGGGATGGTGGTTGGATATACTCAGTACACGTTGATTACCCACAACCAGTTCAATGATCTTCCCTACGATGGGCTGGATTTTGGCTGGGGTGGGTGGCACACGGATGCCAATCATCCAACTGCCGACACCAATATCAACGCGTACAACACGATTAGTGATAATCTCATCTTCAACTACAAAACCGTCCTGTCCGATGGTGGTGGCATCTACACCAACGGCATTCAGGGGACCAGCTACGCCAATGGCTTGCAGGAGACGGGCAATGTGGTCTACGACCAGCATAACGTCAATTGGGCGCTCTACAATGATCGGGGGAGCGCATATGTGACACTCAACGGAAATGCCGAGTGGGACGCCCCCTTGGGCTGGGGTGGGTGCGCGCCGGTGGGGCATATCCTCCTCGAAAATAACTACTTTGCGGACTTCGTGGGAACGAAATACTGCTCCCCCAACCCCGTCGATGTCACGCAAACGCACGACACCACGATCAGTGATAACCCGACCGTTGGTCAGGTGCCCAACAGCCTCCTCAGTAATGCCGGGGTAGAAGCCAGTTATGCCAGCCTGATCACGAACGCTGCGCCAGAGGTTGATATGTCCAGCCCCAATACCGGGACAGCCAGTCAGGCCACACAGGTGCTGGTGAGCGGGAGTGGGTTCAGCTCGACCAACACACAGGTCTTCTTTCGGGGCATAGCCGCGACACAGGTCACGGTGCTCTCACCGAACTTTCTTATCGCCACGGCACCAGCAGGGGCGGCTCTCTCGGCGGTTTCTGTTATCACACCGACCTCGCCAACATTTAGTCCAACCAGCCATTATATCCTGCTGAATCAGACAAGTAGTCTGGCCTTGGATGACGGAGGGGCATCCAGTGTGCAAAATGCCAACATGCTGGAGTCAACCTATACCACAGCCTCCAATACCGATCAACAGTTTACCATTGTCTCCGTTGGAAATGGACTGTATCGGGTAACGGCTGTCTCCGATGGTTTGAGTCTGGATGACCGCGGTTCTACGAAAGAAAGCGATACGATGGGCCAATGGCCCTATGATGGCAGCTCGAACCTGCAATGGCTGATATACGCAACGGGCAATGGGACCTATGAACTCCTGGACAATGCTGGCCTGGCACTCGATGGTCGTGGGTCAAACACCAGTGGAACGGCAGTAGGTCATTGGCCCTACGATGGCAGCCCGAATCTGCAATGGCAAATAATAAGCGTCAGTTAGCACTATTGCTCGTCACGTACCTTGGGGGTTGGCCTTCTGGCTTTGCCCCCACATCCAGTTTGAGGTGTCGTGCTTTGGCTTTCTAGGTCGGAGACATGAGGCGCGATCAGAGGCAACGGATTACTTCCAATCCTGTCGAGTGCCGATAGAAAGCGCCCCTATTTCCGTAGGCCCGGTTGTTTATGCCGCACTGTTTTTATAGACCATCATCTTACAGGAGGAGAAAAACCATGAATGGTTTTAACTGGTCCAGGAGTATGATACTCCTTTCGTGCATTGTAACAATTTTACTCCCTTTTTCTTTTTTCCCCTCTCTTTCTTTTGCCAAAGGGACGGCAAAGGCCACCCAGGCTCAGTCCACTGATCCTGACTATACGGCAAATAATTTACCGAGTTGGGCGATTGGCCCATTTACCCGGTCAGGCAACAATCCGATTTTGACCCCTGAGGGAAGCGGCTGGGAAGGGGCAAATGTGTATAATCCCGGTGTGATCATTGAAAACAATACGTTTAAAATGATCTATCGTGGACAAGCATCTTCTGGCACCTCTGAAATCGGCTATGCAACGAGTACTGATGGCAAGACATTTACGCGCTCTGCGAATAATCCTGTCATATCTGCATCCACCGGCCTGGAAGATCCACGTTTGATCAAGTTAAACAACACGTATTATGCGTACTATACCGGCTATCAAAACGGTCAGGTAGCTATTGAGGTCGCCACTTCAACCGATCTGATCAACTGGACCCAATATGGACCCATTATTACTGGAACGAAAAATGCAGCGGTGATAACCGACTCATCAAGTCATCCCGTACAGATCGATGGAAAATATGTAATGTACTACGGAGGGAATTCAGGCCGCTATGGCTGTGGTCAGGGAGGATGCGGGAGCTACCTCACGTATTCAACCGATCTCATTCACTGGTCAGGAGCAACACCGGTCGATTTTCACTTTCCTACCTCCTTTACGCCCTGGGAAATTTGTGTGGGTCTCACGAATTACCCGACCATTCAAGGAGGAGCGCTCAATCAGAATATCGTGCTCTTTGTGGCAGGAACGCTTATGGCACAGGGTCGCTGGTGGTATGCGATCAGCGAAACGGAGTTCTCAAAAACGAACCTGACCCAACAACTCGATCAACTCACCGAGCCGGTGCTCAGTCCCAGTGCACCCTATGAACTGAGCGGCCATATCAACAACACGATCTTCATGAATACGATCACCTTTTACAATGGACAATGGTGGATGTATTATGGCGCCTCGGATCACGTGATCGCGTTGGCGAATGCACCCCTGCGTTCTGCAACGAATGGCTATAGTGCCTTCACTTCCACCAATTTTGAACCAGGGGAGCGTCTGCCGGACTGGACGGATGGAGTCGATTTGAATGGTCAGCCGGGAGGTGGCATCAATGGAGTCGGTGGCATTAGCTTTGGATCTGCAGGACCTGGAGCACCTGAACTGGGAATGCGCCAGGAGGTGGCACACACAGGTAGCACGGCTTTGATGTATTCTGGCAGCGCCCAGGGAGCCTCCACTGACTACGCCTATATGCAGGCATTCGATCTCAGCAGCACACCCTATCAAATAGGAGCCAATACGACGCTCACCTATTGGATTTATCCCCAGAGCACAAACTCGTTTTCTGGAGTAAGCGGGAATAACAGTACCTGCGTCTCCCTCGACCTGATTCTCAGTAATGGAACCGCCTCGCGCAATTCAGGGGTGGTAGATCAGCACGGAAACCGTCTGCATCCCGCATATCAGTGCAATAAACTCCAACTCGACACCTGGAATCAGGTGACAGCAAATCTGGGATCACTCTCAGGCAAAGCCATCGTTCGCATCGATGTTGGCTACGATCAGCCTGGCAGCACAGGCGGCTATCGCGGGTATATTGATGATATCGCGCTCTCTTCCTAAGAAAGGACGGAACATGGAAGAGAGTTGACTGTTTGTGTAGACACCAACGTGCTGCAAGCCTGGTCAACCGGTTAGTAGCACGTTGACCAGTCGTTCTCTGAAATGGCTGACTCCCTACACACGGGCTTTCCGGGTTCTTATCAAGCACTCACAAGGGAAAAATACCAATGGCTGTTCAGCAGCAAGACACTCTTGTAGGGCATATTCACTGGGCACTATTCTTTCATTGAAGATGCTATCGTCATCGTACAGATCCCTCGTAGCGCTACTTTCATTTTTCTCGCCAATGCGGCGGGATGTTTTTCTCACGGATTCGCTCTATTGTCAGCTGCCATGATGACTTTGTTAAAGGGGCCTGCAAACGCGAGATTTGGCCTCCGTGAGAACATCTGCTGTGCACGTGAGTAAAGCATTTTGGCTAGTCGAAAGGAAACAAGGACGTGAAAGTATTGACCCCACTTGCGCAACGTGTATTAGTTTATAGTTTGAGAGCCATCCTGGTGCTCATTGCCGCGCTGAGTCTCGTTTTGGGCTTGAGTACGGCCAATCTGTTTGGCACATCGGTACCATCCGCGTCAGCAGCAAGTTCGTTGCCTTGCGATCTTTATGCCTCGAATGGTACCCCGTGCGTGGCTGCTCATAGCACGGTGCGCGCGCTATTTTCCACGTACGACGGGCCGCTGTACCAGATCCAGCGTGCCTCCGATCAACAGACGCTTGATATTGGCCTGCTCTCGACGGGAGGATATGCCAACTCGGCTCCTCAGGTCTCGTTTTGCGCGGGAACGACCTGTACCATCACGAAGATTTATGATCAGACGACTAATCACAATGACCTGCCAATCTCCCCTGGAGGAACCTACTCGGGTCCTGGACCCAATGGGGCAGATGTCGGGGCAGATGCGATGGCTCTGCCAGTAATGATTGCTGGACACCAGGTTTACGGTGTCAAAGTTACTCCGGGCGTGGGCTATCGCATCGCTCATGCTCAGGGGGTCGCGACAGGTTCGCAGCCTGAGGGCATCTACATGGTCACTTCGTCCAATTTGGTGAACTCATCATGCTGCATGGACTATGGTAGTGGCGAGTCGGACAGCCACGACGACGGCAATAGCACCATGAATGCTATCTACTGGGGGGCGGAATGCTGGGTCGGTGGGTGTACTGGCAGCGGCCCGTGGGTGGGAGGCGACCTGGAAAACGGCATGTACTTCTCGACGAGCGGAACCAATAACCCCAACAATCCCGGCGTGCATTTCCCGTTCGTCAGTGCCTTTGAGAAAAACAATGGGACGACCAACTTTACCTTGAAGTATGGTAACGCCCAATCCGGTAGCCTGACCACATCCTTTTCTGGGGCACTGCCCAACGGATACTCGCCAATGAAAGTGCAAAACTCGATCCTTCTGGGGACTGGTGGCGATAACAGCGACTGGGATCAGGGCGAGTTCTTCGAGGGCGCCATGACTTCCGGCTATCCCACGGACGCGGCTGAGAACGCCGTGCAAGGGAGTATCGTCTCCTCTGGCTATACGTACCCCACGCTAAGCCCTGGATATACTGTCAACGCGGGAGGCGCGGCGACCGGATCGTTTGTCGCCGATGAGGACTACAGCGGCGGTACCTCCTACTCGACCACGGCCAGTATCAATACCAGCGGAGTCAGCAATCCCGCACCCCAGGCGGTCTACCAGACCGAGCGTTACGGCAACTTTACCTATACGCTGCCCAATTTGATACCCGGAGCGCAGTACACAGTGCGCCTGCACTTCGCAGAAATCTACTGGACCAGTAGCGGGCAACGCCTCTTTAACGTTTCCATCAATGGTCAGCAGGTTCTCTCCAACTTCGACATCTACGCTGCCGCTGGAGGAGCGGATAAGGCCATTGTGGAGCAATATACGGCCACAGCCGATGCCAGAGGCCAGGTCGCCATCCAGTTCACCACGGTCAAAGATAATGCCAAGGTCAGCGGCATTGAGGTCAACTTTGCCAGCCTGGGCATTAATGCCGGTGGAAGTAGCAGCGGATCGTTTGCCGCTGACGAATTTTACAGCAGTGGCAGCCTCTACTCGACCACGGCCAGTATCAATACCAGCGGAGTCAGCAATCCCGCGCCCCAGGCGGTCTACCAGACCGAGCGCTATGGCTACTTCACCTACAACATTCCCGGCCTGGTCGCGGGACAGAACTACACGGTGCGTCTGCACTTCGCGGAGATCCATTGGACCAGTAGCGGGCAACGCCTCTTCGACGTTTCGATCAATGGTCAGCAAGTTCTCTCCAACTTCGACATCTATGCGACTGCGGGAGGAGCGAATAAAGCGGTTGTCGAGCAGTTCACCGCCACAGCTGATCCCAATGGTCAGATCGCGATCCAATTTAGCACGGTCAAAGATAATGCCAAGGTCGATGGCATCCAGGTGATCGCTTAAAATGCGCCAGGAGAGAAGCTCGACGATACCGTCTGAGCTTCTCTCCTGGACTTTCTGAACTGCTACTCTTTGCTCTTGCTCTCCGTCTGGCAATCGTTAAAGGTCATATTGTCCTTGACCCACTTTAGTAGAAGGAAAGAATTGAAAGATGAGGATCGTGCTAATTCATATTGCAATGGGCTGAGGTATTCTCAGGAAGAATGCCTGCGAACCCGATTGTAAAAACAGTGAATATATTCAAAAACGACGGAAAGAGCGTGCTTATGGGTCTCAAAGATATGGCCGAGGTACATACCCTTTGAGTGTGGCCTAAAACCGCCCCATCAAGGCATTGATCACCAACTGCTCATCTTGCACCGCTGACATCGACCAGCCAACAAGAGCTCGTGAGAACAAATCGAGCACTGCCGCGAGGTACAACCATCCCTGTTGCGTCGCGAGATAGGTCACATCGGTGACCCATTTGCAAATGATCGATGCCGCAGTAAAGTCGCGTTGCAAGACATACTGTTCTTGTGTTTCTGTGACGAGCGTGGGGTGGGTACTACGCAACGAGGCCGAACCGTAACATGCTTTACGTTGATGGAGCCATCAAACTGGCAAACCCTCTTGCCAACTCCTCATAGAGTACCTACACTCTTGACAGACAGAAGGAGCCGCTCTCGCTCCAATGATGTTTTTCATGGAGGAACTTTCATGCTCATCGTGAATGATAACCACCGTCTGCGGGCAGGGGCGTGCAGTCTCAACGATCTGTGTCCCTACTGTGGAGGAGCGTTTGCTGACTATCTACTTGTCATGAGTGACGATCCTGCTCAGACAGTCTACCATGTTGCCTGTGCGCTTCAACTTGCAACTGACTTGCTCGTTGATCTCTACACCTTCTTTCATCTACCAGCTCCCTATGCTTGTCTGTTTACTCTCACACCAAAGGAACATAAGTGCAGCAAGAGCAAGGAGTGTTTTTGTGGTGTGATAGTAAGGCTGTCGATAGGTTACAAAGCCTACACTTGTGATAGACAGCGTTATCATAATCTGAAACCATTGTTTTTCGGCGTTTTTAAGTTGTCGCTCAACCAATTGGGGATCGTACGTTCCAATACCTTCGTCAAGGTACGTGAGCATCGCTTCTTGATAAGGAACGAATGCATCAAGAAGAAGCTTCGTGTATTTTCTGTCAAGTTGTGCTTCAGTGTTGATCTTGATATCACCTACCGTAAACTGTTTCTGTATGGCACATTTTTGGTCCTTCATAGGCTAAAAGAGGGCCTTTCTCCCACAACCGTAACGACTATCCATAATGTTTTGCACAAAGCGCTTGATACTGCAATGAGATGGGGGCTAGTCTCTCGTAACGTGTGTAAGCTGGTTAGTCCTCCGCGTAGAGTGCGATATGAGGTTCACCCATTGAGACCAGACCAGATTGATGCTTTTCTTGGTGCAACACATGGTCATCCCCTGGAAGCTCTTTTTAAGCTAGCGATTGCTACTGGCATGCGACGAGGTGAACTTATGGCGCTCAAATGGCAAGACATTGATTTCGCCGTCGAATTTTTGCAAGTTCGTCGCGTCCTCACACGTATTCCTACAAAATTGTTGGGACAAGGATACAAAGAAGCTGAGCCAAAGACGGAAAAGAGTAGACGTAGTATTGTTGTTGCTGATTTTGCGCTTGAAGCACTCGAACGTCACTATGAACAACAGCAGAAAGCGAAAATAAAAGCGGGTAGGGCATGGCAAGATCATGACTATGTATTCTGTACGTCTATAGGAACACATCTGAATCCTACGAGAGATATTCTCGATCAGTTCAAGCTGCTCCTGAAAAAA
>CAZZWK010000128.1:0-3263 GCA_964657925.1 uncultured Dictyobacter sp.
GCCATAATGTCAAGGGCCAGCGCGTGCCCACCCAGTAAGGAGACGATGCGTGTCAACAACTCACGATACTCACCGGCATCATTTAAATGCAGGCGGCTTTGCAGCAATTTCAGGCCATCCTCGGGCGATAGACGGTCCAACGAACAGCGGTAGCCATCCAGGGCATTCACTACCGTCTCCTTGCGTGTAGTGACCAGTAGCACGGTATGGGTGGGCAGCGCGCCGTTGAGCAGTTGTATGACTTCCACTGACCACACATCGTCGAGCACGACCAGCAACGGGCGCGAATCGACCATCTCCTCCAGCCATGCGCGCACTATCTCGGGATCTAACTTGCCAGGAGGCTTCTCACCTTTGAACGTGTAAGCGGCAAGACTGTTCAGGAGGGAAAGGGCTTCAGCGCGCGTTCGTGTTTCTGGCCCCACACGCAGGGTAATGACATTGCCACCAAAGCGGTCATACACCTGTTGTGCCAACCGGGTGGCAAGGTATGTCTTGCCGATACCGGCCATGCCCCGCACTGTCACCGCGCTCGAACTTTGACCGGTGATCGCCACATTCTGGCCTGCCAGCAATTGCCCACTCAGTTCTTGCAGCTCGCGCTGGCGACCAATAAATGTTTTCTCCAATTTGGGTCGCGGTGGTTGCTGCCACTCTTTTTCGAGCGATACATTGATAGTGGTATTGTTTTGATTGATATCACCTTGCACGCTGCCCACACCGATACCCTGACTCTCGGCATGCACCTCCATACTCGCGCGCGCCGCGATCTGTGGTGTCATTACATTTTCCGAAGCGGGCAAAGCAGGTGTGGTCTGGCGTTGCAACAGGCGCAACTGCTCCAGACGGAAGAACAGCATTTTGCCCAGAATTTTGCGCCGCTCGCGGTCTTCCTCGTCCCCGTCTTCGCTGAAATCCTGGCCGAAGGTCGTCAGCAGTTCGAGCATCTCTGGTTGCGCGAGCACTGGCTGCTCGATATACAACTTTTGTAGCGCCTGTGGCGAGTATGTATCTATGATCATATCCGCCAGTCGAATAATTACCTCATCAATTGAGACTTCCTCTACTGTTTCGCCCGTTTGTTCTTGCTCGGGTTCTTGCTCGAAGTCACGCTGTTCTTGCTCGTCCGCCATACTGCTTACTCCCTACGATAGAGGTATTTCTTCCCTATACTGAAAAACGTTCAAGAGGAGGTCTTTTCTACTATGAGATCGGGATAGTAAAGATGGTTCGCGATTTGACGACTGCTTTATCGTTACAAGGGAAAGCCTGCTCTATGCGCGCCTGGATGAAAAGGTCGATGACTATCGTACATTTTACAATAAGAATGGCAATTTCAGCTGCACGGTCCTCTCGCTCACTTTACACTACTTATGCTACGAATTCAACGCCATGCGAGATCATCGCGTCGGTATTTAAAATCTCATCCATTGCACACGTGGGTCATGTGCGGTACAATATGCCAATGTATGCGGGTGAAGATGGCATGAGCGAGTGGTGAGTACAAGAGAGTACAGGCACGAATTCAACCGTACTAAACAAGAGCCGGAGCAGCACATCGTCATTATTGAGTTTGCTTATCAAGAGCAGTGAAGAACGCGACGGGTGCACCGCCAAATTAGTAGGAGCAGTAAGGAGTAACCGGGTGTGAGTATTTCTATCGCGGTAGCACGCCGAGTGTTAGAAGTTTGCAAACAACGCGCACGCGAACTACGCAGCCCTGTCAGTATAGCGATCGTGGACGCAGGAGGGCATCTTGTGCTGTTCGAACGCATGATGGCCCCCTACGGCTGGGCCACCGGCGATATGTCGATCGCCAAAGCCAATACCGCTGTTATGTTCAACCAGTCGACCGACGCGGTAGCGCAGTGGGGTGTGACCATTCCGGGCTTCGCCTCCAGCGTGGCCTCGATGACCGAGGGCAAATTCATTATGGCCTCCGGCGGCTGGCCGCTACGGGTGGATGGCGTCACCATCGGTGGTCTCGGCGTGAGCGGAGGCAATGCTCCCGGTCGCGACAACGAGATCGCGCGTGCTGGCCTGAGCGCGCTTGAGGCCAGGCCACAACAGGGGGCACCGAGTATGCCCGCTGCGCCAGCCACGCCGCTCGTCTCACAGTCATCCGCGCCACAACAGCCACAGGTCTCGTTTCCACAGGGGATGCCTGCCGCGTCGCAGGTTCCAGCGTACGCTCCGGCCAGCAGTCATATAGAGTCACCTTCCCCCCATTTGAACGCCAATGTCAGTAATGCCAATAATACCAATAATGATGTGGCGAGTGGTGTAGCAAGCGACAGTCAGCAGGAGTTCGCAACCTCGTCGACGACACACTACCTTCCAACCAACAATGACGATCCATACGTGGCATTCCGTCCACCAAGCGACGCGGCCAAAGGGCCAGGCGAGGATCGATCAGGAGAACAAGCATGAGCCAGGACTATACTTCCGTCGCCAAAAGACGGCGTACACGCAGAAACAATAATCGACCCGTCCTCGTCACCGATAGCTTTCAGAGCGAGAACACACAGGTAGAGGGAGCGACCAACACTGAAACGCTGGTGGCAGAGCCTGAGCCGATCGAAGAAGTTACTACGAGCGAGCCAGTGTCAGAAACGACTAAACGGCCCTCGCGCCTGCCGCGTTTCTTCTCCAAAGTCGAGAAGAGCGAGGAGGAAAGCGCGGCCAGCGACACGGACGTCGTGCAGGCTCGCCTGGCACGTGCGAAACGCGGCAACAGACTCGCCGCTACCACAACCACAGAAGCGGGCGATGCTATAGAAGAGCCTAAGAAGGTCACTAAAGCGGCGGTCACAGCACCACAACGACCGACTAGCATGTTCAAGACCAAGCATATCATCGGTTTCGCCGTCTATCTGTTCGCCGCCGAGTTCGTGCTACCGTACGAACGCACACTTTCGCTGGCGCTGCATATCGATAGCGCGACCAAGCCACTGACCACATTGAGCCTGGGTAGTCTGGCAATTCCGGTCTATGGATGGACGCTGTTGAACATCATCACGCTGGTGGGCCTGCTCTACCTGCTCTCACGCTTCGATTTCCTGCCCAATAGCAAACAGTTGGCGGCACAGCGAACTGCGGCGGCCACCACGCGTGGTGGCGCCTCGAAACAGAACGTGCTGGTGGAAAAGGTCGCGCCACCGACGATGCGCCAGGGTGTGCAGGGCGAGAGCGACGATCTGTACCAGACGTATCGGCTCAATCAACGTCGCGGCAAGAAACGGTAGCGTAATGGCAGTTGTGCG
>CAZZWK010000128.1:3273-8095 GCA_964657925.1 uncultured Dictyobacter sp.
GTCCGCGTGGGGCAAACGCGTGGTTTGCCCCACGCGGACAAGAAGTTTGTTCTACGCGGACGATTATCGGCAGAGGGTGTCAGAAAAAGAGTATTACTGGCAGGTAGAGACCGGATTGTGTATCTTTTCTCTCTAGTAGAGCACGCTATTATGGTAATATCTCACAAAATATAAGGACGAGGGGCTATTCTTCTTGACAGAAGAAACAGCTATGCTTATAATCACTATGGAGACGAGAGTAAATAGGTACACTCGTTTCAGCAGGTAAGAAAATAAAAAGACCAGATATGGGACAACACAATGCTCAGTACGTGTAATATCAGCGCACAATACAGTTTTTATTATTGGTTTAGCCCTCCAGCATGATGGTGGGCCCTTTGGGCTGAGCAAAAATGACCACCAGCGTGCTGGAGTAAGCAGAGGAATCGATCCTCTGCTTTTTTGTTTCTCAAAAAAAGCAGGAAAAAGCGTCAACGAAAGGGATCACTCTAATGATTATCACGATTAATAGCGCGGCGGACAGCGATGCACGAGCACAACTTATGACCCTCCTCTGCCGTATCACCGGCAGCAAACGCGAGATTACTTCTATTTCAATGGGCCAGCGCGAGGTGATCGCGCTGGATATCGTCGATCCACAGGCGGAGGCCTTGCTGCGCGAGCAGCACGCGGTCGAGACTATTCAATCCGTGCGCAGCGCTTATCAGCTCGCCAGCCGCGTTTTCCAGCCAAGGGCCACCAGCGTCGTGATCGGCTCGACGCATGATTGCACACCCGTGACGATCGGTGGAGAGCAAAACGAGCCGGTGATTATGGCGGGTCCGTGCGCGGTGGAAAATCGTGAGCAGTTGATCAACACAGCGTTGGCGGTCAAAGCGGCGGGCGCGCAGGTGTTGCGTGGAGGAGCATTCAAGCCGCGCACCTCGCCTTACCAGTTCCAGGGACTCGGCGTCGAAGGTCTGCACCTGCTGGCGGAGGCACGCGAGGTCACTGGACTGCCGGTGATCACCGAGGTCATGGAGCCGGACATGGTGGAGACAGTATCGCAATACGCCGATGTGCTACAGATCGGCGCACGCAACGTGCAGAATTTCCCTTTGCTGATCGCCGCCGGTCGCGCCAGCCGTAAACTACCAGTTCTGCTCAAACGAGGTCTTTCCTCGACTATCGACGAGTGGTTGCTGGCGGCTGAATATATTATGGCGGCAGGCAATCCCAACGTCATTCTGTGTGAACGCGGCATCCGCAGCTACGATCCCCAGACGCGCAACGTGCTTGACCTTTCCTGCATTCCCCTGCTGCACAACCTGACGCACCTGCCTGTTATCGTTGATCCCAGCCATGCCACCGGTCGCAGAGAGCTAGTGCCAGTAATGGCGCGCGCGGGCATCGCGGCTGAGGCCGATGGATTGATCATCGAAGTGCACGAGGACCCTGAGACCGCGCTCTGCGATGGCAAACAGTCGATTACGCCGGAGCAACTGGAGAAGGTGATACGAGAGACACGAATGCTGACAACCTTGATCAGGGGCGAAATCCGTGTTGCATAAGATAAAAAGCCGTTCGTTGTGAAAACTCAACTATCGACTCAGGACCCATGGTATGCTATACTCTTTGTACCAGGATGAATATTGTGTCTGATGGGTCGAAACGGGCCAATAAAAAAAGAGCAGGAGCATTGAAGAAGAGCAGTAATGCATAGAACAGTGCTTGTTATTCCTGGCCTTCTCTGTTTTCCAGGTGGAAACGTCTGAAGTTCGTCGGTTGTTCTTATTCGTTCATCATTTCTTATTGTTTTTATCGCGTACTCCGCGTTTTCACACCTTTTGAAAGGCAGATAACATTGCCAACACGAATTATTATTGCAGATGATGAAGCTATTCAGCGCATGGATCTTAAAGATGTGCTGTTCAAGCAGGGGTATCTTGTCGTCGGCGAGGCCGGTGATGGGCAAAGCGCCATCAACCTGGCGCGCGAGCTACGGCCTGACCTGGTGATCATGGATATTCGTATGCCGGATATGGATGGTATTACCGCCGCTGAGACGCTGTCGCAGGAGAAAGTCGCGCCTGTATTGCTGCTGACCGCCTTCGGCGATCAACAGCTGGTCGAGCGTGCCAAAGAGGCCGGTGTCGTGAACTATGTCGTCAAGCCGCTGCGTGAGAGCGAGGTTGCGCCCGCTATCGAGGTGACGCTCGCGCGCTACAGCGAGTATCGTGCCATCGAGGAAGAGAACCGTACCTTGACGGACAAGCTGGAGACGCGTAAAGTCGTCGAGCGTGCGAAGGGGCTGCTGATGGAAAAGCAGGGTCTTTCCGAGCAAGAGGCGTTTCGTAAAATCCAGAAGGCGAGCATGAACAATCGCAAATCCATGCGCGAGGTCGCGGAAGCCATTCTCCTGACGAACGAGATGTAGCTTAGGGTCGAGAGGATGGCATGTGTAGAACGTACTCATCCTCTCTACACTAGTAAAGATGAGCAGCAATGGCACTGGCAATAGATCCAGCAAAAGTTGTTATCGTAGTTGGTATTCGCTTTCGCCCTGCGGGCCGCATCTACTATTTTGATCCACAAGAACAGAGCTTCACGACGGGTCAGTATGTTATTGTGGAAACGGCGCGCGGCACCGAGGCCGGTCGTGTGGTTATTGCCGCCAAAAAGATAGCCCAGGGCGACCTGAGCGATGCGCTCAAACCGATACTGCACCTGGCGACCGAAGACGAGTTGCGCCTGATGCTCTCGTTCAAAAACAAGGAGAAGGAGGCGCTGCGTCTCTGCCAGGAACGCATCACCCAACACCAGCTTCCCATGAAGCTGGTGGAGACCGAATATACATTCGATGGTAGCCGACTGACGTTTTACTTCACAGCTGAAGAACGCGTCGACTTTCGCGCGCTGGTGCGCGACCTGGCGGCGATCTTCCGCACACGCATAGAGTTGCGTCAGATCGGGGCGCGTGATCAGGCGAAGCTTCAGGGCGGGGTAGGCGTGTGTGGCAAGACGCTCTGCTGTAGTTCCTGGATCACCGACTTCGGTGTTGTCTCGATCAAAATGGCGAAGGAGCAGGGGCTGCCCCTGAATCCTTCAAAGATTTCAGGTGTGTGCGGGCGTTTGATGTGTTGTCTCTCGTATGAAAACGACAATTATATTCAAGCCAAGCAACAGATGCCACAGATCGGCACGTTTCTCGACACCCCCAGTGGCCGTGGAAAAGTGATCTCGGTCAATGTACCGCAAAACTCGGTCGAGGTGATGCTGGAAAGCGGCGTGCCTGTTCATGTGCCAGTCGAGCGGCAGGAGGAGAGCAGCACGCGCGGTGGCTGTGGCTCTTGTGGCAGTAGTGGAGGCTCATGCTGTACACAAAAGAAAGCAGCTGACGATGGTAGCTCATCTGGTTCGTGCGGCACTGGTGGTGGCTGTGGCTCTTGTGGTCTGAAAAAGAAATCGTAGGTCTATAGGTCTGTAGGTACAACGGAACACACTCTGATAGTCCTGGTGAAATGATGAGAGGTAGGTGCATCCTATGCCACCGGATAGGAAGGAACCAGGGGCTACATGGCAAGGCCCAGTCAATAGCAGCGCCGATCAGTACGACAGAGTACACGAGCCTGCTGAGCCTGTTGCTCCACTGGCTGAAGAAATCGATTACAGCGTTCCGGATCAGCAAACAGCTTGGTCCGAGACAGAGTCCTCTCAGATGCAACAGCAGACATACGAAGATGGCGAGCCTATAGATAGCCCTTCGCTGCTGCAAAATCTGCGTCAGCATCTGCTTTTGATTCTTCTACCACTTTTTTTCGCTCTTCTTACCGGTATCATCGTGCTGCCCGCGATCGCCAATGGGCAGGCGAGGCTGGCAGCGACGGCATTCTGGCCGGTGTTGCTGGTCATTGCAGCCATCGCGGTGGCGCTGGGCCTGTTCATCTATTTCACAACCAACGAGGAGCAGAGCATTCGCATCGCGGGTTTCGAGAATGGTCAGTGGATACCAGCGACGGTCGCGAGTTTCTGTATCTTCCTTGTGATCGTAGGCACCGTCTTTTTCGGTGCTCTACCCGGCCTCTTCATCCTGCTTGCCTTTGTGCTCATCGGGGTGGTGCTGTTTTTCAATTATCGCTACGAGGTGTCAACAGGTACGGTTGCCCTGGTGTACGCGTTCAAAAAGTATCGCCGCACGCTGGAGGCTGGCGTTCATATCCTGCTGCCGTGGGAAAAAGTACGGACGACATTGCGTGTGACGCAGGTTATGTGGATGTGTCCAGCACAGATAGTACAACTCTCGCGCGACGAGGATGTCAGTTTGAGCGCGGTGATCACCTATCAACTGGTGCCGGAGGACGCTTATCTGGCGGTCACCCAGGTAAACAATTGGGAGGAGAGCCTGCGGTTGCTTCTCACCACGACCCTGCAATCGATCGGAGACCTGTTCGTGCCACAGGATTTTTTGCCCTGGGCACCTGAGATGTATGAAAAAAACGAGAACGCGCACAGCGACGACTCGTTTATGGGAGGTGCTGAACGGCGGTCGCGTATCGAATCGACGCTACTCAATCGGGTACGCGACAGAGTGGCGTTGTGGGGTGTACAGATTGTGCGGGTAGAGATCCGCGATATCGAAATGATGCCACACGAGGCCAGAGCCGCGGAAACACAGAAACCGAACGACTCAGTATCGTCCTCACCGACACCCAAGCAGGCAACTCCTTCATCTGCTACAACACAATCAATACCTCCTGTGGTGCCAGCGGCGACCGCGCCGCAAGCGCAGCCAGCAGCAACGGCACAGGCACAAAAAGCGAGGCCCGCACAAGAAGAGCAGCCA
>CAZZWK010000128.1:8195-9857 GCA_964657925.1 uncultured Dictyobacter sp.
GCCAGCAGCAACGGCACAGGCACAAAAAGCGAGGCCCGCACAAGAAGAGCAGCCACGACCCGAACCATCCTCACGACCAGCTGTGCAGGCCACTCCGAAAGCATCGACCGTGCATGCGGAGACGCAACTCCATTACGCGACGCCAAACGAAACGACCGAGGAAACACCGCAATTCTCGCCACAGGCGTTGCGAGAGGATGTATTGGTCAAAGCGTACAAGGCGGTGCAGAACGAACAGGTGACCGATCCAGCCGCGATCCGTGAAATCGCGACGCGATTCGAGGCGGTGGCGCGCGATCCGCAACTGGGCCAGACGATGAGCTTCGATCCAGCGCGCGCGGCACTCATTCTCTACGACCAGGCGCGCAAAAAAGAGGAGCAGATAAACGCGGCCCAAAGCGGTGGCGCGCAACCCGATTGGATCGCGCGCCAGCCCAATGATGACAATATGATGGTGGGTGGCTGAACACTTTTCAGGCCACCCGCGTACTTACATTTCTGTGAGCTAAGGTTGAGCGGGCGTACCAGCATAGGTACGCAACAGATTGTTGAACTGGGCCGCCTGCTCATCTTGCAACTGCACTGCCGCTTTATCGATGATTTGCACCTCTGTCTGCATATTCACGCGTTTGAAGGCCGCGCTGGCCTCGTACGGTGATGAGGCACTCTCACGTCCCCAGATGGCGACCACGGGCACCTGCAAACGCGCGAGCGCCTCATGCACATCGAGGTTCAGAGCGCCGGTCAGAAACGAGGCGGGTGCGTAACGACTGTCGGGCTGATGCGCGCTGGTATAGATATACTCGATCAGGTCATCGGTAATCAAGCCAGGGTTATGATAGCCCTGGGCGTCGTAATAGCCGCGAATGGCCTGGCGCGTGGTCAGAATGTTATAGATGAACTGTCCAATAACTGGTATTCGCAAGGTGGTTTTTTGCACGGTATTCAACGCACTGGGATAGACCTCTTGCACAATGGACGTAGGGGGCGTCAGCAGCACGATGCGCTCGAACAACTGTGGACGACGATAGGCCACGGCGATCACGTAGGCGCAGGGCAAGCCATGCGCGACCACTATGGCTGGCTTGCCGACAACCTCGCGAATAAAGTCGTTCAGCAGGTCCGTATATAACTCGCCATCGTACTCGATCGCGGGATGATCGGAGAGGCCAAAGCCCAGAAGATCGATGGCGTAGACGCGAAATTGTTCTGAGAGCGTGTCGATATTGCGGCGCCACTCGTAGGAAGAAGCTCCAGGCGCGAAACTGTGGATCAAGACAAGCGGTTTGGCATCGCGCGAACCCTTCACCTTATAAAACATATCGCCATATTTCCAGGGATAGCGCCGTTCCTCACCGGTGAGCACGGTATCGAGTTCACCAGCCATTGTCTCCGTTACCCCATTAACGAGGGCCAGGGTGCCGATGGTTCCACCAAGCACCAGGCCAATTGTTACGAGTTTTTTTGTGAATCCCATACGAAAACACTCCTACTTTTTTATTGATCGTTATTTACTCATCTGTATTCACTACTCCTCCTGAGTAGACGCTATGATCCCTTGCTTTCCTTGCTTCAATACTATCTCTACTTTACGCTACACCTGGCAATATCAGGGTTAAATATAGCATGTGGCAACGCGCTAGCGCAAAAAACAGTACTAGT
>CAZZWK010000129.1:0-2511 GCA_964657925.1 uncultured Dictyobacter sp.
AATCGATAAACATAAAGTAGAAAAATGCGCCTGGCAATGGTGGGGATAGGGACATCCTGGCAAGACAAAAAATGCGCCGCACCCTGGTGGGGTAAATGACAATAGGCGAAAGGAGAAATGCGCCGCACCCTGGTGGGGTAAATACCCATTGGAGAAACGAAGAATGCACCGCACCCTGGTGGGGTAAACGATATCTGTAGAGAGGAGAAATGCGCCGCGCCCTGGTGGGGATCATCGATGAGCCAGCATATAGTACATTTCTATACTTACTTTGCAGAGCAATGGCAACTTTTTGAGCCAGAAAAATAGACGATTCGTGCTGATGGATGCATTGTTGCGAGATAAAAATGATTTGTACCCATCCAGAAAGAAGGGCGAGACATGGATAGAAGAGGGCTAAGCCGTAATAGAAAAAGAGCGCTCCCCACAAAAAAATTGCTAAAAATGCGCCGCACCCTGGTGGGGTTGACACATCGATGAAGTCGAAAGTCGCTCCTATATAGAGCAGCGAAAAGCGCTCTTTAAAAAGATCATCTCGCATATAAGGAAGAAATTGCCCCTGTTTTAAACATTGTGATAGCCACAACTAGCAAAGGAGAAATGCGCCGCACCCTGGTGGGGTAAACACCCGTTGAAGACAAGAGAAATGCACCGCACCCTGGTGGGGTAATTGACAGTTAGACAAAAGAGAAATGCGCCACACCCTGGTGGGGTAAACATCCGTTGGAGACAAGAAGAATGCGCCGAACCCTGGTGGGGTAATTGATATCTGGAGAGAGGAAAATGCGCCGAACCCTGGTGGGGTAAAGACCTGCTGGAGAAACGAAAAATGCACTATACCCTGGTGTGGTGTAGAGTGATTTGGTGCAGAAAAAATGCGCCGCACCCTGGTGGGGTTGTTTCATTGTAAAGAGGCATAAGTGCGAATGTGTAGAATTTGTTTTTACGAGAAAATACTGCCAGCGGGCTAGAGAAATAGAGATCCATAAAGCAGTTCTACGCGTGTGCATGCGTGCAAAATGCGCCGTACCCTGGTGGGGATGGGATGCAGACAGCGGCAGAAAAGGTTATTTAACGCAAGCTGTGTCATCGTTCCAGGCTGAAAAATGCGCATTGAGCACACAAAAAACGGGCAAACAAACGTTTGCCCGCGTGGTGATAGAGAAATGCACCGAACCCTGGTGGGGAGAACGGAAAGTTTACTCGCGCGTGCGTATTTTACGTACACGTTTCTTCATTGAGTTGTTCATGGCCTGGTATTCTTGAATGAGCTTCAATGGTGGAAGGATCTCCCAACGCGACGCCAGCCAGTCTTTGCTCCAACGCGACTGCTCGCGATCCACATCGGTCAGGCAGATCTGTTTGCCGAGAATGCCCATCTCCTCTAATTTTTCTAGCGACGCCTCGATACGCGGAATGAAACGCGAGGTCATGTGGCGTTCGTCTACCTCGATCATGCTCGCGGCCAGTAGCTCCGACATCATGATCGGCGTGCTGAAATCACCCTGTTTGGCCTGCTCGCGCCAGCGCTCAGTGAGATAGAGCGATAAACGCAACGCGTAACGATCGTTCTGTGGATTCAGTTTGAAAATCTGCGTGTC
Organism: uncultured Dictyobacter sp.; assembly: GCA_964657925.1. Lineage (GTDB taxonomy): Bacteria > Chloroflexota > Ktedonobacteria > Ktedonobacterales > Ktedonobacteraceae > Dictyobacter. Next base: position 1,602 of record CAZZWK010000129.1, read on the forward strand.
GACCTCGGCCAGGAAATAGTTCTGGTGTTGCTCGTAAGTAGAGATCCAATCGCCGGGTGAGACCATGAAGCCGAAGATAATACGTTCGTTGAGCTGCGTCTTGCGGCTGAAAACCGAGTAGCGCATATATGGTCCATCGACCTGGATGGAGAGTGGCTTGCCCTTGACCACAATGGTGCAATTGCCGCGTACATTGCAGGCAGCCAGCACTTGCAGATCCTGCAAAACACGCTGCTTCTGTTCCGTCCTATAGCCATCCGTGTAGCGTTTGTTGCCACCAGGATGGGCCACACGGCTATGTTTTTGCACGCCTTGCCATTGCAGAATCTCTTCCAGGAAGATAGCCACGCTACCATTTTTGGAGACGCGATCGTTGTGGCGGCGAATATTCCATAGTCCAAGCACGATACGCGCGGTAAGCACCGTGCTCTCGCTGAGTTGACGAATCTGCTTGAGCGCCTGCGGTATCTCCAGCGGTTGTTCGGGTGTGCCTAGATACACTTCCAGCATATTCGAGGCCAGGTACGATATCTCGCCATCGCCGGGTTTCCACATATTTTTTTGTGCCAGCGAGGCCTCACGCACCGCCTGATCGGGCCGATAGTTCGTGACCTTGAAATGTTCTGGAATGTAGGGCGTCACGTTCTCGAAAAATGTGCTATCGTGCTCGATCTCCACACCATCCAGAATGCTCGCCAGATATTCCGTCGCCTCTTCTTCCGTCATGTAATCGGTGATATCGGCGAAGGTCTGATCGAGCAGGGAAGAAAGTTCACTATCGCTTTCCAGCTCTTCTATCATCGCCTCATCCTGGTCCGCGGGAACAAGATTCAGCTTTTGTTGTTGATGTTTTTCCATATATGTTCCTTCAGGATAGTCGTTTCTATCTCGGATGCTCGCAATGGAAATG
>CAZZWK010000129.1:2611-5700 GCA_964657925.1 uncultured Dictyobacter sp.
GAGCAGAAGAAAGGATAATACAAATGGGACAGCTAGACCAGAAAGTAGCCCTTGTAACAGGCTCTGACAGCGGTATTGGACGTGCCATTGCCCTTGCTATGGCCGCGGAAGGCGCGACCGTCGTCGTGAATTACGCCCACAATAAAGACAAAGGGCAGGAGGTCTACGACCAGATCACACAGCAGGGTGGCAAAAGCCTGTTGTTGCAGGCCGACGTTTCCCAGTACCAGCAGGCGGTTGGTCTGGTGCAGCAGACGGTCGAGCATTTTAACCGCATCGACATTCTCGTGAATAATGCCGGTATGGAGATACACAGTCCTTTTCTCGACGTGACCGAAGAGCAGTTCGATCGCGTAGTCGGCATCGATATGAAAGGCGCGTTCTTCTGCGCTCAGGCTGCGGCGCAGCAGATGGTGAAAGCTAGCATCGCCGGGCGTATCATCAATATTTCCTCTGTGCATGAAGATATTCCCATGCCGCAGAATGTGCCGTATTGTTGCGCCAAGGGTGGCATACGCATGCTGGCGCGTACCATCTGTCTGGAACTGGCACCGCACAATATCACGGTGAACAATATCGCGCCCGGTGCCGTGGACACCCCTATCGACGCGGATGTGAAGGCGGACCCGCAAAAGTATAACGCGCTCCTCAACGAAATTCCCCTGCACCGCATGGGTCAACCGGAGGAGATCGCTAAACTAGCCGTATTCCTGGCCTCGGACGCTTCCGCTTATATTACCGGATCAACGATGACCATTGATGGAGGATTATCGGTCAGTTCCGGCGCGTTATAAGCGAGGAAGCTGTACGAAAACCTGCTCTTCAGAAAATTATGCTAAATTATAGCTAATGGAAAGATTTTTTGTTGACAATGCGGATAATTCTTGCTATCATGCGGGCCATGCAGGAAGAAGAGAATGCTGTGAAAAAAGCTATAGAAGATAGAGGGAAGATCAACAGGGTTTTGAACCTGATGTGAGTCTTGTTTCTATTGCCATCCGTTATAACAGGAGAAATCACCGTTTTTATACCCGTAGGATCGGATACAGCATCCACACATACACATGACAACGAAAAGATTAGTGAGGAGAATTTAGCATGGCAGATCAAGCATATTGTGTGAAGTGTAAAACGAAGCGTGACATGAACGATGCTCATCAGATCACGATGAAGAATGGTAAGCCCGCTTTACAGGGTACATGCACCGTTTGCGGCACGAAACTGACACGTATCCTCTCTACCCAGAAGGCGTAGTGCCACACCTCTTTTTCATCGATCAATAAGAGAAAAGAGCCTTTCAGCAACGTTTGTTGTGTGAAAGGCTCTTTTTCGTCATGTCTGGACGCGATCATGCATTTTAACAAATTATTGCCGATACCCACCGCAGCCGCCACGGACGCGATAAATCGGGTCCCTCCATTACGTGGCAGGATGAATCAGAATACCTCTTTTTATCGGATGTATTTTGTTAATATGCATGATCGCGTCCATGCCCCGCATTTGCATGACCTTATACAAAACTTGCGCTAGGCAGCGCGTAGCGAGGCGGTTACCTCGTGCAGCGAGAGCAGAATCTCGCGGTAAGATTGCGCGAGGTCGGTCTCATAATAAGGGATGGCATGCTGGCGGCAGAAGGTTTTGATGATGCCCTGTGCCTCTTTTAATTTATTCTGTGCCATGGATGGGAACAGGTGGTGCTCGATCTGGTAGTTGAGACCACCATAGAGAAAATCGGTCAGCGGATGGGCGTGCACGTTACGCGCGGTGATCACCTGCCGATGCAAGTAATCCATCTGGCTGTCCTTATCCAATACCGGCATGCCTTTATGATTAGGCGCAAAGATCGAGCCCATATACACACCGGCACACAACTGATGCACAACAATAAAGAGCAGCGCCTGCCAGATGGGAAAGTGGTAAAAGAGGAAGCCCAGGTAGATGACGAAGTGCAGCACCATGAAGACACGTTCCGTCACCGCGTACTTTACTTTCTCATGCAGCAGGTGATGGATACTGACGATCTGCATGTCGATTGAAGCCAGCGTGAGCATAGGAAAAAAGAAGAAGGCCTGGTACTTCATCAGATTGAGCAGAAAGGGGCCTTTGCCGATCAGGTCTTCCGGCGCGAACGCGATGACTGGAATAAAGACATCAGGGTCAACATCGTGCTGATTAGGGTGGCTGTGATGTTGATTGTGCCGATCAATCCACCATTCGATACTCATACCCACCAGCAGATTGCCCGTGAAGAGTCCGACGATATCATTTTTCCAGGTGGAACGGAAGATCTGCCGGTGACCCGCGGCATGACCAAGCAGCCCGAGTTGTGTGGTAACGATGCCCAGGAAAGCGGCGTTGAAGAGTTGGAGCCAGAAAGGCTTGACTAGTAGGAGGAAGGTGATACTCAGCGCGAGCATAGCCAGAACCGCGCCCAACTTGATCATATGATAGAGAGGTTGCTTGTCGAGCAGCCCCGCTTGCTTCATCATGGATTTCAGTTCAGCGAAATCAGCGTTAGCCTGTGACAGGGACGTAGGGATGGCATTATTGCCTTCAGCCATTACGTGATACCTCTTTCGGAATGTGAGTAGCTAACAACGTAAAGTAACATGTAGAGAAGGTCCAAGGGATAAGAGCAAAATTCTGCCCAATTTGTTTCATGAGTTTAAAATGCCAACAATACATGGCTGTAATATAACTTGGTGAGATACATGCTGCATTTAACATTTCGTTAATTGAAACATGCTATAATCGGGTGCAAGAGCTTATTACGTAGAAAGGTGGCCTATATGATCAGGCAGAATACCACCCTATCAGATGCGCTGAATCGCGCGCCCTTCGACCTATTTCATCTGCGTGTCGCGTTCGTCGTCGCGCTAGGGTTCCTCACGGATTCTTATAGCCTTTTTATTATTACACCTGCGCTGTCGCTGATCGAGCATTCCTTTCATGTCGCCGCGAAATCTCCCCAGATACAACTGGTCAGTTCCTCTATTCTCATCGCCTCCTGCCTGGGTGCCATTATCTTTGGAGTGATCGCGGACCGTATCGGGCGCAAGGCTATCTATGGTTGGCAAGCACTGGCGATG
>CAZZWK010000129.1:5800-9540 GCA_964657925.1 uncultured Dictyobacter sp.
CTGGCCTACCTGGCGATCAGCGCCATCCCCGACCTCACCAAAACCGTCGTGCCCTTCCTGCTCGTCTACAGCCTGAGCTACTTTTTCGCGCAGTTCGGCCCCAACACCACCACCTTCGTGCTCTCCGCCGAGCTATTCCCCGTCAACATCCGCGCCAGCGCCCACGGCATCGCCGCTGGCGTCGCCAAACTCGGTGCCTTCATCAGCGTTTTTGTGTTCCAGTTCATCATCAGCAGCGACCACGGCCAGATCTACGGCGCTCTCCGCTTCACCTTCTACTTCGCCCTCGCGGGCTGCCTGCTCACCTTCTTGCTGAAAGAGCCCGCGCGCAAATCCCTGGAGGAAGCCTCCCACGAGGACCGCTACCAGCAGGTCCCGCCCGCTTCAATTCCCTACCAACCAGCGCAACCTACTGCTGTCCACCCATAACGCTGGTCCGCGTAGAGCAAACGCATGGTTTGCTCTACGCGGACTGGCCGATTACTTTGTCGCCTCGCTTTCTAAGGCTCCCAACATACGATGCAACTTCCCCCCACTGTAGGCGTCGCTTTAGCGGGACGCACCGCGATTTATCGTCTATTATCACCAAACATAACCACCCCCAAATCCATAATCCCCTCAACCCATTATTTACCCCTCATTATCATCCTGCGAATCAGCATCCCTTGCCTCATTCATCAATTGCTGCAAATCCTTTAAACGTTGATACGAAGCTTTAGTTTTTGGGTGCTCAGCGCCTAACACTTGCTCGCGGATGCGCAAAGACTGTTGATAAAGAGGTTCAGCCTGTTCAAGCTTGCCCTGCTCTCGATAGAGGCTTGCCAGGTTGTTGAGGGAGGTGGCGACATCAGGATGATCAGGACCCAACTGCTGCTTCCGAATGCGCAAAGACTGTTGATAAAGAGGTTCAGCCTGTTCAAGCTTGCCCTGATCGGCATAGAGGATTGCCAGTCCATTAAGCGGATAAGCGACATTGAGCTGTTCAGGTCCTACTTTTGCCCAGATGCGCAACGCCTGTTGATAAAGGGGCTCTGCTTCTTCATAACGCGCACGATCATCAAGATATGAAGCAGTGTAGTAAAGCAACCATGTCACTTCCTCAAACTCCATTCCCTGCTGCTCAATATATCCCGCCGCAATTAAAGCTGCTGGTAGCAATCGCTCACATTGTTTCCAGGTTTCAAATTCTGGATAGGGAAATGCCGTATTGACCATGCGCACCACTCGCTCTTTCCACTCCTGCTGTTCCTCTGCCGTTTGCCCATCTTGCAGCACAGCCTGAACCAGTCGATGGATCGAAAGCGACCTTGTGCCAGCATCACGACCAATCAGCGAATAGGCGCGTAAGGACGCGATAGCCTCGTTGAATAGCATCTCATCTTCAGCGACAGGAGCAAGCGTTGGCCCTAAAAATTCTGCTCCGGCTGAAAATATCTCTTCAGCAAGCTCATCAGGTGGTAGCCACGCTAATATCTGCAAAAGTTCCGCTGCGGCAGGATTGCGTTTTTTCACCTGCTCGAAGGACAGCGACCACGTGGTCGCAACAGGTAGGGGATGATCCTCGATGAAACCTCCCTTGCGCTCTCGCAGCAACCTCGTTCGATAGCGTTGATAGAGTTGCCAGTATTTCTCTAACGCTACGCTGGTTTCCTCGATATAAGCCCCCGCTTGATCCAGCGCTAGCGGTAAACCACCGAGCTCCTGTGATATCCCAATGGCTAGTGCTCGTTCTTCTGATGATGCTTGCTCAAGTGGAGCATCAGCCGCAAGCTGCCTGGATCGTTGCAACAGCAGCAGTGCCCCCTGTTCTGGCGATAGTATCTTGATCTCGATCCGTTGCGCTAATCGTCCAGTCGCCTCAGCTCGCGTCGTCAAAATCAAGTGTCCTCCCAATTTAGGAGGCAAGAAGCCTGGAACAATTTTTAGTTCATCTGCATTATCCAGTATCAGCAGCCAATCTGCATTATCCTGTAGCCATCTTTTGACCGCTTCAACGATAATATCCTGCTCTTTAGCCTCTTGCTCCGGCAAGTTCAGGAGATCGGCAAAGGCGACATAAGAGGAGATAATCGCTTCCGTCGTGTCCGCTCGCGCCCACAAAACCGCTGTATAATCCTGCGTGTAGCGATAAGCATATTCCAGCGCCAGTTGCGTTTTGCCGATACCGCCTAAACCGCTAATAGCCTGTGGCTGTGAAAGAGCGGTAGCCTGGCCTGCATGCAAACTACTGTGAATACGTGCGATATCCTCGTCTCGCCCCAAAAAGAACGGATTGCGTGTATAGGGCACATTACAGACCTTCGACAGCGTTCTTCGTATAGTCGAGTTCTTGAATTGAGAAAGATCTTCAACTGCTCGTCGAATACCGGTGGCAACATCGGTGAAGGCGGCATCAATATCTTGCTGGGATGCGATGAAGGCAGCGTTGGTGGGCAACACCTGCAAATGCGCGAATAGCGCGCCCTTCCAGTCACACGAACGCACGAGAATAGGTATAACGATAGCTTGCTCAGTCTCTTGTCTCTCCAATGCTCGTTTCATCTCGACGCCATAGCAGTAATCGGAGGCGAAAAAATTAGCGCTCACCAGAAAGAGGATGATTGAGGCCGTTTCCAAGTTGGTGTCGATCGCTTTTGACCAATCGGTGCCGCCGGTGATAAGTCGATCATGCCATAGGGAGATGAGTCCTTGCCTTTTCATCGGGTTCAGATGTGTCTCTAATTTGCGCAACCATTGCTCGTCCTCGTGCGCATACGAGCAAAACACCTCCACGGGCGCGAGTGGGTGGGGCATGGTGGGCTGGCCTCTCCTTTATGTGCATGTTTTGTCGTCAGAGAGAGTATAGCACAGTTCTCCTCTTGTAATAAACGAGTAGAGAGGCCGTTTCTGTCCTTTTGAATCATAGAGTTTGGTGATAGGGAAGTTTAAAAAATGAAAGTGGACAAGCTATTAGACAATAAATTGCGGGCGCAGATGCTGGGGGCATCTGTGTGTTACGATAAATCGATGCCTACTAGAGAAGGGAGGGCGAGTTAAGGGCTACGGCGGGGGGAGGAGCGTTTTGTAAAAGATGACTGTACTATCAAGATTTCCGTCTGCGTTTTGCGCATACGCGGGAATGATGCCCACTTCACAGTATCCCAGCGTGCGATAGAGCCGCTCGGCATTGTCTCCCTGCCGCGTATCGAGCACGAGTAACGTTCGCCCATGTTCGCGCGCAACCTGTTCTATCCTGTCCATGAGTGTGCGCCCGATTCCTCGCCGACGTTGATCGGAGAGCACAAAGAGTTTCTGCACTTCGGCGCGGTGCCTGGCATTGGGTTTTGTCGCCAGCGCCAACTGGACTGAGCCGATGATCCGCTCCGAGTCGTTAGCTACGAGCAGCACACAGGTGCCCTGAGCGACTTCCTCAAAGACTGACCTCCAATAGTGTCGTGCATCCTCAGTGCTCAAAGGTGGCAGAAAGCCGACTGAGGCTCCACTCGCGACAGTGTCTTGTAGCAGGTGGATCAGTTGGGGTAGAACAGCCGGTTCTTCATCTGGCGCAACGCTTTTGATGGAGAATACAGGTGAGCTGTGCATCATTTTGCGGTATTCCTTCGTGCTGCTTGAGGGGCATCTGCGCTTGACGGCGATATTTCTGGCCCGCGAGAGTCTCGCCGCCGAGCTTGAAGTCATGGTCGGGTTTTCTGAGCAGATCGAGAACTGGGGGTGTTACTAACGCATCCCTGGTCCTGTTT
>CAZZWK010000130.1:0-9114 GCA_964657925.1 uncultured Dictyobacter sp.
TTGCCCGTATTGTAGCCAGCCAGCGTATGCCGCAACATATCAGTACCAGTATAGCCCGCGGTCCGCGCCTGATTGGAGAAGTGCAGCAGGTGGCGGATGCCCATATACACAGCGATGCCAGGATCGTAGAAATTCTGGGGTGTGAAGCTGAACTGCATCATCTGCGGCACATCGTTTTCTTGCGCGTAATTGGGATTGCCCGCATAGGCCGGTTCCGCGGCCTGAATGGGGCCATACGAGTGCGAGGGTCCACTACCGGTTTCTAGTCCAGCGTTCAGCGTGGACTCGCGCGTCGCCATGCCCAGGAAGAACGCGTACGCCTGCTGTTCCGAGCTAAACCCTAGCTTTGTTTCAATGACACCCAGGTTCGCGTTGACCTCTTTTTCGATCAACAATTTGACTTGCTGCTTACTCATAGCCGTCGCGTCCGCTTGCATCGTCGCGACCGGCGTGCCGACCGGAAAATAGCGTATAGCGCTACCAGCGGATGTCGTGCTCTGTGACGGAGATTGCGTGGATTGTGTAGGCGTAGGTACTGGAATGGTGGGCGCGGGCGTGGCCGTAGCTTTAGGTATTGGAGTAGGCGTAGGCTGTTTCGCGAGTTGCGCGGTCAACGACTTACCAGTATGCGTTGAAATTTGCTGTGTGGCGTCCGGAGTTGAGTGACTGCTAGCCGCGAGATGCGTCGTTTTGTGGGCGGCATTCGTTCTGGCGAGACCAATTCCAACAATGCTGAAGAGGATCAGCAGGGGAATCCCGATCAGTAAACCTACTTTTGCTTTATTCATGACAGGGAAAGTGGCATCCTACTCATACACAAGCGAGTGCAGAGGGAAGCCTGTACTCCTTTCGCCGAAAGCTCTTGTTTTAGTTGTATCACGTCCGCTGTGATACGTGTACACAGATGGACGAAAACAAGGACTTTCATCCTATCGTAAGTTGCTAGCGATAAAAGGAGTGCATGCAACGATCTCCGGCGGAGCATTATTTGAACGGACGGCGTTCGACACGACGTGGATAGAGACGTTTTTTGTCCTCCTCCACCGGTCTGTCGCCTGATTCGTCCGCTTCTTGCTTCAGAAAAACTTTTTCCTCGAACTCTTCAAGTTGTTTGGCGCAGCGGGCGATACTGTTCTGCGCCTCCTCACGCCGTGCCGCGCCGAACCAATCGCGCTCCACCACACGGTCATACCAGCGCCTGATTTTGTCTAGTTCCTGGCCGATCTCTTCGGCTTCGGCGTAGGTGAAATTCTGGCGAAACGTCTCGAACTCGATCTCTTTGCTGAAGTTGACATCACAATTTTCGATGATCTCGTCATACTGTAAGTTGCTCTGCGCGATAAAACCATCGATGATTTTCTCTTCTTCATCCTCGGGCAAGGAGTTGATGGGCAAGAGGTGATAGTTGCCGCCTTGCTCCGTGATGCGTTCGGTAATTTTTTGCAGCGTTGTCAGCAAACTAGCTATTTCCGGTAGAATACATACGCTTTGTTGCAGGTAGAGCGCGCCCATTTTTTTGAGTTCGCGCCAGACAGCCACACGCGCGCCGGAAGGTTGGCTGGGAACCTGATAGATCAAAAGCGTATACTTTGTATAATGGTGCATATCCATTTGCTCGACTCATTTCAAGGAAGATAGGAGCATACATCAGATGTATTGTAGCATACCCGTTTTATGCTTCCCTTGCTAGCCCGGCTGGCTCGTGTCGTGTCAGAGCATCCTCTTGCCGTTCGCCGAACACGTCCAGATGGTCGTTGATTTTACACAATGCCTGCCAGAATGTCCTCGCTTGCCGCCACAGCGGTTTCAAGTCGCCAATAATGACCACAACGACCAGCAGCAGCAAGGGCACGCATTTGCTGACCACCATCCATTCCCAGGCCGTGGCTCCAGGGATGAGACCGAGCTTGCCCATGTCGCGCACATCGATGTGCAAGATATTGAGCAGCAAAAAACAATCGGGCAAACAGGTCAGCAGGATGCACATGCGTGCCAGCCTGCTCTGAAATGAGGGGCAGACGACGATGCAGATGGCGATGCTGTACGCCAGCGTGCTCCATTGATATTCGAAGACCATTTCGTAGAAGCAGAGATAGTAGGCGATAAAGAGAAAAAAGGCCTTGACGATATGGATTTTTCTGAAGGAGCTCAAGAAGATAATCAGCAATAAAGAGCCATATTGCAGCACGCGATAAAGCAGGTCGGGCCAATGCGTGCTGTAGTGCAGCAGCGCCGCCAGCGTGATGATCTGGTTGGGACCAGCCGTGCCCGAAGCAGAGAAATTGGCGAGTAGGTTATCGGTATAGTACTTGCCGATACCGTGAAAGAGGAAGGCCACGGTCAGCAAAGTGAAGAGCACAAGACCGATCACGGCTACTTTCCAGCGCCCCTTGAAGATCAGCACCGGCACGAAGAGGATGCCGATGGGTTTGATAAGCAGTCCAAGTCCGTACAAGACGCCACTGATCCACACCGATTCTCGTTGCACGATCGCGCTGAAAAAGAGCAGCAAGAGGATGTTCAAAAGCGCGTGAAATTGCCAGGCCGCAAGCTCCAGGTAGACACTGAAGTTGACTAGCAAGACAAAGACCGCGAAGCCGATATGAGGATGAGCGCGGAAGCGCCAGAAGAAATAGAAGATTGCCGCTAGCGATAGAAGAAGTTTGATGCAGAGCCATACATACGGCGAGGTCGCGGGCGCAAAAAGGGCGAACAGCGAGCCGAACACGAGCGTGAAGAGGGGATGATAAACATTATCGTTGGCGAAACTGGGCTTTGCGTATTGCGCGCCATTGGCGAGCGGCTTGCCCGTCAAACTGCCACCATGCAGAAAGGCCCAGGCTCCATTGGGCAATTGATAAAAATCGATCCCTTTCGCACCCACGTGCAGGGCCGCACCGCTGAAGAAGATATCGAACCATCCGGTCCAGGCTACCGAGACGTAAAAGAGCAGATAGATCAGCAGGCCAGCAGCGATCCAGGTATATGTTTTGAGGGCTCTACTATCACGAGCCAGCGCGTATTCTTTTGACATGTGTGGTTCTGGTGATACAGCTATAAAATAAACCTCGTCGTGAGTCGATAAAGATGGAGCTATCGAGTGAAGTGTAGCATACTCTTTTATAGTAATCGCTACAATAGAATAAAGGGCTACTTTATCTTGTCTATCGTATCAAACGAAGGCGCGTATTTTTACTGCTGAAAACCAACTTGTATATGTAGAAATGATCGTTTATGACTCTCAGCCGCTTGCTTTTTTACTGTACTGAGCGTGATACCTTGCTGCGTGCGCTCAAAACCGCGTTGATCGTTGGTACTTTGCTGGCATTGATCAACCACGGTCAACAAATTTTGTCGTTGCAATTCTCGCCATCCTGGTTTGTGCCGACGCTTGTAACATATGTCGTACCATTTTGTGTTGCGCTCTATAGCCAGATACAGGGGAAACACCAGCGGGACCAGCGCTATCGGTGAACCTTCACAGCAGGACCATGTAAGTGTTGCGCTCACCAGATATATGAATTTTTCCTATTTCTGCCACACCTCTTTTTTTGTGGACGCAAACATAACGTTTCTGCCTGGGAAAATATATAATAGAGGAAGAGATGAAAAAGAGTGTGAGAGAATAGAATACTCTATTTAGAGAAGTATTCTATTCTCTGGTATAGCGCTTTTAACAAGCTATGGAGAGCAATGTATGCGTGAATCTTATGAAGATGCCAGGAACAAATTATGCAGCGCGATCTTTGATAGTCCTGGTGATAGTGATCCTGATCTACGTAGAGCGATTGCCGCATATTCTGAGCAATTGGCTGGAAATGCCGTTGGCAGCGATAGGCCGCTTCCGCAGCAGCTTATCGCATATGTAACCAAAGTTGCGCGCCACGCTTATAAGGTTACCGATGAAGACATCGCGACGTTGAAAAATTTGGGCTATAGCGAGGACGCGCTTTTTGAGATCACGCTGAGCGCCGCTCTGGGCGCGGGCATGGTCAGATTGGATAGCGGATTGGCGGCCTTGAAAGGAGCGGTCGATGCGACTGAAAAACATTGAACACATGAGACCCGGTGAGCCCGTCTCGGATATCAGACGCACCCTTTCCTATCGACCCGAACTTTTCGGTGTCCCCTTCTCGAACTTTTTGCAGCAGGCGTTGCGCGGTCCCTCTGATTGGAATGTAGGTGAGCGAGAACTGTTCGCTGCGTTCGTCTCGCGCCAGAATCGCTGCCGCTATTGAACAGGCGCCCATGGCGCAGTTGCGGCCCAGGTATTGACCGACGTAGTTGTTGACGCGGCCCTCGACGATTGGCGTACCGCACCCGTGAGTGAGCAGGTGCGCGCGATGCTGTGTGTGCTGGAAAAAGTCACGCTTACCCCTGCTGAAGTCACCAGGGATGATATGCTCCCGCTGTTAGCGCTGGGCATCAGTGAGCAGGCTATCGAGGATGCCCTGCTTGTTGGCGCGCTTTTCAACATCATCGATCGTATGGCCGATTCTTTGGATGTCGCCATTCCCTCGCCTGAGGAGTTTTCACGAACAGGCGAGAGGTTGCTTATGCATGGATATGTATGAGATAGAGAGATAGGAAAGAGGTATGCATTAAGAAAGTTCTCATTGTGCGAATAGTGCCCTTTGTGATAAAGTAGGTGAGATTACAAAGTTTTCTCCTAAAGAAGAGAAAACTTTTTCTGTGTTGCTCACCCTCATAAACTTTGAGAGGAGAAAGGGCGGCCATGGATAGCGAGTCAACAGAGACATCGCTTCTCGAAGAGGTAGAGCGGCTGCGAACACGTGCGTTGGAACTGGAGCACGAGCAGAAAGATTGGATTCGCGCACGCACGATGATAGACGAATCCCGCCGTCTGACCGCACTAACGCGCGATATCAGCATAGCATTGGTGCATGGGGGAACATTGCAAGAAAGTTTGCATCAATGTACGCAAGCTCTTGTTACCCACCTGGACGCCGCGTTCGCGCGCATCTGGACGTTGAACAAAGCGACGAACGTGCTCCACTTGCAGGCCAGTTCCGGTCTCTATACGCATTTGAACGGTCCCCATAGCCGCGTCCCCGTTGGTATGTACAAAATTGGCCTCATCGCCGCCGAGCGTTTGCCCCACCTCACCAATCAGGTCATCGGAGATCCACGCGTGGGCGACCAGGATTGGGCCAGCCGCGAGGGCATGGTTGCGTTCGCGGGCTATCCTTTACTGATTGATGAGGAGGTGATAGGGGTGATCGCGCTTTTTGCGCGCCAATCTCTTAGCATGGCAGTCCTTGATGCCATGGCCTCGATATCGAACGCGGTTACCCTTGGTATCGAGCGTAAGCAAGGAGAAGAAGAGCGAGTACGCTTGCTGGAGGAAGCTCAGCGCGCAAAGGCAGAGGTGGAAGCGGCGCTACAGGTACGCAACGATTTTCTCTCCAGCGTATCACATGATCTTAAGACCCCACTGGCCTCGATACGAGGAAATGTGCAATTGCTACAACGGCGCATGAAACGCGGCGAAATGCCCGACGCCGCGGTACTTGCTGATCGCTTGGTAGTGATCGAGTCCTCGACTACGAAGATGGCAGGCATGGTGGAGGATCTACTGGATGTCGCGAAGTTGCAATCCGGCCAACAACTCGATCTGGAGATGCGTCCGGTGAAATTGATGACACTGCTACGACAGGTGAGTGCTGAATTGCAAGAGACGACGAAGCGCCATCAAATTGTTGTGCTGACACCGGCGCAGGAGATCATCGTACGCGGAGACTTTGTACGGCTGGATCGCGTCCTGACGAATCTGATCACCAACGCCATCAAGTATAGCCCGCAAGGTGGGCAGGTGATCGTGGCAGTGCAACAGGAACAGCTACAGAATCAAGCGTGGGTAGAGGTAAGCGTGCGCGATCACGGCATTGGTATTCCGAAAATCGATGTACCGTATATTTTCGAACCCTTTTATCGTGCACAGAATGTAACTGACCGCATTCAAGGAACAGGTGTCGGTCTGGCAAGTGTTGCGCAAGTGATTGAGCAGCACGGAGGCATAATCACCGTGAATAGCGAAGAAGGGCAGGGCAGTACCTTCAGCGTGCGACTTCCCTGCTTCAGTATGAATCAATGAAGTCGTTAATAAGTGCGAAGTAGAGGAGTTTCGTGTGAACGATTGGCAGCAACAAGGCGAAATATCTATACAGAAACAAGCATCTAATTTTATTCTCGTCGTCGATGACGATCAGAACCTGCGAAAAACTATTCAGTGGGTGCTCGAAGAGGAGGGGTTCGCGACACAAGCAGCCGCAGATGGGCAAGAGGCCGTGGAGTGGATATGTGAACAGCAGCCCGCGTTAATCGTGCTGGATATGGGTTTGCCCTTGCTGGATGGAGGCGAGGTCGCGACGCATGTGTACGATCAGTATGGCAACGCTGTACCAATTGTATTGATTACAGCCGATGGTCACGCGGAAGAGAAGAGCCAGCGCGTAAAAGCCTCGGCTTTCTTACGCAAACCTTTTGATGTCGATGATCTGATCGATACGGTACAGAGCGTACTGAAGCAGTAGCTAACAACCTCACTTTCTTTCATGCAGGTGTAAAATTCTCAATAGCCTCAGTCACCCGTTGCGCCACCTTTGCCAGAAAAACCTGATCCATCTCATCGAAACGATTTTCGATGGGGCTATCGATGTCCAGCACCCCAATCACCCTGCCATCCCTGAGCAGAGGAACAACAATTTCCGACAGCGAGGCGCTATCGCAGGCGATATGACCAGGGAAATCGTGCACATTGGCAACTCGCTGTATCTCGCGCGTCTGCGCGGCGGTACCGCAAACACCCTTGCCGAACGCGATCCGAATGCATGCTGGCTTGCCCTGGAAGGGTCCAAGCACCAACTCATCACGCTCGCGCAGATAGAAACCAACCCAGTTAATGCCTTCGAGCATGTCGAAAAGTAAAGCGGAAGCATTGGCAAGGTTCGCAACCCAATTGGTCTCGCCCTCTAGAAGACCATCAAGTTGTGCCAGCACATCCGTATAGATTGCCTCCTGTTGTTCTTGTCCGTCTAATAAAGTCATATTTCGATACTCCTGGTGCAATTCCACGTCAGGCAAACGCGTATAAATGCGAATGCAGGTCCGCGTAGGGCAAACCACGCGTTTGCCCCTCGCGTATAATTCCGCGTCCATATATGAAATGTGTCCATAATATGAATGCGGGTCCGTGTAGGGCAAACCATGCGTTTGCCCGTCTACTTATGCATATTGTACATCACTTTTTGCAAATGTTCGTTCCGCTTTAGCATCACTCACACATATTGACGTTTTATAATAGAGGGCAGAGAACGTTGTCAAAATAGATTTCGAAGGAGCATGTGTACCATGGCCTTGCAGCAAACAAACATCCTGACGCGTCCAGCATTGGAGCTGGCCGAGATGGTCCGTACGGGCAGTATCAGCGCACGCGAACTTGTGGAAGCCACCTTAAAACGGATCGAGGCGAACACCGATCTCAATGCATTTACCCTGGTGAATGCCGAAAGCGCCCTGGCGGCTGCTGATGCCATCAAACCAGGCGATACACGTCCGTTCGCCGGTGTACCGATCGCCATCAAAGAGTTGAATCATGTCGCGGGCGAGCGCTTTACCCTTTCATCGAACCTATTGAGCGACTATACCAGCCCGTTCGACGACTACGTTGTGCGGCGTTTGCGCGACGCCGGTTTTATTTTTGTCGGCCACACCAACGCGCCCGAGTTCGGCATTACGCCCACGACCGAATCACGTCGCTTCGGGCCCGCGCGCAATCCCTGGAACACGGATGTGACGACCGGTGGCTCTTCCGGTGGAGCCGCGGCAGCCGTGGCGGCAGGCATCTTGCCGCTTGCGCAAGGTTCCGATGGTGGTGGTTCGATCCGCATCCCCGCCGCTTGCTGTGGACTGGTCGGTCTCAAACCCAGTCGCGGACGCATCTCCGCCGGTCCCGGCCTGGGCGATTCGTTTCTTGTCAGCGATGGTGTGCTCACACGCAGCGTTGCCGATAGCGCCGCGATTCTCGACCTGCTCGCGGGCTACGAATTGGGTGATGCTACCTGGGCCGTGCCGCCCACGGAACCGTTCGCCGTTACCTCCGCCCATCCGCCGCGCCGCTTGCGTATCGCTATGACGGTCGAGTCGCCATTGGGTACCGAGGTCGATCCTATGCATATCCAGGCCGTTCATGACACCGCGCAGTTGCTGACATCCCTTGGTCACCACGTCGAATCGCATACGCCCACTGGCATGGTCGCTCCGGACTTGCTTGCTTCTTTCAATGTGCTCTACGCTGGCGCCATCTCCTCCAATATTCAGTACGCCGCTGGACTGATGGGTCGCGCGCCACAGCAGGGCGATATAGAGCGCCTGTCGTGGGGCTTTTACGAGCTAAACCAGACGCTCACCGCTGCGAACTATGTCGGCGCAGTCGCGCAATTGCAACAGCAGACGCGCGCGATTTTGCAATCCTTTACCACCTATGATGTTATCCTGACTCCTACGTTGGGTCGGCGTCCGTTGCCATTGGGGACCATCAATGTCGAAGCCGAGGACTGGCTGAACCAATTCCTGAAATGCGCTGATTTCGCTCCCTTTGCCGCGATCTGTAACATCACCGGTCAGCCTGCCATCTCCTTGCCGCTCTACCAGGGTCCGGACGGCCTGCCCCTCGGCGTGCAGTTCATGGGACCTCCATTAGGCGAGGGCCTGCTGCTCGCGCTGGCAGCTGAACTCGAAACCGCGCTCCCCTGGGCCGATCGCCTGCCTCGCCCTTGATACTGAACAATTCCTAAACAACGTCGGACATCCCCACCTTCTGTAGGGGCCGGTTTACCGTCGCCCACGCCGATTTATCGGCTGGCGCAGACGTTGTCCGACGTTATTTCTTTATCTTCATTATCGCGTCCGTGCCCCGCCGACGCTTCCCTCGCTTTCTTTGTAAACCTGGATAATTGGTGCATCCACCAGGTAAGATGGGTAATCCCCCCCTCCGTAGGCGTCGGTTTATCGCCTGCCCCCCCGACTCACGCGGCATTTATGACGCAGTCGGCGGCTTACAATGAACCTTGACAAAATACTACCGTCTCTCTT
>CAZZWK010000131.1:0-8861 GCA_964657925.1 uncultured Dictyobacter sp.
ATCCAGTGCGGGAGAATAGCAAGCTAGGATCGTTTGTCGAAATTCCAGGCGCTGACATTTTTGCGGTGATTTTTTCAGGCAGTGATGAGCAATGCTACGGTTCGCATGCGACGAGAAAATGATCACACGAACAAACCTCGTCTTCACCAAGAACGTGGAAACGCCTGGAGTCAATCCAAGCAATACATGCAGGTAATAGAGATTATTGACACAGAAAGGAACTTTGTATGTTTCACCATATTCTCGTCCCATTAGATGGATCGCCACTCGCCGAGCAAGCCGTGCCAGTCGCGGCGCGTATTGCGCGTCTCACTGGCGGCTCTCTCCTCCTGGTACAGGTGGTCATTTCCCCTCCCGACTACGGTTTTCCCGTTCCCTCGATGAGTCAGGAGGGTATCGATGAACAGATGGACAGTGCCAGCGCGTATCTGCAAGCACTATCTGCATCCTACCAGCTTGCGGGCATCAAAATCAGGACAGAGGTCTTGTTTGGTTTGCCTGCCCAGAATCTTCTTGCCTTTACCGACACTGCTGGGATCAATCTCATCGTACTCTGTAGCCATGGAAGAACTGGTTTCACGCGCTGGGTGCTAGGAAGTGTCGCGCACGTACTCGTACATCAATGCAAACTACCAGTGCTCGTGCTGCGTCAGGATGAAACACCTTCTCTTGCGCCAATTGGTTCAGGAGGTTCGTTCCGTACACTCGTCCCCCTGGATGGCTCGTCACGTGCCGAGGTCGCGCTGCGACCGGCTGCCTACGTGACAGCTGCACTGGCGGAGGCTGGGCAGGGAGTCTTACACCTGAGTCAGGTGGTCAAGATATTACCACTCACCGCGGAAGAAGGCATTGTCAGCGAACTAGACGAGGAGGCACTGCGTGATGCCAGGACCTCCTTAAGCCAGGCTGAGCGACACGTGTTTCCTGAGGGAAAAGACCTCCAGCTCTCGCTCATCTATTCGGTTGAACTGGCATCTGATGTTGCCAGTACCCTGCTCACTCTGGCAGAACATGGAAAAACGAGTGAAGACACGAAGGGTATCCCCCCGTGTGATCTGATCGCGATCTCGACCCACGGGCGTGGGGGACTGGAACGCTGGGTCATGGGAAGTGTCACGGAGCGGCTCCTCAATACAACGAAACTACCCATGTTGATTGTGCGACCACCTGAGGGGCTGATGTAGCTTTCCGTGACCGCCGCTCGTCAATTAGCCCAATCCACTTCAAGAGAGAGGATCAACATGTTACGCGACCAGCTCATCGCTCAAGGTATGGGCCTCGACAAACAATTCCGTTTACGCGGCACGGATGTCTCGCGCGTCGAGGCATTCAGTGACGCAGTTTTTGGCTTCGCCGTTACCCTGGTCGTCGTCTCACTGCAAGTCCCTTCTACCTTTAATCAATTACAACAAACCATTGTACACGGATTTATCTCTTTTGCCATTTGCTTTGCCGTCCTCATCAACGTATGGTACACACATTACAAATTCTTTCGTTGCTACGGCCTGAACGACGCTTTCACCATATTTTTGAATATGGTCTTACTCTTCGTGATTCTGCTCTATATTTACCCGTTGAAGTTCCTCTTCACCTTGCTTACTGATTTAATTTTTGTCTCTAGTGAGAATAGCCAGATCATCCAAAACCAGCAATGGCCTATGTTAATGGTACTCTATGGCAGTGGTTTTATCGCTGTATACACCGTTTTCTTGCTACTCTATATTCACGCGTATAAGAAGAGGCGCGAATTAGAGTTGAATGAAGCCGAGGTGAACATTACGAGAACCAATCTGCTTTTTACTCTGCTCATGATAAGTGTAGGACTTACCTCGGTGCTAATAGCTACTGTGAGCGGTGTAGCACACGCCAGTCTATCAGGCTGGATCTACCTGGCTCTCATTCCGATGCATTTCATAAGTCGTCATGTTACACAAAAATTCTGGAAATACGCAGCGAGCTAAAAAGAGAAAAAAGCTGTTCAAGACGCAACTGGTTTGCAGAAAGTATAGAGACTGGTCTAAATGTCCGTGTTATTACATGAAATAGAATATTGAGTGTAAAAAAAGAAAAAAGGAGAATAATAATGAAAGCAATACGTATACATGAACGTGGTGACCCAAGCGTCATGCACATGGAGGAGATTGCCAGGCCTATTCCTCAGGTGGGAGAGATATTGATAAAGGTTGCTACTGCTGGCGTGAACTACGCAGATGTGGGGCAACGCAATGGTCACTATCCCAATGCCCTGCCATTACCACTCACCCTGGGCTATGAAGTAGCTGGAACCATCGTCTCGCATGGTCAGGGCGTCAGTGCTCCGACTGAAGGGACGCGCGTCGTCGCACTTGTCGAGGGAGGCTACGCCGAGTACGCCCTTGCCAAAGCCGCGCAGGTCGTTCCATTGCCAGATACTGTCAGCTTCGCGCAAGCAACCGCCGTGCCTGTTCAAGGGGAAACCGCATACCTCGTATTAACCAGAGGTGCCCATTTCAGTCCAGGTGAGACCGTGCTGGTCCATAGCGCGGCGGGAGGCGTCGGCTCATTGGCTGTGCAGGTTGCGAAGATACTGGGAGCAGGAACCGTGATTGGCACAACCACCAGCGCCAGCAAACTAGAGGTCATTCGCGAACTGGGCGCGGATGTCGCCATTAATAGCAAGTCTGGCAACTGGATCGAGCAGGTCATGCAAGCCACACGCGGACAAGGTGTCGATATTGTGCTTGATCCCATCGGCGGCTCCGTTGGGCAACAGAGCATCGCCTGTCTGTGCCTGTTTGGTCGCCTGGTCAACTATGGCTCACTGACGGGCGAGGTAACACCTTTCGTCACGCAGATGCTCATCCAGAAATGCCTGAGCGTTAGCGGCTATAACACGGTCGCACAGCCGCTTGATGCACAACTGCATGCCAGCCGAGTCCTGCTCGACTTTATCTCTGATGGGCGCCTGCACGTTGTACTGGATCATACGTTCCCTCTGGCCGAAGCTCGTGCGGCACATCAAACGTTGGAGGCGGGCCGGACAACCGGCAAAGTCGTGCTAACAGTCGAGTAGCGCTTTATGTAATGGCTGGTCCCGAATTTTTGAAAAAGTCTTACCATACGATGTTGCCTGCACTCTTTGCGGCCAGCAGCCTTTTCACGGGTAGGTTCGTATCTAAGAAGGCTTGGGAGACCCTCGTAGGGCCTCCCTCTCACCCACTATCCTGACCTCGATCGATGGCGAAGACAAGCAGGAATGCCAGAAACATTCTCTTAATCTCCTACACCTCTTGACAGAAACCGGTTTCTAGTTTACAGTTCTTATATGACAAGATTTGCTGTCCTATATTTTTGCGGATAAAGGTGCAAAGGGAAAGTATGCGCAAGCGGATGATAACAAAGAAGTAACAAGCGCTCTTGGTGTATTAAATGTGATAGCTTTGTCAACTTTTGAACACTATCTCTCTCAAACACTCTTTCCATTCCCTGTTCTGCTTCCAGGACAAACGCTGTATTCTTACCTTGTATAGACAATCCACCGGTTGTCCTCTTCTCTATAGAAGAGAAATTACAAAGGCCATCTTGTCGTTTTACTGTTTCGTTTCTATTTTTGACATGCTTCCGGTAAAAACGCAGTATTCTTTTGCATCGGTTTACTGGATACACGCATGTCCTTACTTCATTCAATTGTATTTCAATAATAGGGAAAGAGGTCACCAATGCAGATGTTTCCTTAAGAGGATCAGACTCATTCTTCCAGGCATCACCGTTCGTGGCAGGTTCTGCGCATGCTCCCATTCCTGTTGATTGTCACATTGTTGTTTGCAGGTGCAGGCATCTTCTCCGCACATGGAATCCAGAAAGTTCATGCTGATACTACCTGGACTCCCGTTTGGAGCGATGATTTCAATGGAGCAGCTGGTACAGGAGTCGATCCAGCCAATTGGCTCTACGATACAGGAACAGGCTGGGGGACTGGAGAGGTCGAGATCATGTCTAATAGCACAACAAATGTGCAGCAAGATGGCAATGGTTATCTTGCTATCACCGCGATCCGCAATGCAAACGGCAACTGGACATCCGGACGTATCGAGACTCAGCGGTCCGATTTCGCTGCCCCGGTGAGTGGTGAGTTACAGGTAAGTGCTACTATCCAACAACCCAATGTTTCTGGAGCGGCGGCGGCTGGCTATTGGCCCGCTTTCTGGATGCTCGGTGCACAATACCGCGTGGACCATAACTGGCCCAGTGATGGTGAAATCGACACAATGGAAGATATCAATGGACTCAGTTCTGTGTTCGGTACGCTCCATTGTGGAGTCGATCCAGGCGGTCCTTGTAATGAAACAACCGGGATCGGCAGTGGACAGCGAGCATGCCCAGGATGCCAGACTGGCTTTCATACCTACTCGGTTATCGTCGATAGAAGTGTTTCGCCCGAACAAATTCGCTGGTATCTGGATGGGAATAACTACTTTACAATCAGCGCCAACCAGGTCGATCCGACGACTTGGGCCAATGCAGTAGATCATGGCTTCTTCATCATTCTCGATCTGGCTATGGGTGGTAGTTTTCCTAACGCGTTCGGCGGAGGTCCAACGTCTGCAACTCAATCTGGGGTGTCGATGATTGTTGATAATGTACAGGTATCGACCATGAGCGGCTCTGGTGGATACAACTATATTCAGAACCGCAATAGTGGCAAAGTTCTCGACGATACCGGCTGGTCGACTAGCGATGGCACTACCATGGATCAGTGGGACCTGGGCAATGGACAGGCCAACCAGGAATGGAGCCTGATCGGTGCCTAAACTTCTGTTCTGAGGCCACCCTCGCAGAGCACACAGGATTACTCCTGTGAACTCTCCGCTGGTAGATATGAGTGGTTTCTTCACCAGTAATGGTGGTCCCGCTATCCAGGGATCTGGCAATGGAGGGACGAACCGGCGGTGGCAACTTATCCCCGTATAGAGTCTCGGATGCAGACTCGATGAGCCTGCATCCTCTCTTAGGAGAGAGGAATCCTCCTGAATTTTGAGACGTCGGGGAACCTTCAATCAGTTGCAGATGTTCAGGTACGAATTATCCTTAATTCGTTGGAAAATCGGCCATTGAGAACAAGTATTCGGATGAATAAAGATTGTCGCACTTTTTGTCTTTCAATCTCTTCGTCTTCGCACCGTTGTATAGACACTGTTTATTTGTCGTACTAAAAAAACTGGGAGAAAGGAACGCATCTCCCTTGATCGAACAGCTCATGGAAGGAGCTCTCCTGTGCAAAAACGGATTTTTGCCATAAGTCTTATCGCAACGCTCGTCATCACACTGATTGTTGTCTTGAGTTCTGCGACAGGTTTGAATGCCTTCGCCAAGAGTACCTTTCTCAGTCCTGTCACGAGTGTCTCAAAGATGACCTTCAAGAATGAATGTGGGAAAGCACCAAAGGGATATGCTCACTGTCTCTCCCTGGTGTCAACGACAACGATTAAAGCTCCCCCACGTGAGACGAACAATAAGCTTCAGCCACAAGCAGCGGCACCGGGGCAGAGTGCTCCGTACAGCCCGGCAGCACTGCACGCGGCTTATAACCTGCCAAACACGAGTGCGCGTGCGCAAACGGTTGCCCTTGTTGATGCCTACGATGATCCCAACGCCGAAAGTGATCTTGCGGTCTATCGTTCGAACTTCGGGTTACCGGCCTGCACGACAAGCAATGGCTGCTTCCGGAAAGTTGATCAGAATGGTGGCACCAACTATCCTACAGCCGATAGCGGCTGGGCCGGAGAAATCTCGCTTGACGTTGATATGGTGAGTGCTATTTGTACCAATTGTAATATCCTGCTCGTCGAAGCGAATTCCTCAAACTTTAGCGATCTTGGTGCCGCTGTCAACACTGCGGTCTCATTGGGAGCAAACGAAGTAAGCAATAGTTACGGCAGTGGTGAATCTAACGGCATTGCATCTGTCTGTAGCTCGTATTACAACCATGCAAATGTCGCCATTACCGCCAGTACTGGTGATAGTGGCCCTGAAACTGAATCGCCCGCTGATTGTTCAGGCGTCGTCGCTGTAGGTGGTACGACGCTCAATAGCAATGGCAGTGAAACGGCCTGGTCCGGTGCGGGTGGTGGTTGTAGCGCATTCATCTCAATTCCCTCCTGGCAGAAGAGTAGCGTCACTGGATGTTCAAATCGTGCCGTTGCCGATGTGTCTGCGGTCGCCGATCCCAACACCGGAGTGAGCGTCTATAACACTTATCAGGCCAATGGCTGGTACCAATATGGAGGCACGAGCGCATCTTCTCCCATCATTGCGGCCACCTATGCGCTGGCCGGAGGCGTCTCAGGTTATGCAGCCAGTGTTCCTTGGACGAATTATACGCGTGGTTGCCTCTCTCTCGTTGGTGGACAGACCTACAATTATCAAACAGGCCTTGGTTCGCCCAATGGCATAGCCTGTTTCGATGGCGGGACGTACTACAAGGTTGTCAACCGCAATAGCGGGCAGGTGCTCGACATGAGTGGCTTCTCCACCAGCAATGGTGGCCCCGCTATCCAGTGGCCCGACAACGGGGGAGCCAATCAGCAGTGGCAGGAGGTGCCAGTCAACGGCGGCTACAAACTGGTCAATCGCAATAGTGGTCTACTCCTCGATGATCCAGGCTACTCTACCACCCAGGGCACGCAGCTGGATCAATGGAGCGACACTAATGGCTCCAATCAGTGGTGGAATCTGGTTCCAACTGGTGATGGCTACTACTATCTGGTCAATCAGAGTAGCGGCCTCTACGCTGATGTGTCGGGAGCCTCTACGGCCAATGGTGCCCCGGTCATCGAGTGGCCTGGCCCCGGAGGCACAAATCAGCAATGGCAACTGGTCGCGGTCTAGCTGTGTCGATGCGGGCTCATCGTGAGCCTCCATCCGGTCTACGAGTTGCTCCGAGTCGCCCCGCATTTTTGTCAACGAGAAAATGTGCGGAGAAAGAAGGTCTCTCAGGGAGAGTAAAAAAATCTGTGTCAGCAATGGTCACAGAAAAGGAGATACAAAATGCAACGTTTGAGAAAAATCCTGATTTTCATTATGCTGGCCCTTATTGTTCCTACGATTATTGCGGTGTCTACCATCCATCAGACGAGAGCCGCGACCACCGGTACCATTCCTGAAGGGCATTACAAGCTCGTCAACCGTAATAGCGGACAGGTGTTGGATATCACTGGAAGCTCTACAGCTAGTGGCGCTGCCGCCATCCAATGGCCTGACCATAATGGGGCCAATCAGCAATGGCAAGTAGTCCTGATCGAAGGATACTACGAACTCATCAATCGCAATAGCGGGCAATACCTGAGCATTCCGAGCTATGCTTCACCGGCAGGAACACAACTGAATCAAATGCCAGCCAGCAATGGTGCTAATCAATGGTGGGATCTGGTCCCGACGGGCGATGGCTACTACTACCTGCGTAATGTCGATAGCGACCTCTACGCCGATGTGTCGGGAGCCTCCACAACCAGTGGAGCCCCGGTCATCGAGTGGCCCGAAAATGGAGGCACAAATCAGCAGTGGCAACTGGTCGCGGTCTAGGTGAATGGATGCAGGCTTATGGAGCCTGCATCCTCTCCTTGGGGAAACGAAGAGAGGTATCGTATTTTGTGCATTTGCGTTCACTTTCTTCTTGAAGTAAATGAACGTTTGTCAGGACGACAGGTGTTATTTCAAATAAACGCCGTACCGCTATGAGCTGAGAAAGGGGTTGTTTTTATGGCAGTGGAGGTGGTCGTACATTTGACGGTATTGGGGCCATCAGTGGAGGCGGCGGCAACTCTCGTCTGCTCATCGACTATCCTGAACCCTATCGCTCCCAGATCCTCGATTACCTTTTTAAGCCTGGCTATGGGGCCAACCTGCATATCTTGAAAGTCGAGGTGGGAGGAGACGCGAACTCCACCGATGGCTCCGAGTCCAGTTTTATGCACACCGCCACCGACACCAATTTCAATCGTGGCTACGAGTGGTGGTTGATGCAGCAGGCCAAAGCTCGCAATCCTAATATCAAGCTCTATGGGCTGGCCTGGGCTGCACCCGGCTGGATCGGCACGACTGGTGCACCGGTTTGGGATAGCAATAATCCTATCTGGTCACAGGATATGGTCAACTACTATATTGCCTGGATTCAAGGAGCCAAAAGCCATTATAACCTGACCATCGACTATATTGGGGGCTGGAACGAGCGTGGCTACAACGAGTCATTCTTCGAGGCGTTGCATAGTGCCATTGCGTCTAATGGCCTCTCCACGAAAGTCGTCGGGGCCGATTCTGGCTGGGATGTGGCCGATGCCATGGTGAGCAGTGCAACCTTTAATGCTTCGATTGACATTGTCGGGGTGCATTATCCCTGTACCGGCGGAGACGGTGGCAGTGCGACCTCGTGCCCTAATACCACCAACGCGAAAAACCTGGGTAAACCTTTGTGGGCCAGTGAGAACGGGTCGCAGGACGAAAATAGCGGCGCGTCCCCATGGCTCGTGCCATCAATCGCGGCTATCGTCCAGGAGCCTGCTAAAGCAATACAGAGCCAAGCTTGTTTTTTCTTTTGCCCACAATAAAACTCCACACCTCGTCCATCTCCAAGAGAAGCTCTTGATCGAATTCAGATGGTGAGAGTTCATCACTGTCTACCGTTGCTGCAGCCTCTTCAAGCCACTTTGCAATCGTTTGTCGTGACACATGAAGAACTCGCTCTGCTCCTCTCAAACTCATTCGTTCGTTGAGAGCGGCGAGAACTGTTTGCCGTAGTGTGGGAGAATGGCTGCATGAAGCCGGATGAGCTACGTGACCTTGGCCCGCTTTTGGAGGGTTGGCTCAGTGAACAAAGTTCTCTTCTC
>CAZZWK010000132.1:0-8503 GCA_964657925.1 uncultured Dictyobacter sp.
CTAAGTTTAGAAAACTCTTATGAACTCTTTCGCTAGAAAGATTCAAAATTATGTAACCTTTTTGCATTTCCTCCGTGCTTAATAAAGAACATACTGCAAGCGTTTTTCTCACTTTAGATGAGGGTTAAAAACATGAAGAACTGTAATGATCTCTGCATTGAAACAGAGGAACTTTTATATCACTCAAAAGTTCTCTTGCTCGATCTACAACATACCAGGGCAAAACATCATCGCAACCTCGTCTGGGTGCACATACTTTATATAGATCTGAAAGATATTGCCCAAAAAAATCAGATTCTCATTGAACGTTCGCAAGAAATAAGAACAAAGAAAACGCTGGACGGCACTCACACGAGCACCGTTCACTAACCACCCCAAAATTATGCCAGGGTTTCAAAGATGCGCTCTCTCTCCTTGAAACCTTCCCTCCTAACCTGTCGTATCATTAAAGAAGCATCTCTCTCTTCGTTGTTCATAGCCCGTACTCTTTTTTTCTTTATCCCTTCCAATACATTCATCAAACAGCGACGACAGGGGCCATGCCATCCGTACCAAACCTACCAGAAAAACGTAGCAAATACTGCGACATACACAAAGGGAGACTCTTTTTCTTATGGCTTCGAATACTCGTGTCTTGAACGACTCCAACAACACAAACCCTAATAGCTCTTCCAACAAATGGGCCCGTCGCCGCGATATCCCCATCGCCATCCTCGCCTGGACCGCCGTGGTCGTCCTGATCCTGTGGGGTGCCTCGCACATTATCCGCACCCTCCTGCTGCTTATCATCGCAGCCCTCATCGCCTACGCCATCGCCCCAGGCGTGAAATTCTTTCAACGCTTCCTCCCTCGCCCCATCGCGATCCTGATCATGTACCTGCTGGTCTTCGCCTGTATCGCGGGCTTCATCTACTTCGTGGCCGATACCGCCATCCATCAGGTCACGTCCTTTTCCCGCACGCTCGGCGACTTTCTCAGTGGCACCAAAGACTCATCTTCACCCATTGATCACGCTCTCACGTCCTTAGGCATCACTCAGGCACAAATTAATTCGGTTCGCACCGGCCTGCTCAGTCGCGCCGAATCAATCGCCAGCAGCGCGCTCCCCTTCGTCACCGGCTTCCTCAACTCCCTGCTCGATATCGTGGTCATCATCGTTATCAGTGTCTACTTCCTCATCGACGGCGCACGAATCGCGCAATGGAGCCGCCGCAACATGCCCCAATCCGTGCAGGCCAATTTCCTCCTGGACACCCTACAACGCGTCGTGGGTGGCTATATTCGTGGTCAACTACTCCTGGCCCTGCTCGTTGGCATCCTGGTCGGTGGTGGCCTCACCGTGCTGCAGGTTCCTTATGCCCTGCTCCTTGGCGTGCTGGCCTTCTTCCTGGAATTCGTCCCCATCCTTGGTACACTCGTCTCCGGCGCTATCTGTACCCTTATCGCGCTCACCCATGGCTGGATCATCGCGGTCATCGTGCTCGCCTACTTCATTGTTGTTCACATCATCGAAGGCGATGTGGTTGGACCTCGCATCGTCGGCCAGGCCGTTGGCCTCCATCCTATTGTCTCTATCGCGGCCATCATCGCGGGCTCCGAACTGTTCGGCATCTGGGGTGCCCTCTTCGCCTCGCCTATCGCGGGCGTCCTGCAAGCCCTGCTCGTGGCCCTCTGGACCCATTGGCGCGAATCCCGACCCGACGAATTCGCCCAGGCCAAAGAAAACGTCGTCGGCGCCATCGCGGGCGAACACGATGATCAGGCAGCACCCGCCGCAGCTTTTTCCACACTAACCCCACCTCCTACTCCCAAAAGCTGAGGAAGATATTGCAATAGACAAGCACGAAGCACGCAGAGCCAATACATAATTACTCTGCGCGCTTCGTGCCTGCACCCGCACATCATTCCCATCCCCTCTTGACCCACTCAAAAATAGTCTATCCTCTACGCATTCCTCCACTCACTCCCATCTGGAAAGCTATACTTCGGAAACACCTCCGGTCGCATCTCGATACTATAGCCAGCCGCGACTGGCGGCATATAATGCCCGTTCCGTATCACCACCGGATGCACAAAATGCTCGTGCAGATGATCGACATACTCCACGATCCGATCCTGCAACGACGCGCTTACCGCGATATAATCGAAAATCGAGATGTGCTGCACATACTCGCACAAACCCACGCCGCCCGCGTGCGGACAGACCGGTACACCGAACTTCGCCGCCATCAGCAACACCGCCAGCACCTCGTTGACCCCACCCAACCGGCACGCGTCGATCTGGCAAAACCCGATCGCGCCCGCCTGCAACATCTGCTTGAAAATGACTCGATTCTGCACATGCTCGCCCGTGGCGACCCGCATCGGCGCGATTGCCCTCGCGATCGTGGCATGCCCCAGCACATCATCCGGACTGGTCGGCTCCTCGATCCACCACGGATCGACCACCGCCAACCGCCGCATACTGCTGATCGCCTCACCCACATCCCAGTACTGGTTCGCGTCCATCATCAACTTACTCTCCGCCCCGATCTCCGCACGCAGTATACTGGCCCGTCTCAGATCATCCTCACCATCAACCCCCACCTTCAGCTTGAAATGCGTCCACCCCTGTGCCAGCGCCTCGCGACACAACTCGCGCAACCGCTCATTCGAATACCCTAGCCAACCCGCCGATGTGGTATAAGCCGGATAGCCATCACGCAGCATCTCCCGCTCGCGCTCACCCTTGCTTGCGGCATGCCCTCGCAATAACTCCACCGCCTCATCTGGCGTCAACACATCCGTGATATAGCGAAAATCGACGCATGAGACCAGTTGCTCCGGCGTCATATCCGCCAGCAACTTCCACAACGGCTTCCCCTCCACCTTCGCATACAGATCCCATACCGCGTTGACCACCGCCGCCGTCGCCAGGTGTATCACCCCCTTCTCCGGACCCAGCCACCGCAACTGACTATCACCCGTGATATAGCGCCAGAACGCCGCCATATCCTCCGTGAACGACTCCAGCGTCCGCCCAACCACCATCGGCATCAACGCCCGTATCGCCGCCACGCAAATCTCCGTCCCCCGTCCAATCGTAAACGTCATCCCATGGCCCGTTACCCCATCCCCCCCATCCGTGCGCAACACCACATACGCCGCCGAGTAGTCCGGATCATGATTCATCGCATCCGAACCCGCCAGTTCCCGCGACGTAGGAAACCGCACATCATAAACCTCGTACCCCGTAATCGTCACTTCCATCTCCATACCCTCCTTCCTAAATAATCACCCATCACACCCCCTGCACTACCAGCGCCCGCGACCGCGACGCCCCAAACCGTATCACCTTCAACTTGCTATACTCCGGCGAGTCGTACCACGCCCGGAAATGCTCCTTATCCTCGAACTCCAACACCACCAACCTCGCCGACTCCCACTCACCCTCCACCACCTCATACGCGCCACCCCGCACTAAAAAACGTCCCTCATACTTCTCTACCGTCGCCGCCACCCCCTTCTTGTACCCCTCGTACGCTTCCGCATCCGTAATCTCCTGAATATCCACCAGAAATAAAGCCGCCATCCTATGCTCCCTTCTCTTAAAAAAACAAATCTTCTCTTGACAACTTTCTTCCTTTGATCACCTCATCCCACCTGTCGATACCTGTCTTCTTTCCCATCCTTCGAAACACCTCCTGGAGGTACGCGCAATACCTTGTCTGAAGCTACTTCCCACACTATACTACAAACAAACCCCTCTAATCATGCCTCGATTATAGCCCATGACTAACCTATGAGCAGCGGTACGAACGAGCAATACGGAGAGTGTAACGGATTCCCCACCTCCCACTCTAGATAAAAGGCATACATCAATCATACACAAAAAGGATAGAGCATCAGAAAGAAATAGGAGGATGCAATTTGACGACCAATCTGAACGTCGATAACTTTTTCCCTGATATTACGCTACCAGATGAGCAGGGTACGCTACGCAAGCTTTCGAGCTTCACGCGGCCCGGTCAACTCGATCAACAGCTGGGCTTTAGCGATGGCTACCCGTTGATCCTGCTCTTCTTGCGCGGCTTCTTCTGTCCACGTGACCAGGAACAACTACGGCAACTGGTCCAATTCCAGAGTGAACTGAACGTGAATTATGCTCGTCTGGCGACGATCAGCGCCGATGCACCGCTGGTACAGGCAGCCTTTCGCGCGGGGCTGGGCGCGCAATGGCATTTTCTCTCCGACGAGGAACGGGCCGTGATCAAGCAGATCAACATCCTGGACGAAACGGAGGGCGAATACGCGTACCGCTCTCAACCCTATACCTTTGTGCTGAGACCCGATCTGCGCATTCACAAAATCTATAATGGCTGGTATTTCGTGGGTCGGCCCACTGTGGAAGAGTTGCGCCATGACCTGCGCGCCATTATGGAAACGCGCTCGGACTATCGCTACGAGACATATACGACGCCACAGGTTACCCGTATACGCATACCACAACAGGAATGGATCAACGGATCGCCGGTGTTGGGCAGCAACGGTTTACCGATTGCGCAAGGTGTTGTCGAGCAGTTCGACCTGCACGCAGGCAATGGCACTATTACACGTGAGGGCAGCCAGGACAGCATCTTTTTCCATTTTACCGCTATTCCAGGGCAGGGCTATCGTACCATCAGGCCAGGCACACCCGTGCGTTTTGAAATTGTAGAAAACGCTACAGGCCTTTCGGCGCGCAATATTCAACCCCAGTAGGGGCACAATTTATTGGCCCGCTCTACCATTTATTGGCCCGCCCGACTATTTAGTGTCTGGTCTCTTGCCGATACGGGCCGATGAATCGTGCCCCTACAAGTGAAAATTCATCATTGGGTGCCTTGTGTTGTGGTAAACCGACCCTTACAACAGCTATTAAGGGCTTACGCGCTGTGACGGCGCTGCCGGTACCAGTTGACAGCGAAATCGACGGCGGGCCGCTGCGGAAATAAGCGGCACTCCGCCGAACCCACTATACCCAGTGTGACCAATCGTGTCTGCTCGAACTCCTCGCCAATGGTGGGGAAGATGTCGGCATCGATATCGATATCGCGAAAGTGCTTCCACACGCGTTGCTCGTTCTCCATCACCGGCGCGCCCAGCATCACTTCAGTGTTGCCTGGACTGCGATATTCGGCCAGGTGAAATGAGGTATTGCGATTATAACCAACACCCAGCAACAATACCCAGCCATTAAGATCATAAATACGCGCAAGCGGCGAGCCTTCACCTAACCCGTACTCAAGTGGATGATTCTCGGTGATGTAGCGCGCATTATGACCCCAGGCCGCGAAGGAAACTTGTGGATGATTGCTGCGAAGAACACCGGGGCTGGTACGAAAGGTTTCTACGATCGTGCCCATCAGGTAGGAAGGGGTTACCTCGGGACGAAACGCGGGCATAGTATCATAAATCACCTGCCACCAGGGCTGCGGCACGGGTGGATTCACCCAATAGGCGGGATCGGAGTAGTTGCCGGTCTGCGTGGGCATGACGATCGTGCCCTCCTCCGTCACCACGCTCATCAGTGCCTGTACGACCGCGACCGCTCCACCACATACCCAGCCTAACGAGCTGAGCGATGAGTGCATGATCAACGTCATACCTGGCTTCACGCCAAGCTGGCGCAAGTCCGCCGCCAGACTTTCACGTGTGCGCGGTGTGGGGGTCGCATGAATAAGATCCTCTTCGGCCATTGCTTTTTCCTCTTGTCTTTTTTTGATAGCTATAGTCTATCTTATGTAAGCAAAAAAGCATAATCAACACCAGCGCATTGACCCAGAACTCACACAGCAATCGTCACGATTACAACTCAAAACACAACCGATTTCTGCTAATATAAACCTTGTACGTGGATACTGTAGACAGTCATCGTTCCATATCTCTCAGCGTGAGATCAGAAATATATGGGAAACCGGCATGAAAAGAATCATGAATCGAGTCGTCATCGCCTGCTCAATTAGCGCAGGCGCGCTCGCCATCGTCTTGCTCTTCCTCAATCTGCGTAATGTCGTCAAAGCCGATGTTCTTGATACCCTCATCGCCTTCATGCTCATCATTGCCTTCTTTACGCTCTTTTTTAAAGCGTACGAACGCGAAAAAAGTTGAGCGCTCCCATTTGCAAAATTGCGCAAATTTTCGTAAAGTGAAAGGAGAAAAAACTGAAGGATCAGTAAGAAGGAGTATCTTTTTGGAAAAGTCTGAACAGTTTCATGTTGGCGTCATTGGCTGCGGCAAAATTAGCTCTATCTATTTCGAGTCTCTTAGTAACTACCCCGTTCTCAAAGTTACGGCGTGCGCGGATATCGATATGGCGAGCGCGCACAGGCAAGCCCAACGTTACTCGATTCCCCACGTCTACACGGTTGACGAGCTGCTCGCCGATCCAACCATCGACATTGTGCTCAACCTGACCATTCCACAGGCGCATACTGAAGTCGGGCAAGCGGCACTGCGCGCGGGTAAAGCGGTCTACAGCGAAAAACCGCTCGGCGTCGATCGTGAACAAGGGAAGGCGCTGCTTGCGGAGGCGCAGAGGGTGCAGAAACGCGTTGGTAGCGCGCCCGATACGTTTCTGGGTGGCGGTATCCAGACGTGTATCAACCTGATCAACACAGGTGCCATCGGTGTACCGGTCGCGGCCACCGCGGTGATGATGAGCCATGGCCCAGAAAGCTGGCATCCCAACCCCGATTTCTACTACCAGCCTGGCGCAGGCCCTCTTTTCGATATGGGTCCTTACTACCTGACCGCGCTGATCGCGATGCTCGGCCCGGTCAGACGCGTCACCGGCTCCGCGCGTATCACGACCGCCCAACGCATGATCACCAGCGAGCCGAAGGCGGGCACGATGATTCAGGTCAACACACCCACGCATATCGCGGGTGTGTTCGATTTCGCCAGTGGGGCCATCGGCACGCTGGTCACCAGCTTCGATGTGTGGTCGCACCAGTTGCCACGTATCGAGATCTACGGGACCGAGGGCACGCTCTCCGTGCCCGACCCCAACACGTTCGGTGGTCCCGTCTCTATTCGTCGCGCCGACGATAGCGAGTGGCACGATGTGCCGTTGACCCATAACTATACCGAGAACAGTCGTGGCATCGGCCTCGTTGATATGGCATACGCGCTGCAGACGGGACGCGCCCATCGAGCCAACGGAGAGCTGGCCTATCACGTGCTCGATATTATGGATGCTATTCTCGATGCCTCGCGCGAAGGTCGCCATATCGAACTGACGAGTCAATGCGAGAGACCCGAGCCGCTAGCTCCTGGTCAATCTTTGTCATAAACAGAAGAAAGAGCATAAAACGATGAAATCAGCACTCCTGGTCTGGGGCGGTTGGGAAGGACACGAACCGTTGCAAGGCGCGCATCTCTTCGCCTCGTTTTTAGAGAGTCAAAACTACGATGTGACCATCGCCGATACGCTCGATGCTTATCTCGATACCGACAAGATGCGTTCGCTCGACTTGATCGTGCCTATCTGGACCATGGGCACGATCACTGACGAGCAAGAACGGGCTTTGCTCGACGCCGTGCAAAGCGGCGTGGGGATCGCGGGCTGGCATGGCTGCATGGGCGACTCGTTTCGCAACAATCCCAATTATCAATTCATGGTCGGTGGACAGTGGGTGGCGCATCCAGGCAATATCATCGACTACGACGTGCATATCAGCAATCACGATGACCCGATTACCGCTGGCATCCAGGATTTTCACATGCATTCCGAGCAGTACTATATGCATGTCGATCCGCTCAACGAGGTGCTTGCCACCACTACCTTCAAAGGTGATCTGCTTCCCTGGATCGCGGGCGCGGTGGTGCCTGTGGTGTGGAAGAAACGCTGGGGTGAGGGTCGCGTCTTTTATTCTTCCCTTGGTCATGTCACGCGTGACCTCCAGGTGCCTGCAGCGCTGACGATCATGCAACGTGGCATGCTCTGGGCCAGCCGCTAACCTCAAAAAAACAGAGGATGTCGTGGTCGCGCGCAGCGGTCACAGCATCCTCTATCGTCCTCATTCATTCCTCCACGCCCATGTATACATTCTCAAGCTCTTTTCGTATGCCTATTCAGGAATGACTATCTTATTTGATCTCACTGGTATGGAAAATCGGATAAAAATTGATGCCCCAGCCTACACCAAAAGCGTGGGGTGTGAGTAGCCGCGAAGTATCCTTATTCCAGAATTCCTCTTGCACACGCTGCCATGTCGGAAAACGTAGATCATAAGGTACTCGCCCCCACAACACACCATGCCATGTCCGTTGACCCATTGGCAGGCGCAGTTGGTCAACAATCGCGGTACCGAGCGTAATCAAAACGATCGCTACTGCTATCAATCCAGGTCGCCCCTTATTCGAATTCATCTCTTACTCCTTTATCAAACTTCAAACGAATTGTAGGAGCCGATTTATCGTGCTCACCCGGCATTTATGCCGCCGTCGGCAAGCTTCATTTGGAGCTTGTCATAACACTACA
>CAZZWK010000133.1:0-8202 GCA_964657925.1 uncultured Dictyobacter sp.
AAGTGGCACTTGCTTTTCCATCCTCTCTCAGGTATACTACAGATATGAAGAACCATCCACCTCATCCACCCGCCCAGGAAGAAGGGCAGATAGAAGCAGAGCCAAAGAGACGCCCTGGCGGACGAAGCGCACGTGTTCGACAGGCGGTGCTCGCTGCCACGCTTGAGCTCTTACGTCAACGAGGCTATGAAGGGATGACGACAAAAGATATTGCCGCGCTCGCGGGCGTCAATGAAGTCTCGCTGTTTCGCCGCTGGGGAACCAAGGCAGCCATAGTAGCGGAAGCGTTACAGGACTATAGTGCGCTGGAGACACCCACGCCAGATACAGGAAACCTCAGGGACGATCTACTTGAACTACTACGTAGGATCATCGCCCGTACCCAGACGCCGCTGGGACAGGCCATCTCTCATATTGTCGTTGGGTACAACAGTCAGCCGGAATTAGAAGAAGTGCGCCATGCCTATTGGCGTGATCGCCTGAGCAGAGCCAATGCGATTGTCGAGAGAGCCAAGACACGCGGAGAGCTTTCTGAGGAAGTCGATGCTGATTTTCTTGTGGAAGCAGCGATAGGGCCCCTCCTGGCCCGGACACAAGCCACTAATCGTCCTCTAGATGATCACCTGCCTGAGCAGGTTGTCGCGCTTCTGCTCTATGGATTGACCGGAAACAACTTGCGCGCTGATTGCTAATGGATGCTCCCCTTATTCATAGCGCCAAAGCACGCATGAGCGCCTGGCTAGTAACGGATAAAGAAATACACTGTCATTGCCAATCCGACCACAATCACAAACAGGCGTACCCATTTTTGATCGATTTTGCGCGCGTAATAGGCACCGCCGTAACCGCCGATGATTGCGCCGACAGCCATCAAAATCGCCTGCGGCCATACGACAAGGCCAAAGATAATGAAGGTGATGACCGCAACTCCATTAATGCATGTTGCCAGCAGCACTTTGAGCGCATTCATACTATGGATGTTTTCCATACCCATCAATGCCAGTGCAGCCAACATCAGGATACCAATGCCGCCCCCGAAATAGCCACCATAGATAGCGATGACGAATTGCACGACCGCGATACCGATCAAACCAGTCAGCGACACGTCCGATTTGACGATGTTGCGCGTGCGTAGTCGCTTTGTTATAGTGGGACTGACAGCAAATAGCACGGTAGCGAACAACAAGAGATATGGCAACAGGCGTTCGAATGCCGATTGAGGGGTTTTTATGAGAAGAATGGCGCCGAATACGCCGCCGATCAGACTGGTACCGACCAGGATCAACAGAATGGTGCGTTTCTGTGCAGCTAGTTCGCGGCGATACGCGCCGATACTAGCCACCGAGCCGGGCCAGATGGCGACGGTGCTGGTGGCATTGGCTATTTTAGGGGCTACGCCGACGAAGACCAGTGCAGGGAAGGTAAAAAAACTGCCACCACCGGCGACGGAGTTAAGGGTACCACCGACGAACGCGGTAACAAAGAGTAAAAGCCATTGTGAGATTGCCATGGGATAAAATCCTTGCGAACTACTGTCGATATTGAACTCTTTGAGTATACCATCATTTCGACCTATGATTATAGTTCGCCGTAGACGATTTCACCGCCTATGATAGTGGCTTGCACCCCGTTCTCGGTCATATGCGCCTGTTCTGTAATGAAGGGGTCGTCGCGTAGCACGACGGCATCGCCTAGCTTTCCTATCGTCAATGATCCCTTTTGTGCTTCTTCGCCACCAGCGTAGGCGGCACCAAGGGTGTAGGCCCATAATGCGTCAGCAATAGGTAGAGCCTGATCGGGCAGCCAGGATGGGCGTTGCACATCGGGATTTCTGCGCACGGTGGCGGCGTATAAGATGCGCAGAGGGTCGTAGGTCTCGACAGGCGAATCCGAGCCGAGGGCGATGGGAATACCCATTTCGCGCATCGTGCGATAGGCGTAGGCGCGACGAGCGCGTTTGCCCCAGTATCGCTCGGCGATATCGCGGTCAGCGACGGCATGAAAGGGTTGGATCGAGGCGATGACGCCCATGCGTTTCATGCGTTCAAGGTCCTCGGGCGCGATCAACTGGACATG
Organism: uncultured Dictyobacter sp.; assembly: GCA_964657925.1. GTDB lineage: Bacteria > Chloroflexota > Ktedonobacteria > Ktedonobacterales > Ktedonobacteraceae > Dictyobacter. Next base: position 2,077 of record CAZZWK010000133.1, read on the forward strand.
CTCCATGCGGTAACGCAAATTTTTGCTCGCAAGTGAGGCAGTATGATCGGTCTGGAGCGATTGCTGGGCGTACTCGATCGAGTTCAAGGCGACGCGGGCCGCACGGTCTCCGATAGCATGGATAGCAATATTCAGATCCAGTGCGGCGGCTTGGCGTACCGTCTCTTTCATCTCCTGCTCCGGTAGCGAGAGGATGCCATAGTTTCCAGGGTTGCCGGTGAAGCTTTCTAACATGGCAGCCGTTTGCGAGCCCAGAGTACCGTCGGCGAAGATTTTGATGCCACCGATGTGCAAAAAATCGTCCTCGCTGTTTTGGGCACGGATGACTGACACCTGTGGCAGCGAGTGGCGAGGCAAAATCATCTGCACACGCACGCCTAATTTGCCATGAGATTTTAACTGGCTGAACAGGGCTAGCGTCTGCGCGTCTTCGATATCATGGATGCTGGTAATACCTCTACGTTGTAAGTCCGCGATCGAACGAGCAAGCAGTGCGCGGCTAGCGCTGGCTTGCGGCTGGGGAATCACATGAAAGACCATGTTTGTCGCGGTCTCCTGTAAAATGCCCGTTGGCTCGCCCGCGCCATCGCGTAGGATCGCGCCCGTTTGTGGATCTGCTGTTTCGCGGGTGATATGGGCAAGCTGCAAGGCGAGCGAGTTGACCCACAATAGGTGTCCGTCGTTGCTGGCTAAAGCCACTGGATGACTGGGTGCGACTGCATCCAGAGATTCTTTGCGTGGAAAACGCTGGTCGGGCCATTCATTCTGGTTCCAATGTCCACCCTCGATCCATTGCCCTGGAGGCGTTGTCCCCACGCGAGCCTGTACGAGTTCGGCCACCTCATGCTCGCTGCGGCAGCGGGCCGCGTCCACGCGCTGGTCGCGATAGGCGGTACTCAACAGGTGGATGTGCGCGTCGATAAAGCCTGGTACGACGGTACGACCGCGTAGATCGACCGTCTCGGCGGTGTGATCGCCCACGCGTCTCACCTCGTCATCGCTGCCGACAGCCAGCAGGCGTCCACTCGCGAGGTCGATGGCTAGAGCCTGTGCGCGTGGATTGTCCGTGTCCATGGTGTAAATTTTTCCGTTAAGATAACGCCGTACGCTCATGTCTCTCTCCAAATGATAATGATCGCTGTCAGGCTATAAATTGCCTGAGGGACCGATGAATCGTGCCCCTACTGTTTTGTTCCTGGCTTTGATAGGGTATTATTCTTGTACGAAGCTCGCGATGGCGCGAGCGAGTACTTGAGGTCGTTGCAACTGAATCTCGTGTGTCGTATCAGGCATCCAGAGCACGGAGCAGCGCTGGATGGCACGCGCGACCTGGGCTGCCATGCGTCCTTTCGCCAGCGCGAATTCGTCCGCGTTCTCCAGGCGCTCCGGTAGATCTTCGTCTGGGCGTGGTTTATCGGCGGCAGGCACCAGCAAAACCGGGCAGGTCAGCTTTCCATAGTAGGAGAGTGCGCGATCCTCCCATAGCGCCTCGCGGATCAGACGCTGCTGATGCTCGTGCAGGCGCTCGCGTACCTGTCCGTCCGGTAACTCCTCGACGTAGGTCGCGACGATACGCTCTACCGTGGGCGACCAGAACGCCAGCATCTCGCGCCGACATAGCTGCATATACTGTTCGCGCGAGGAATAGGTTTCAGCGGGAATTTGCTCGGCGATGAATTTCTCACGCGTCATGCCAGGCCAGTGACGCGGCTCCATATGCGGACAATCTACCAGCACGAGGTGACTGACAAGCGCGGGATGACGGGCCGCCAGTACCAGGGCCACGCGTGCGCCCCAGCCGTGACCCACGACCGCGACCTGTCCCAGACCCAACTTTGCCATTGCACTGATCGTGTCCTCCGCCACCGTTGCCATGTCATAACCATGATCCGGACTATCACTCAACCCATGTCCACGCAGGTCGAAGGCGATCAATTGATGATGCGGGTATAAAAAGTCGGCCATCAGACGCCAGCTATCAGCCGTTGCGCCGAGGCTGTGCAGCAGGACAAACGGGATTGCGTCGCTATCTTGTTCGTTATTCTCTTGCTGATCGGGTATTGATGCGCGCCATCGCGGCGATGTCTGGTCGCGTTGCGTGGCCGGGTCCCACTCCAGGTAATGAAGACGAACATGATCGCTATCAGTATTGACAAAAGCACTGCGAGGCTCTAGCATGTCCTTCCCTCTCTGTCTCTGTGTTTTATGCGCTTTACTTTGATGGTGACGACTGTTCCCGCAAATCATTCATCTTCCTACAGAGCTTTTTGCGACCGTTGCTTTCACCGGCATATTCAACGGCACGGTTGAGCGCAAAACTTTGTAGCGAGTATCGCCCGCGACCTCCTCGACCTGTTTAAAATACGTACGTAAAACATGCTCATATTTAAGAAAGCGGTTCGCGACCATATACATGCGTCCCTGTGGCTGCAACACATGGGCAGCGTCGTGAATAAAGCGTTCCGCAACACGCATGGTTTGCTCTCCCCCGAGATGAAAAGGTGGATTGGTGGCGATGAGATCGAAGCGCTCGTCATACATTGCACGTGCGCCATCGCTAGGGAATACGCGCACATTGGATAAAGCCTCGCGTGAAGCCGCTTCTCGGCTGACGTCGACCGCCAGCAGGCTGGCATCCAGCATAACGACCTGGCCTGCGCTAGCACGGCGGGCCATCGCGATGCCGATATGGCCTGCGCCGCAACCAATATCCAATGCTTTGTCATGCTCATGCACGTCGAGTGCCTCTATCAACAGGCGAGTGCCCGCATCTATCTCACCGGAGGCGAATACACGTAGCAACGCCCCCTGCCATTGCTCTCGCTCTCTATCGCTGTTATCTGTCCGTTTGTACGAGCGAAACACACGTGTGCCCTTGCTCAACTTGAGGAGTTCGACGTTGCCGAAGATCTCCTGCATGTGTTTGCTCATCGTGACGATACCTCTATCTTTAGCACCTACGACATAAAGAGAACCGTTCTCTTTTAAAGCGAAAGCAGCGACATGCATGGCGTAGATCATCCAGGCGTTGGCTGGCTGGTACAACAGGTTCAACGCGGCGATATCCATAGCGGCGCCTGGCTGAACACGGATATAGTCATGGAACGCGACCGATCTGACGCGCTTCTCCTGCGCGCCTCTCATACTTTCCAGGGAGGTCGCTAAAACCGCAATGTTATCTTCCGCCAGCGTGAGCATGCCGCTTCTCAGCGTGCGCGCGACACGGGTCGCGAGAGCGTCGGCAGCAGAATTCAACATCAGCACATGGTCGCTCTCCTGAACAGCCGCGACCTCGCTCAGCAGAAACGGAGCTGTTATCATACACAATACTCCCTATCGTGAAATACATTTATTAGAGGATGTCAATTCGATAATAACATAATCGAGGTCGGAATCCAAATATCGCCCAGTCATACACGTTATTTTTATGGTGAAATCTTTGTAATATATATGGGTGTACATTCTTGTTACAATATGAAATTCGCTTCATCATAGAACTTCATCAATTCATATATTTGTCATACAACCATGATATATTCTACACGTAGGCGAGAGGAAAAGCCTCAAGGGGTGGATGGGAGTTCGGGGGTAAAGGGATCAGGTCTCTTCCCTCGAACAGTGGAAATCGAAGGTTCGCGTCTCCTTTAGCGTGGTTATGTAGTTTGGAAGATGAGGATGGAGATGTCGAACAGGATGGGGGAAATATCTTGCTCACCGGTGATGATGTAGCGAGGGTGGATAGCGCAGGATCATGTGGGATGTGTAGGGATGACGCAAGAATGAGGTGGTTGGTTTAGTGGTAAGGGTGAATATTCTTGTGAGGGAAGCGCTTCATGGGTGAAGAGCAAGAGCAGGTGGTAAGGGCATAGTGCCTTCTTAGTATAAAGGGTGGGGTGGGGTGAAAATGAGCCTGGAAGCTTTATTGCCTTCCAGGCTCAGGCATTTTTGCGCGCTGTGCCCGTATTTGTCTATTTTTTATGCCTATTTTACCTTCATTCTCAACAGTGAGCGTTCAACCAGGGAGGTGATCTGATCGAAGAAGGTCCAGAAAAATTCCGCGCGTAATGATTCCTCGGCCTGAGCAGGGGGTACAAGTTGTTTACTGCTTAGTAGATAAGAACCAGCTAGCACCCGCAGGTACATTATGCCAAAGACATGGTTTCCAATTTTGAAGGGGATGAAGCGTCTGACCGGCTCCTGGGCGCTCTCGCCATCCATGATTTGCATGGTGCCGCTTCGGTAGACATCCTGCGCTATCTTCATCTCCTCAGCCGTGGGCTCGAATGCCTTTACGCGTATGGGTGCGTCAGCCCGAACCACCAGCTGTCCCTGATCACTCGGCAGCAAGATCGCGCACTCGCGTACACCCCAGGATGCGAAAACACGAGCAGTTGCCAATACGATCGCATCGAGTTGCTCGTTCACGTTATCCGTACTGTTGTACACACGCAGCAGTTCATAAAGGATACGCAGATTGCGCTCACGTATGCGGACTTCCTCCGATTGGCGTCGGACAGCTCCTGCTAACTGGCCGGTCACCAGTGCGGTAACCAGAAAGATCAGCAAAGCCACCCACTGGGTTGCGTCCGCGATCGTAAAGGTATAGAGTGGTGGGATCAGAAAATAGTCGAAGGATAGAAACGCCACGACCGAGGCGGTGACCGCAGCGTAGCGATTGCGTAATGTTGCCAGCGCGATGATCAACAAAAGATAAATAACGGCAATATCTGGGATGCGTGGGTAGAGTCCGGACTGGCTAATAATACCGGTAATGAGTAGCGAACCTAGCACTGCTAGCGCGGTATCCATTACATAATTCTGCCAACTGAGTCTCTTCCTCCGCGAGGCTGCTGGTATACGATCGAGATCAACTGCTTGCATCTGAGCACTCCTTCACAAACACGCCTGCAAAAATCGCTTCCTTCTCTTTACCACCTTTCACTATACAACATTCATCGGCGCATTGTTAAACCATGCGCCCGTCCGCAGGCAAACGCATGGTTTGCCCTACGCGGACGGGCGCGTTTCGGGTCTATTGATATCTGCTTTACGCAATGGATAAGTTATTATCTCCTTTGGCAAAGCAGTAGGATCAGCATGTGTGAGTCTGATTACTCGATTTTTTTGGTATAGACGACAAGTCGCTGCGAGGTTTGATTTTGCGCGGGAAGCCATACACCGGCGCAGGTGATCAAATTCAAATACTCGCCATCATTGCGCCCAAAAATCTGTGCCAGTGGCGCGGCGTCTGGTGCATAATTTTGCATTTTCGTTACCAAGAAATTGACCTGTTGGCCCGATTTATTTTTGACCATGACAAGGTCGCCGACATGGAGTTTTTGTAGATTCCAAAAAACAGCTGGCGCACCACCGGTACGATCCAGATGTCCGTCGATGACTGCGCTGCCGGTCGCGCCCGGCAAAGGTCCCTGGTCATACCAGCCGACGTTCACCCACTGATTGACTGTTGGTACGCCCAGGCGGCCATCTGTATTCTGGTGCACGTACTCGACGGGCGCGTTTACCCCGATAGCAGGAATAATCAGGTGCGTCTCATAATCATTGTCTACTGGCATACCAGGCACACTTCTGGTATGAATCGCTACAGATTGATTTTTCTGTGTCTCGCTGGATGATTGCCCAGCCTGCTGACTCGCGCTGTGTTGCAGGGAAAGGTACTTACTCCATGCCCATCCACCTGCGCCAATTCCGGTCAGCACAATCACAAGAATAAGGATATAAAGATAACGTTGCCTCGATTGCATTTTACTGACACTCCTTCCTTCCCCTCGCCATTTCCATAGTATTGCTTTAAAAGCCTATGATTGTTGATTATTATACATTGTGTTTAAAGGGCAAATCGGATTTACCCGTAGACGAGGTCAGGGAACCTGCTATGTTCGTATAACAGGTTCCCTTGCTCAGTCACGATGCGTGGCATCGCGGCTGCTCCGTTTCGTATGGGTAACAACATACATGCTGCTATGCATACGGAACTTTTGCTTAGGCAGGGTTACTACCGGTCAATGGTAACGCGGGATAGCTTGAACTGGTTGAGGTTGAGGTTGAGGTACCAGTGGAATAGATGCCGATGGTTCCGCTTCCACCGTTGGCACCATTGCCACC
>CAZZWK010000134.1:0-8054 GCA_964657925.1 uncultured Dictyobacter sp.
GCATGCAACGTACCTGTTGAGGGCCTTAGATGAATAATTTACAAACAATCCTGGCGTTACTACTGGTTCAGCGGAATGATCGTCTCCGCTTACTTGCACTACAAGCGTTGGTGCACCTGGATGATTCCCATGCTCTCTCGTATTTACTTATCTGTCTCGGCGACCCTGCTTCTTCCATTCGTGAGGAGGCAGTCAGGCTTCTCGGAATGCTGGGTGATGTTCGTGCCATTGATCCTCTGATCGCTACGATGGCTGATGCAGAACGGAATGTTCGTTGTGAAGCTACCCGAGCGTTGAGTCGGCTTGCGATTCCTTGAGCGCTAACGTTGCCGCCCTTCGTTGGATAGTAGGTATGCTTACCTTCTTTCGATACTTGATCAACTACTTGCAGGTATGTTGGCGGTGATCGAGCATGCACCATCAGAACTGAGGGTTATCAAACTGGTAAATCTTTTCTCAGGAGTTACTTAGTTTTAACGATGTTGGGACAGGAGATGAATGCCATACTAGAATGGAACGCATTCATGATACCGATCTCGACACATTTTTCCTAAGGTAGGCAGAAACACGAGGTAGTCGGCTTTTTTAGCACCCCCTAAGGAGGGAAAAGGTACAATGGATAAAACGATTGAATCGACCACGCTCGATTTTCAACCCTTTCAGTCCCCGTTTCGTGACAATCCGTACGCGTTCTTTGCCCAGGCACGGCAAGAACAACCCATCTTTTTTAGCCCGACGTATAATTTTTGGATGGTCACGCGCTACGACGACATTGTGCGCATCTTGAAAGATCACCAGGCATTTTCCAACGCCAAGGCGTTCGCATCTCCGTCTGAATTGATCCCCGAAGCCAAACAGCTCTTGCGTCATACCATGTTCGGAACGGAATCGGGTGGGTTGATCATGGCCGATCCACCGATCCATACCCGTCTGCGTCGTCCGCTGACGGCGGCGTTTTCTGCAAGGCGCGTCGCCCAGATGGAGCCAGCGGTGCACGAACTTGTCACAGACTTGATCAATGGCTTTCCTGCCCAGGGACCCGTGGATTTTGTCGAATATCTGGCGCACCCGCTACCGATTCACGTCGTGTGTCATCTGTTCGGGATTCCCAAGAGCGAGCTCCCCCAAATTCGCATCTGGAGCGATGCACTCATCGATTTGCTCAATGCCGGCGTCGCCCCCGAACTGCAGGTCGAATATGCGTCCAAGTGCGTCGAACTCTACCAGTATATGCAAAATCTGCTTGAACAGCGAAGCCGAGAGCCACAGGACGATCTGCCGACGGGTCTGTTGCAGGCCGTGGAGCAGGAGCAGTCGCACACAACGATCGCCGAACTGGCCGATGTGTTGGTGTCTGTGCTGGTGGCCGGTTTCGAAAGCACGCAGTATTTTCTGGCGGCGTTCCTTTCACTCATGTTGACACAGGTGGACTGGGAGCACTTGCCTGAGGATACGCGGAATTTGAATCAGTTGGTGGAGGAAGGATTACGCATGGCGACGCCGATCCTGGGGATCATGCGCTATGCAACGCAGGAAGTGGAGGTAGGAGGGGTAACGATTCCAGCGGGGGCACTGGTGTATACGTCACTGACATCAGGCAATTATGACGACCAGCAGTTTATACATGCGGCACTCTTTGATCCACAACGGGAACAGAACAATCGGCATATCACGTTTGGGCAGGGAATCCATTATTGTATAGGAGCACCGCTGGCACGTGTGGAGGCCCGTAATGTGATCGAAGTGTTGCACCAGCGCCTGCCGCATCTGCGCTTGGTGCCAGATCAACCTCTGGAATACCTGGATGGCCTGGTCTTGCGCGGCCTCAAACATCTGTGGGTCGAGCGCGGTGAGTGACGAGTCAACGACTCCATGCATGCAACGCATGGGTTTGCCTCTGGAGTCTGACACAAATCCTTTATCCAACTTGCGTTTCTGAGCCTGGAGGTCAGGAGCCGAAGAAACAGTAGTTGGCCCACTTGTAGCACCTGTAGATGCACTCAGCGTGTTGCTCTACCTCTGCTGGCTAAGAGTCCGTTGAGTTGCCGAGTGTTGCTTGAGTTGCACAAACTGGGCCAACGCTAGTGAGAAGGGATGGAGTGCAGGCACGTGGAAGCGCACCACGGACCTCTTATGGGGGCCTTCCCATCTCCGGAGAGAACGTTTTAACTGTTCTCTCATTATGTTTCTCACATCTATGTTTACTTTTAGAAAGGATTTTTGACCGATGCTTCAACAACCCGATCGAGGCGCGGCTGACCACATTCTCGCGGTTTATGCCCTGCTGCTGGATATGTACTTTTCTATGAGCCTGCAAGAAGTCATGCATCTGGGGATTGCAGACCACTTGAAAGATGGTCCCAAATCTGTCGATGTGTTTGCAAAGGATATCGGCGTACAAGAAGACATGCTCGCCCTTCTTATGCGTATTATGTGTTCTAAAGATGTTTTTATTGAAATCGAAGAGGGAATCTTTGCCCATACGGAAAGATCGCGGTGTCTACAAACTGATGTCCCAGGTTCGCTGGTAAGTGTAGCGGAGTTGATGCGTTCAGACTCGCAAATGGCGTTGTGGACACCAGATGCGTTAACATATACCTTGCAAACCGGGAAATCGGCTTTCGAACATATTTTAGGAGAAAATCTCTGGGACTATCTGATGAAACGTCCGGAAGAGTTTGTCACCGCTGGCAATGCCGCGACAACCCTTTCAGATGCAGTCAACACAACGATTGCTGAGGCTTGTGATTTGACAGGTAGGCACGTGCTTGTCGATATAGGCGGAGGGGATGGGAGCTTCCTTGCAACTCTTCTCTTACAGCATCCTGAGATGACAGGCACCTTGTTTGACACTCCTTTAGCGATTGAGGGCGCAAAGACACAGAATGTGGGGGCAGAGCTGTCTGACCGTTGGACGTATCAGGTGGGAGACTTTTTCCAAAATGTTCCGGAGGGTGGAGACGCGTATCTCCTAAAAAATATTCTTCACGATTGGAACGATGAGAACTGCCTGAAGATCCTGGGCAATTGCCGCAAAGCGATGGCCCCTTCTGGAAAGCTTTTCATCGTCGAGTATCTTCTCCCAACACCACCTAATAAACCCACCCCATATCTTGTTACTGGTCTGATACATCGTCAGTGGTTTGATGAAGACCATCAGAGAACGGAGGGGCAACTCAGGCGTTTGTTGGACCAGGCAGGATTTGAATTTGTCAGTCTCACGCCAACGAACGCAGACGATAGCATTCTGCAAGCTCGCACGCGCGAATAAGTAAATCCAAATTTGCCAGAGAGTGATCAAAGCACGTAGAAAGAAGGATGCGGAGCACCTAACTTCACATCCTTCTTTCTACGTGCGCTCAGCAATATAGCCATGGCGGCAGGTCGTTTTCTCTAGGGAAGGTATCCAGGAAGGTGCGTACGAACTGAACCAAGTAGTATACATCGGCAAAGTTGGTGACTAGACCAAGCGAAACACGCACCGCGCCACCGCTCTGCATACCCAGGCTGCTAAGGAACTAATCCCAGCTTATCCCCCCTTCTCCCCTCAAGAGCTGCGGGAGTGTATTCTGAGGCTCTTCTTGGAGGCCAATCTCGATTGCGGGAAGGTTGAGGTAATTAAGGGTTCCATCTTCGAACCCTCTCCGTTTGACAACAGGACATATCCATCGCCTTGCAGCGAGGTGCCCCATACGGTGCCCCTGGCGAACCAGGGATGCTGTAAGGCGGACAGCACCGTTACGTGCGAGCAGACAACCTACACCGGTGGGATACCTGAACAGCTTGTAGAACGAGAACGGTACCCTTCGTCGCAGAGCGCCTGAGCAATAGCACTCGCTGTCCAGCCTGCTTCGGTCAACTCTTGGACTCGCTGGCAGATCTGAGAATAGGTGCTCAGGTCCGTCAACGTGCCGATCGGTCGAATCACCACTCCTTCGGTGCAGCTTCCGCCGATCCACTCGATGCGCACCTTTTGGCTGGCGGCAGATTCGTCCACGGACCAGTGATCAGTCTGGAATTGAGCGGGGGGGAACAATGTTGGGAGAGGGACTGGACATAGAGCACCACCTTTCTCGTGTAGTGAAGCTTGGACCTGCTGCCGGTGCTCAACCCAGGTAAGCAAGTTCAGCAGCCCACTGATACTAAGCATAGGCTGTGATAGCAGATCTGTTAATGAACGTATCTCAGGGGTCAGGGCTTTCCAATTCTCCCATCCGAGGGAAAAAGCAGAGTTTTCCATGTAGAATAAACAAACCAAATGCTCTCTCAAGGAAAACTCTGCATGAACGATACAACATTGACCGTCACCGCTCAGGACCCGCAATCCCTTGACATATCTTCGGTGCACTCGCTCTATCATACCTTGCAAGCGCTCGTTGATCCAAGACGACCACAAGGGAAACGCTACGAATTGGCATTGGTCCTCATCCTGATTGTGCTCGCCAAACTCGCGGGACAAACCACGTTGAGTGGAGCCACACAGTGGATTCGACAACAGGGCAAACTGCTCGCGCAGCACTTTGGGCTCCAGCACAGCAGGATGCCGTGCCAAATGACGTACTGCAACGTCTTAGCACAGGTCGATGCGGCCCATTTGGATGCGATCCTCTCAGCGTTCTTTCTGCGTTGGGAAGCCCAGGATCGGTGTGGGCAGGAACCGAGCCGGTTGTTGACTCCGCAAGGCCAATGAGATCATCGGCACCTGGCGATTGATGGCAAAACGATCCGCGCCACGATGGGGCAGGAACACCCAGTGCATCAGCTGAGCTGTTATGATGTGACGACGGGCATTGTGCTGTGGCATCAGGATGTGCAAGAAAAACACAACGAGATCAGTGAACTCAAGCCGTTGCTGACCTCTGCCCTCATCAAAGGACGCATTTTTCGTCTGGATGCTCTGCATACCCAACGCGATTTCTGCCGCCGTGTCCGGCAGGGGGGAGGTGACTCCCTTTTGATTGCCAAAGACAATCAGCCCACCTTACGCGAAGATATCGCCGATCTTTTTGAAGACCCGCATCCTGATCGGCGACGCTGGCAGCACGTCGAGACTTGGGAGAAGGGACATGGGCGACGCGAACATCGACACCTGACGTGTAGCCCTGATTTGAACGAGTGGTTCGCCAAGGACTGGCAAGGGATCGCACAGGTGGTTCGCCTCCAGCGAGAGGTCACTGTGCTCAAAACGGGAGCGACTCGGCAAGAAGTCGTCTATGGCCTTAGCAGTCTTTCGTTGCGCGAGACGAGTCCAGCTCGCTTGTTCGCGCTGATTCGAGCGCATTGGGCCATCGAAAATCGCCTGCATTGGCGCCGTGATGTCACGCTGGGGGAAGATGCCTGCCAAACGCGGACCGGAGCCGTTCCTGGCCTTCTCGCCCAACTCAACAGTACGGTTCTCGCACTGATGGATCGTCTTGCGGTCCACAAGGTCGCACGGCAGACCCGCTATTTCGCCGCCCGTTTTGATGAGGCGCTCTCTTTGGTCTTGACTGGTCATTGCAAGGTTTATTAGAATTGGAAAGCCCTGTCTCAGGGGTTTTATGATTGGGTCTTCTCCACGACCCAACGCCTGGGCAACAAGACAAAGCCGTGCTTGGCCTCAGGAAGTTTGACCACGTCCAATTGCATGCCCTGCTCTTTGGCGGCTTGAGCCGGAACGTCGCCGGTATATCCCTGATCCACAAAGGCTAGTTCGCGCTGATTGACCCGTCGTTTCTTGAACCAACCGTGCCAGTTCGTCGACCTGAGCACGATCTTGCTCGTTGGCTGGAGTCACCAGCAAGCTCAAAAGGTTGCGGCATCCGTATCAACGGCGGCATGCACGTTGCTGCCTTTGCGGCGCTTGGCCCCATCATAGCCCGCACGACCTCCACTTTCTGGGGTCGATTGCAGCGTCCGGCTGTCAAAAATGGCTGCCGAAGGGTGCCGTTTGCGCCCTTGAGCTTCGCGCAAGAGCAAGCGCAGATCGTCTACCAGCGCCGTGAAGCAGTCAGCCGCGATCGGGCGCTGGGTTTGTTGAGAGACCACCCACCAAGGGGGCAAGTCATGAGGCATCATCCGCCAGGACGCGCCTGCTCGCACAATCGGGCGCAAGCCATTGAATCCATCGCGCAGGCGATAGGTCCGTTGTCCGGCAAGATCGCGGCAGCAAGGTTAAGTAGGGAGCGACAAAGGACCATTCGTCGTCGCTCACATCGCTTGGGTAGGAGGTTCGTGAAGGTTTCATCCCTTCATTTTACCACTGACTCAAGCTCGAATCACTAACACTCTCTAGTTCGGTTGTCGCGCGGGAGGTAGGATTGAGTGAGTGAGGATTTACAAAAACACCATGGCGCAACAGGTTAAAATGTTCGCGTACCTATTTCTCTGCATAGAGTCCGCCACCTGTGTAGTCGAGATAGATTTGTCTAAGCTCGTCCAGACGCCCGTACTCTGTGCTGCGCAATATGTTCAACAAGGATGTACGCGCAAAAGCCGGGTAGGTGCGCCGGAAGGTTCGTTCAGCTTTCTGCATATTCTGCAGATCCAAGTGAATGAAACTGTCTACACTGGCTGCTGCTTCACTCATGATCATTTGTTCCTTCTCTTAAATACTGTGTTTACCTGCTGCAGTGTAGCATATCTGACTTTGCTCCTCTACTCGTCTCAGTTAGAGTTTGCTGGAGGAAGATTGTGGCTAATAAAGCGACGACTTTGGCCCCCCAAACTTGCTTTGGGAGGCCTTTTGTCTGTCTTCATATAAACGGTATAGAATGTATCTGTGCTACGCTGTCAGGTGCCCCAAAAAGAACAACTAGAGATTTCTGATGATTTGCTGGAGTTGAGTAAGCTCTTTTTTCTCATCTATGACAGGAACCAGCGTGATATTGACTTCAGCCAGTTCTGTCGCTAGAATCTGGCGGAGTTGCTCTTCTACTGCTGCAGCACTCCCCTGCACCACCAGCGTAGAAATAAGCCTCTCCATCCCTTCCCCATTGCTGCCGAGAGGAACACCAGCGGCAGCGAACAGGCGTGGAAAGTAGGGGACGTCCAAATAGACTGCTATCTGCTTGAACGCCTCACGTTGTACTGCCTGCGTGTCTTCACTGAGTGCCACCAGTACACTCGCGATGATGGGAGGAGCCGGACGCTGACGAGACTGAGCCCCCTTTTTGAGTGCGGGAAGAGCTTTGTCAAGCAGATAAGGAATAGGTGCCAACCATGGCAATGCTGCATCGGCGATCTCACCGGCAGTTTCAAATGCCTTTTCACCCAGCGCGGAGATCATAAGCGGAACATTAACGATACGATCGTCAACCCAGTGATAGTGTACCTGAAAGAAGTGTCCTTCATAATCGACATGTCCTGTCTCAAGTACCGTTCTCAGAACACTCATGTACTCTCTCAAGTAGGATAGAGGTTTATGTATATTTATGCCATACATACCCATGAGGCCTTGATTACTGGATCCGATACCGAGGCGAAGCCGTCCGGGTGCGACCTCGTTGAAGGCGACTACCTGCTGAGCGAGAACCAGTGGATGACGGGTATAAATTGGCACAATGCCAAGATTAAAGCGGATCTGCTGCGTCTGAAGTGCCGCAGCGGTAAAAACAGTCATTGTATCGACGGAGCCAACCTGTGGTATCCAAATGTCTTGGATTCCAGCCTCCTCTGCCTCTTTGATTTCATCAATGACTTCTTGTACTTTGTATCCCGCTACGAAGCCTTCTTTTTTGATCGATAGACCAACACGTTCTTGCAAAGGCCGTGTAGCAATGTCCTGCACAGCCGATTGCTTTTGAACCATTGTCTTTTTCATCCTTTCTCTGTGAATTTCGTCTAAACACCAGGTTTTACTCCCCTCAGGGATTCGTATTCTGCTGTCAACGGCTTCTCATAGCCTCAACATCAGCATCAGGAGCGATATCAGATCATGATCTGGTTACTGTGTATTGGTAGGCCAGGTGACCTACCAATACGCTGCAAGCAACACAGAAACAATCGAGATAACAATAACGCCAGAATGACTATGAATTATTCAATGTGAGAAATTCAACAGGTATGCTGTACGT
>CAZZWK010000135.1:0-7813 GCA_964657925.1 uncultured Dictyobacter sp.
ACGGTTCGCGGGGGGTTTGACAGAACAGTGGTGCTCTGTTACGGTGATACTTGATAGAGTACTACGATTTGGGTTCGGTTTCAGCGATGATGGCGGCTGGTTGGTCGGGATGATGAGTGGTAAGCGCGGTGTAGATTTGTTGATGGTTGCGTCCATCGATGGTGGTGGCGGACCAGCCGAAGGCGCTGAACCTGGTGGCGAGATCGCCCAGGTCCGCTGTACTGGAATGGTTGTTGACGACGATACAGGTGAGATGGGAGAGATGCTGGTTGCCAGCCAACAGTAAGGATTCCCAGATACTACCTTCGTTGCATTCGCCATCGCCGACCAGAACAAAGACGTGTGCTGGATTGGGCTGTGCGCGCAAGGCGAGCGCCACACCGACCGCCATGGGCAGGCCATGTCCCAGCGAGCCGGTCGAGACTTCGACGCCTGGTACCTGATTGCGGTCTGGATGGCTGCCGAGTCTGCCATGCCATGATTCGAAGTCGCGTAGATCAGCAACGGGGAAAAAGCCTTTGGCGGCGAGAATGGCGTAAAAAGCCACGGGCCCATGGCCTTTGCTTAATAAGAAGCGATCACGGGCCAGATCACGTGGGTTGGCAGGATCATAACGCAAAACGCGGTCGTAGAGGACCCAGAGGATGTCGAGCGTGGAGTGCGCGCTCTGATTGTGTTTCTCGTCGCCGGTGGCTAAAGCCATCAGGTCACGTACCTGAGTTAGATTGGTTGTCATAGGAGTGTCCCTTCTGCTGGTGGTCAAATGGGCGATTCGCCTTATGTAAATACAATGTGGGGATATCGCGTGTGCCCGCACGGTAGATGGTTGAAAGCGTGTGTTGTTACTACCATTGCAAGTGTATCGTGACAGGAATGGAGTCGCATCGTGCGAATGACCAGAATATGCCCTGTCCCTGGGGACAGGATATGTGCATTTAAGTACCGTTTGAGGCTGGTATCCTTTCAGGCTTCGTACGCGTTACGAATGAAAGGCATATTGGCAGCCACACAAATGGGGCTTACAGGATTCGGAGGACACTATGGCTCAATATGGATCTCCATACGGACCACAATATAACTGGGCACCGCCCGCGAATGTGCAACCACGGCGAGGTTTGAACTGGCTGCGCGCGTTGATTATCGGCCTGGTGCTGTTCGCGGTCGCAACCATCATTATGTTCTTGACACAAAATCTCAACCTTTATCCCACGGTCATCTTGATCGGCAATTTTCTAATCCCTATCGTTTTCGTTGTTTTTCTCTACGATCATCAGCATATCAGCGCGCTCAAACTGGACTCGGTGGCGATCGCTTTTTGTATTGGGGGTGTGCTGGGCGTGCTGGGCGCGTCGGTACTCGAATCCATTCTGCTGCCGACGAGCACGAATCCGGATCAGGGTCTGGGTTTTGGGAGCGCGCTGCTGGTGGGGTTGATCGAAGAGGGGTGTAAGATACTGGTGGTGGTCTTTTTCGCGCGGCGCATGCAACACACCTCGGCGATGGATGGTCTGCTGCTGGGTGGAGCGGTCGGCATGGGCTTCGCGGCGTTGGAGAGCACGGGTTATGCCTTCACGACGCTGTTGCTCAACCAAAACCATATTCTTACATCGATCTCTACAACCGTTTTGCGCGGTCTGCTCGCGCCTTTCGGGCATGGCACGTGGACGGCGATCCTGGGCGCGGTGCTGTTCAATCAAAGCTCGCGCAATAATCGCTTCCGTATTACCATTCCGTTGATTGGGGCATACCTTTTCGTCTCGTTGCTGCACGCGCTGTGGGATGGTTTGCCCAACACCATTTACCTGATCATCCCTCCTGGCATTCCCATCTCGCTCACGATTATCGTGCTCAGCATCATCGGGCTGATCGCGTTGATCATTCTCTACACACGCGCGGCACGTAGTCATATCCAGGCTATCTACTCTCCTGATCCTAACCAGCATCACGCGTAAATTTCGGCTAGACCAGTGGCGAGGATGAATGTGGGGCAAAGGCATGCTTTGCCCTACGCGGACCATGATACCCCAATTTTGGGTGAAGGACCGTGATGCTGTCTATCAAGGTAAAGTTTAAGTTAAATATGACAATTGTTGTCGTGTTTCGTCTGTTAATATAGAGTGAAAGTGCAGGTATACGAGAGGAAATGGCTGGTTTGCCATGCATGATGTTACTACACATATAGAGTAAGGAATATCTTTGTGGCCTTGCGCGATGCAGGGGTAGCTGAAAGCATGGTAACGGGAGGAAATGACGATGCGAGCGGACCGTTTGTTGAGTATTTTGCTCCTGTTACAGGTGCAACGGCGCATGACGGCACGTGAACTGGCGGCACGGCTGGAGGTTTCGGAACGCACAATTTTGCGCGATATGGAGGCGTTGTGTGTGGCGGGTGTGCCACTGGTGTCGGAGCGTGGATGTACGGGAGGATGGAGTTTGTTGGAGGAGTATCGTACCAATCTTACGGGACTCAATCTTACCGAGGTGCAGGCGCTTTTTCTCGCGCGACCAGCCAGTATCATGACGGACCTGGGTCTTCACCACGCTTCCGAGGGGGCGATGATCAAGCTATTGGCAGCGCTACCTGCGTTAGCACGACGAGATGCCGAACACATGCGCAAACATATTTACCTGGATGCACCTGGATGGCGGCAGCAGAGCGATAATGTCCCCTGCCTCTCGATACTGCATAGCGCGATCTGGCAAGAACGGGCGGTACGCTTCTTGTATGAGCGGCACGGTGGGTATGGCGAACGAATTGCCAGCCCGTTAGGATTAGTGGCGAAAGGCAACGCCTGGTATCTTGTCGCGGCGGTCGAAGAACAACTGCGCAGCTATCGCGTCTCGCGCATTCGTAATGCACAGATCCTGGAGCAAGCGGCATATTGTCCTGATGATTTTGATCTGGCCGCTTACTGGCAGCAATCGTCGGTCGCGTTCAAAGCGAATCTGCCGCGTTACCATGTCGAAGTACGGGTCGCGCCTGATGTGCTTGACTATATACAGAGCGCGTACAGGTATATACAGATCGAGCCGATCGACGTACCGGATGAAAAAGGCTGGGCGCATGTCAGCATACAATTCGAGACTGAGTATGAGGCCGCGACCTTCCTGACTGGTTTTGGTGATCAGCTAGAGATCCTGGCACCGACGGCTTTGCGCGAACGGGTGATGGAGATCGCACGGAAGACGCTAGTTTTTTATGACCATTCTTCTTCTGGTTTACCTGCTGAAAAGCCAGAACCTGAGTACACCGATCGCGGCTCCAACCAGGATCAGCCAGACTGAATTCAGTTTGAAACGCAGCAGGATCAGGAAAGCAATTAAAGCGACTGCTCCTGTCAGTACATCGGTAAGTGCGTGTTGCCCCAACTGCACGAGGGTGCCGGTCATGAGCGCCAGGGCGGCGGCATTCACTCCATCGAGGAGCGTCGCGGTCCAGGTAGCCTGGCGCAAACGCGAGGCCACCGGATGAATGAGGGCAATCAAGACAAATGAAGGCAGAAACATCGCCAGTGTCGCCAGCAGTGCTGCAGGCCAGCCTCCAAGCAGATAGCCAATGAAGGTGGCTGTCGTAAAGACTGGCCCTGGCGTAAACTGCCCGATAGAAACGGCATCGAGCAACTGTTTGTCGGTGAGCCAGTGCAGGTTTTGGACGAGATCCGTGCGCAAGAACGCCAGCAGGGTGTATCCGCTTCCGTACACGACCGATCCCAGTTCGAGGAAGGTCAGAAAGATCAAGCCCAGACTAATGGGCGCGGCCATCGTGTTAACGCCAGCACGCAGCCACGAATCGAGTACCGCAACCGGCTGCTGGAGGTTTGCCAGGAGAGCCGGAAGCGCCAGGCTGGCTACTGGCGGTTTTGCGGCACCATCCTGCCTGGCGCGTAGCCGCACGATCAGCAGATGCAAAAGGCCATACAACGCAGCGCCTCCGAAGAGCAAGATCAGGACATTGACTCCTAGCAGATATGCGGCCAGCACAAGAACCGCCAGGATGATTGCCAGCGGCCCTTTGAAAACGGTTCGCCCCAGGTTCCAGATGGCCTGCGCGATGATGGCTACCACCACGGGTTGGATACCATAAAAGAGCCAATCGATCTGAGGCAATGCCCCATAGGTGACGTAGGCCCAGGCCAGCGCCAGTACAATGAGCATGGCTGGGCCGATAAAACAGATCCCTGCAACCAGCAAGCCCGGCCATCCAGCTCGCAGGTATCCCAGATAAATGGCTAGTTCCGTAGAGGAAGGGCCGGGGATCAGATTGGTCACGCCAATCAGATCGACGAAGCGCTCATCGCTCATCCACTGGCGGCGCCGCACGACTTCCTCACGCATCATGGCGATATGAGCGGCGGGTCCACCAAAGGCTGTAAAGCCCAGGCGTAAAAAGAGCCATAGGACTTCCACGAGTGGAGAAGGGGAAGGGTTCGGACGAATGGTGGGTACTGGTTCTGGTGTCTCCATACTAGTTCTCTCAAGTGATCAGATTAGTGTGCGCGTCGTCCTTTTCTTCCAGAACCTCGTGGACTAACTCGGCAATTTTCTGCCTGGCTTCAGAGAGCGCAACTCGTCCTTCGTCAGTGATGGTGTAGTACTTGCGCACCCGACCATCGACTACGCGATCCTGGCGTGCTAAGTAGCCCTGCTTCTCCAGACTGTGCAACAGCGGATAGAGTGTGCCAGGCGAAAGGTCGTAGCCGTGACGAGCCAGTTCCTCAATCATCGCCGCCCCGTAGATCGGCTCATGTGCGGCATGATACAACATATGAATTTTGATAAAGCCCAGAAAAAAATCTCGCAACATCGTATCGGACCCCGATATCGTACTTTGATATTACCAGCAAGAACACTGTTTGACAATATGCTTGTGGGCAATGTGACGTTTCACAGACGCTCTTTACGATATACCAGAGGGAACACAAAAGCACAAGAGGCAAGCACAAAAGCGGGTCAATGACATCCCGCCCCTTTTAAACAATGAAAAGACAGACTATAAACAGGCTACAGGCTGCACTATCCACAAGATGTCACTGATGGTGAGAAGATGCCTCTCAAGTGCACACCGCTGGGGCACCTGAGGTCCTGGCTGCGCTCAATAGAGGGGTAAAAGAACTCAGATCCATGTAATACCTTCGGACTTGCAATTCTCAGGTAGTCCCATATTGGTAGCCTCAACCCGTTCCTGCAAATTCGCATAGATTTCCTCCATATCTCCTACTGCCTCATCATCAGAGGCGGAACGCTGATAATAAGAGGAATGAGGACGAAATCCAAAGAGACAGTGAGAACGTCGCGTTTCCCGAAACAAGATGACCAGCTGCTCATTTTCTGAGCCTTCTTGCTCAAAGCGTATATCTTCAATCGTAATGTGCTGATCTCCCTTTCCAATACCGGCATCTGGTACTAATAAGCGTTGCCGTAATACGGTGAGCAAATGTTGTCCATAAGAGGTTATCATGCTCGTATTTTCTCCCGCGGTGATAGATCTCTGTATTTTTCCCAGGCTCAAGAGGGTACAGGGAAAGAAACGATACGGATGAAATCTTTCCCTGCCTGCAGCTAATCTACATTCTAGCTTCCTTTAATAGCTGTGCCTTTTTAACCAGCAATATCGTAAGCAGATACAATGCCTCTCATTTTACCATCTTTCATACCGGAAGAGCTTGTTACAATGTAGATTTGATACAGCTGACCATTAGGATATCTCGCAACCAGCGTTATCGAGGTAGCCGATTTTGCTGTTAAATGTGCATTCCCAAGAATGTATGCTATTTTGTCTAATGCGTCTGGATGTCCAGCTTTTACATGACAGTATCCATAGCCACCACTCCCTGAAGTTGGTTGCCAACCAACACGAAACAGAATAGTCCCAAAGCCTATAGTTTCAAAGGATTGATAGATGGACTGATTCTGTGTATTCGCAGTCGTTGGGCATTTTACCGCAAGAGGGTGCAGTGACTGAGATTGTATGGTATGAGCAGATACGGTCACACTATGAGCTGAGGCAACCTGAGCTGGTCCGAAGAAAACTCCCAAGGCGATGAAAAGCGCCACAAGGAAAGTGACGAATGCTATTCTGGCGGACTGACCGAATACGACAAAGCGTTGTGTTTTCTGGGAGGAATCGTCCTGCATAGGTCTTGCTGGCTGAGATACGCGAGTGAGATACGGAGGGAACGGTTGATTCATATTTTGCATGTCCTTTCTTAAAAAGAGTCCAATTATCAGCCCTTTTTGAAGAGAGGAAGAAAGGAATCCTCCCTCCCTCCTCCCAATCGAAAGCGGTGAGCATCAGGACCAGAGGTTCCAGGTAGCATACCAGGGCGAGTCAGTGGTGACATAGCCATGATCGGAATCGATGTGGCATGTTGATGTAATGTGGTAGAGGTGCCCCTCGGCAATTTGTCGTTCTATACCATATTGACCATACACCGACTGTCCCGGGTTAAGGGGGACATTGACACCGTGGCCCACGGTCGTTGTATAGCTATACTGGACTGCTGAATTCACATCTGCATGGACCTGCACAAACTCGAAATTGAGGCCTACACCGGTGGAATTACCAGATGTGAAGCTCACCGTACCTGAAGTGGTTGCAGTGAGGGTTACAGTAATAGGGTGACTTAGTGTGTCTTTTTGTCCATACACCCCTGTAACCGCTTTAAAATTTTTGCCCTCGTTAATGAGATCGTCAAAGTGCCAGCCAGGGGGGCAGCTTTTGACCTGTGGCGCGGCAAAAGCGGTTCCTGGGGTCAGAGTCAGCGCAAAGGCGAGAGCAAGTGCGCTCACGAATGCGCTCACGAAGAGCATCTTTTTGAAATACTGTCGCAAATTCAATCCTCCAAGAGATGATAAGCACGATACGAGAAATGTTCACTCGAAACTGGCAAAGTTACAAAATGATGGTGAGAAAAACGAGATCAGGCGCCGCCGGTCTGGATATGTAGAAGATACCAGCTACCAGAAAAACCCGACAGTTCATTGGACAGCGAAGCATGGTGGCGGGCAGCGTTATGAGCATCTATGAGGGTCGAACCAACAGTACGACTGGTGCTGATAATGACTACCACGTGCGCGTTGTTGCCCATAACAACCAGGTCACCTGGTTCTGCATCGCTCATGCTCTCACCCATATTTTTAAAGTATCCATAGGTGGTCAGAAAATTAGCAAGCGTGCCTTTTGGAGTCGCGACCGAAGGCGTAATTGCCAGCAGGTCATAGGTCTTGCCGTTGCCTGGCTTGTAGTCTCCATAGGCACTCTGAGACGACTTCGTCGAAAGGCCAGGGATGTAGCCAGAAGCAGCGAGCGAGCGAGCAGCGAACTCTGCGCACTGATAATTGGGCTGGAGAACACCCTGCCCCACTTTTGACGTGCAGGCAGCAGTAGTGCAGGCCCAGTTATTCTCGGCAAAAGCAACCGTGGCATTAGCGGCTTCCACCTTTCCCGCGTGGAGGGGGCTAAACGCGAACAAAAAGGCAGCAAGCAACATGAAGATTCCCAGGGAAACAGTCAATGTACGTTTAGGCATCATGGCTCCTTCTATTAGTGATAAAACCCGGTGTACCGTTTTATCACAGTACATAAGAAATACTATGAGGGATTTTGGATCGAGCTCCAGTCTGGATGTGGAGATCTGCTTCGCTAAAGGGGAAAAGAAGCTCCTTTCATATGGATATGTTTACATTGTAAGATAGTCAATGTCCCATTTAGTGGGACATTGCGAATCATGATGAATAATTTGCTCACGAAGGAATGGATACAATGACAATAACCCGTAGCGATCTCTTTTCTTTCGGCGCACTCCTCAAGACC
>CAZZWK010000136.1:0-6509 GCA_964657925.1 uncultured Dictyobacter sp.
CGGGCACGATCACGATCCAGTTCGTGACCGTCAAGGATAACGCGCAGGTCAATGGAGTCGAAGTACTCAGCAGTTAAGGCGTTTTTCCTCTGATAAAGGAGCCATGGGTGTCTGGTAGTTTACAGCCTACAGACATCCGTGGCTCCTGGTATTTTCATAAGATAGAAAAGAATTACTCCCGTACCCAACGATAACACGAGTGGGACAATGCTCCAGGTGAATAATTGCCAGCAATCTATGACTTATGCCCTCACGACAGCCGCACGTTTTAATCTGATCAGTCTACACCCACCCATACACATTTCTTGAGGATAAAACCGCAAGAGCTTCTTTTTTCTCCTCTTTAATCTGGGGCTATCGCAACCTAGAGATTTCAGGTGTGCCCGGCTAGACTACGCTACAGAGACAGATGTTGGGCTCATGGGCGATGGCTCATCATTCCCATAAATGATCGGATAGTGAACAAAAAGAGGAAAAAATGAAAAAACCTCGTGTGCTGGCTAGCTTTCTGATTGGTTTCCTCATCATCGGAAGCCTTGTGTTTGCTCGTCAAAGCACGTACGCGTCTTCCCCTGAACAGGAAAAACCGGCTACCGTAATCCTACCGGGAACCTATAGCGTTGAAACCACCTATCTCACAGGACGCAGGCATGGGCGAAGCGAGCAGGGAGTATATGTGATTAGTGCGAAGGGAAGTCTTACGGTCATGTTTCCCGGAATTGGAGCAGGGAAAGGAAATCTGCTTCCTCCCGTGAATCATCAGATCCTGCTGGCGTTCCGCGAGATTGTCCCGAGCAAGGGATATATTGAGGTGACGCAAATCGTTACAGGTGTTACGCAAGATGGCTTCAGCAGTCAAGGGTATAGTCAACTGTATAGCAACAATTCATCTGATCCACAGCAGATGAGCGCGACCCGTTCGGTCGCGACGCGCAGCAGGCCTGCTATGCTCCCCCTCTCGCCAGCGGCTACCCCTACACCAGCAGTACCAACAACCCCACCCACGTCAGTGGTTGCTCCTACACCGACTACCATCTCCACGCCGACAAGCGGTGGTGGAACGGATGCATCAGGGCAGGCAATGCCAGTTGGTGATCTTTCGGGATGGCATCAGATTTTCAGCGAAGACTTTAATACAGATGTCCCAGTGGGCGATTTTCCGGGAAACGTGTATGGGAGCAAATTTCGTGTCTACGCTGATGGTACTCGCGACACTGCCGGTCAACAAGGCGCACCATCACGCTATGAACCCTCTAAAGTCGTGAGTGTGAGCAATGGATTGCTCAATCTCTACCTGCACAGTGAAGGGGGAACTCCCATGGCAGCCGCCATCCTTCCCACCTTGCCAGGAAATCATCTCTATGGGAAATACACGATCCGTTTTCGCTCCGATGCCCTTAGAGGTTTCAAGACTGCCTGGCTCCTGTGGCCTGATAGCGGGGCATGGCCGCATGATGGAGAGATCGACTTTCCTGAAGGGGATCTCGCGGGTTCGATAGGTGGATTTGTGCATCACCAGAACGCGGTATCGGGGAGCGATCAGGATGCGTACAACACAACGGCGACCTATACGTCCTGGCATACCGCAAGCATCGAATGGAGACCGGGTAGTGTAACTTTTATCCTGGATGGAAAAACGATTGGTACAGCGACCAATCGTGTGCCAAACACACCGATGCACTGGGTTATCCAAACCGAATCGTGTCTCGATGGGTGTCCAAATGCTGCGACGGCGGGCAATTTGCAGATCGCATGGGTCACAGCCTATAGCTATAGTGGAGCATAGATGGTCATGAGGGGCGAGCGTAAGACTTTCTACCATGCACGCATGCTGCCTGTGACACGTGAATCGTTTTGTGCCATCTGCAAGACGTGATGCCGTCCGGCATCGCGTCGTTGTGTGGTGAACATGGGTGATCTCTCTCGTTTTTCTCTCGTTCAAGAGTATCATATGAGCAGGTTTGTCTGGTATGTTATGGATGTGTTTTGATGAAATATGCGTACTCATGCACGATAGTTTCCTGCTCAGGTACTTCTATCGAACCAGATCGCCAGGAACGAATAGTGGAAATAGCTCTGGCAGGAGGGATGCCTTGCCAGACAAGGTAACAGGCCAGCATTGTACCTGTGCGCCCAAGCCCAGCAACGCAATGGACGGCTACGGGCATACGTTTGTGCAAGCAAGAGATAAGGATAGCGATTCCCTGTTGTACTTGATCAAGTGTGGGGGTGGTAAAGCCGATGATGGGTATGTGTACGGTGAGAAGGCCGACTGACGTCGGAGCATCTACGGGAAGTGGAGCTTCAGCAAGGTTGAGAAGGACTTTAATACCTATCTTATGCAGTAGGATAAAAGCATCGTCTGATTCTGGATAGGATAGTGCAGCGAGTTGATTTTGGACCAGCCAGCCAAAGTGAGGTAGGATAATGTCCTGTTTCTCATCATCAGTAAGGTCATAAGCTTGCAAAAAATGCAGTGGACTTTTCATAAGTTGTGTTCTAAAAGCTGGCTCAAGGGTGGCTGTTACTTTGATGAGACGCAACGTTTCGACCGACATAAAGTTCTCCCGTTCTGTTCTGTTCTGTTTCATGTTTGCATCTTCATTATAAGATTTAATAGAGCTTAATGTAGAACCTGTTCCTGGTGCGATCCTATGGTCATAGCGCATATTGAGGTAGGGCTGAAGATGTCGTTGATGTGTGAGTGTGTCTCGACAGGCTTTTGGAGCGAGGAAGGTCTGTGAAGCCAGGAGTAGAGACGACGTGAGCGTCCCTGCAAGAGCCATGATAGATAGTTTGTGGAAACTTGCAAGGATGTTCGCGTCGTCGTTTGCTGCTATGAACAAGGATAAGGTGGTAAGAACCAGCATAAGAAGATGATGTCGTTGCTAGGATTTGATGAAGGCCAAAAGATCGGCGTTGAATTGATCTTTGTGGGTGGTGGGTAGTCCGTGGGGAGCGCCCTGGTAGACCTTCAATGTTGCATTCTTGACGAGCTTAGCTGAGAGTTCGGCGGAATCGGCGATGGGCACAATCTGGTCATCGTCTCCGTGGACGATAAGCGTTGGCACATCGATCTTTTTGAGGTCTTCGGTTTCATCGGTTTCGGAGAACGCTTTGACGCAGTCGTAGGCACCTTTGAGGCCGACCTGCATGCCCCACAGCCAGAACATGTCCTGTACGCCTTGTGATACTTTAGAGCCGGGCCGATTGGCGCCGTAGAAGGGGGCACTGAGGTCCTTGTAGAATTGTGAGCGGTCACCAGCTACGCCAGCGCGGATCTGGTCGAACGCCTCAATAGGTGTGCCATTGGGATTGGCCTCTGTCTTGAGCATCAATGGAGGGACGGCGCCCACCAGAACAGCTTTGGCGACGCGCGAAGTGCCGTGGCGACCGATGTAGCGGGCGACTTCGCCACCGCCAGTAGAGTGGCCGACCAAAACCACGTCGTGCAGATCAAGCGCTTCAATCAGGGCCGCAAGGTCGTCGGCGTAGGTATCCATGTTATTGCCGTCCCAGCTCTGGCTGGAGCGTCCGTGGCCGCGACGGTCATGGGCGATAGCGCGATAGCCCTGCGAGGCGATAAAGAGCAACTGATCATCCCAGGTATCGGCATTGAGAGGCCAGCCATGGCTAAAAACAACAGGTTGCCCGGTGCCCCAGTCCTTGTAAAAAATTGTCGTTCCATCTTTTGTGGTAATGGTGTTTGTACTCACAAAAATCTCCTTTCAGAGTTGCAGTGGTATACATTTATAGAGATGGCGGAAAAATGAACACATTCTCTATGCTTTCCTCTACGCATAGAATGCTACGAGTGGGGATACTGAAAATGTATCTTGTCTCTTCTCTCATTGTCGTCAGCTATCCCCTCTGGTATGATAAGATATCGCTACTGATATGTCCAATATATATTATGTCTTGTTCCAATATATGAAAGGTATCAAAGGATGGAGATACGCCATTTACGCTATTTTGTAGCGGTGGCGGAGGAGCTCAATTTTCGTCGAGCGGCGGAACGTTTGCTTATTGCGCAACCTCCGCTCAGCCAGCAGATTCGTGATCTGGAAGAGGAGCTCGGGGTGCTTTTGTTCGATCGAACGCACCGGCAGGTACAGTTGACAGTGGCGGGACAGGTATTTTTGGAGGATAGCTATCAACTGCTCGCGCAGGTCGACCGTGCGCGAGGGCGTGTGCAACGAGCAAGTAAAGGGGGACTTGGGCAGTTGACAATTGGCTACACCAGTTTTGTGCATTGTCCGTTGTTCCGTATCATTTTACGGCGCTATCTGGCCCTGTATGCGGATGTCGATGTTGTGCTACGCGATCTGGTGACCATCGAGCAGATGAAGCAGTTGGGTAGCGACGCGCTTGACATCAGTTTCGCGACCCATGCCTTGCTGGCTTTTCCAGCATTGGAAGAGACGGGTTTAGCGTACGAATGTATTTTGCGTGAGCCAGTCGTGGCTGTTGTGCCAAAGGATCATCCTTTAGCGGGCCAATCGCCGCTGCCATTTGCCGCTTTGGCTCAGGAGCCGTGGATATGGTTCGCGCGGCAGTACGATCCAACGACCTATGATTATATGACACGTTTGTTTGAGCGAGTGGGCTTTCGACCACATATCACGCAAGAAGTCAATCAACTGCAAATCGTGATCAGCCTGGTTGCGGCGGGACTGGGTGTGGGGCTAGTTACAGCGAGCACTCAGGGGTTGGCAAGCCAGGATGTTGTGTATCTTGACCTGATAGAACCGACGCCACAGGCGGAGTTCAGCGTGGTGTGGCGCAAGGACGATACTTCTCCGCTGTTACAGGCTTTTCTCACGACCGTGCGCGAATGTGTTCAAGTGGAGTGAGCTTCATCGTGTAGCCCTGCCACCGTAGTAGGCGATATTATCGGATAACCCGTTGTTTTGTTGGCTTTGCGTTGCCTGAACTGTCGTCTTTGTGCGTAATGGTAAGATAGCCGACCAGGACGACAATGATAATGGCTAAAACCAGGCTAACTTTTCCCGTGCCCAATCCGAAGCCGCCCTGATTTTGTGGTTTGCCCATCCAATCGGCAAACGAGGCGCCGAGTGGGCGCGTCATGATATAGGCGAACCAGAAGGCGAGAATCTCGTTGAGGCCAAAGAGCCAGTATGCGAGCGCTGGAATGGCGAACAGGATGGTAAAAAGCATGCCAGAGGAGAAATAGCCAAGTCCGAAGGTGGTCGCGGTCATATCGCCGAGGGCTGTGCCGAGCGCGAAGGTAGCGATGACTGTGGCCCAGTAGAACAGTTCGCGACGACGGGTGTAGATGCTGTGGATGGAGAGCGTTCTCTCGCTGGCATACCAGCTGACAAAGATGATGGCGAGGGCGAGCGCGAAAAACGAGCTAGAGACGATATAGGGAATGCCGAATCCGATGTGGAGCACGTCGGCGGCCATGGTGCCGAATATGGCGACCATCACGACGGTGAACCAGTAGACTGCTGCGATGTAGCGACGGATTGAGAGTTGCAGGACGAGGGCGACAAGCAGCCCAAGGCCGCCGAGGGCGACTGCGATAATTGGATTGAGCTGGCGTACAAGAAAATCGGAGGTTGTTTCGCCCATAGCGGTGGTTAATAGCTTGATGATCCAGAAAAAGATGGTAATTTCAGGAACTTTTTTCATCAATTGTTTTGTGTGTTGTATAGTTTGCGTTAAACCTGATGGTGTGACGGTAGGTGCGATCGAGGGCATATCTGGCTGATAGTGTGGAGGATGCTGACTCATTGTTCTTTGCTCCAATGTAATAAGACATTTTGTGGTTCTATTCTATGTCATATAGAAATGTTCTGGAAGATACGTAGCCATTTTATGGAGGAAAAATGAAAAGAAAATGAGAAGGTTCTTGTTGTGCTTTTGTGGATGATGATGGTCTGGAGCGATCGCAGTGCGACCGCTCCAGCTGTTCCGGCAGGGACTATAGGGAGAGCGCATGTACTCTGCCTATGCCATCTATGGATGAGAAATTTATGGATGCGTCCACGAATACGTTCCCGTATCGTATTGAAGACCATTTTTCTGATAGGTGAATGAGTAGCTAACGACTTTTCCTGAACCGATGCCACTCGCGGTATATTCCCAACGTGAGGTGCTACTGTTGTAGGTCATGTTCACGTTTTGCTGAACCTGGCCCGCGACGGTGTAATGCGCGATCACATAGCCCGCGGTCCAACCACTGGGCTGGAAGGCGAATAGAGCTTGATTCGTGCCGATGCTGCTCGCGCTCTCAGTGAAACCACTACCACCAGCTGGAGGAGGCGTCGCGGTTGGTGCGGTCGTCGGTATGGGCGCTGCGGTAGGCGCAGTTGTTGGCGTAGGTGTGACCCCGCTACCAGAACCAGCGGAGACGGAGACCTGCACGTTATCCACCAGCATCGAGTCTCCCGATTGGGTGGACGCGGTCGGCCCTCCACCAAATGCATTGGGGAATCCTCCGCCCATCGCCAGGTCGAAGATGATGAAGAAACCGTGATCCACCG
>CAZZWK010000137.1:0-5914 GCA_964657925.1 uncultured Dictyobacter sp.
AGCGCAGCCGCTCGGTCAAGCTAAGGTCTCTCCTGTTTTTCTCAACGGTCAAACTGATGATAAAAAGAGCACAGGCATAGCTCAGCATAATATTGAGTCCGGCACTCGGCCCATCACGCAGTCCGTAACTGAGGCCGGTACTCAGCCCATAGCCGAGTCCAAGCCCGGTCGCACCGAGTAGTGTACGCTGTAGATGAAGCAGCGGGAACGACTGATTTGGATGCTCTGATGGTCGCGAAGCATGTTTCCGCTGGCGCTTCGCACCCACAAGTGGAAGTAGAAGCAGGAGCAAGCAACAAAAGATCCCGATGATACCTCCGTAGAACAGACCATCGCGCAACCAATCAGCCAATCCGTACCCTGGTCCCAACTCGAAGCCGAAACTCAAGCCCAAAGCAAGTCCTGTACCAGCAGCAATCACTATTTTTCCCAAATTGTATCGACGTTGCCGCTTGTGAGTTGTGTTCGGCGTGTCAACCTCTGCGCCGACGGTGATCGATTCGCTCAAGCAACTCGCAAGTAAGCCTCCAAGAAGCGCGGCCTGGATGCCTGTCGTAAGATCAAAAACCGTTTGCAACAATAAGCCAACGATACAACTGGATACTATTCCAATGAGGATAATAGGTAAACGTATGCTTAGCCAGACAGCAGGCTGGCGCAGGCCCTCTGGCAACCAGTCGAGTTCCATGCGTTCCAGGTAAAAGACGGTCTGGTAATGTTTTTGCAGGTTCCTTGCCAGCCAGCGCAGCCACGAGTAGGTTTGTTGCAGTGGATAAAGCCCTACATCTCCTTTCTGCTCTATCATGCGCTCCACATAGTCGTTCCACACCTGCCTTTGCAGCATAGACGTTTCTTGGGAAAGCACAGGCAGTGGAGTTCGTGAGTATGTCAGCATCAAAATACTCAGCATCAGCGGTGTGGTAGTCAGTTCCTGTAGCGCCTGGTTCGTCCGGAGGGCTTGCCGTAAGATATGCAGGGGTTGACCGGCCTGATCGAGCGACGCGCAAACCTGTTCAAAAGTTAGCGGTTGGATGAACACGGCACGCTGGAGAGCCAGTTTCTCATGCCTGGCTGCATTTTCATACTCCATTCGTCGAGAACAGATGACGAGCGGAACGAGCAAGTGTTCATAATGATAGGCGTTCAGCGCGTTGATGCAGGCCGAGCGGGATGCGGCCTCCACCTCATCTAGGCCATCGAGCAACGGGAGGATATAGTCGTTGCGTACCCATTGCGCGCTCAGCTTCCGTGAGATATCGTAGGTCAGGGCCAGTTGGTCGATGATCCAGTCTTCCAGGTCTGATTGTTGTGCCATCCAGGATGAGAGACGCAAAATGATCGGCAGAGGATGTGTTTCTTCCCGCTCTGCTCGCTGCACCAATTTTTGAGCAAGGTGCAGTAGCATTGTAGATTTGCCAGCGCCCGGCTCTCCCAGGATCAGCAACTCGTGCTCCGACCCCTCATAGACATCCATGATGGTTGTGCCGGGAGAGAGTGGCTGGTCATCTTGCTGAGACAGACGCACCAGCCGGTTTGTGGCATTTTGTACGGCATCAGACACACCAGCAAGACCCAGTTCGATCCAGACCGTTTCCTGCAGCGAGTGCGCCAGCAACTCATTATAGGCGTGACGCAGACGACTGAGTATGCGCTTGCGATTCTGCGCAGGCAGAGCAACAGTGCGTGCGGGCGGAGCAGGAGGTTCACTGGTTACAAGATGCTGGAGCGTTTGCTGGTTACTATCATCGGTGTGTTTACCATCATCGACGTTGCCATCTACATCTAACGGGTTCGCGACGCCCTCAAATGGCTCTACGGCAGGCTTTGCGATGGGATGATCACCATTATCAGTTTTTTCCTGGATAAGGCCCAACGCTTCGACGTTCTTATCGAAGAGGAGACAGAGTTGCTCGCGATAGTGGGGATAGGGAAATGCGGTGCCGCACTCCCATCGGCTCACGGTTTGCGGGCTGACATCGAGCTCCTGAGCTATTTTTTCCTGCGACCATCCGCGCTGTTCACGCGCCTGTCGAAGTAAATGATTGGGTTTTTTCTCCTGGCTTTTCTTCGTCATCGATCGGCTTCCTTATTCCTGAAACGATCACCATCGTCCTGATCTGTGAATTTCCGCTACATAAGCCGCCTCTGGAAGGGCTAAGAGCAGGCTAAGAACTGTTCCATCTTGTGATAGATGCTACTTCCCCTTTCAATCTTCCAATAATTAAACGTACGACCACGCAACTACTCAACATGTATAGTACCCACCAAAAGTTGATGGGTAGATGTGTAGCAGTTGCACTGGGAAAAAACATATTTTTCCCCTACACTTTGAGCATCGGACAGATCGACGCGTTTCAATAAAAACCATACGCAATTTATGCGTTGATCGTTTAGAGAGGAGGTTTTTTACAATAACGCAACACCATTTGGTAGGAGTAGATGTATGAATGATGAACAAAATAGTTATTGTAGAAGCGATACCCACGTTCGCTTTATTGTCTGTAAGTAAAGGAATACACATATGATGCAAACACAATCAACTTCAAACAAACCTGAAGGGAAACGCGCGTTTTCCCCTCTGATCAGCGGAATTCTCGTTGGCGCTGTCTTGATCGGTACCATATTCTTCGCCATCTCCTCCAAGCAAGGAGCACATGCGGCAAGCGCAACGCCAAACGCGAAAAATGCTGCGGTCGCATTCGCCGACGCCAACTGGAACTGCTCGACTGCTGCCTGCACTCACAGGGTCGCAGCGGGTTCTGCCCAACCAGATTATCAGTGTGCGGAATTCGTCTCGCGCTCGCTGGCCGCGGAGGGATTGATACCCGGCTTGACCTCCCATTCTGCCCAGTCTGCTTATGGCAATTACCATGCTAGAAACGGCAGGACTTACGATTTGTTGTGGGTTGGCTGGGCTAACGGTGCCTATACTAATGGTACTCCTGGCCTCTATCAGTACCTGATCCAGAACGGTGTCGGAAAGGATATTGGCAATCGTCCCTCTGAGGCAGCGCCTGGCGATGTGACCATTTACTTCGAAGGGCAGGGACATACCGGCGTGCTCGTGCAGACGGGAAGCGACCCATTAGTTGATGCTCATAACAATGCGCGCTATCACATCTACTATACCGAGGGGTACAGCCTCACGATCGTGCATATTGGACACTACACACCGCCGAAGACGTGCCCGAGCACAATTCAGAACGGCAGCAGCGGATCGACTGTCGTCACCTTGCAGAATGAACTGAACTCAGCCTATTCTAAAAAGGTCTTTTCCAACTCACCTTACAATTTCCATCCGCCTCTGGCGAAGGATGGGCAGTTCGGGGCTTTAACAACCAACGCTGTCAAGGATTTCCAGAAGAAAAAGGGGTTGGGGGTAGATGGCATCGTTGGTCCGCAGACCTGGCATGCTCTGGGCAACTGCTAAGAGCACGATGCATATTATTCTCAGTAGTTTTGTCTGATCTTGCGGGAGATCTAGCGGCTTAGACCTGCAAAAATCGAGATACGCTGGGGTAAATGTATTGAACGCATTTACCCTGGCGCATTTGGAATTAAAGGATAGATTATAAGCCTTTTCTTTCACACATATGTACATATCATTGATGAAGATTTAAAGAGAATATCGGGGTATCATGGTCCGGGGCCCTACGTGGACATCCAAACAGTGATGGTATAAGGGGAAACAATTTTGTGAGTACACAAAGAGTAGTCGAGCCGCAACGAGCATCGCGCGTGCAGCACTATGGCCCGCTCTGGCATATCTTGATCGGTCTGGGTCTCGCACTAGTGATAGGCAGGCTCTTTTTTTTCGCGCCTATCCTGACCACCTTCAGCACACCCATAGTTGCCATAGGTCTCGATCCCCTGACCACCGTCTTGCGAGTCGCGCTCCTTTTGATTCCTAGCGCAGTGCTGGTCAGCACGCTGATCAGCTAACAACGTCTAGGGGCTACGACAGGAACTGGTATCGTCTATAGCTTCAGCTCCATTCTGCCATTCATTCAGCAGGAACGCCTGCCCCACTATGATCCGATGGGCATCTTGAGACGCTCAATACAGGCATGCTAGTGCATACGATTGTCGTTCTGCTTGCCAGTGGTCTGCTGTTTGCCTTCCTTGGTAGCATCGTAGGGCGTGCGCTTGCGGAAATAGTATTCGATCCCATCTGGGCACTGGCGCAACTGATCTGGCACACACATTTCAGCAGGACAAAGCAACAGACAAAGGCGCGATCTTGTGGCGAAAGGGGCATCTTCTGTTCATGGCTCACTCTTTTCGCATTGCTGGGACTCTTTCTCTTGAGCAACAGCATCGGCACGGGAAGCGGCATTGGCACCCTGTTATTTTTTTTGCCCGATGTTGGATTGCACAATCCACCGCCTGTTACCACCCGTGGTGTCGTGGTCGCTGATAGTATGATCAGTCTGGCATTGCACGGGCAACGCCGTTCGTTCCTGATTTACCTGCCGCCATCTTATGGAGATATCCTTCTTGAGCTTCTCCCCTCTCTACCTGCTGCATGGTTCTCCTAGTAGCGAGTACGACTGGGTCAAGGGTGGCAACGCAACGCAATCTGCTGATACACTGATCGGGTATGGAGCGATCCTGCCATTGATCATAGCTTTTCCAGATGGGAATGGACGCGGCGGAGAAACCAGCAAGTGGGGCAAGATCGCCGATCAACAGCAGCTGATGGAGAATTTCGTGGCGTTCGACCTGGTGCATTCCATCGATCGGAAGTATCGTACGATTCCGCATTCAATCCATCCCATCTCAACGGTCCTTGCGCAGATCGCCTATGACAGTGAAGATCCGTGGGTCGCCGTGGGCAATTTTCTACATGACTTACTGATGCGCCAAGATCAGTATGCTTTTGACGCATCGAGATTTACACGCCACAATTGTTCCAGTGTTTTCAGCTCATCCAGAAATTCATCCTGGCTCTGGTCGGTCTTTTGTTCGAGTTCCTCAAGGACTTCAAGCGTAAACGCTTGAGCACCCAACTCCTTCCAATCCTTTTTGAGTTTGGGATGGAAAGCAGAGCCTGTTGTCATCGCGAATTGAAAGCGATTTTGGACGCTCTCCAGGTTTGCAGCGTACCCTATGAGGTACTTCCCGCTCAGGGTATTGGTTATCGTGTAGACACCACCATGAAGCTTGCGTTCTTTGTATTGGTTGATGATTTCTTTTCTTCTGTTCATCTGACCTATGTATCTTTTTCGGGCTAGATTCCCAGCCTCAATATGAGCCAACCCGGCCATGTGTGTCAGCCGTTCTGTATTCTGTAAGTTGGTAGCCAGCTTTCAAAACAGTTCAGTGACCGTCCCCTCGATAAGTGGAAGTATCCTTGAGTTTTCAAGCGCAGCGGTTCGGTGTCCAATTTCTGTCAGATATTCCTGATTCGAGGCAAACGCCAGAAAGTCAGCAACGCTGGACTGACTCACCAGCATCGCGAGGTTCCGCCTCTCGTGAGAAGGTCCGATAAGGAAGTTCCCACCGTTGCTGAGGAATACGAGACTGCCCCGGCTCTTTTCTAGATGCGGCAACGTGTACTCGATGTAGAGCTTGGATGCGGCCTCGCCACTCATTGGTTCGGCTGGTGCCAGGTGTGGTGTAGCTGAATAGTCTGCAATCGCTCGGAAACGCAAGAGGTTTACCATAACAACAGGCCCTACGATGTGCCGCTGCAGAAGCGCTTTGCCTGAATCTTGCGTAGGTTCTAAGTATCGAGCAGCCATGTCAGTAATATCCATGGTTTCTTCCTCTTTTTTTGAGAGCCACCTGAGATGATGGACATCATTCAGAATGCCTCCCTAATAATAACGTAACTAACGTTAGTTGTCAAGGACGTATTGCCCCCTAATAGTCGAGAAAAAAGAAAAAGCACGAAGAGGCGCTTGAGGAAACC
>CAZZWK010000138.1:0-2655 GCA_964657925.1 uncultured Dictyobacter sp.
GCTGGCGGCAGGGGATATCGGCAATAATTTGTGAATGTGCATAATCGCGTCCGCGCTGGCGTTGTGAGATGTCGGTCTGAATTTGTTAATGTGCATTATTGGTGCATCCACCAAATTATTGGGTAACCCCGCGTAGGCGCGATCCCTTGCGGTCGCGCGCCGATGCTTGGCTTCCTGTACTCCCGCCTATTTACTGGATGCACCAATAATCGTGTCCGTGGCCCCGCGTAGGAGCCAAACGTCCTGCATCGCTGGTGTGATCCAGTGCGCATGACGTACACTCGAAGAGTGGCGTGGTGGTGAAGCGGATTTTCGATTGCGTGGAGAGTACAAGGTCTATGGCGATGCAAAAATTTGTTCCCGGTCAGCAGTTAGGGCATTATCGCTTGCTGAACTTGCTCGGACAGGGCGGGTTCGCGGATGTGTACCTGGGCGACCATATTCATCTGAATACGTTGGCCGCGGTGAAGGTGTTGCATACACGACTGGCCGACGATGATGTGCAGTTGTTTCGGCGCGAGGCGCAGGTGGTGGCGCGCTTGCAGCATGCAAACATTATTCGCGTATTCGATTTCGGCGTCGAGGAAGGTGTGCCCTATCTGGTGATGGATCACGCGCCCAATGGCACCTTGCGCAGACGCCACGCCAGGGGCACACGCGTGCCCATCGCGGACGTCGTT
This sequence comes from uncultured Dictyobacter sp., assembly GCA_964657925.1. GTDB lineage: Bacteria > Chloroflexota > Ktedonobacteria > Ktedonobacterales > Ktedonobacteraceae > Dictyobacter. Next base: position 681 of record CAZZWK010000138.1, read on the forward strand.
ACCTACGTGAAGCAGGTGGGTAGCGCGTTGCAGTACGCGCACGAGCAGCGCATCATCCACCGCGATGTCAAGCCGGAGAATATGCTGGTGGGACGCGCGCAGGAGATTTTGCTGAGCGATTTTGGCATCGCGCTGGTCACGCAGAGTTCATATGTGCAGAGCACACAGAATATCGCTGGCACCATCGCCTATATGGCACCGGAGCAGATTCAGGCCCACCCATTGCCCGCCAGCGACCAGTATTCGCTGGGCATCATCGCCTACGAGTGGTTGAGCGGGATGCGTCCATTTCAGGGATCGTACACGGAGATCGCGATCAAGCATAGTACCGTCGCGCCCCCACCGTTGCGAACAGTTGTGCCGGATATACCCGTCGAGATCGAATATGTGGTTATGACCGCGCTGCACAAAGATCCTCAGCAGCGTTTTCCTTCGGTCGGCATGTTCGCGCACGCGTTCGAAAGAGCGGCCCAGCAGGGGATGCAGCGCCAGTTTATGCCCACATTTGTCGTGCCAGCTCAGCCTATGAATGGGGCATCACAGCAAGCAGCACAAACATCTTTTCACTATACCAATCCCATGCTTTTGCCCGCATCCTCCCAATTTCCCTATAGCCTAAAGGATAGTGAGCGTAGAAGTGCGGGAAGTCAGGGTGGTAATGGGGTTCTATCGACACCGCTGTACACACCCCAGATGGCTCCTGGGCAAGGTGCATGGGGCGCGCAGCAGGCATATGCAACGCCAGGGCAGCCGATGTTACCACCAGGTCACCCGCTGCAAGCGTACGGAGCACCGGGACAGTCAGTGCTACCATCGGCGCAGCCGCCGCAAGGGAGAGGTGGCATATCGAGGCGGGCACTGCTGGCCGCTGGGGCGTCGGGACTGGTGTTGTTGGGAATAGGTGGCGTCGTCGGCTGGTCGTTGATCGAGCGGTTGCATACTGGTCTGGGTGCGACGGCAGGCGGCGAGAGTCCGCTGGATCGTATGAAAAACACAGTCACGCAAGGGCAAAGTCCAGTGCGCGGAAGCACTGTTTTGACGTACGGGGGACACACTGGCATTGTTTGGCGTGTACGCTGGTCGCCTGATGGCAAGTATATCGCGTCAGGATCAATGGATAATACGCTACAGATATGGACGGCGGATGGTGGTGAGAAGAAGGATTCAACGAGGAGCCTCGTACAACCGGCACGCTCCGATGATTATCCATGGTCGCTGGCATGGGCACCGCTCAATCGCCAGCGCGTAGCGGTCGGTTTTGTGGATAGCACCATCCAACTGCTGGATATGACCAGTCACCAGCGGCAAACGGTGATCACGAATAGTAGCGCCGCGCTGGCTGTCGTAGCATGGTCGCCGGACGAGAAGTTTCTGGCGGCGGGTTGGAGCGATGGCAGCGTCGTTATCTATGATACGACAAGCTGGCAGAGCGTGTTGACCTATTCAGGACACACGGATACCGTGTATTCAGTGGCCTGGTCGCCAGATGGCAAGTATGTGGCGTCCGGCTCGCAGGATACGACGGTGCGGCTGTGGGAGCCAGGCAGTGGCAAGACGCTGCTGGTGTATACAGGGCACAGCGATACCGTAATGTCGGTGAGCTGGTCGCCTGATAGTACACGTATCGTTTCTACCGGCTGCGACGATGAGACCGCGAAAACATGGAATGTGCTTTCTGGACAGACACTGTACACATACACATTGACCGCAGGGGGACCGATCGGAGAGGCCGCCTGGTCGCACAACGGCAAAGTGATCGCCCTCTATGGCGCGGGCGCTGTCATATTGTTAGACGCGCAAAAGGGCAGTGTAACCGAAACCATCCAGACAGGTGTCGTCTACAGTTTGAGCTGGTCGCCCGATGACACCCGCCTTGTGACTGCGGATTATGACAAGACCGCCAGGATATGGCAGACATCAAGTTAAGGAGGTACCCCCGCGTAGGCGCGTCCCCTTGCGGGCGCGCGCCGAAACT
>CAZZWK010000138.1:2665-5855 GCA_964657925.1 uncultured Dictyobacter sp.
GAAGACTTGCTGGATGCACCAATAAGCGAGTTGTATGATTTGAAGAGCCATGCATCAGCCCTTTATGCTGTCACATTTTCTCTATAATGATGTCTCACTGTAGATAGACTCTTTTTTAAGAGACAGATTTCATCTATAGACAGGAGTAGACTAGTGCAGAATTCGCTTGAACAGTACGTAGAGAAAGCCCAGGAGGGGGATCTTGAGGCATTAGAGGCGCTAATTGGCGCGGTGCAGCAGCGTATCTATGCTATCGCGTTACGTATGCTTGGACATCCGCAAGATGCGCAAGATGCGATGCAAGAGATTTTGCTTAAGATCGTGACTCATCTTACGTCTTTCCGTGGCAATAGCGCATTTACGACGTGGGCGTATCGTGTCGCGGTAAACCATTTACTGACCATGCGCAAACAACGTATGGAGCAGTCCACGCATAGTTTTGAGGCACTGGCACAGCAAATCGAAGCAGGTCTGGCTATCACGATTGGAGACGAGGGTGAAACCAGCGCGGACCAGCCGTTGCTCGTGCGCGAGATGGAATTGGAGTGTACACAGGGTATGCTGCTCTGTTTGGACCAGGAGCAGCGGGTAGCATACATTCTGGGTGAGGTATTTGAGGTGAGCAGTCAGGAGGGAGCGGCCATTCTGGAGATTACGCCTGAGGCGTTTCGTCAGCGTCTTGCACGAGCCCGCAGAGCATTGCGCGGATTTATGGAAGGCATCTGTGGTCTTGCGAATCCGACCAATACCTGTAGGTGTGCGCGGCAGTCGCGAGCGGTACTCAAGATTGGAAAGCTCAAGGTGGGCGAGCCGCTTACTTTCGTCACGCATCCCACATTGCCCCAGGCTCCCATCTCTCCCAGCGACGCCAGCCGTGAACTTGCCGCTCTCGATCGCATAGCAGCTATCTTCCGCAATCATCCCAATTATGCCGCGCCTGAAACCTTTATCGCTGAAATGAGGCACCTGCTGACATCTAAACAATTTCATCTGCTTACATTGGGCTCTCGTTTAAACTAAATTTTGTATCCGCCCCTTTTCCCGGTCACAATCCAGTTCTCAGGTAGTCTCTTTTTACGAGCTTGCATAAAGCAAGCTTCAATACAAACATTCGTAGAGGGAAGATTTATCGACCGAAGGAGAAGAAAGTTATGCCCATTATCGAGATTACCTATCCAGCTCATGCTTTGAACCAGGAGCAGTGTCGTGACTTAACAGAACATCTGACTCCGCTTATTGCCAAATGGGAAGGCCAGCCTGACAACAAGGTGGTTATCAGCAATACCTGGGTCGTCTTGCACGAGCAGCCCCTGGAATCATTTACTGTAGGAGCCCGGTTGCAGACTTCGGATATCCAGCCACGCTATCTCGTCACGGTAAAAGCACCCGAGGGTGCCTTTATCGTTGATGGCAAACAAGGACTGGCCGATGAGCTAACGCGCGCCCTCCTCGCCGTAGAAGGAAAAAAGCCTGACGATAGCACCTTCCTGCGCATCTGGTGCATTTTCCAGGATGTCCCTGATGGCAGTTGGTCCTATGGAGCTCGCATCCTGACCCGACAGGAAGTTGCTGCTGTTACCAGAAGAGTTTAAGTCTAGTAGTAGCAAGCAAGTTGAATTCATACTCAGCTAGCTTGCTACTAACGGCTGAGTTGGGGTGGCGATGACGTTGAGTATGCAGTGCGCAAGGTCGACTGGGAGCGGTGGGAAGGGATTGTCAGCTGAAGTTCCGCACCGCTACCCAGGTGTCATTAGACTTGCAGGTTGGTTAGAATTGGTGACGTGTCTGGCTGAAGGTGCCTTTGGCGAATGCAAAGATTCTGGTTGGTTTTACCGCGAAAACAGGGATAGCTTCGCTGTCATCAGGGTGGTAAAAGCTGCCATCACGCACCTGATAGTGCCAGCGTCCATCCCATTTCGAGGTCCAGGCCTCCGCGAGGCGGGCGAGATTTTCGTCGTCGGTAACCTGGGTAGCGTCGCCTTCGATCATAATATCGAGCCCCTTATCCCAGTGGTTGCAGCCGGTGGACAGGATCACGTGTGGGTTTGCGCGCAGGTTCAGCGTTTTCTGTTCGGTCGCGCCAGCGCAAAAGTGGATGGCCTCGTCAAACCATACCGCAACCAGGGGTGTAATGTGGGGGTGACCGTTCGTTTTGACTGTCGTGAGCCAGAACAGCTCGGCTGTTGCGAGTGTATGACGCGTCTCGTACCACTCTGTGGCAACAGCACCAGGGTCACCGAAGCGTTGGTCAATAGTTGTGACTGGTTCGCTCATAAAAAATTCCTTTCGACTATCAAGTTTACCTGCCGGGATAAGTATACCTTCTCTTCGCATAAGAGAAAAATGGCAATGCCTGTCCCATTGAACTTGATAGCCAGGCTGCGTCAATTTGTGAAGATGCTCAGTGGCAGGAAGGCGCCGACAAGCCAGTTGGGCATATCGACCACTTCGCAGAGTTTGAGATCGACGGCGACGCTACAGAGCATATAAGCATCCGCGCGCGAGAGGCCGTAGGTGTGTTGCAGGTGATCGATCATGTTGCGCAAGGCGGAGCGAGTAGCCTCGACGAGGTCGGGTCCGATGCCGTCGGTGGCGTAGCCGTCCGCGCCACCCTCAAGGTGCCAGATTTTTAGCGCGGCTTCGGGTCATGATGCATACTCTGTTCGGGTGTTCCCATCATTCGCAGCATTGCTGCACCACCTGTACGGAAAAATCGAATGACCAGCATCGTTGCCAGGGCAAGGAATAGGATGTTGAGAATTGTGGTGTAATTCCATTGAATGCCCTCTGTTATCGCAACGATATTGCGGTTCTGTGGAATGATGCCGAGAGCCTCGAACAGAAACTCGACGATGTAACCAGCCGCCGCCATGGTGATATAGAACGTGATCAGAATAAAGCTCATGACCTTCCATCCGTAGTATTTGCGATAAATGTCCAGAATGGGCAGGATGATGAGGTCGGCAAAGATGAAGCTGACCACGCCACCGAAACTGATTCCGCCACGCCATAATACTGCCGCCAGAGGGACATTGCCCACCGAACACACAAAGCTGACCATGGCGACCAGTGGTCCTACCAGCGGCCCCTCGATTTTGGCAAGCGTAGGATTATTGGCGAAGAAAAACACACGCCAGAATGAGTCGGGAACCCAGGCCGCGATTGCTCCCGCAATCAGTAATCCAAGCAC
>CAZZWK010000139.1:0-5748 GCA_964657925.1 uncultured Dictyobacter sp.
ATTGCGGCCCTCCTGCTGCTGATACTCAGCGGCCTGGCTTTCTTTACGCTGGAATAACAGACAAAAGAGTAAACATGCAAATTACCGCTTTGCAACCACAGGTAACCGACCCAAACCGCATCAATATTTTCGTCGATGGGCGTTTCTATATGGGCGTCTATGCCCTTATCGTGCTCAAATTGGGACTCAAGGTGCGGCAGGAATTGACGCCCGAGTTGCAGCAGGCACTCAAGATGGAGGAGACGCGGCAGAAAGCGATCGATGGTGCGATGAACTACCTTTCGTTTCGCCCGCGTAGCCGCGAGGAGATCCGGCGCTACCTGCGTAAAAAGGAGACACCAGCGGAACTGATTGAGGACGTATTGGAACGCCTGGCAGAGCTTAACCTCGTCAATGACGAAGCGTTCGCATCCTTCTGGATCGAGTCACGCGAGCGTTTCCGTCCCAAAGGCGCGCAGGCCATCAAACAAGAGCTACGTATGAAGGGCGTGAAGCGCGATGTGGTCGACGAGGTAGTGAACGACGAGCATGATGAAGAATTGGCAATGCAGGCAGGGCGCAAACGGGCAATTACACTCTTGAAAGCTCCCGCACTCGATTTCAATACATTTCGCAACAAGCTTGGACCCTTCTTGCAACGTCGCGGCTTCAGCTACGAAGTCGTGAAACACGTCGTACGCACGCTCTGGGAAGAGCTGGCCGATGAAAACGCGAGCGACGATGACGACGTGTAAGGTAAACGATAATAAGTGCTCAACCTTCTCACCCTCTTCCCACTACCATTTCTTCCTCTTGCAATGCTGCTCAATGTATAGAAACAGGATTGAGCAACTGCGCATCGACCGTCCTGCTATTCGCGGAAGTCAACTTGAGCGGACCAAAGTGATAGACATCGGGAATTGTAGTCGATGTGGTTGTTTGCACTATGAGAGCGGAAGGCGATGTCGCACCGCTCTTGAGCGCGAATGTTGCAATCAATTGGTCGCCCGCACGCAACGAGGTTGCCTGGCATGATCCACCCAAACTTTTGCTCGCACCAGGGGCTGACGCGTGGAAAGCATAGTTGTAGAAAGTGCGCGGCTGCACAGGCTCGTTGCGCATAATTGTCCAGCGCGTCGCTATATTCGCCTGAGTATCACCACTGATCTGTACAGTCTGCATTGTTGTATCGAGCAGTTGGAGTGTGCTTGAAGCATTCGCAGCAGGTGCGGTAGTCTTCCCTGGCTTTGGAGTAACGATATACAACCGGAAAGGACTGCCACCCAGGCGTTTGGGTTGATCCACCAATGTCACATGCGCGAACTGGCGCACGAGCGCGTTATCCAGGTCAGCATAAGGTCCAACCAGATAAGCGGCAGGGCCAGCGCTGGCCGCTGGCAAAATAATGCAACCACCATTCCCCACCACGGTCGTGGGTGTACGCATTTGTTCCGCGAGATAGGCCATTGTTGCCTGAGTATTCGCATCCATGGTTATATAGACATGGTTCAGATGGCGTGTCTGCGCCAGTCTGTCGGTTTCCTGGAAAGCATGCAAGAGCGAGCTGAGATCATTAGTGTACGAGATATTTTGCACCGTACGGTCGTTATAATTGCCGCCAGTCATTTTCAGCAAATATGCGGTCGCGCTCGCAAACTGTCCGATCACGAGCAGGGCTACCAGTATCACCAGCGCGACGCGTGCCAGCAGCCAGAGTGTAGGTCGCAAGCGGCGCGCCAGGTCCAGCAACTGATTGGAGAAAAGCGCGATCAGGATAAAGGGGCCGGGCAAAAATTGAAGAAAATATTGCATATGCAAGGGCACAGAGTGACGAATAAGCGTCACGAACGGAATAATCTGCCAGGCTAACAGGAGTAATAGAGCAATGCGTTCGGGTGAAAGGTACAACGTACGCCACCAGCGCAGTGGATCATTGCGTGTCTCTTTCACCTGATCATAAATCTCCACACTGACACGACGTGGGAAAAAGAGCAGCCACAGCGCGGTCGCAAAGCCAGCCAGTAGCAGCAGCAAGGTGAGAGTGTCAAGCAACGCCATTATCCTGGGATGAAATTGATTGAATGGAGCAAACAATTGCTGATAATCGGATAGCGCAGACGTATCTATCATCGAGGGCTGGTGGGAAAAAGCGATGATGCCCTTGATATCGACAAAATGAGCAAGCAGCTCCCAGATGATATATGGCAGGAAAAGCACGATAATGATACCGATACTCAGCAAAATATCGCTCCAACGCACGGTGGAGGGGGCGATCACAAACGTCAACACAATCAACGCGATCGCGCCAACAGAAGACGAAGGATGCAGTTGATAGATAATCGCAAATATGCCGACAGCGGGAAAGAGCCAGCCACGCCTGCGTTCGACGCCACCACGATAGATCGCGAAGAGAAAAAGGATCATGAAAAAAGGCAACAGATCCGGCTGCCAGATACCACGGCTATATTTTAGCGGCACATAAACGGTCGCGGTAAGCAAGCTAACAATGGTCGCGGGAAAACGCCCACCAAAATAGTGCCGTGTAAAAAAATAGCTTAACAATGCAGCGGCTGTCGAGAAAAGCGCGACCGTAATCGCACCTCCGAGAGGATCAGGGCTGATAGCAGCGGCAGGCAACAGAAAGTATTCAAAAATAGGAGGATTGAGAATGTTGATCGACGCGCTATTACTGGTGAGTGGCAACAACCCATATGCAACCACGTCGTGAGCGTAACGAAAAAGATTTGCTTGATCGAAATCAAACTCCGTTGTCTGAATACGAAAGAAGCGCAAAAAAAGGGCCAGCGCCAAAATTATATAGAACTCCCAGCACAAAAACCAGCGCCGTGAAGAAACTTTTTCGGACTTCACTGCTAACACTCCTTAGCCAATCGAAGACCACGATCAATGGAAGGCCACAAAAGCCTGCAGCCCTCTTTTCACTCACTTATAAACGATGCGTTCAACTCACGGATTTTACTAATTACCAAAGGGCTGAAAAACAGGTTTATCATAGCACTCTCGCACGAAAGTGTAAAAAATAAACAGTCGAGCTATGACTAACGGAGCGAAAAACATGAAAGAGGCAGAGGTAACAGGCGCATCACGGGAGAAGATGCCGGTAAATTTCTATCTAGACCTGAACCTAGACCGGGGGCAATTTGACATTGGGATAGTTTGTCGGATCGCGCGTCGCAATCACAATCTGCCCAACATTCCCAGGAATAGTGTCGCCATAAGAAAGATTAATCGAGACTGAGGCAGGGTCGATGTTAGGGAGAGTGGCAACGTACGAGCGGGCTTTTTGCAGCGTCATGCCCTTGATATGATTTTGAATATCCGTCGTCTGCGCGGTCGAGATCTGGTACTGCTCGATACCGGCAGCGGCAATCGCGATGGTGACGACACCATTTGTGTTCACAGAACGAATGACAGGCTTGCCGGTCTGTGACATCGAGCTAACCAGTTGATAGCCCGGTTGCACTTTCTTTTGTAGCAGGGACAGAGCGATGCTCTGCGCGTCAGCGGGCTTGATATATTCGATACTCCCCTGTTCCGTCAATGTCACCGTCACCGTCGGACTGACACTGCCCACGATAGGATCGGCGGTCGCGGAAGTGTCATTGTAGAAAATGTCCCCGATCGTGGTTGCACCGGAAGTTGCGGCCTGCTTTTGCAGGTTGCGCTGAATCTGCGCTTGCAAACCAGGGCGAATCTGGTTGGCAAGTGTACTGACATCGACCAGGGAGACCGCGTGTTTACATTGAAAGATACCCAGAACGCAACTGGATACGCCTGAGGTTGGACCTTGTGCCGAGCCACTCTCCGAATCGGTAAAGACGCGCGCCGGTATTGTCGCGGACCCACTATCACTGCTCGTGACGCCTGGCTTGGCGGTAATCGTGAAGACGCCACTGAGCGATTGCACATGTGGACTGACCGTGACATGTGCGATCGTCGAAGCCTGCACAGCCACGTACCAGATGCCCGCGCCCGCCGCGACAATACAGATCAAAACAATGATCAGAAAGGCGATGAATAGTGGGCTTCTCTTTCTTTTCAAACGTGGGGTACGACGACGTGGCATCGCTCTTTTGCGTATTTTTTCGTCATTGGTAAGGCCACGCGCTTCCAACTCAGCTGGATCAAGTGTCGCGGTCGGAGCATTAAAATCGTTTTTGTTCAAACGAGCTTGACCAGGAACTGGAGGCAGGTGCATCTCGCGTGGAGGCACTCCCTGTTCTTCTCCAGGCATTGGTGTCATTGGTTTCAGCGGTTCCATTTGTGGCTGTCGACGCGGTACTTTATCAACGGTTACTGATACCTCGCTTTCCGTTTCCACACGTGGCAGACTGCGCTTGAGCAAGAGCTGGCTTTGTGGGCGCGCGTATCGTTCGGTTGGCTGCTGCTGCAAAGGCACTGGCTGCAACACGTGGGAAGCACGCGCAGTGCCAGGTGTGTTTACTGAATTTTGTGCATTTGCTTGAGGAGCCATGCGCGGCAAATGTGAAGAAACAGTGGGAGCAGGCGATAGTTCAACGGCAGGCGTAACCGATGCTATGGATGGAGTGATAGGTGGTTGCGGTATATCCGGCGCCATGGCGGGGCGAGACAACACTTCTCGGGCATCGAGCGGACGCAAAGTATCCGAGGTCAGCACTTTATACGCACGTTCGAATGCGTGCAAAAGTTCGTCCGCGCTAGCAAAACGCTCATCTGGATTCTCAGCCAGCGCACGGGCGATCACCTGCTCCAAAGGCTGCGGCAACGATATTGGCATGTCACCAGGGAACTGGCCGGTGAGCATAAGGTAAAGGATGATGCCAAGCGAATAAATGTCATTACTAGGAGCTACAATACCCTGAAAACGTTCGGGGGCCATGAAGACCGCAGTGCCTATCTCCTGCCCAGAGGTCGTGAGGGGTGCGCTCGCTAGTTCTCCCTGACCCTGGATGGCCGCGATGCCAAAATCGATCAAGCGCACATAGACTTCGTCGTTGTCCTCCGCCTTATCCAGCAAGATGTTGCTGGGTTTAAGATCACGATGAATAACGCCACGTTTGTGCAGGTAAGCCACCGCCTGGGCCAACGAAGAGAACAGTTCGTGCACATCGGATAACGTCATCGGCCCCTGCTCCAAGCGCTGCGCCAACGTACCACCCTTGATATACGGCGTCACGATGAACAGACGCCCCTGCACCTCGTTGAACTCCACCAGAGACAGGATATGATCGTGCTTCAGATACGAGCTTACCTCGGCCTCACGCTGAAAACGTTTGCGTGCCACCACATCGTACATCAGGTCTGGACGGATAATTTTGACGGCCACCTCACGTCCGAACGCTGTGTGCTGTCGCGCGAGATAGACCTCGCCCATACCGCCGACAGCAATACGCCTGACAAGATCATAGTTGCCAATATGCTGCATATCTTTCGGAATGGAAGATGAGTCCTGCCCGTTTTTTTCTTTCATGTACTCTCTTTGATCGTTGGTTCACAACTACGTTCCGCCAACATCCACACATGACCACTCATAAAACTACCAATACACATTAGTAAGAGGAGACGCAGATGAGATAGTAAAATCAAATGCGCCCGAGGAGTTCAAATTTTTTGCCTTTTACTGGCATTTACGCGAGAAGTACTGTCCATACTAGACAATAACCGACATACACAAACATACTACGTGCAGTATAGCACCTGTACCACGAGAAGTCACGTACCCTGTGCTAAAGCGCGGGGCTTGGTTAAACTAAGCCGGGCGGTCAC
>CAZZWK010000140.1:0-5688 GCA_964657925.1 uncultured Dictyobacter sp.
CAACTCCGAGGACATACACGCCTCCTTATCCCGTTTTTCTTATACTACGGAGACATGCTGCCCATTATCACCTGAAATTATGGTTTTTCCTTTTCCATTGGATTCTATACCGCCCAACATGGTTTCCGTACTTTATCCAATGTTCGCCTTACTTGCCCCACCGACGCGATAATGCATAGTAACGAAATAAAGCGGATATCTCCCCCATTGTAGGCGTCGCTTGAGCGAAACGCACCTCGATTTATCGGGTAATAGGATTATCCAGATCAATTTGTTAAAGCATAATCGGGTCCCTACAGGCTCGGAAAGCGCGTTCATGTAATGTACGGACCCGATTTATCTCGTCCGTGCCCTGCTCTCGCCGACGATTCCCTCGTTTTCTTTGTAAACCTTGCATTATTGGCCCGCCTGACAATTCATTTATAGCACATGCCACAGATAGAACAGACCAGGCAAATGCTGGCCTTGATCCAACTGTTGTTGTGGCTTTGATTGGGTTTGCAGGAGTCGTATCAGGTTATGTCAGATGTTTCACCGGTTGAAAGGTAGGATCGAAACAAGCGAATACTGACCCTACTCCCATACCAGCCAGCAAAGCTGCACCGTGAATATCATGCAGAACGAGCAAAGTGATTGCCCCTAGCAAGCATACTCCATTCACCAACCAGACCAGTACCCGCAAACCACCCTCTCTGGTGAGAAAGATTCTAATCAGCACCGCAAACACCACATATAAGCCAACCAAAAGCCATACGCCTCCAATGTCTGAACCGACCAGGGATATGACTTCGAAGAGAGCAAACAGGCTGGTAAGAAAAAGGAAAGGCTGCTGGCGTCGCAACAGAAAGATCGCCATGCCGCCGATCAGGCCGAAGAGGGCAACTGAGGTTCCTCCACCAGAGGGTTGCCAGAGATAGCCCATGATCTCACCAGCCGTCGAACCTGCGAAAAAGAGCAACAGCCAGCGCCACCACCCAAGCCAGTGTTGAGCAGAAATGCCAACGCAGAGAAAGCCAATGGAAACTGTAACAAACTGCAACCAGCCATCCGAGTCTATTAGCAAGGGCGAAAAGAAACGCCACCACTGGCCCTGAAGCAGTGCTTGAGGGTTACGTTGCAAGACCGTCAAGATCGTAGGCGTAAACTGCAGCCAGATCAGAAAAAAGCCTGGAACAACAATGGCGAGCAGAACTAAAAACGGCAAAGGGCGTAACGAAAGCTCTGCTTCTATATCTATTTTTTGCTTCATCCCTCTTTTACCTACTTCTCATACATCTGTAAAGATCATTTTTCTGTTTGCCCACTCCTCGTTGGTTTTTCAACAAGAGCGATTATAGCAGAAAAGAGCGGGCAAACAAAAAATGATGCTCCCCAATGTTTTGGGGAAGCATGAGAGCAGAGCTATGAACAGGTTTCTCTCTCAGAAAACGTTCACTGCCTGTTGAAAAATTCCTCAGCAAGCTCATCAGTAAAGAGGATTATACGGCTTCCCGTCCTGGAAAACTCAATCAAGAGGCCGAGGTCGCGATGTTTGCTGATACTTTGGTAGTCGAGGATACTGCTGATACTGTCCATAGCAGTTTATGGAACGCAAGCCGCCGCATAGGTGTAAGAATCTTCGAGATTGAGGAACCAGGCAAAAACAAATATGAAGTAGTGAAGTGGGAGCAATGACAGCATAAGTTGGCGACGACGGAAGTGTTTACTCCGTCGTCGCTTTTGTACTCTTCAAAGCTTCATCCCTCTTCCCTTGCGCGTACAACTCCAACTGCCGTATCTCTTCTCTATACATCGGCCTCAACATCGGCGGCATAAGCAACCGCTCGATCATGCCCTGCACCCCTTTTGAGGGCGTGACGATGGTCGTGAAATTGACCCTGCTTCTGTTCGCGTCCAGCGCATCGACCGTAAATGTAGTGTGCAGCGTCTCCTCCGTCTCCACCAGCACGCGCCCCGGCTCTGGCTCGCTCACCACCGCTCGATGTGGCCTCTTCGTGCCCAGCGTGACCGCGTTATAGCTCAGCACAGTGCCCGCGCCATGGCCTCCTTGTTCCACATGCCAGTCTTGAAAGAATTTGGGCGAAACAATATCGCGGTGCCCCTGCTGATAGTCCGCGAGCACCTCATACACCACCTCCGCCGCCGCATCCACATCTGCTGTAACCGAAATGACAATCTCTTTGCTCATCCTTTTCTCCTCTCACTAAAAATGCGGTTTAAGAACATATTTCCAGTCGTATCAGTCCGCCTTGTAGAGGGAAGATGTATCAACCAGTAGGCACTGCATGCCGGTGCCTCACAAAGACACCGACATGCAGTGCCCCTACTGTTCTGTCAACCCTCATCCCGTAGTAGGGGCAGCATTCATGCGCCCGCGTGCAATGAATTGCACGGTTCAAACGGTCACAATGACCCTTGATAACGTATTACGCGGACAATGATGTATGCTGTTAGTGTGACTTCCTTTTATATTACTTCAAGTCATATCACCTGAAGTAATAGTAACCCTTTCTTTTTGCATTGTCAAGGGCACGGGCGGCGTGCTATGATGGGAAAGGCTTTTGTCGTTCCTGCAATGGGGCGGATTGATGGGGTAGAAAAGGGGATTTTTCGATGTCACATTCACAGGCATATCCAATCACCTATGGCGTGCTCGGCCTGCTAGCTTTCTGGGGACCGATGACGGGCTACGACATCAAACGCACGTTCGACCATGCCCTCTCGCCCGTGTGGAGCGCTGCGCACAGCCAGGTCTACAAAGAGTTGAGACGTATGAAATACCTGGGTTGGGCCGACATGGAGGTCGAGGAGCAGGAGAGCCGACCCGATCGCAAAGTCTATCACATCACCGAAGAGGGCAAAAAAGCCCTCGCCGACTGGCAGGGCCAGCCCGCCGAAGTCTTCCAACTGCACGACGAACTGCTGCTCAAAATGCTTTTTGGCTCGTTCGCGACCCCGGAGCAACTGGAAAAGAACCTTCTCACCAGCATCGACCAGCACGAGCAGCGCCTGTTAACCTATCGTCAGAACACGCAATATATCTTCGAGCATCGCAGCATTCAGGACGGCATGCAACGTCACAATCCCTACGCCGAAGAAGGCCAGGAAGACCCATTCCCAACACTGCTCAATCGCTTCGCCATCGATTTCGAAAAAACATACCTGCGCTGGCTCAACGAAACCCTCGCCTTCATCAAAGACCGCGAGAAACCAGGCCCCGCGTAAGGCAAACCAAAATCCACGTACGACAACCCTGAAGTCCGCGTAGGGCAAACCACGCGTTTGCCCACAATAAAGGAGAAAATCATGCCAAAAAGTCGTCTCAGCTACGCCAGCCCCACCAGTATTTTAAGCGCGTTCAGCATCCTCAGCATCGGTAGCGCGGGCAGCATTCTCAGCATCGGCAGTGCAGGTAGTATTTTGAGCATCGGCAGTGTCGGTAGTATTCTCAGTATTGGCTGTGCCGGTGGAGCGCCCAGCAAAAACTGATGCTTTATGCAGAGCTTCCTTTCACAATCTCCAACATCTGGTTGTAGGATTGGCGAACAAAATGGTGCTGTAGTGCAGAAGGATCAGCTTTTTCTTGATACTGTCGGCGTTCATGTTTCCTAAAAGGAGGCTTCACTTTGGTACACTTTCGTCTTTTGACTGAACAGGACGCTGCCGTGTTTCAAGCGCTACGCCTGCGCGCTTTGCAAGAATCTCCCGATGCATTTGCCACCACTTCAGATGAATTTCGGCAGGAAACCCTTGCCTCTATAGCGGAGCGCTTGCAACTGGAAGGTGATCGACCAGAGCGCTTCGTACTCGGTGCTTTTGAGGAAGAGGGAAGACTCATCGGCATTGTTGGCCTTATGCGTGAAACAATGAGTAAGATGCGCCATAAAGCTATCATCTGGGGTATGTATGTTGCCCCAGAGGGACGGGGACAGGGTATCGGTAAACAGTTGTTGCAGGAATTGCTCAAACGCTGCGCTGCTCTTCCTGGGTTAGAGCAAGTTCATCTCAGTGTGATCATAACAAATGAGGCCGCTCGTCATCTATACACCAGCACAGGGTTCCAGGTCTATGGTCGGGAGCCGCATGCTTTCAAACAAGGGGAACAATACCTGGATGAGGAACTGATGCTTTTCTCTTTTGCGGATAATCGTTCTATATTAGACGTGTAAATCATCCAGTTTTATTTTATATCCTCGTCCATGACGAAATCCTCATCCTCCACAGGCGCTTTTTCACACTGCGCGTTCGTCGCGGCATTGGATAGGTTCCGCTCACCGAACTGCTCGATCGCCTCGATCACCTTTCCCAACTCTAACCCTCGTTCGGTGAGACAATACTCGACGCGTGGCGGAATCTCCAGAAACGCCTCGCGTTGCACAAAGCCCAGCTCCTCCAACCCTTTTAGGCGTTGCGACAGCGTCTTTGAACTGATACGCCCCAACGCTGAGCGCAGGGTATTGAAGCGCGTCGGGCCTTCCAGCAGATTCATGACGATCAAAAGCACCCATGTATCTCCCAGCAGGTTAATGGCGCGCCCCAGAGGGGTATTCGTGCAGGCCGCAACATCGTGCGTCCCCGTTGTCTGTCCCTGATCGAACGTTTTCATGCCCTTACTATAACACATTTCTTCAGGAAAATCACTACTCTTGACAAATTCAGCTTTTTATTGTAGCCTTAGTTTCGTAAGGAAAGTTATAGAGAGAAAGTAATAGATCAGTTTCTCGACTTTTCCACATAATTTGGTGATGTCCTTATCCTATCGCATTATCGACAGTGAAGCCACGCTATTTTGAGCAGTCTCGCCGCGGAGTAAGAGATGAGGGCCTGGTATCGGTTGTCTTAAAAACGGAATCTTCGAAAGGAATATTAGTATGTTGGTGAACGTGAGTGTAGCGCTGCTTTTGTTACGCTTGATCGTAGGTTTGGGCCTGGCGGGCCATGGACTACAGAAGCTCTTTGGCTGGTTTGGTGGTCCCGGCCTGGCAAAATTGCGTTTAGGTTTTGAGAAGCAGGGTCTGAAGCCCAGCTGGTTCTGGGCGGCCCTGGCCGTTTTGGGTGAAGCTGGTGGTGGTCTTTCGTTGGCCTTCGGCTTCCTGACCCCTCTGGGTGCCGCAGGTATCATCGGCGCCATGTTCATGGCCGTCAGCGTCCACTGGAAGGGCGGTTTCTGGGCCTCCAAGGGTGGGTATGAGTACGCCCTGACCCTGCTCGTCGCGGGCCTGGCGCTCGGACTGACCGGTCCAGGCCTCTACTCGCTGGATGCCCTCTTCGGTATCGTCTTCCCCAACGCGTTGCTGCTCTTCGCCGTGCTGACAGTTCTGGCAATTATCGTCGATATCGTTGGTATCATCATGAAAAATACTCAGGCCATAAAAAACAGCCAGCCCGCCGCCGCTACCCCAGCCGAGCACGCGTCCCAGACATCTTAATAAGAAAAACCTTGCTGGACTGTTCAACTAATAAAATCAAAAGATAAAAGGTGTTTCCTAACTTGCACCGGAAACACCTTTTATCCTCTGTATGCGTCGTTTTATCGCAACACACGGATGCTCTCAGCATCCGTGCCCCGATTATGAACATTCAAAAATACATTCGGCTATCTCCCCACTGTAGGGGCCGGTTTACCGTCGCCCACACCAATTTATTAGCTATTCGGCATACCCGACAGTATTTCTGAATCTTCATTAT
>CAZZWK010000141.1:0-5633 GCA_964657925.1 uncultured Dictyobacter sp.
CCAGCCCTTTGGAGCGTTTTTTGGTCAGTCCCTTTTTCCGGGCTTAGGCGTTCTGCTTCGCTCGTGTCCACAGGGCTTTATAGGTCGCCCCCACTTGACGGGGAACACTGCATGCCATTTGCGCGGGCAGGTGAAAACGCGTGCGAATATCGGCGTAGGTGCCATCCTGCAAACGAACGGCATTGCTGATCTTGCCCTTCTCGAACGCATAACAAGACACGACGTTGCAGGCATCGCGGTAGGCCAGTGGGGTTGCGCGCAACGCGTGAAACTGTTCTCATGTCGTCTTAAGTTTGATTTTTGCGGTCATCACCGTTTTCATAGCTGCTATTATTCAACGGAGGGTCAAATGACAAACATGGGTGAACAAAAAAGGAACGCCGCATTCCTCCTGTGCTTGAAAGACAGGGGCCTCCTGCGGCAGTTAGGTGAAGAGCAAAGAAACTTCGCGCACATAATGCAATCGAAACGATCTTCTATAATTCCCTCTTGCGATTTGGCAGTCGATGTTGTATTATATAGCCGGATTCGCACTCTCATCACAAGAGTGCTAAAAGTGAGGACGAGGTTGGCTTGCCTTCATAAAAGCTCGTTGGTTCACACAAATAAGATGCATGCCGACAATCATGATGGTCGGTTTGTGCACATGTCGAAAAAGATGAACCATCACTTATAAAGATTGAATTGAGATCATACAAAGTAGGGAGTATGAACATGTCAACAGTAAGCGTGAAGGTTCAACCACTGGGAGACCGCGTAGTCGTGAAACCATTGGCGCGCGAGAGCACGACACGCAGTGGAATCGTTCTGCCGGATACTGCTAAAGAGAAGCCTCAGGAAGGCGAAATTTTGGCAGTGGGCACTGGCAAAGTTCTGGACAATGGTAAGCGCGCGGTATTAGAGGTACAGGCCGGTCAGCGCGTGCTCTTCGCGAAGTATGCTGGAACCGAAGTCAAAATCGACGGCCAGGATTATTTAATTCTTCGCGAAAGCGACATTGTAGGCATTTTAGAGTAGTCTAAATAGACTGAGTAGATTAGTCTTAGTAGAGGAGTACAGTACCGTGGCAAAACGTGTACAATTTGACGAACAAGCTCGAAACTCCCTTAAAAGGGGTATGGATACAGTAGCGAACGCCGTTCGCGTGACCATTGGACCAAAAGGACGCAACGTCGTTCTCGACAAAAAGTTCGGCTCGCCCACCATCACTAACGATGGTGTGAGTATCGCTCGCGAGATCGAGTTGCCCGATATGTTCGAAAACATGGGTGCGCAACTGCTGAAAGAGGCCGCGACCAAGACCAATGATATCGCCGGTGATGGTACGACCACAGCGACCGTTCTGGCGCACGCCGTGGTTAACGAGGGTCTGCGTAACCTCGCCGCGGGTGCGAACCCCATGATCTTGCGCCGTGGTCTCGAAAAGGGTGTCAACGCCGTGATCGAAGAGATCAAATCACAGGCCAAACCCGTCACCACGCAAGAAGAGATCGCGCAGGTCGCGGCCATTTCCGCGGGCGACTCCGAGATCGGTAGCCTGATCGCCGAGGTGATGGACAAAGTCGGCAAAGATGGTGTGATCACCGTTGAAGAGGGCCGTGGTATTACCACCGAGAAAGAGTATACCGAGGGTATGCAGTTCGATCGTGGTTTCATCTCTCCATACATGACCACCAACCAGGAACATACCGTTGCTGAACTCAGCGATCCTTATATCCTGGTCACCGACAAAAAGATCAGCGCCATCGCCGACATTCTGCCCATCCTTGAAGCGGTTCTACAGACAGGCCGCAAGGATCTGGTGATCGTCGCCGAAGACGTCGATGGCGAGGCGTTGGCGACCCTGGTCGTGAACATGATGCGTGGCGCGTTCCGCGTACTGGGTGTCAAGGCCCCTGGTTTCGGAGATCGCCGCGATGCCATGCTTGAGGATATCGCTATCCTCACCGGCGCGACCGTCATCACCGAGAAGACTGGTCTGAAACTGGAGAACGCGACCTTGCAAGATCTTGGTAGCGCCCACTCCGTCACCGCGAACAAAGACAACACCACCATCGTCGAGGGTGCTGGCGCTAAGCAGGAACTCCAGGCTCGCATTGGTCAGATTCGTACGTTGATCGGTGAGACGACCAGCGACTACGATCGCGAGAAATTGCAGGAGCGCCTGGCGAAACTCGCAGGTGGCGTTGGCGTTATCCGCGTGGGTGCCGCGACCGAGGTTGAGATGAAGGAGAAGAAACATCGCGTCGAGGACGCGCTCTCAGCGACTCGCGCCGCGATCGAAGAGGGTATCGTCCCTGGCGGTGGTTCGGCCCTGGTTGCTGCGATCTCCGCGCTGGACAGTGTCAAAGCCGAGGCGGGTGACGAGGCTACTGGCGTCAATATCCTGCGTCGCGCGCTTGAAGAGCCTCTGCGCCAGATCGCCTTCAACGCCGGTCGTGATAGCGCCGTTGTTGTCGCCGGTGTGCTCAGCAGTCCGCACGGCTATGGCTTCAACGCGCTGACCAACGAGTATGTCGACATGGTGCAGGCCGGTATCATCGACCCCGTGAAGGTGACCCGCTCCGCGCTGCAAAACGCGGTTAGCATCGCCAGCATGGTCCTGTCGACCGACACCTTGATCAGCGAGATTCCTGAAGAGGCTCCCGCTGGTGGTGGCGCTGGCATGGGTGGTGGTATGCCCGGCATGGGTGGTATGGGCGGCATGATGTAAGACTTGCGCGTGACCACACGTAAGATGTGATTACGAAAACAGTCAGTATACGCTCGAAAAACAAGGGACAAGATCTGTCTTGGTATAAAGATGGGTCCTGTCCCTTCTCTATTTTCTCTATACTTGCTTGTTATATTCCGCTAAGTCTGCTATTCTTGCTCTGGTAACCCTAAAAATGATGATGGAAAAGGAGTAGACAACAACATTATGGTGACAACCTATGATGATGTAGTGCAAAAAGCGAAAGAAGCAAACTTGCGCTTAGTTCGTTTCCTCTATTGCGATAACGGTGGCATCATTCGCGGCAAAGCAACTCATGTCAACAAGTTAAGCTCACGCATGCAGGAGGGCATCGGCCAGACCTTCGCCATGCAGGCGTTTACCGGTGTAGAGACACTGGCACAGGTCGAGGGCATGAGTCCTGTCGGCGAATTCCGCTTATTGCCCGATCCCGATACCTTCGTTATTTTACCCTATGTCCCAAGCACTGGCATGATGTTTTCGGATATGGTGCTCATCGATGGACAACCATGGGAGGCATGTCCGCGCACATTTCTCAAACGCATGATCGTTGAACTGGCGGAGATGGGATTTCGCGCCGAAGCCGCGTTGGAACACGAATTTTATTTGGCCCGACGAGAATTTGTCAATGGCGTTTCCACCTACGCGCCCGCCGATAACAGTCTGTGTTATAGCAGCATCGGCCTGGATGAGCAAGCCGAGGTGATGGACGAGGTGCTGGCCGCGTTGGAGTCCGAAGGGTTGAGCATTGAACTCTTTCACACCGAACTGGGGCCAGCTCAACAGGAACTTTCGCTGCGCCATGCCGATGTTTTGAGTGCTGCTGACCATGTGAACCTTGTGCGTGAGACGATTCGCGGCGTGGCGCGCAACTTTGATCTCTACGCCTCGTTCGCACCCAAACCTTTCCTGGACCAGGCGGGCAGTGGCGCACACATCCACTTTAGCCTCTGGGGTACCGAGGAGAGCGCGAACCCCAATAAAAACCTTTTCTACGCGCCCGACACACGTGGCAACTTCAGCCAGCTCGGCCTGTATTTTGTAGGCGGTGTGCTGAAACATATTCGCGCACTGGTGGCGCTCACCTGTGCCAGCCCCAACTCCTACCGTCGTCTGCTCCCTCACTATTGGAGCTCGGCCTATGGCGCGTACGGCTTCGACAATCGTGAGGCCGCGGTACGTATCCCTTCGTTCTTCAAAGGTCATGGTGAGAACGCAAGCAATATCGAACTGAAATCGTCCGATCACAGTGGCAACCCCTACCTCGCGCTGGGTGGACTCATCGCAGCCGGTCTGGATGGCATCAAACACCGCATCGATCCCGGTGAGGCACAGGATGTCGATCCCGGCAACTACAGCGAGGAGCAGTTAAAAGAACATGGCATTCAACGCCTCCCACTCACGCTGGACGAGGCACTAGACGAGTTGGAACGCGACGAGGTGCTGCTCAAAGCTATGGGTCCTCTATTGAGCACATCTTACATCGCGGTGAAACGCAGCGAGTCGGCATACTTCGTCGATCGCACCGTCGAAGAAGAAACGTTGCAGCACTTCTACAAATACTAACCTTAGTCCGCGGGGCAAACGCGTGGTTTGCCCTACGCGGACCGTTCACAGGCGCAAGATGCGTGATCCGCGTGGGGCAAACCACGCGTTTGCCCCACGCGGATCACACGTCTTACGCCAGGTTATAAATCTCTACCGGCTCAACTACATCCGCCAGGGGAAAATGGAAGACTTTCGAGTAGAAGTACAGCTCGGCATCCAGCGTTCGTTTGATATTTTCGGCGCGCCGGAAACCATGCTGCTCACCAGGAAAGGCGAGGTAGGCGACGGGCAGATTTTTGGCACGCAAGGCCTCAACCATCTTCTCAGCCTGATTAGGTGGCACAATTTTGTCGTCCAGGCCCTGAAAAAAGATAATTGAACTGGAGAGTTGATCAGTGAAATTGATGGCTGAGCGATCGTGGTACAGGTCTTGCCGCTCGGGGAAAGGTCCAACCAGGCCAAAAAGGTAACGCGACTCGAATTTATGCGTGTCGTGCACAAAAATCTCCAAATCGCTCACTCCGAAATGGCTTGCACCCGCCTGGAAAACATCGCGAAAGGTCAAAGCATTTAGTGTGGTATAGCCACCCGCGCTTCCACCACGAATCGCCATGCGTTCGCCATCGGCCAGCCCTTTTTCGACCAGATACTTCGCTGCATTCACGCAGTCATCCACATCGACTACGCCCCACTGCCCCTTCAAGCGTTCGCGATAGGCACGACCATAGCCCGAACTCCCCCCGTAGTTCACATCAACAACCGCGAAACCACGACTTGTCCAGAATTGCTGCGCGAGTGATAGCGAGCTTCCAGTAGCGCTGGTTGGACCACCATGGCTATTAACCAACAACGGAGGTAACTCACCTTGCGGCGCCTGAAAATCCGCATTTTTGGGCGCATAGTAGTAAGCGTACGCCGTCAGGCCATGTTCCGTGGGAAACTCAAGCAGTTGTGGTTTTGAGATGTAAGCAGGATCGACATTTACTGATTGGGAGCGGCGCAAAACCTGTCTCTTTTGTGTTGCAAGATCCAGCTTCACGATCTCAGGTGCCTGTGTCGGGGAAGCGGCAAGGAATGTCACGTACTCGGTATTAGCGTGTACACTCGCTACGTTGGTATAAGGTATCGAAATGGGAGTCAACGTACCATCTCGCGTATCGATAAAGGCAAGGTTCGACTCGTCAGGACCCGCATAGTAGCAAATGATACGCTCAGCTGAGGTAAAAGCATAAGTAGACATGCCGAAGACCCACTGCGGTGCACCAAATTCGGCATCTTTAGGGCATAAAGGCTCGATCGCATCCTCTTGCAAACGGTACAGATTCCACCAGCCGCTGCGGTCCGAGACGAA
>CAZZWK010000142.1:0-4438 GCA_964657925.1 uncultured Dictyobacter sp.
GTCCCCTTGTGGGCGCGCATGCTTCCCGCGAGATGCGCGCCCACAAGGGGACGCGCCTACGCGAGGAACACCCGAAATAATTCGTCAAAGAGCATAATCAGGTCCGTACAAGGGAGTAGGATAAGTCGAAGGGCGGAATTGTTTTAGTGGAATGCGGCTGGCAGTTGGCGTTAGCCAGTTATATTGACACCTTCTTTCCGCTAACGTTACAATGAAGAACATATGAAGAGACGCTGTTGTTTCTTTCCTATCCCGTCCAACACAAGAAGGAAGACGAGGCTTACCACGCAATGAAGATATTTGTTTGTATAAAGCAAGTTCCCGATCCAAACACCACGGTCAGCAAACTTGATCCCACCACAAAACGCCTGGTACGTACCGGTGTTTCCCTTGTTCTCGATCCTGGTGATGAAAGTACGATTTCCGCCGCTATCAAACTGCGCGATACCATCGGTAACAGCGAACTGGTAGCGGTCAGTATGGGTCCGGAAAAGGCGCAGGAAGGAATTCGCAGAGCATTAGCGATGGGCGCGGACCGCGCGATCCTGGTCACTGATCCCGCGCTGGCGGGTTCCGATGCGATCAGTACGGCGCGGGTGCTGGCGGCTGTTTTGAAAAAAGAGAGTGCGGACCTCGTATTCTGTTCGACCGAAAGCACGGATGGTTACACGGGCATGGTGCCAGGCGCGATCGCGGAATTTTTGGGTATACCCCAACTGACCTTCGCGCGCGAGATTACCGTCGAGGGGAACCGGGCGGTGATCAAACGAGTCACGCCCAAGGGCTATCAAACGGTGGAGAGCACGGTACCGGCGGTAGTGACGATTGCCAGTGGCTCGTTCGAGGCCATCTATCCCACGATGAAGGGTATCATGGGCGCGAAGAAAAAGCCGTTTAGCCAGCAGAAATTGGCGGATCTGGGCATCGATCCCACGCTGGTGGGTGAGGCAGGTGCGCGCGAGCGAGTGCTGACCATTGGCAGTGTGGAGGCGCGCGCGGCAGGACAAATTGTCAAAGATGACGGCAACGCGGCACAGCAGATCGCGGAGTTTCTGCAGCGTCACCAGTTGCTTTAAGTGGTCAAGAGGAGATCAAGAAGATGGCAAATACTATCTGGGTCCTGGTAGAACTTGAGGCAGGCTCGCCGGTACGTTCTTCTCTGGAAGTGCTGGGCAAGGCCGCGAAGATGGGACGCGCGGAAGCGGTTGTGCTGGGGAAAGGCGCGAGCGAGGTCGCGGGCACGCTGGGTGCGTATGGTGCGGAAAAAGTGTATGTGCACGACGACGCGACCTATGATGAATATCTGACATTGCCCGCGGTTGAGACGCTCTCAGCGCTGATTGAGCAGCATCAGCCCTCCATTTTGTTTTTCGCGACCACGTACGTGTTGCGCGATATCGCCGCGCGTTTAAGCATTCGCGGAAACCTGGGCTTGATCACTGACGCGACCGATATCGAGTTGACAGCCGAGGGTTCGAAGGTTATTGTGCCATGGGGTGGAGATACCGTCGTGACCGCGACATTGCCGCATGGGACTGGCATCGTGCTGACGCGACCGAAGGCGTTTGGGTTGGAGCAGTACGAGGGGCGCAGCGCCGAGGTCGAGACGATCAGTGCCAGCATCAGTGCGCAGTCGCAGACGATCAAAGTATTGGAGACGGTCGCGGTCGAGAGTGAAGGTCCTTCGCTTGAGGATGCGGTGGTGGTGGTTAGTGGTGGCCGAGGTCTGGGCAAGGCGGAGAACTATCACTACATCGAAGAACTGGCGGTCGAGTTAAACGGAGCTCCAGGGGCGACACGCGCGATCGTTGATGCAGGCTGGTTACCATATAGCTATCAGGTGGGGCAGACGGGCAAGACTGTCAAGCCGACGCTGTATGTCGCGGCTGGTATCAGTGGTGCGATCCAGCACCTGGCAGGTATGAAGGGTTCCAAGTATATCATCGCGATCAACAAAGACGAGAACGCGCCGATCTTCGCGGTCGCGGACCTTGGTGTAGTGGGTGACGCGGTCGCGATCCTGCCGAAGGTTACCGAGGAAGTGAAACGGCGTAAAGCTTAAGCGGTTCTTATCCTGATTCCTACGTATTCGAAGGGGCGCAGCGGATGCGCCCTACCACCAATGGAGGCTATGTTATGACCCCCCCTGCAATTTCACCTACCGGGGGATGGCCTGGTACCGTACTCTTTGTCCTCATCTTTGTGGCGGCTCTGGCCCTGTTCGGTGTACGCGCTGGCGAACTGATCACGTTATTGATCAAAGCGCGGCCCGAACGTCGCACCGATCATATCGGTCGGCGCGTGGGCGAGTTTGTGCAGGTGGTATTGGGACAAAGCGGCGTACTACGCGATCCGGTGCCGGGTATCGCACACTTTTTTACCTTCTGGGGTTTCATTATCATTCAGTTTGGTCTGCTGAACTTGATTCTTGGGGCTTTTAATGGTTCGTTCCCCTTTCTTGGCGATAGTCGTGTCTTCGCGACCATATTGGACATTTTCGTCGTATTGGTGATGCTGGCATTGATCGTCTTCGCTATTCGACGTGGCATTGTACGTCCGCGCCAACTTAGTAGCTCGCTCCATGGTCCGTGGGACGGTTTTATCATCCTTGGTCTTATCTTCCTGGTTATTTTGACGCTCGCACTGGTCGAGAGTTTCGAGTATGCCGCGAGTAATGGCGCGGCCTGGACGCCGATCGGTATGTTGATCGGACCAGCACTGAGTGGGCTGAGTCCAGCGGCCAGAGTGGTTGGCTACCGTGTGTTCTGGTGGTTGCACATTTTGACCGTGCTCAGCTTCTTGATCTACTTGCCGCGTTCCAAGCATCTGCACCTGCTGGCGACACCATTCAATGTCTTCTTGCGCAGTTACAAGCCGAAGGGTGCGTTGCCACTGATCGAGAACTTGGAGGATCGCGAGGACTACGGTGTTTCTAAGGTCGAGCAATTTACCTGGAAGCAGTTGCTGGATGGCTATGCCTGTACAGAGTGTGGTCGCTGCAATACCGTATGTCCGGCGTCGAACACGGGCAAGCCACTTTTTCCCAAGGAGATTATCCTGGGAGTGAAAGAGGCGTTGTTCGTCGATAGCAAGGCAATTCTGGGCGAGGACTCGCTCTACAACAAACTGGGCATCGCGGGTGTGCGCGCGGACAAGACGCCGGAGGAAAAGGCGGCGCACCACGAGCCGATGGTGGGCGGTATCATCTCGAAAGAGGCGTTGTGGTCCTGCACGACCTGTATGGCCTGTATGGAGATCTGCCCGGTCGAGATCGAGCATGTGCCCAAGATTGTGGATATGCGTCGCTCGCTGGTGATGGAGGAGAGTGATTTCCCGCAGGAAGTGACCTCGCTCTTCAACAATATCGAGCGCAACGGCAACCCGTGGGAGATCAGCAATGATAAGCGGGCCGAGTGGGCTGCGGGCATGGATATTCCGTTGCTAGCCGAGAATCCCGAGGCCGAGGTGTTGTACTGGGTGGGTTGTATGGGATCGTTCGATCAGCGCAACCAGCAGGTCGCGACCTCGGTGGCGAAGGTGCTCAAGGCGGCGAACGTCGACTTCGCCATTCTGGGTCCCGAAGAGACGTGTACAGGCGATCCGGCGCGCCGCATCGGTAATGAGTATCTGTGGCAGATGCAGGCCATGCAGAACATCGAGACTTTGAACGGCTATGGCTTCAATACTCAGCCGGTCAGCGCGGGCGAGGGACAGGAGACGAGTGAGCAAGGGCAAGGGACTGTTACAGCGGTCGCCAGCAAGCATCGCACGATCATTACCGCCTGCCCACACTGCTTCAACACGCTGGCGAACGAGTATCCACAACTGGATGGCAACTTCGATGTCGTGCACCACTCGGTGTTTATCGAGGGGTTGCTTGAGGACAAACGGCTCAATCTACCAGAGCATTTCGATACGCGCAAGTTGACCTATCATGATCCGTGTTATGTGGGGCGCTACAACGGCAAGTACGAAGAGCCGCGTAAAGTGCTCAACGTCATCAACAGTAATGGTGTGACGGAGATGGGGCGCAACCGCAACCGCAGCTTCTGCTGTGGTGGTGGTGGTGGTCGTGTCTGGATGGAGGAAAACGTAGGTAAGCGCGTGAATCAGACGCGTGTCAACGAAGCGTTATCGACCAACGCCGAAGTGCTCGCCGCCGCCTGTCCGTTCTGCATCACCATGTTCGAGGATGGTGTCAAAGGCGTGGAGGCCGAGAATAAGATGAAGATCGAGGACATTTCTGAGATTGTCGTGCAGGCGATCGAGACGAAATAGGCTTTGATATAAGAGAAAAACCCCTGGGATGTGATGTCCTGGGGTTTTTCTCTTTGTGTGACTTCAATATATCCCTGCTTATCTCTCAATTCAGGATAGAATATCATTGAAGTGAGCGTTCTTGAGATCGGCTCCATCCAATTGAGTATCACTAAGATTC
>CAZZWK010000142.1:4538-5632 GCA_964657925.1 uncultured Dictyobacter sp.
CGAGATCGATACAAAGCAGACATCCATCCAGCACATTAGTCATGAATGGAATCCAATACGGATGCCACCAGTACAGTTGAATACGGGGATCGGCGCTTCTTTGGTATTTTCCTTTGATTGGTTTGGGCGGAATAGTGCTTCCCTCCAACCGGATTTCCCAATCGCCTCGCTCAAGCTCTTCTAACGGATACCATCTCCACCCATCCATAAAGTATTTCATAGAAGAAGTTTCTTGTCTTCCGTTGCAAAAGGTGTACCACTGCTTCACCTCTTCAGGTAAACGAAGCTGTAAACGGTTTTCGGTCTGGTGAAGATCGTTGCGGGAGACGCCAGATGCAAGATCCGAGGCCAATGCAGGGGCCAGTTGCTGCAGAGTAGAGGAGATAATTTGCCAGCTCTGGCTCACGCTTTGATGCAACACCTGGTCGGAAAGCTCGCTTAGACGACTCGTCACTGGCACGCAACACAGAACCGGATAGCTCGTTTGCGCACCGAAATGTTGTCCTTCCCCAGGCAAATCATAAGGAAGCTCATTAAATCTTGGCTGATCGATGCGTGGGAGAAAGTGCAAGCCATCGGTACCGCGCAGTATGTGCGCATACGGATCATACACATAGCCTTGCTTCTCGATTGCTAACGTCAGAATTTCCAGCAGTTCATTGATGCTCCCGGCTATTTCACGTTGATCTTGAGGAGGAAAAAGGAAGAGAGGAGTATGATTCGAGGAAGCAAGACGTACGTAGACATACGCAGAATGATTGGCTTGTAGCAGCGGAAACCAATCCTGTTGCCAGGTAGCAGAGAATTGATTCCCGAAACGTCCATCACGAAAGGACTGTGCGCTCATCTTTTCCCAATCATCGCAGGCTTCCTGCAACGAGAGCATTGTCCAGGAATCAAAAAGTGGTCCGTCACTACCATTTTGCAATTGATAAAAGCTGCGCAGTTCTTCGGGCAACATGGCTCCCAAACGTAGTTCCGCTGTATCGATCATCTCTGTGCTAGCCCCAGGACGTACTTGATTGAGCAATTGGGATGCGTGAGTGGCAAGCACCGCGATGAATTGTTGCCAACATTCTTGTAACGTTCGTTCA
>CAZZWK010000143.1:0-5250 GCA_964657925.1 uncultured Dictyobacter sp.
ATAATCGGGTCCCTACAGATGCGCAGTGGTTTAGGAAGGAGTCCTGAAAACATTCCTTTTCAGGACTCTCGTTTTTTTATGTTATAATTAGATAGCTTTGATCGTGCCCCGCAGACGAAAAGGAGTCCTCGCCATGCCTTCTCACACAACAAAAACCTCTCTTATCATACTTCTTCTATGGTGAAAGAGAGGCTTTTCTGTCCCTCTCTGACGAGAAAAACACGTCTTCATGCTACAGACGACATTGTAGGTGCACCATTCATGGCCTTTTAGAAGGATTACACACATGACTACCCGTCCATATCAACATATCCCAGAAGATATTCTGGCACTCTCCCACGAACGCGACCTCCTGCGCCGTAAAGGCCAATACGACCGCGCAGACCTGCTTAAAGAACGCATCGAAAGTGCTGGCTACGCTATTAAGGATAATCCTCATGGCGCACATCTGGTCATTTTACCAGGAGTGAACGTCGATGGTCACACCTATCGTACGACTCGTGAACTCCCTTCGCTGCTCCATGAAAGCGATCTCTCTACGTTCTCTATCCATGTGCTTGTACAAGAAAATAGCATGCAGCAGGCACAGCGCTGTATCGAGAGCATCCTGCACCATCCGCAGCAGCAGGCGTACGAACTTTTTATCCTCGATAACGCCACCAACAACGGTTTCGACCTGTGGGCTGAAACGTTGAGGCTGCGAGAGCAGCATATCCATCTGTTGCGTACGACACGCAAAATGGGGGAGGCAGAGGCGCACAATATGGGGCTGAAACAGAGCCGTGGACGCTATATCCTCATTCTTGATGCCTCTACGGAGGTGAATGGTGATATCCTCACACCCCTCGCGACCACGCTTGCGCATGAGCAGGTCGGCCTCAGCGGTCCCCGCGGCTTACGTACAGACGACTTGCGACACTTTGAGGCGAGCCAGGAAACAGAGGTTGAAGCGATAGAGCTGTCATGTCTGGCTTTCAAACGAGAACTGCTCACGCAAACAGGCTTGTTCGACGATGGCTATCGCTATCCCTACTTCATGGACGTGGATTTCAGCTTCACGCTGCGCGACTACGGTGTCCAGGCTGTTTTAACGCCCGACATTCCTCTCAGTGAACAGGAACACACACCATTACTCGCTGTTTCAGAAAATGAGCAAGCGCGCATTCAGCGTCGCAATTTTTATCGCTTCCTCCAAAAATGGGGGAATCGCGAGGATATGCTGCTCGATAGTGAGGACGCAGACGAAGACGATGAAGAGGACGAAGATGAAAACGAAGAGAATTGAACAGAAAGGTTTCAACAACAGTGCAAACGTATAAGAAACGGGAAGAAATACCGACAGAGTTCAAGTGGAATCTTGAGAGCATCTTCACACAAGATGAAGCATGGGAGAACAGCTTCCAGCGCATCCAAAAGCAGCTGCCGGACCTGGAAAAACGCCAGGGCACGCTCGCGCACAGTGGACAGGACTTGCTCAACGTCCTGCGCGTACGTGACGAGATTTATGAGAGCCTGGAGCAGTTATACGTCTACTCCTCTATGCGCAAAGATGAGGATACGACGAACAGTAAATACCTGGGTATGGCCGACCGCGCGACGCAACTTCTGGTCCAGGCCTCCACTGTCTCCGCCTACATCGAGCCGGAAATCCTGGCCTTATCGCAGGAGACGCTCGACCAGTTCATCCAGCAGACGCCGGAGCTAAAAATCTACACCTTTCAACTCCAAGATTTGAGCCGGACGCGCGCACACGTGCGCTCGGCAGAGGTCGAGGCGGTTCTGGCCGCGACCGGCGATATAAGCGATGGGCCACAGAGCATTTTTTCGATGATCGATAACGCGGACCTGCGACTGCCAACGATTCAAAACGAACAGGGCGACGAGGTCGAGTTGACGCAGGGCAATTATCTGACGTATATCAGAAGCGAGCAGCGTACCGTTCGTAAATCTGCTTTTGAAGCCTTGCACGGAACCTTTCTCAAACAACGCAATACTATTGCGGCCACCCTTTCGACCGAAGTCAAGACGCACATTTTCAATGCGCGCCAACGTTACTATCCATCCAGTCGCGCAGCCGCGCTCTCGCGCTACAATGTGCCCGAAAGCGTGTATGACAACTTGATTGCAGCCGTAGGCGAGGCGATTCCCTTGCTCAACCGCTACATGCAGTTGCGCAAACGTATGCTGCACCTGGATGAACTACATATGTACGACCTGTATACACCGATAGTTAAAGAGACGACGGATGAGGTTACGTACGCACAAGCGCGCGACACCGTCATTCAGGCACTCTCTCCGCTCGGAGACGATTATATTCGAGCGCTCAAAGAAGGCTTCGCGCAGCGCTGGATCGATGTATACGAGACACCGGGCAAACGAGGTGGCGCGTACAGCGGTGGCTCTTACAGCACCCAGCCCTTCGTGCTCCTCAACTTCCAGAATAAACGCGAAAGCATGTTTACCCTGGCACACGAGCTCGGTCACTCCATGCACTCACACTACACGCGCACCCACCAGCCATACCAGTACGGCGACTATACCATCTTCGTCGCGGAAGTCGCGTCCACACTCAACGAAGGACTGCTGACCGAGTATCTACTCAAAACGACCAGCGATCCGGCGGTACGTATCGCGCTGCTCAACCATTCATTAGAAGATCTACGCGGCACGCTCTATCGCCAAACGATGTTCGCGGAATTCGAGCAGCAGATCCATCAGAGCGCTGAGCAAGGGGAACCATTGACGGCGGATACCATGACCAACCTCTATATGGCGCTCAACCAGAAGTATTATGGTGGTGAGGCAACGATTGACGAGTTGATTGGCATCGAGTGGGCACGTATTCCCCATTTCTACTACAACTTCTACGTGTATCAATACGCGACCGGGATCTCTGCCGCATCAGCGCTGGTGCAACAGATTTTGACCGAAGGGCAGCCCGCGGTCGAACGCTATCTTCACTTCTTAAGCTCAGGATCTTCTGATTATAGCATCGAGTTGCTGAAGAAAGCTGGCGTTGACATGACGACGCCGGAGCCGGTACAGCAGGCTTTCCGTCTTTTTGAAAGCCATCTGAACCAGTTGGAAGAACTGTTATAGTGACTTTCATAGTCATGGCACAATTTTGTATCCTTTTTCTTTACCAGAACAGTATTCTATGTAGAGATAGACAGCGACTGTTTAAAGTTGAAATTTCAGATTTTGAAACAGCATGTCTTTTGCTCTAACATCCCGTGAATAGTTTCACTGTTCTGAAAGGAGTTTAATACTATGAGCGATCAGGATAAAGATCTCGGTACACAGGGCCAGCAAGATTCCCTTTCCGGGAAATTGAAGGAAGCCGCCGGTAAGGTACAAAGCAAAGTTGGGCAGGTCACCGATAACCCCAAAACAGAGGCAAAAGGTGATGCCAAACAAGTCGAAGGGAAAACGCAGTCGACATTCGGCAGCGCCGAGAAAAAGGTTGATAACGCATTAGACCCCAATAAATAACCCTCGTGCGTGGGGATAAAAAGCGGGAAGCACATTCAGGCTTCCCGCTTTTTGTGTCTCCCACTTCTCTTGCGAACAGTATGTGTTTATTTATGGATTGTCCCAGACACGGCCATCGCGTTCAATCAGATCGTCAGCCGTTTTTGGTCCCCATGTCCCGGCGGTATAGGGGTAAACGGTATCAGCGGACATCGTCTGCCATGCATTGGTGATACTATCAATAATTTTCCATGAGCATTCGATTTCATCGCGTCGAATGAATAGCGTTGTATCACCCAGAATACAGTCCGCGATCAGGCGCTCATATGCGTCGGGCAGCTCGATACCAAATGCCTGGCTATAAGAGAAACCCATATCAACTGATTCTAATTGCTCGGCTGCACCTGGTATCTTCGCGCCGATCTTTAAGGAAATGCCCTCGTCCGGCTGGATACGTAACGTCAAACGATTGGGTACCAGACCATTGGTTTCCGATGGACTATAGAGTTGATGTGGGACTCGTTTGAACTGGATCGTGACCTCGGTGCTACGCTTGGGGAGCCGCTTACCCGTGCGCACGTAAAAAGGCACATCAGCCCAGCGCCAGTTTTCAATGAAAAATTTAACGGCATCGTAGGTATCTGTGAGCGAGTTCGGGTTGACCCCCTGCTCCTCTCGATAGCCGACCACGGATTTTTCATCGATCACACCCGAGGTGTACTGCCCACGCACGACATCGACAGAAACCCGCTCGGGCGTCAGCAAAGGAATCGCGCGCAATACTTTCACTTTTTCGTCGCGAATAGCATCTGCATCGTACTCCACCGGAGTTTCCATGGCAATCAAGCACAATATTTGCATGGCGTGGTTCTGGATGATATCGCGAATGGCGCCCGACGATTCGTAGTACTCTGAACGAGATTCGATGCCCAGGCTTTCAGCAACAGTGATCTGCACGTTATCGATGAACTTCTGGTTCCAGAGCGGCTCGAAGATGCTATTGGAGAAGCGCAACGCCATAATATTCTGCACCGTCTCTTTGCCCATATAGTGGTCGATACGGTAGATTTGATTCTCTTTGAAGACCTGACCAACCTCACTATTCAACTTTTGGGCGGAAGCCAGATCATGACCAAAGGGCTTTTCGAAGATGATACGCGTCCAGGATTGAGGGCCATGGCCTTCGCTCTTCTTTGGCTGCGCAAGGCCGGATTTTCCCAGGTACTCCACGATCATAGGATCAGTCTCAGGTGGGGTTGCCATGTAGAACAAACGATTGCCGCCTGTCCCTTTCTCCTGATCGAGCTTATCCAGCATGTCCGAGAGCTTTTGATATCCCTGCAAATCATCAAAGTTCGACTGGCAATAGAAAAGGTTTTGCGCGAACTTTTGCTTGCCTTCGTCATCCAGTTTGTCGTCTTCGGGCATATATTTATCCAGCGATTGCAGGACAAGCTCACGCCATTTATCGTCGTCGTAAGGACGGCGCGCGAAGGCCACGATGCAGAAATTTTCCGGCAATGGATGATCATGGATCAAGTGGGCCAGCGTCGGAAAAATCTTGCGTTGCGCCAGGTCACCGGTTGCGCCAAAAATGATGATGGAACACGGTGCCGGTATGTGACCATCGTGCCAGATCACGTGTTGTTTCAGTTTCGGATGTGCCGCCGAGATTATCGGTGCATTTTGTGTCATAAAAAGAGTCTCCTCATAATCTTTTAGGTTATTCCCTATTTATAATACGCGATATCGATCTTCTTTTGAGACTCAACAAAGGGC
>CAZZWK010000144.1:0-4918 GCA_964657925.1 uncultured Dictyobacter sp.
GACTCAAGTGTAGTCGTTCCTGGTTGCACCTGCATCGTTAGAACTGACGATCTCTGCCGAACGCAGAGGCTGAGCACCTCTCTGGCCCATTGCGAGAAGATGATGGTCTCTTTTGCATATAAAATTGGTCCAAGTACCTGTTAGTAGAATGACCTAATGTATAGCACCATCGAAGCACAGGGACATGTTTATCCTATATCTTGGGTTAGATTTTGCAGTTCTGTAGTAGCTATGTATGCGGGTCACATAACTGGCTATGGAATGGGAGAAGCAGTCTACAATCCGTGTTGCTTTCCTGGCTTCACGTTTGTACATTTGGAGAAAGAGGCAGGGAAGCCTCTGCAGGCAACCTTATGATCCTCGTGGCTTATGACTCTTCCCAAAAGTTCGGGATTGCTAGTGTCTTGAGGGGAAAACGTCCCCTTGTCGTGGGCAACGACCTTAGACCAGATTGTGTTCCATGGCAAAACGCGTTGCAGCACTTCGTGAAGAAACACCCAATTTACTATAGATAGCTCGAATATGTGTGTTGACCGTTACCAAGCTAATGACGAGCTTTTCAGCGATGGAGGCACTGCTCATACCTTGCGCAAGTAGGCCTAGCACTTCTTTCTCCCGCATTGTTAATTCATCCGAGTAGGCTGTCGCTCTTTTTACGGGAACAGGTAAAGGATCTTGTGCTAGTTTTGGTTGTTCGAGCAACTTGTCAAGAGACATCGCCTGTCCCTCGTTCCAAGCGGTACTAAAAGCCTGCTCGCCGAGTTGAGCATAAACAGTCTCGACGATCTGAGATGAAAGTAGATGCGTTCCCAGAATAGTGGTGAGCCACTTATGCGGCTCCGACTCAGACAACCCATCTCTTCTCCTGTAGAGAGCCTTAGCTTTGCCCCAGAGGCTAGCCGCCCAAGAGTAGTGTTTTTGTAGGGCTACGACCGCCCCCAACCCAATCAAACAAACAGCAACAGGGGAAGGGCCAGTAGACCCACTCGTTGCTCTGGTGATACTCATAATTACTTCGTGCATAGCCTGAACTTCACTCGCATTTTTTTGCGCGTGGGCAAAAAGTGCACAGGCGTAGATCGCTCTGATCATAATGTAAAGTTCACCAGACTGTCGGCCGAGTTTATAGGCCTTTTTCCCTAACAAATGGGCCTGTGTGAAGTCATCCTGAAAGTAGCAACTATGAGCTTGCACCAGCAGCGCCTCAGCAGTCAACCAAATGGAACTCTGCTTCGGCTGCAAACGCAGGCTTTCAGAAGCGAGCGTTCCTGCAGTATCATAGTGCCCTTGTAGCATGGCTCCAATTCCCTGTGTCACAAGCACCCTGACAATGCCAGATACGTTCTTTATTGAGTGGAAGAGTTGCAGAGATGCTTCCGCATGTCTGCTGGCCTGCTCCCAGTCCCCTCGGTAATACTCGAGCATCGCGAGGGTATGAATGACCATCGCCTTTGTCTCTACTTGCACCTCAGTAACGCTCTGCTGGCAACAATCCAAAGCCTGCACGATCCAATGACACCCCTCTAGAATCGCGCTCTCCAACCAGAACGCCCACAGTGCCCCACTTATCAGCAACGCGCGCTCTGCGTCGTGTGCATTGAGGAACCATGTAAAGGCCAGTCGTAGATTTTCAAATTCGCTCTCGATCCAGACCATCCAATACGGCGATTCGCCCTCTATGACTTTCTGCTCCAACGTTTTTGCCAAAGTCAGGTAGTATTCGGCGTGCATACGGCGCGTTGCTTCCTCTTCTCCGCTTACCTGCAAACATTCCAGCGCATACTCACGGATTGTCTCAAGCATCGTAAAACGCTCCTCCGGATTATTCGCTTGTGAGACGCGCTGCAACAAACTCTGGTTAAGCAGAGAGGTCACCACATTGAGGAGTGGCTCTTCCTGCTCACTGAGCATATCGCCACTTATTACCTCGATGGCTCCGAGAGAACAACCGCCAACAAAAACAGCCAGGCGACGAAAGAGTCTCTGTTCCTCCTGTGTGAGCAGATCATAACTCCACTCGATTGTTTTGCGCAACGTTTGCTGACGCTCTGGAGCATCACGTGGGCCGCCGGTGAGAAGGGAGAGCCGCCGGTCCAATCTGGTGAGAAGTCCCTGAGGAGAAAAAAGCTTCATACGCGCGGCTGCCAGTTCAATTGCCAGTGGCAAGCCATCCAACCGCACACAAATCTGCGCAATAGTACGCGCATTTGCACTCGTCAATTTTAAATCGGAACGCATAGTGCGCACACGTTGCAAGAAGAGGGCAACCGCAGGTACATGAGCGAGGTCCTCGCAGGAGATGCGCCGTGTTAAATCCGGCAATTCCAGAGGAGTGATATAAAACTCGTACTCCTCCAACAAGCCCAACACGATGCGGCTGGTCACCAATATTTTTAATTGAGGGCAACTAGCAAGTAACTCTTTCAGTTGCGGTGCTGCAGGGGCAACGTGTTCAAAATTATCGAGGATCAGCAAAAAGTGTTTGTCTCGGATTATTGCCTGCACCAAAGCTAGCGCATTGTCATCTTCCCGCTCCGTCAGATCAAAAGCGTGAGCAATAGCTGGAAAGAGCAGGTTAGCATTATTAATATGAACCAGGGAGACAAAGCATATTCCGTCTGGAAAGAAAGAAGATGTTTCGCTCGGAATCTGCAACGCCAGATGTGTTTTCCCAACTCCTCCCGGACCGGTCAAAGTTAACAAACGCACTTCTGGTTGCTGTAAGAGATTCCCTATTGCCGCAATCTCCCGACTACGTCCAATTATTGGCAACAAAGGAGCGGGTACAGGCTGCTCCATAGATGGAAGCTGTGCATGGATATCATGGGCATCTCTAATTTCCCCCGGTTCTAACGCGAGAGACGGACCATGCTCGTACAAGGATTTTATATGTGATCTGTAGGCTACTGTCCGATAGGGGTTACTGGATGACTTGTTCTCCATCGATTTCGTTCCCAATCATCGTCTTTCGCCCGCCCTGAGGCGAATGAATTGCTCAATAAAACAAATCGCCTAAAATTGACAACACTTATCCTAATACAAACTTCATAGAGAAAGAAGCTTATCTGGCTGGGTGAAGATAGATCCGGCACAAAAGACGCGCAACATAGCACGGACCATTTTTGTCATTTGACACGTAAAATGACCGCTATTAATGCCTCAGATTAGAGAGTAAAGCATAAATTGAGATTTGTCAAGCTTAAAATTCCTTTGCCTTAAAGGAGATTGAGACGATTTAAATTAATATGTAATTTCATATATAGGTATCACTTAAGGAGAGAAGATGATTTAGGCGTCTATTGATCTACCTTTCAAATTGGTTTTGATAGAGAAATCAGCAGTTAGACACAATATGCAAATCACACCGATAAAAGATGGGAACAGCGCTAGCTTCGTCTGCATAGCAACACATGATCATGTTCGCTCTCGTACCTGCAATCTTGTATTCCCTGACGAACGGCGATAGCCACACCATCGAGAGAGTTCATCTCAAAAAAGGGGGTGCTCCAGGTGTCCCGTTGCCCGTCTCCAAGTACGATTTCAAGCTCACGAGCACAAAATCCCAATTCTTGCGTGAGTTTTCGTAAAACGAGTCTGTCTGCACAAAGCCATCATGTGTAAAAATTAGCTGTGTCTCTCTAGTGGAATGTGGGTGAAATCGCCAGGTAACGCAGGTTCCGGCCCAATCCCTTGGCCCACCCCTTACTACCCAGGAAACGATCTCGCCGGGCTCCAGTTCCAGAATTTCAAACTGGAGCACCCCTCCTCCCCACTTCTGAAAACGGAACTCCGCTATAAATCCAACCTCAGCCTTTACTTTGAGGTCGTCTGTCCACCACCGGGCAATTTCATCCTGCCTGGTCAAGGCACCGAAGACACGCCTGGCTGGCACAGCGAGAATGAGATCTCTGATGATCGCGGCCATGCCTGTTCCTTCCTTTAGAGCCATATTACATATATAATTAACGATCAAGTTAAGTGAATTGTAGATGAGAAGAGTGAGAATGTCAAGAGAGTTCAACATAAAAGGAGATCATAGGAAATTCCTCACTCATACTGCACAAAAGCATTCAAATGTTCAATACTTTGGCAGGGCCAAAATACTGATACAACCATATTCTCGCTCTTACTATCATACCGAGATGAGAAAACATTAAACGGTAAGGAGCAGAATGCAGTACTGATACTTCTCCTCAATTCTGACGATGGCGGGCGCGAAAACAGATACTATACTTGACTCAGAGCGTGCGCTTTGTAAGAAAATCATAAATAGGAGGTGCTCAATGACATTCCATCGTTTTGCGGTTCTGACTGAACAAGGTGAAAGTGGAGTCAAAACCGAAGAGTTTCGCGCCCTTTTTGCTCCTGATGCCGAGTTGCACAGTCCATTCCTGGTGAAGCCCGTGGAAGGGAAAGAAATGACCCTTCAGTTCCTTACTGAAGCCTTTTCCAATGTCGGCTACCCCAAGTACACGCACCAGTTCACTGACGGGAAACGGACAATAGTCCTTTTGTGGAATTCGCAAGGCAGAGTTCATGGACACGAGGTGCAAGGAACCATGGAGCTAATATTCACTGATGCAGGACTGATCCGCTCCGCAAAAAGCTACCTGCGGCCACAACAGGTGGTAGGGCTGCTCAGGGAATTCCTTTTCGCGTCCGCTGGTGCTAAGCTGTCCAGTGAGTACTGGAAAGCTTCACCAGTGGGTTTCGCTGGCGACCCTTCCTTGCTAACGAATAGTTCCAATCGAGCGGACTAGGCGACAAACTATCGGATACGTCATTCTACAGGATCACAAGAGACCCATAACTAAATATGGGTCTCTGTCTCTTCTCGGTCCCACGATCAATAGCGGCCTTTTGATTCAAATGTGGACAACTCCGGCTCTTACTGGTCACTGTTAGGGTCTCCATCCTT
>CAZZWK010000145.1:0-4767 GCA_964657925.1 uncultured Dictyobacter sp.
CTAGAGGCTCAGTTCATTTCGCCCAAAAAGATGCAGATGAAGCATGCGATCAGTGATCGGCTGAAGCTGAATCTGTTGAAGGTTGCTTTTCTGGTGGCGAGGAGACCTGTCGGAGTTCCTTCGCCTCTTCGTGGCGCTGCAAACGTTCTAGCAGGGAAGCATACTTTCCTCGTACCAGTTCGATATTGGGGTGTTCGGGGCCAGAGGTGTGTAGCAAGAGGATCGCGAGTGCCCTATGGAGCAATGGTGCGGCTTCTTCATCTTTGTGTTGGTCGATCAGTACATCCGCCAGGTTGTTCAAAGTCAACGTGATATCAGGGTCGGTTGCGTCCAGAAACTCTTTTTGGATGGCTAAAGCGCATCTCAAAAGTGCTTCTACCTGCTCTTCGTTGTGAATGTTGCGATAGAACCGCGCCAGATTATTGAGGAAGAGGGCCATATTGGGATGTTGCGCCTGCTGAGACTGTTTGTAAATGCTCAGTGCCCGTCGGTAGAGTGGCTCTGCCTTCTCGTATTGTCCCTGTTTGCTGGCGAGGAAGGCCAGATTATTGAGGAAGAGAGCTATGTCAGGATGTGTCGTCTCTAGTTTTTGCTCGCCAATAATCAATGCTTGCTGGTAATAGTCCTCGGCCTGCCGGT
This sequence comes from uncultured Dictyobacter sp., assembly GCA_964657925.1. GTDB lineage: Bacteria > Chloroflexota > Ktedonobacteria > Ktedonobacterales > Ktedonobacteraceae > Dictyobacter. The sequence goes on from CAZZWK010000145.1 coordinate 640, forward strand.
AATCACCGCGTGACTCGGCAAGGCCGCCCAGTTTATTCAAGCAATGAGCTGTCTCAGGGTGGTTATCGCCCCATGTTTTCTTACTCAACGCCAGTGCACGCTGATAGTGATGCTCGGCTCGCTCGAAATTTCCTTGCTGCTCGGCGATAGAACCCAGACCATCGATGGGATGAATCTGATCAGGGTCGTCGGCGGAGAGCATATGTTCATAGATGGTGAGCGCACGCTGATAGATTGTTTCGGCTTCCGTATAGCGTTTCTGGTAAAAATACATCAGTCCGAGGTTATTCAAGGTTTTGGCAACATCGGGATGCTCGGGACTTTTGCTGCGTTCCTCCAAATCGAGTACACGGAGGTAGATACTCTCAGCATGTTTATATCTTCCCTGATCTCCATATAACATTGCGAGGTTATGGAGACTCTCCACTGTTTTTGGATGTTCGGCATCCAACTCCTCTTCTCGGAGCTTCAGGGCACGTAGTTGCAACTCCTTTGCTTGCTGATAGTGAGATAATTCTGCATGGAGGAGCGCCAACGAATTCATCACCTGGGCGGCATCCAGCGTGTCCGTACTCAGGTGATGTTTATAGAGTGTGAGTGCCTGCATGAGATATGCTTCGGCCTCGGTATATGCGGCTTGCTGGAAACGATACCTGCCCAGGCGCTCTAGAAGCAATGCTCCTTCTTTTAATGTAAGTTTATATTTTTCGATTAGCATAGCGCAATGTTGAGCATGAGGGAGGTAGCGCTGGCAATCTTCCCAGGTCTCAAAGTATACCTCTGGGAAGATGGAGTTGACCAGGCGCACTACCAGACGAGCCCAGTGCCGTTGTTGCCCCTTCGAAAGTTTCTCAATGAGTATATCCTGGACGATGCGATGCATCTGTAGCATGTCTCTGTGGGAACTGCGGTAGAGTAATGAGAGGTTGAGCAAGACAGCAAAAGCCTGGTGGCGTGCCTGCGGGGTATGAATGAGCTTACGCAATGGCCCATGAAGGGCTGGCAGTCCTTTGAGAAGTAGTGTTTCAGAGATGGCATCAGGGTGTAAAAAGGCGAGAAGGTGTAACAAGTCCAGGCTTGCCTCTGGCTGCTGAACGAATTGCTGAAAGACGAGTTCGAGCGTGCCCACAACCGACTCATGCTGAGTACCAGACGATGATTTTTTCTGGTTCAACAGCCATAATCGTTGTTGCTGATAGAGATTGAGGTACGTGTCTAGATCGCAACCAGTTTCTTCAATATAGGCCCCTGCCTGATCGAGGGCCAGAGGAAATCCACCTAGCGCCACTGCGATAGCTGTGGCCTTTTCTGCAATGTCCTTTGGCACCACGTTTAAGGAGGCTTGAGTGGAAAGAAGCGTGGCACGGCGCAGCAAGAGCAGAGCACTAGAATCGACATCCATCGATGAAACGGTGATAGGGAAAGCGTGTCCGCCAGTGGCTTGTTTACGTGTGGTCAGCAGAACATGACCGCGACTGTGCTGTGGAATGATTAGATTAAGTAGGGTGATATCCTCAAGGAAATCGAGTATGAGAAGCCACCCAGGTTTGTCTTGCAACCATTGTTTGAATGCAGCAAAGAGATATTTCTCATTTTTCTCTTCCCCCTCCGGTAAAGAGAGATGAGCAGCGCGGGCGCTCACTTCCCTGCTTAAAAGTGCGCGGGATGACGCGTTGAACCACAAGATACTCTGATATGCCTGTGAAGGGCGAGAAGCATATGCCTGAGCAATTTGTGTTTTGCCCATACCGGCTAGCCCATTGAGCGCCAGGATAGGCGTAGCGTGGTTTTGTGCAGTGGCGAAAAAAGAGGAGATGTGTGCAAGCACAGCATCTCGATCTGTAAAAAGAGCGTTGCCGCTATATGAGGTTTGGGATACAAATGTGCGGTCATGAACAGTGTAAGCATCTGCCATGCTAGAATTGGTCAGCTCCTGGAGTGCCAGACGGATGCTCTTCGCCACCTCAAGAAACGCATCATCATGATAAGGCCAGTGATCCACAGGAACTTTATTGGAAGGCAGTGGTTTATAGCGGGCAAGTGGAGAGATGTCTTGATCTATAGGACGCAACAGGACAGGAATCAGGCGTGCGGCCCCTGCATCAGCCAGGGCGAGGGCAGGTTGCATTTCATAGGTATAACAGTGATCAGAGGCAAGGTAGTCAGGGCTAATCAGCAAAACGATGACGATCGCCGCGTTCAAATGGGCTGTCAATGATTGAATGATATCGCTTCCACCGCTGATCGTATTGCTGTCACACCATAGAAGATCAGGATAGGCCTTTTTCAAAGGGGCGAGTTGCTTCATAAGCGCCGTCAATAACTCTTGGTCCTCGACCGCGTACGTGTTATAGGAGAAGAAGACTTCTCTTCCTTTGAATCGCGATGCAATCGACATCATATCTATTTCTCAGGACACTTAAAATGAATTGTATTTACTACCTGACAAGCAAAGCGGGTAAAAAGCGTTTTCCCTTTATTCCTTCCCTCTTCCTCATTGTAGCATAAGACTGTTGCATCAAGCCAGCGAAGGAATAGCTACATTCTCGAAAGAGCCATCGGTAGCCAGGAAAGAAGAGCACGAAGAAGGCTTGCTCCCTCATCCATGTTGAGGATTGTTTAAGACGGGAAAGATGCCTGAGCTTTGGAAAAATACGAATCGTTACAGGACAACATACCTATGGACGTTCTTTCGTCACCGTTCTCTGCGTTTAGCATATGTGAAATGATGCGTCTCGCTGAAACGTATTGTCGCAAGGATCAGAGAGTAGGATGAAAAATGAGGGGCGATGACGCAAATGAAAAAAGAAGTATGTGAGTGATGCAAAGGATCGAAGTAGGTGAAGTGGGGCTATTACACGTTGAGAGACGATGCTGGCAGTGCCAGAAGACAAAGGCTCTTCCGGCTTTTTCACAGCAGAAAGGGAAAACCGACGAACGTAAAAAGATCTGTCAGGTATGTGAACAGTGGAACCAGCAGGAGCGGCATCACCGTGTGGAGAGCCAAAGGCTGAGATGGCATCAGCAACAGGGACGCGAGGAAAGCAAACTGCAAGATCGAGCACGGAAGGTCGCGTTGCGGCAATCATATGAACAACGGCAGCAGGAGAAGGAATGTTGGTTCCTTCAGCAGCAGGACCGTCGTTGTTCAATATGTCATCAGTTACTCTCATTTGCCGATATTGAAGTTATATCGTCGAAAAATAGCTTTACCTTTCATACACGATGCACAGACTGCCGTGAGGTGTTACGCATCCGTCACTTGCCTCCATGTTGTCTGTGCCAGGAGAAAACAACGCGTCGAAACTTTCTCTCTGTCTATGATGGTTATACTTTATCTGGAAATGGGGCATGCATTTCCCTCTGCTGCCGGGGGTGTGAAGCCGCTTTTCGTGCTCTTCCTGTTCTTCAACAAGCAGGATATATTCGTGCTTGTTGTCGGAGAAGCTTTTCGGCAGGTCAGGTTATCTATGCCGAAGTTGACCCTGAGACTGGCGAGCTCCGTTATGTCGGACGAACAAATAGGCCGCAACGTCGTCACGCCCAACATCTGAGTGATACGTCGCCAACGATTGTCCGATGGGGAACGGAAAGAAAAGTGTGGTACACGCGAGGAAATTGGATGCATGCTTTGCGAGAGAAAGGACTGCAACCGTCCATGCAGATTCTTTATTCTGTCGAGGATTCCTCTCAAGTCATAGAATGGGAGCAGCGTTTTATCTGGTATGGCGTTCAGCAAGGATGGCAATTGCTCAATGGGCAGGCCATGAATGAAACACTTGTGGCTCGTGCCAGGACTGTACCTATTGATTTCTTGCAGGTGCCGTTTGAGCAGTTAGTGCAACAAGAGTTTTTCTCATCGCATGGGCTTGCTGCCTTCCTCCATAAGTGGCATCTAACAGAGAACGTATTGCTATCCAAAACATAAGGTAAAATTGCCATACTTGAGGGAACTGAAGAGCCTCGTGGGAAATGATCGTGAGAATAGAGCAGGTTGCTTTCCTGATGTACGAATGCAATACTTTAGGTTATAGCTCAACCTCTCTAGTTCGTCACATTGAAAATGATGGGATGTTAAAAGGAGAAGCATAACACAAACTTCGTGCAATGCTTCTCCTTTTTCCTTTG
>CAZZWK010000146.1:0-4732 GCA_964657925.1 uncultured Dictyobacter sp.
TATGACGCAGTCGGCGGCTTACAATGAACCTTGACAAAATACTACCGTCTCTCTTGCGAACGTGAGCTATTTCACCAGCAAACTATGAACGACAACCATCAAATTGACGAGGCATTCTGTTATCTTAAGAGGCAGAAGAGCAACGTCTTCCTCTCACAACTTATTCTTTATTAAAAATATTGGAAAAACAGAAAAAATACTGGAGAAATACTATGTTCAATATCATTCGTGTCCTCTGGAAAAAGGGTGCTTTATTCTTTCTTCTCGCCCTCGTTCTGCTGTGTGGATGTAGCTCATTACAGGCTTCCCAGGCGTCTACCACGCCAACTCCCAAAAATCAGCATGTATCCTCTACCCCAACATCGCCGACGCCAACAACCGCTTCTCAACCCACATCGCCCACCCCAACGTCCTCATCTCAACCAACGGCCTCGACACCGACAACGAGCACCCAGCCAGCCTTCACGTCATATGTGAACAAGTGGCAAGTTCATGGTTCGCTGCTTACTATCAATACCAACCAGACTGGCCTTGAGCTCTGGAATGCAGGACCGTGCGCTCAGCAGATGTGCAATGGCAACGCCGATATAATCTTTACCGAGAATGCGGATGGTAGTATCAAGGGCACTATCCTGTCAGTCAATTATAGCCAATGGAGCGGCGGCTCTGCCCCCACTGGCTTTCAGGCCGCCCCGACCGATCCACAAGCGGGGGATACCTTCCAACTCCAACATAGTGGTGCGCATCTCCTCTACACCACCTGGTTTGGCGCGAAAAGTTCGCTCAATAGCAACAATCGTTACTGGTGCGATGCGTATGCTCTAAAATCCGGCTGGCAGCAATGCGGCGCATAACTACCAATCACCCGCGTAGTGTTCTGTCAAACCACATTGCACCCCCGGTAGGAGCCGGTTTACCGCCTGCTCCCCCGACTCACGCGACATTTATGCCGCAGTCGGCGGCTTACAATGAACCTTGACACAATAGTAGGAGCAAAACTTGCCTTTGCTCCTACGCTCGCATTTGTATTACCAGGCTGTCGAAATGTGTTTAGCATGTAGTATAGTGCGTCTTGACGTGCACTATCACATCCTGAGGCAGCAGTCTATTCACCTCGCTCTTTCATACACTTGACACGTAACCAGGCCTCATGCTAAATTCCGAACACCAACCAGTTGGTGGATTCAAGGAGCAAGGGCATGGCAGAGAGCGATGAGAGCAGCGAGGCGCGTCAACGCGTGCTGAATGCGGCTGAACGCCTGTTTATACAAAAAGGTTATAACGCGGTGACCGTGCGTGATATCGCTGCTGAAATCGGTATCCATCATACCTCTCTCTACCATCACATCCCCGGCGGCAAAGAAGAGCTTTTCGTCGAGGTCATGACGCTGAATTTGCAGCGCCATCGTGCGGGGCTGGTCGATGCAATCGAGCATGCAGCCCCGCATATTCGTGCTCAACTTCATGCCGCGGCTGATTGGTTGTTGTCGCAGCCATCAGTCGATCTCGTGCGGCTAGTGCAATCAGATATGGCCTCCTTCAAGCCTGCTCATGCGCAACGCATAGAATATATGGCGCTGGAATCTCTGATCGAGCCGATCACGGCCATATTCAGCGATGCGAAGCAACGCGGTGAGATTGTCCACGATGATCCAGGGTTGATCGCGGGCGGCATGTTAGGTATGATCGAAAGCCTTTTCTCGATTCCCGATAGCGTGGTGCAAAAGAGCCGTAAAGCCATGGCACATATGTTGATCGACTCCTGGCTGACCGGTCTCTATGCTCCGTAGCAGATGAGTGGAAGGGAATTTTTTTGCTTTTTTACCCAACCAAACGTTGGGTAGAGTCTTAGAGGAAGATAGGCATGCATGGATAGGCATAGAGGAAGACATAGGGTGTTCAAATTTGTGAAACGGTCAGGGAATGTCATCATGAATACGACCGAACGGAGCACGTTTTATCCTGATAGTGCCAGATTGTGACAGCTATTGAAGGCTGTTTTCACCGTTGCGCAGTAAAAGAGGTTTGTATGCTTGAGAAACTGTCTCCATTAGCTATGAAAAGAGCAGTGGAGCAAGAGAAAAGGCCCACGAAGCGCGTGCTGGACGCCTACGATTATTGTCATCACATCACCCGCGCAGCCTCGCGCACCTTCTACTGGGGATCGCTTTTACTGCCTGCCCAAAAGCGGCGCGCTATCTGGACCGTGTACGCGCTCTTCCGCCTGCTGGATGATGCGGTCGACGAAGCAATGGCGGAAACACCACAGATAGGGCACACCATTGGTGCCAGCGATCCCCGCCGTGAACTTGATCTCTGGCGCAACAAACTGGAGCAGTTGTACCAGCAGGGCACGACCGACGACAATCCAGTCATGATCGCGTGGGAGTCTATGCTGGGAGATTATAACGTCCCATTAGCGCCGGTATTGGACTTGCTGACCGGCGTGGAGATGGACCTGACAAAGGCGCGCTACGCGAGTTTCGAGGAGCTTGCGTTGTACTGTTACCGCGTCGCGGGTACCGTCGGTATCGTGTCATCCTCTATTTTCGGTTATCAAGACGAGTCCGCGTTACGCTACGCCGCCAATTTAGGCATCGCCTTACAGTTGACTAATATTTTGCGCGACATCGGTGAAGATGCGCGGCGCGGCAGGATTTATCTACCACAGGACGAGTTGCAGCGCTTCGGCTACTGCGAGCACGAGTTGTTCGCAGGCACGATGAATGATACATTCATCGCATTGATACGCTTTCAAATCGAGCGCGCGGAGCAATATTACCGTGACGCATTGCCAGGCATCGCCCTACTGGATGAAGATTGCCGTTTCGCCGTAACGCTCAGCAGCATGCTCTATCGCGATATTTTGCAGCGTATCCACCTGAACAAGTACGACGTATTCACGAAACGTGCCCATGTACCATTGGGCGGGAAGGTCGGTTTTCTCGCTCAGGCGTGGTGGGCACAACGATAAGAGCCGATAATTAAGATGAACAAATAAAATCGGCTATCCCGCCCCCTATATATCTACTATAGGCGTCGCTTGTAGGCGTTGCTTTAGCGCAACGCACCCGCGATTTATCGCCTATTCGCCTTGTCCGACCTCATTTTTGCATCTTCATAATTGACCCGAGCAAAAGCAAAAGAGGAGCGAACCGCGACTTGTTCACCCCTCTTGAGCGCGTTCTGTCAACCCTCATCATAACCCGTAGGGGCAGCATTCATGCGCCCGCGTGCAATTGATTGCACGGTTCAAACGGTCCCAATGACCCATCATCGCGTAAAGGAATGTTTATCCGAGAAGTAAAACTGGTCATACATATGCGCCTGACACATTTCTTTCAAAGCAAAGGCGGCATCGAGGCGATCGCGGGAGAGACACAACAAAGCGAGGTCACATAGTCGAACTGCTCCTCTCTCCGTGTAAACGCCACCGCAATAGCGACACCTACGCGGAAGAGGACCAGATCGCAGTAGAAGAGCAGGCACCCCTTGAGGTGATGCCGCTAACCCTGGTACGTTACATGCTCCGGCGTAATCGTGACGACCACGAATTTTGTCTCAGGCGGATACATGCCCATCTCATCCTGGCCCGTATACTTCTTTGCCTGTGAATTGACAAACGCACGATTCGTGTCTGCTGTCACCTGCGCGCGCCCCCGAATCTCAATATAACGGTAGGGATTCTGTGGATCAGTAATGGAGACCGCCACCTGCGGCTGGCGTTGCAGATTCCGCTGCTTCTGCTTCCCCTCCGCCTGCCCAAAACGCAGATTGCTTCCATCCCAGGCAAACCAGACGGGTGAGGATTGTGGCTCTCCCTTTGGCCCGATGGTCGCGACGTGTGCCACCGCATTGCTCGTGAGAATATCGTGAAAAGCTTCCGGTACAACTGCCCGCTGTTGTGTATCTGTCATACTATAATCTTCCTGTTCCTGATATGTCTGTCATGTAAAAAAACTTGTCTACCGTTTACCACATGCGGTATGGTGTAGAGTATGAGCTATCCTCATCGAGAAAACAAGAAGACAAAAAAATAAGAGTAAGTCTAAAAAAATAGACCGTCACCAGAAGGAAAAAACTATGCGAACCCATACATTTGCTTGTCCGGCGGAGGCTACAGTGGCCGTCATCGGCGGAAAATGGAAAATGCTTATCCTCTACCAACTCACCCAGAGAACACTCCGCTTCAATGAGTTGCGCCGACTTCTCCCGCAGGTGACTCAACAAACCCTGACCCTACAACTGCGCGAACTTGAACAGGACGGTATCATCCTGCGCCAGGTGTATGCCGAAGTTCCACCCAGAGTCGAGTATTCAATCACCTCTGTTGGACGCAGCCTCGAACCGATTCTTATGCAGATGGTCCAGTGGGGGGAAAACTATATCGAAACATCCTCTAAACTGCTCATCTAACTTATTCGATCTTCACACAAAAATCACACCAGATACTTGTAAAATACATCAAATTATGTTAAATATAGTTTGTATACTTATGTATTTAATTATACAGCAAAATTTATCGTTCATCTCTTTTTTTGTCAAACTATCGTTTGTAATGCATCCTTCGTACATCTTCCTCGTCACGCTCTTCTCTCTTCTGTATCGCACGAAAGGACATCTGTCATGCCCACCCTCACTCATTCCGATATGAACACGTCTCAACCCCTCCATGGTCCTTCGCTCCCTCCCCCGTCACACGCGGAATTGTTCTCGTCCTCCTTCGCCCAAC
>CAZZWK010000147.1:0-4706 GCA_964657925.1 uncultured Dictyobacter sp.
GTGACCGCCCGGCTTAGTTTAACCAAGCCCCGCGCTTTAGCACAGGGTACGTGACAATAAATTTCTTGGCTTCTCTGTTCTGGTCCCAATCATCGCCGCTTGTGGAGCATTCATCACTGGCAATCGGCGATCCCGTTCATGAGCCAGTTTTCTAGAGCCATGCTACTGATTTTTGCGGTCTTCATTTATACAGCGGAAGACACTGTTCTTGAGACGGGTCCAGTAGAGGATCGAATAATCAACGTGTACATACTTTCTGGCGAACATTCAGGAGCCCTCAATCGCTCAATGGTCCGGCGTGCTGCCTCCACTCCAATCACCTGCGCTTCACAGTCAACTGTCGTGAGAGAAGGCAGGGTGAAAGCGGACGTATTGTCAAGGCAACACTGATGTCCATTGGCACGTCGTAGTAGCAACAAGGGGCAACCTGCGACAGTTGATCGGCTGCCACCTGGATAGCCGTGGTCTCGGTGTTGACTCGGCGCTGCGAGAGGATAGAGGTCCAGTCACCTGGTTTCCCTGCCTTCTCCCAGCGCTATGCGATTTTGTAGCAAATCCCTCCAACTTATAGAAGAGAGGGTTAGTCGACGGTGATGCTGATATCGTCGATGTATCCACGATAGCCGCCACTGCTGCCAGGTTGATCATAGCCGATATCCAGACGAGCGATGGTTTTGCCGCTCGCGACCGCACCGATATCAGAGATGACCTGATTCCAGACGCCGGTGCTGAGATGATTACACTGATAGGCTGGATGGAGACGATTGCCATTTTGATCGGTTGCCCCAAGGTTGCGTAAAGCAGTGCCATCCGTAAAGACGAGATCGATTGCGACACAGGTGCTATTCGTGCCAGTAACGTAGGGAGAGACACTATTCATCGCCTGTGGATAGATCCAATAATTGAGCTTCATACCAGGGGCAATGGTGATGTTTTGCGCACTGAGATCAAAAGCCTTCATGTAGGCGTAATCGTCTGTCCCACCTTCAGAATGGCCCGAGTACATGAGGGCGGAGGAGCCATCACGCGCAATCTCATTGCGTACCCCCAGTTCGGGGCCACTCAGACCACAACAGTAGCCATTGACATTGCTAATGCCACCGCTGGAGCCCCCACCAGTATCGACCGAGTTCGTCCAGGTTGGTTGGGTATTACCGCTCTCCAGGCCGGTCGAGAAGAGTGTAGGCGTGGCAGAACGTAATGGTGCAGTCGCAAGCGCAGTCACGTGGTCGGCGGCACCATAGTACATCAACCATTGCCCATTGTAAAACAAGATGCTATTCATAAACACGGTGTCATTGGTAAACCCTGTTTGCTCATAGGAGGGGCCTGGACTCAGAACAGCATCATTTAGCTGGTCCAATTGTTGCGCTGGATTGGTACTGGAATACTCAGCTTCGCTAATCCCATAGTACCACCCCTTATCACCTCGTGTCCCAGACATGAGCTTTCCTGCCTCAAACACCAGAATGTTCGGGTTGACTGGCCCGCCCTTGACCGACTGATAATCGACTACGGCCACACAGAACTCCCATGGTTTGTATGAAGAAGGTAAGTTCACGCTTGGCCCTTTGGTCCAATGGATCAGATCCGTTGAGTACGCGACGCCGCCAGAGTTGTCTCCGTAGTACATGACATATTGTCCATTGATCTTCACTGGATGATCCTGGGGATCGACCACGACGGCCCCATTCTTGGTCCCACTGATCGCAACCCCCTGTTTTTGCCAGTGAATCAGATCAGTGGAAGTAGCCACGGCGAGATTGATCCCACCACTGGCAGGCAGAGCGGTATAGTAGGTGTAGTAGGTTCCATTGTTTTCAATCAGGCGTGGATCCTCATCTCCATGAGCATCGTTATCGGCTTGGTCACCAGTAATTACCGGTGTGGGATTGCGCGTAAAATGAATGCCATCCGTGCTGTGAGCAAAACCGATCGTAGAGAAATTATTGGCATCCTGCGCCCGATACAGCATATCGTACGTGCCATTATTGATGAAAACGCCGGGGTTATAGACATTTTTCGACTCAAACCCGGTACCCTCAGGAGTGAGAAGGGGGTTACTCGATGAGCGTGTGAAGGGGCCAATTGCCCAGGAGGGAAGATCCTGGGCGGTTTCATCCGCATGAGCTATTGTGTGTGGTGAAATAGAGAGAAAGCTACAGAGTAAAAAAATGGTGCTGAGAACAAGAACGACGGAAAAGGAACAGAAGAGTTGTACTAACTGTTTACGCACGAACATTGTGCATTTCCTCCTCGAAACACAGATACATCTTCGCTGTAGGAAGAGTATGCGTTATCTGGCAGAAGATCAAAATGAGTTTGCCTAGTTAGTTAAGATATTGAACTAACAAACCATCCTTTTAAGGTATACTATAAAAAAGATGCTTTGTCAATGCAATACAAAAGGATGGAATATATAAAAAGAGGTGTAGACTGTAGCTTCTGGTGAGAGAGTGTTTACAAATTTTGCTTTGTTGCCAGAACTGTGTTCCGCAAGACAGTAGAGGAAAGCACCGCGTTTTCCGTCAATGAGGGAGAGATAGACTCGACATTGACAGCAAAGGCAGTATCAAGAACCATCAGTGCTGCACCAAGGGCAATGGCAGTATGTCCCAGTTCGCCTGTTAGCAATCTGATGCCATTCCAGGCAGCCGGAAGGCTGGCTGATCCAACCACACGCCGTAGTGGGGTAAGCAGGATCTCACCGGCACGCGCAACTCCGCCGTCAATCACGATTGCTTCAGGATTAAAGAGGTTGACCAGACCAGCCAGGGCGAGTCCAATGCGCTCACCTGCTCGTTCCAGCGCTGCGATACTGGCTCTATCCCCGCGCTGAGCAGCTTCAACAACATCCGCGATATCTATAAAATCATGAGCATGAGCATGAGGAGTTTGCTCCGACACCATTCCCATCTGTTTTTGCGCAAGAGCGGTTCCTTGCCGTGCATCCTCGACAATCGCCTGGGCAGCGGCCAGGGTTTCCAGGCAGCCACGATTGCCACAGACGCACAGAGGACCATTCTCGTCGATACTAAGATGGCCTAATTCACCGGCGCTTCCCTGATGCCCACGATAGATGTGGCTATCGAAGAGCAGGCCACAACCGATACCAGTCCCAATTTTGACATAGGCGAGATCTTTGCACCCTCGACCACTTCCACTGCGGCTTTCACTCAGTGCGCCCATATTGGCATCGTTATCGATAGACACAGGTTTGTGAAATGCCTGCTGAAAAATGTCCCATATATCGACGTTATCCCAACCTGGCATATGAGGTGGGGAAAGCAAACGGTGGCTATCCTTGGAGAGCGGACCAGGAATTCCCACGCCGATGCCGATGATATCCTCCCATTGCACGACCGCAGCCTCGACAAAGGTGCGAATTTCCGAGAGTAAGATGGGCAAACAAATGTGTGGACCACGCTCAGTAGCAAACCCAACAGAACGTTGAGACACCACCTCCGCCGCCAGATTGGTAAGGATCATGGTCAGGTGGGTGCGACCAATATCAATACCGAGCACACGGCCAGCATCTGCATTGAAGTGCACTAAAATAGCCCTGCGTCCCCCTTTCGGGGTCGGATTGAGAAAATGGCCTTCCCGCACCATCCCCTCATGCAGCAATACATCCATGATACTACTGATGGTAGTACGCGAAAGCCCCAGATGTTGTGCCAGCCTGACGCGCGAGATTGGCCCGTGTTCGCGTACATAACTGAGCATAAGCGACCGGTTGAACGCCCGAACACGATGGATATCAGCTCCCTGCATTATGGAATGGTTGTCTCGCTCCTCGTCCCTGGGTCCCAAGCCTGCGTTGTGATGAAGATCATGTTTCATAGCAATCATCCAGATCTTTCGTGCTGTGTTGATCAAGTAAGAAACCTGATCAAACAGGAAAGAAATATACCATCTGTGTCTTTGTTTGTCAAACCTATTTTTTGTTTGTCAAAAAGTTCATTTTGACTACGTATTCTAGTTAACGCGATGTGCAAGTTTTGCTAAGCGATCAAATTGAAGATACGGAGCTCCATCTTGCTGATTGAAGAAAAAACAGAGGGTATGCATCAAAATGAAGCGCACCAAGCGATTGCGCAGATGCCACATATCCCGTGCCCACACCCGTTTCATCTGGCAGCGATCCGTCAATTGACCGAACACAGTATCGATGAGGTAGCGTACGCGTCCCAAAACGTGGCTTTGGTAAGCTGCCGCCTAAGGCGAATGCGCTTTGCGGAACGGCGCTTGCAAGAGGATACCCTTGGTTCGCAAGAAGGCTTGCAAATCAGGAAGCCAATAGGTGCGATCCCCCAAAACCACGCCCGTTGTCCCTTCCAAAAGCAGGGGAGCTATTTCCCCATCCGATTTGTTGGCGGGAGCCAGGTACAAGCGCGTCAGCAGGCCAGGCCAACTGAGCTGAGCATGCAAGCGAAAGCCGTAAAAGGTTTGTCGATCTGCATGATCTTTTTACAATCAAAGGAATATTCAACAGTAGTTTATACTTATCAACAAACTATTAAAGCCTTATACGCGGTCTTCTTGAAATTGGATATGAACACCGCCGTAATCTTGTACAATGATCGTCGTCATCTCTCGGCGGATAGCGTGCAACACCTGCAATGCCTCGATTTTCCCTGTCTTTTTTCCCTTTCTCAACACGGTTCCTCCTCTCTGCGCATCCTTTCTTTACAGAGAAGGAGAGA
>CAZZWK010000148.1:0-4587 GCA_964657925.1 uncultured Dictyobacter sp.
GAAATCGACTTCGCACGCAGCGAGTTGCGCAAGGCAACCGAAGAAGAGCAACGTATTATCCGATAGCACATTTCATAAGCATGGTTGTAGTACCATTTATTGTATCCTCGTAAAACTACCGGCTTTTGTGGATATGGGTCAAAAAAAACCAGTAAAAAAAACCAGTAATTTTACGGTTTTTCTCTGTGCGGAAATAACTTACACTTGAAAAGCACAAAGGGAAACACGTGTCCCTTTGAAAAAAGAAAAGGATGGAGTTATGGCACAAGAAAGCCGAGATCAAAATCAAATTATCGAACGCGCCATGCGTGACGAAACCTTTCGTCAGCGCTTGATACAGGACCCGGAGCGTGCGCTCAGAGAAACGCTGGGTATGGCAGTTCCTGCTGGCGTCAAGATTCATGTACACGAAGAGACACCGCATGATGTCCATATCGTTTTGCCACAAGTCGCTGTGGGCGGAATGCAAGAGTTGTCCGATGCGGACCTGGAAACGGCGGTTGGAGGCATGCGCCGGCAGAACCCTGATAGAACTGGTTGCTGCACCTGTGGCATGAGTTCGGCGCAAACAGCATCGTCGCTTCAATCGGGATGTGGCTGTTAATAGCGCAACTTGTTCTACTGGCTGTCCATTCTCTGTCAGTTAAGTAGAACCGAGTACAAATGGTGGGAGGGAAGGTTCTGTATTGATCCTTCTCTTCTCCCCTGTTTGGTTCTCGTCGTGTGGTAATTTTCATCGTTTGTAAGGAGTCGCTATGATACCTGCGTTGTCCATGTGCCAGGAGCTCGCCGACATTGTGGCGTTAGCCAGCACCCTTGAGGAACGCCTGACCGATAAAAATCTTGTATGCGATAAACAGGATAATGAGCGTAACAAGGAGGATATCGAGGCACGCCTGGAAACCTGGTGCCATGTCGTGACTGGTGGCAACTGGGACCTGTTCCGACAACGATTGGCCTGGGGCGGCTTAAACCTGGATCAACTCAGAAAAGTGCTCGGCACGGTTTCTCTCCACAAAGATACACCCCTGCCATCGTGGGCGAGTACGATCGAAGCCGTTATCGATATGACGCGCACCTGGCCTGAGCCGGGTGAATCTCTATCAAACCGACAGACACGTTGCCTGCTTACCAGCGATCCACTGCCGTTCGAGGAAGTGCTTTTGCCATTCATCGCTGTAGCTCAGCAACGTGTGATGGAGCATAATGCAACAATCTCTCAACTTTTTGGGCATGAGGCCCTGGCGGTGTTGGAACGCACCCTGCTCAAACATCTCTCCATTACAGCAGGGCAGGCGCTCTATCTGGAATTTTCTATCCGCCGCGCACAGTCCCTTTCCTCGTTGACGCGTTTTATGATCGAGCAACAGGAAAGTGCTGGCCGAGAACTTTACGATGAGTTTATAGGTGACATGTTAAGCACAGGACTCTTGCCTTTTTTTCAGCACTATCCAGTTCTTGCGCGCGTGCTGGCAACCATTACCGATTGCTGGGTGGAGACAACTGTCGAATTAGCACAACGTCTCGCATGTGACAGCCTCGTGTTGGAAGAGATGTTTGGTATAGACAGGCATCATCAACGGGTGACTGGCATTCAGGCCGACCTCTCAGATCCTCATCGTGGCCGACGCAGTGTGTTTGTCCTGACTTTCGCGTCCGGCCAGAAGCTCGTGTACAAGCCGAAGGACCTGGGTATAGAAAAGGCCTACAATCAGTTTTTACATTGGTGCAACGAGCAGGGTTTACCGCTCGCATTCAAGGTTCTGCGTGTCGTTGAGCGTGCTGGCTATGGTTGGGTCGAGTACATCGAACGTCAGCGTTGCCAGCATGAAGACGAAGTAAAGCGCTATTTTCAGCGCGCGGGCATGCTGTTGTGCCTGGTGTACGCGTTGCAAGGAACGGATTGTCACCAGGAAAACCTGATTGCCCATAATGAATATCCTGTGCTGATTGACGCGGAGGCGTTGATGCAGCATCATGCGCGCCTCGAAAGTTTTAGCGATGGCGCACAGGCGCAATTACTGGCTCACGAGGTGGTCTCGGATTCTGTTTTGCACACAGGACTTTTACCGAGCTGGCAGATCTCGCAGGACGAGCAGCAGGTGTACGACATCAGCGGTCTGCGCGGCCCCGATGAATACATGCATGAGATAGAGGCCAATCGGTGGCTATCGATCAATAGCGATAGTATGACCTTGCAGCGTAAGAAGGTACGAGTAGAACCTGCAGTGGAAGAGTCGTCTCAGAGCGGTATTCCATTGCGCCTGGCCGAGCATCGTGAAGAGGTGATCGCGGGCTTTACACAGTTCTATCAGTTTTTGCTCCATAAAAAAGCGCAGTTGTTACAAATCGGTAGCCCGTTATATCTGTTTCAGCGGCAGCCATTGCGTTTGATTTATCGTAACACCCATGTTTATGGCGCGCTCGAATATAAACTTCGTGCGCCTCGTTACTTACGTAACGGGGTTGATCGCAGTATTCAATTAGAGGCGCTTGTGATAGCTGTGTTGCCCACACCAGATATCCCCTGGCAAGACCGCGAACGTTCTCGCTGGTGGCCTGTTTTTGCGGAAGAACAACGAGAGATGCAGCAGATGGATATCCCCTTCTTCAACACCAGTTCTGACAGTGATGCTCTACTGCTGCCATCGGGTCAACGCATCGAAGGCTGCTTCCAGGAACCGAGTTTTGATCGTGCCATCGCGCGTTTCAACGAGTTGAGTCCGCAAGACATGCAGCGTCAGGTGAGTTTTATCGCTGGTTCGCTCTATTCGCTAGTGGCGCGCGACCCGGCGCTCCCTCTCGCATACAAAATTTCGTCGCTTGACCTCGACACACCTGTCGCTGAGCGCATGAATGAGCATCTGCTCGCGCATGCTTTACGTATAGGGCGACAGATGGAGCAGAACGCGCTTCACGCCCAGGATGGCAGCATCTCCTGGATCATCCCGCAGTACATGTTCAAATCTAAACGCTACCAGTTTCAACCGATCGCGAGCGATCTGTACAGCGGCTCCTGTGGAATTGCCCTGTTTCTCTCCGCCCTGGCCCACATCTCTGCTGATATGAGTTTCAAAAAACTTGCGTTGGGAGCGATCCAATCGCTACGTAATGGGTTGCGAACCTTTGGCCCATTGATCGCGAAAGATCTAGGTCTGGGTGCAGCTTCCGGTATGGCCTCTCTCATCTATACCTTCGTCAGGATCAGTCAACTCCTCGATGAACCCTCTCTGTTGGACGATGCCAGGCACGCGGCGACATTGATTACATATGAAGAGATCACGAATGATCAAAGTGTGGACATCTTTGCTGGTGTTGCCGGTACAATCCTTGGTTTGCTGACCTTGTATGCTATAGTACCGGACCAGGAGCTTCTAGAGAAGGCTAGAGCCTGTGGCGAACGCGTCTTGCAGACGCGAGTGCCTGGTCAAAATGGCTATCGAGCCTGGCCTGAGCGGTTCGGGAAGCTGTTGACAGGTTTTTCGCATGGTGCGGCTGGCATTGCCTACGCGCTGTTACGTTTGTATACCGTCACGGGCGAAAACAAATACAGAGCGGCGGCGCAAGAGGGTATCGCCTACGAGGATAGCATGTTCTTGCCGCAGATCAACAACTGGCCCGATCTGCGCTCCACGATTCCCAACGATTTCCGCGTTGCCTGGTGCCACGGTGCTCCAGGCATCGGCCTGGCACGTGTTGGCGGTCTGCCCGTTCTGGCGCATGAACAGATTTACCAGGATATCGAGATCGCCTTGCGCCGAACGGAGGAAGAGGGCTTACAAAGCCTGGATCACCTCTGTTGTGGCAACATGGGCCGCATAGAATTTTTGCTGACCGCGTCACAGGTGCTGGCGAGACCTGAATGTTTAGAAACAGCCAGGCGTACTCTATGGCGCATTATCCAGGAGGTGGAACGGACCGGACGTTTCGCGTTGGACCCTTTGTTGCCACCACAGGTGAACCATTTTGGCTTTTTCCAGGGCACCGCTGGCTCTGGCTATATGCTCTTGCGCATGATCGATCCCGCTACACTCCCGAGCGTCTTGCTCTGGCAATAAGGACAGCAATAGCTCTGTTCGTTCCTACATCGCGTACCCTGTTCAAAAATCATATCAGGAAGGGAGTTTCTTATGAGTGGCATGACAGTGCTTATATTGGTAGGATTATTCATGGTGCTTATAATTTTGGGTGTCATTACACAACCATCAACACAACATCGTTATGAGGCAGAGGCTGCCTGGTTCAGGGAACATGGAGTACGTTTCGAAGCGTATATCACCGAGATTCAGAAACAGCGGGGAAGTGATAATAGTTTGCCAAATCTGCTAAGTGCGCTAGATGTGCTAGCTGTGGGCAACAAAAGCTGGAACCGTTATTCACGCACGATACCTGATACATACCTTGTTATCGCTATGGTGGAGCAGCCCGAAACAGGGAAGTGGTACACATTTATGAAAAGAGTTTATAAAGAAGGTCTTACCAGATATAAAACAGGCAGGAAAGTTATTGTCTATATGGATTCCAAAAATCCTAAAAGATATCTTATGGAAGATATTATGCCGAATACGTGAACAAGCACACGGCTTG
>CAZZWK010000149.1:0-4446 GCA_964657925.1 uncultured Dictyobacter sp.
CAGAGGAGCAGACGCTCTCGATTCACCGGCTGGTGCAGGCAGTTCTCCTGGATGCCATGACGGAGGCGGAACGAGAGCAGTGGGAACAGCACGTCATCGTTTCGCTTGAGCACGTGTTTCCTGAAATAGAGCATAGGACCTGGAGGCAATGTGAGCGATTACTGCCGCATGTGCAGCTGTGTTTGCAACAAGCAGGAGACGCTGAGGCATCCCCTGTTCTCGCCTCATTAGCATTCAAAGCAGCCCGCTATCTGCGAGCACGTGGACGCTACGCGGAGGCGGAACTACTCTTTCAGCGAGCGTTGCACATCCGGGAGCACGCTCTGGGAACGGAACATCCCGAGGTCGCTACCTCGCTTATCTATCTGGCAATTATTCACCGGGAGCAGAGCAAGTACACGGAGGCGGAACCACTCTTTCAGCGAGCGCTGCACATCCAGGAGCACGCTCTGGGAACGGAACATCCCGATATCGCCCACACGCTCAACAATTTCGCTCTCCTCTATTGGGAGCAGGGCAAGTACGCGGAGGCGGAACCACTCTTTCAGCAAGCGCTGCGTATCTGGGAGCAGACCATGGGAATGGAGCATCTTCAAGTGGCCTACACTCTCGATAATCTCGCCCTCCTCTACAAAAGTCAGGGCAAGTACGCAGAAGCAAAGCCACTCTTTCAGCGAGCCCTTTTTATCCAGGAGCGGGAGAGGGGATCAGACCACCCTGATGTCGCCTACACGCTCAACAATATCGCAGCACTCTGTTGGGAACAGAGCAAGTACGCGGAGGCAGAGTCACTCTTTGAGCGAGCGTTACACATTTGTGAACAGGCCATGGGGGCAAATCATCCTGATACGGCTCGTGCGCTCAACAATCTCGCCTGCGTGTACCGAGTACGGAGCAAACAGACAGAGGCGGAACCGCTCTTTCAGCGGGCATTGCGCATCTGCGAGCAGGCCATGGGAACGGAGCATCCCATGGTGGCTCAGATACTTGATGATTTGGCCGAACTCTACAAAGATCAAGGCAAATACGCGGAGGCGGAACCGCTCTTTCAGCGGGCATTGCGCATCTGTGAGCAGGCCATGGGAACGCAGCATCCCCACACAGCCCGTGCGCTCAACAATCTTGCTGTGCTGTACTGGGAGCAAGACCAGTACGCACAGGCCGAGCCACTTTTCTTGCGTGCGTTACATATCCGAGAACAGCATCTCGGTCAGCATCATCCTGAGACGGCGCAAACGCTCCATGATCTGGCTATTTTCCTTCAGCAGCAAGGCAACCTGAACGAGGCGCTCCCCCTTGCCGAACGTGCACTGAAGGTTCGCTCACAAGCACTGGGAGATGCTCATCCCAAAACAGTTGCCACCCGCACGCTCTACGCGCAGCTTGTCCAACAGCAGGCTGTCAGGGCAGAACCAGATCTGAAGCACCTGCGCACCGTCCTCAAAGTACTCGGTTGGAGCCTGCATCTCAAAAAACGGCGCGGCAAGCCTTATGTCTACGCGACCAGAAAAGCTGGTCAGCACACGTATAGTCGTTATCTAGCCCCTCTCAGCGATCCGACTGCCTGCTTGGCTGCCGCCTCGATGTTACCTGATGCAAAGAAGGAGTAACGTCAGCAATTGCCCAACAAAGAAGGGTTGGGCAACTGCTGTGGGCAGGAAGCGCCAGACACTCGTTCCTTGAAAAAATGTGAGACAGACAACCTTGCAAAATCGCTCTCGCCCTTACATTCATTTTACATTTGCATGCATCTTTTTTGACTATCCTGGGGTATCTTATAAGTACAGAAACGTGAGTGAGTATAAAATGTGGACGGTCAAACGTTTTAGTATATAATGGAGTGAGTCGAAGATGAATAACACGACGGTCAAGGCAGGAGGCAACGAGATGTATCAGGATGAGGACGGCTATTATCATTCCTATCCTACTCAGTCGTCACCCAATGGAGTAGGTGTGGATGCCTATGGCAATAGGCAGGCGCCGGGAGCCTCCGAACACTACGGGCAGCAGTCGCCCGTAAACGAACAGACATATCAGGATCAACATACATACAATCAGCCAGCACCGGGAGCATGGCCCACGCAGGCGGATAGTTATATATACGCGCCCGCGCAACAGAATCCCTGGCAGCAGGCCTATACGCCGCCACAGCAGAACGGTTGGCAGCAAACGTACACGCCACCGCAGCAAAATGGCTGGCAACCACCCTATACACCGCAGCCTCCGCGCTCGGCTCCGCCAGCGTCACCCGTGCCCCCACGTAAAACGCGTACCGGCGGCTGGCGCACTGGCGCGATTGTCTTGCTGACATTGGCTGTGATCGCTGTTTTCTGCGTCGGCCTCTTCGCTGGCTGGCAATTTGTTGGTTCCGGACACGCGACGAGTTCTTCCACAACGGGCCAATCCTCGGGGTCCGGCGGTAACGCGAATACGTCGACGGGCGGCAGTTCTACCGCCAGTGGCGCAAGCGTACAATCACAACAGGAAAGCGCGATCGCCAAAATCGAGCCCTCGGTGGTGGAACTCGATGTGACGGTCTCGCAGGGCGAGCAGATTGGCTCGGGCGTAATCATCGATAACAATGGCGATATTGTGACCAACAATCACGTGGTCAATGGCGAACAGTCAATCAAGGTCATTCTCAACAATGGCAATACCGAGACCGGTCAGCTGGTCGGCACCGTTGCCAGCGATGATCTCGCCATCGTACGCATCCAGCCGTTCACCAATATGAAGATTGCGACCATCGGTGACTCCTCGAAATTGACGGTCGGTCAGGAAGTATTGGCGGTCGGCAACCCTCTCGGTATTACCGAGACAGCCACCAACGGTATTGTGAGCGCGCTCAACCGTAGCGTCACCGAGTCGGACAATGGTTCCGGTGGACCGACGATCTCGAACGCGATCCAGACCGATGCCCCCATCAATCCTGGCAATAGCGGCGGCGCATTGATCGATCTGAACGGAGATCTTGTGGGCATCCCCACGCTAACCGCCGTGAATACGGAGTCCAACACACCCGCCAACGGCGTTGGTTTCGCGATTCCTTCCAGTACCGTGAAGACCGCGATTAGCCAGATTTTGCATCAGTAAAAGCGTTTGTGCCACGTCAGGTGTCTCTTCGGGTCACCCCATCATTGAGAATAATGAAAAGAGGTCGGTCAGAAAAAATCTGGCCCACCTCTTTTTTGTAACCTCTGCTCGGCTGCTTGATTGACAGCAATGTTTTGTGCAAGTAAAATATTTGTGTGAAACGAACAATTTGTATAAACCGAACGGAATAATTGACGTTATGGACGAAAAATCACAGCACATTGAGCAAATACTGCATCTCAATCAGGAAATCGTCAGGAGATCATTTGAGGTCACTGATACAACACAGCAAAATCCCTGGCTCGCCAATTCTTTGACCATGCAGCAGTTCAAAACTATGCTGCTGATCGTCCAATCTTTGCCGCATGGCACCACGGTCGGCTCTCTGGCGAAAAGCGTGGGAGTGGGCTTACCGACCATGAGTGGCATCATCGATCGTCTTTATGAGCAAAAGTTGCTCACACGCTACGAAGATGACGCCGATCGACGTATCACCCGTATCCAGCCCACAGAAGAGGGTCAACACCTCATCTCCGCCTTACGCAGCGAGGGTTTAACCAATTGGCGCACCATTCTTCGGCATCTTGAGGACCAGGAATTATCGATCGTCGAGAGAGCTTTTGGCCTTATTCTAAAGGCCCTCGATCGTCTCGAAAAAGAGTAGTTGAACGCTCTTCTTTGTATCTTTCTCCCCTCCACCCTCCGTATCTTCTATAGAAAACGAGAAATGATCGCTTAGGGCAAGCCTCGTGTTTGCCAGGAAGGTACATATGATATATGCAAAACACACAACACATAAAATGGTCTGAACTCCATGGTATCGCCATCGTCAGCCTCTCTGATGGCAAAAAAATCGGTATCGTCGAAGATTTTTACTTTGATCCCACCAGCCAGCATATCATAGCCCTACGAGTCAAGACAGGTCTGCTCGGCCACCGGATTCTCAATGCCGCCGTTATCAATACCGTTGGGCGTGATGCTATTACCACACCTAACGAGGAGACGCTCCAACATGAGTCCAACAGCCCACAACTAACCGGTATGATTTCTGGTCAGAACCTGACCTCGTACCGCGTGATGAGCGAAAGTGGCACGGTGGTTGGTAAAATCGGCAACCTTTTCCTTACCTGGGCGGAACCCACCGCGCCTGTGCTCTCCATGCTCGAACTTTCCGGCGGCCTGCTGGAAGGGCTGACCGGCAAACACCAGGATTTCCCCGCCAATCAGGTCCTGCGCTATGGCGCGGACGTTATCGTCATCCCCGACAGCGTCGGTCAACAACTCCAGACCCATTAACTTCGCGTAGGGCAAACCACGCGTTTGCCCTACGTTATGAGGATTTCTTCTCCACCT
>CAZZWK010000150.1:0-1286 GCA_964657925.1 uncultured Dictyobacter sp.
GTACATCTACGTCTACGTGTACATCTACGTCTACAATAAGAGGGTCGGGGCCATGTAGGACAGACCATACACTCGCATACGCAAATCTGATCCGTCAAATGTACTTACCTTAATCCTTGCCTCTCATAAATACCACCGGCAGACGTTTCACACACCTTTACCTCCTAACTGTCCAGCATGGGAATAAGAACAGGCTCAACTTCATGAATTAAGATATCACTCTCATAAAAAACGGTTCGCATCTGGGGACGAGCTTATATGGAAGATGCTGTCACATAAGCCGCTCAAATGGTACAATATTCCTGAGGAGAAATTCCCTATGCCATACCTCTTTAAAGACACAGATATCGCCGCGCAAAGACTACAGGTTCTCGCCGATGTGTTTGCTCCATCGAGCCGCGCCTTTCTACAAGATGCGATCACTACGACACCGCAGCTGGCCCTGGACCTGGGGTGCGGACCAGGCTATACAACACATCTTGTAGCGGATATCACACACTCCACACAAACTATCGGACTCGATAGCTCAGAACATTTTATTGCTCTCGCCACGCAATCCGCCGATACACACATCTCATTTGTCCATCACGACGTGACGCAGATTCCTTTCCCTACTGAACAGAGCAACCTCATGTTCTGCCGCATGTTGCTGACTCACTTGCGCGATCCACAATCTGTCATCGAACGCTGGGCTACACAACTTCACCCACACGGGCTCTTGCTGCTGGAAGAGGTAGAGTGGATCAACACTGAATTTTCGCCTTTTCGCACCTATCTGGACATCCTCGCCACTCTGCTAGAGCACCAGGAAAATCAACTCTATATCGGCCCACTGCTGGATAAACAGCAATTAGAGCAGGCACTAAAACGCTGCCTGAGCCGCGTCTATTATCTGCCTGTCTCGACGGCGCAGGCCGCAACCATGTTTTCCTTGAACATCCAATCCTGGAAAAATCAGCCTCTCATCAGGCAAACGTACACAGCTGGTATGATCGATAGCCTCGAACACGATCTACAAATCCTGGCGGCAAACTCTACGGCCACAGGCGACATCGAGTGGGGCATGCGTCAAATCGCGTACGAGCGTATATGATACAAAATGTTCCTCTACCTCTTCACCGCGACGTTGCTCCTCCTCACGCAACTCCATGACCCAGGTCGTCTCTAGCTCACGCACCATGCATATCTCACCTAGGCTCAAAACAAAAAGAGCAAATATTCTTCTTATAGTCTTTATTGAGAAATATGGTGCATCCGCCAAGTCCATAGGGGATGCTTCAACAGAC
>CAZZWK010000150.1:1386-4156 GCA_964657925.1 uncultured Dictyobacter sp.
AATAAATTGTGCCCCTACGGTGAGGGAACATCCCAATGGCCTGGCGGATGCACCAATAAACCACGAAAAGCGGCAAGCGAAAAAGAGGCGAGGAGCATCATATGCAATGCTCCTCGCCTCTTTTTCACTTGCCGAAAACCGAACTTTAATCCTCATCGTACTTTTTGAGCAGGTCGGCCATCGCTTCATTAATCAGGGCAGTCTTGCTCAGATTGCGCCTGCTGGCAAGGTCTTCCAGACCTCGTTTGAGTTCGCGATCAATCCAGACGGTGAGCCGTTCGTGCATATGCTCGAAACGTACCTCCACACGGCGTCGATAACCTTGTAGACGATCTTCCCCCAACTCGCTCTCGTCCGCACGCGCATAGCTCGTCTCACGAACAGCTTTCGTAGCTCTCGCACCTTTCCCATTAAGGGAAGGAGACGAGGGAACTTTCGCACTAGAACGGCTCGCAGCAGCAGGGGATCGTGAGGACCGCGTCGCATCCACCTCAGTTGACCGACCTCTGGCCGCTGTGACATCATCTACCGCAGTGAGTCGCGATTTGTTCACTGCTTGCTCGCCCTGTGTGTGAGAATCGCTTGTAGCCGCATCGCTATTGCTGCTGTCAGAATCTATATCAGAATCTATAAAGGAAGGTGTTTCCACCGCAGGTCGTAATTGTTCTGGCTCGATGTCCTTAACGGAGCTAGCACGCGCTTGCGCGACCTGTCCCTGCGCCTGAGAGGCTTCTTGCGTGCTCACTGGCGCATCATCCTCTTTCACGGAGGATGATACTAGTTCTTGCTCCCCCTGCGGCGTATCCTGACTGGGGCGTAGCAAGGGATTGATAAAGCGTTTATTTTCCTTCGGCACGTTCGAGCACCTCCTTTACAAGTTTTGTATAAGCAACCGCGCCAGTGCTGGCGGGCGCGTAATCGTAGAGACAGGCGATCTGATTATGCGCTTCTTCTACCTTAATGTTGCGCGGAATAACGGTATCAAACACCAGAGAACCAAAATGGTCACGTACAGCCTCCAACACATCAGCACTCAAGCGCGTATGATCGTCCAGGTTCGCGATCACGCCAAAGACGGGCAACTCCACATCCAGATTCTCGCGCAACTCCTGCATCGTTGTTTCGAGAATACTGATACCAATCAGAGCATAGGTAGTAAGAGCGATCGGAATGATCACATCGGTACAGGCCATAAACGAATTGACTGTCAGCACACCCAGATTGGGCGGAGTGTCGATGAGCACATAATCGAAATCGTTGACCTGGCTCAGCGCACGAGCCAGCTTACGCTCTCGTCCAGGCGCGGAGGCCATCAAAAGATCCGCGGCACTAAGATTGATCGAGCTGGGTGCGACAAAAAGATTCTTCTGCTGCGAGGCAACGATGACATCGTTCATCTTCACCCCGTTGATCAGTACATCGAAAAGCGTCTGCTCCTGATCGAGATTGCCCAACAGACTATAGGTGCTGTTGCTCTGCGCATCGGTATCGATAATCAACACTCGCCTGCCCGCGCGCGCGAGTCCATAGCCGATGTTCACTGTCGTCGTCGTTTTGGTCACACCACCCTTGTTATTGCACAGCGCGAATACTCGCATAATAACTCACCACCCTTTCATCCCACTTTGGGGTCCACAAAATAGTTTTGTAAGCACATCATGTAAAAAACAATCAAGCGTTCCTTAATAGAAGAGAAACAGACGATCATTCAAAAGAAATTTAGTCAGTGCTTTGTCCATCTCACGTATACATCTACGTGTACGTACACGACTTCATACACTTAAAAAAACGTATACTTATGCTTATCTTAACATATGCAGCCGCTATTTTAGCACAAATTCCACCTGTTTTCGTAAGCTTGGGGACGTAAACGTGTACATCTACGTATGTGTGTACGTATACGTGTACATGGATGAAAGATGACTACTGAAAGGGGGAACAAGCAAGAGGCGAACACTTTATTTACTATGTATTTTGTAGCGTTGTCGTATCGAACCAGACAAAGGGCAATCAACAGGTTACCGTCAAGAATTCATTGGGTCGCGAAAGCTCTACGTCCGTTTTTCGCGCACAAAGTTACCGATCAGTGTTTCAGCGGATTGTTGCACTCTTTGGCTAAATCGGCCATCGCGACCGCAAAATCTTTGTAAGTGAGTGAACCGTATTTCTCCAGGCGAGAGCGGATGTGCGTATCGATACCATGATCACGACATTGGGCACAACGCCGATTGAAAAACCCACCGGGTTGGCTGATAGGCGACTTGGTAGGACGATGCAGCAACACAATGGTATCGATGAAACCAGCACATAACTGCTCTGCGTCACAATCCTTCAGCAATTTCGTGTACCACTTCCTGCTGCTACCAATCTGATCACGATCAAAGATTTCAGCAAAAAAGGTGCTAAGCTCATTACGTAACGTAATAGTATTATATATATTTTTAAAAAAAGTAATTATATCTTTCGTTACGTAATTACGTAAAAAGTCTTCACTGTATTTTTCCTGGTCTACCTCGAAGGGTATACGCGAAAACAGTGCTCGCTCGCGTGCCATCTCCTGTTCGTACATCTCTGCGACCGTCTGCGGTCCTCGTGGCAGCTCCTCCTCGTGCTGCTGGTCCTCCACATCATTCAAGGGCTTCTGAGGGGCCTCTGAGCGGCTATTTTGCCCCTTCTCACGGTGGGTTCGCTGCCTCTTCACTTTCCCTCGTGACCTCACAGACGACCCCTTTTTTGCAGTCTCCTGCGTTTGTTCCAGGGAAGACTCCAC
>CAZZWK010000151.1:0-3569 GCA_964657925.1 uncultured Dictyobacter sp.
TCCTCTCAATCTGAACTTCAGAGAGCATCAATTCTATAAGATATGATATAATAACGATCAAACTTATTGAGTTGTAGCCTCGCATGCAACCATACTCATTGGGTTCCATAAGAAAGCAAAAGAGCATGAGCATATATGAGCAAGATGCGTTAGCAATGGATGCTTACTCTAACGCCGTGACCACCGCCGCCGAGCGCGTGGGACCGGCAGTAGTGCGAATTGATATAGAGCGTGATCGTGGCCGTTATGGTCGTTATATGCCGACGCCAGGTGGTGGCCTCGGCTCCGGCTTCATCTTTGCCTCGGATGGACAAATCCTCACCAACGCGCATGTGGTTGACCATGCCAACCGTATCTATGTGACGTTGGCTGACGGACGCAAGTTCACCGCTGGTTTGATCGGGAGCGATCCTGAAGTGGATGTGGCGTTGTTGCGTATCGGGGCAGACCATTTGCCCGTGGCGGAACTGGGTCGAACTGCACTACGCGTGGGACAGCTGGTGATCGCGGTCGGCAATCCTTACGGATTGAACTGGACGGTGACCGCTGGTGTGGTGAGCGCGTTGGGCCGTACGTTGGATGTGCCAGGAACGCGCAAAATGGTGAACCTGATTCAGACCGATACCTCCATCAATCCTGGCAATTCGGGTGGCCCGTTGGTCGATAGTGCCGGTCGCGTGGTGGGTATTACGACTGCGATGTTGCCAATGGCCCAGGGGTTGGGATTTTCTGTGCCTCTGGATACGATCAAATCCGTTATTGCGCGTATCAACCAGCAGCGCCGTGTGGATGTGAAGGGGGTCTCGTTTGGCGTTGGCGGCATGCGTGTACCGTTGGACGCGAACTTGCGCAAAAATCTGGCTTTGAGCCAGCAATATGGTATGCAAATACTGGAACTACGTTCGCAGGGACCTGCCGAGCAGGCCGAGCTGAAGCGCCTGGATATCATCACATTGGTCGATGGCGAAACTATCACCGAGCCTCGTGACCTACAACGTGTGGTACGTGCCCACAAAGCAGGCGACAAATTGGTTGTGCATTTCTTGCGCGCAGATAAGCAACGCAAAGTGACGATTGTGTTGTAATACGATCTACAGCCAGATAAAAAGTGAGAAGTTGTAATGTGTGGGGCCATGTCGAGCAGTAATGATGCTTTGCACATGGCCCTGTTTTTATTTCTTCAATGAGACAAAGGAGTCAATCATGTCATATGTGCCGGAAAGAATACAGACGCGCTTTACCGCATCAATGGGGATCAGATATCCGATTGTGCAGGGGGGACTTGCTCACCTGTCGCTCGCGCCATTGGCCGCCGCCGTTTCCAACGCGGGTGGCTTGGGGCAGATCGGTGCCGTTTGTTTTTCCACGCCTGAAGAGTTGCAAGCGAGCATCAGGGAGGCGAAAGGGTTGACGGCACAGCCATTTGGTGTAAATTTCCCGCTCGGCCTGACGATCAATGAGCAATTTCTGGATGCAGCCCTAGAGGAGGAGCCTGCGGCCATCAGCATCACCGGTGGCAATCCCGAGGCATTTTTGCGACGCATTCAACAGAGTGGCGTAGCGAGCAAAACCCTCGTATTGGTTGCAGGCGTGCGCGCGGCCCAAAAGGCGGAGGCCCTGGGCGCTGACGCGGTGATCGCGGTCGGTTTTGAGGGTGGTGGTCACCTGGGACGTGATGATATTGGCACGATGGTACTGACACCGCGCATTGTAGATTCGGTGCGTATTCCCATGCTCGCCAGCGGTGGCATTGTCGATGGACGTGGTCTGGCAGCGGCATTGGCGTTAGGGGCTGCGGGCGTCGAACTGGGGACACGTTTTGTCGCGGTACAGGAGAGCAACGCACATCCTGCATACAAGCAGGCGATTGTGACGGCCAGAGAGAGCGATACAGCGATTATCGAGCGCTCGATTGGACGGCCCGCGCGCGTGCTCAATGGTCCATTCGTCAAAGAGATTCTGCAGCTGGAGCAGCAGGGAGAGCACGAGCAGGTCGCGGCAGAAGAACGTATTCAACGCCTGCTACCCTACATTCGTGGCGATGTGAATAAGCATGCCGCGCTGGAGGGAGCGTTGGAGGAAGGTTTTGTGTGGGGTGGGCAAGCGGTAGGATTGATCAATGACATTCCCACGGTACAGGTGATGATAGAACGAATGGTGAGCGAGGCACAAGCAATAATACAGAGCATGAACAACCTTTTTTAAAGTGCCTGCCTGATTTCTCCATAGTAAATGCTGCTACTATCAGCTTACAGAACAAACAATACGGCACAGCCT
This sequence comes from uncultured Dictyobacter sp., assembly GCA_964657925.1. GTDB lineage: Bacteria > Chloroflexota > Ktedonobacteria > Ktedonobacterales > Ktedonobacteraceae > Dictyobacter. Next base: position 2,278 of record CAZZWK010000151.1, read on the forward strand.
GTCCATCAAAAGACTTCTTTGTGTCTCCATATACCCTCCATGTATCAGGCAAAGAGTTGCAATCTCTCCTGTCTCATAGAGACAGGAGGAGGCGTTACCGACCAAATTTTCATGCCTCATCATAGAATACAATCCTATCCAGTGATCTATCACCAGATAGATACTTTATTAAACCCATGTAAAATGTTTTCGCAAGATGCCCTTTTCCTTGACATTTCACCGCCCTCTCGGTTACACTATGAAAGTGGAAGTTGTACAAGATCACGTTCCCTTTTGAGTTCTCTCTTCATAAGAGACTCCTTTCACATTATTTCATTGGAACACGTTCTTAATACCTCTTCACATTGCATGCTTTTTATTTTTTATACCCTTTTCTGCGTGGAAGAGGGCAGAGTCCGATTTTTACCACAGGGAATGGGAGAAGAATCGGCAGAGGGACTGTGTGCCAGCTACCCTCTTTTCACAAGCAGCTTGAAGGGCGTTGTGCTTTCTTTTTGCCCTTTTAGAAAGACGTTGGTGCCACCTTTTTGCCTCTCTTTGTCTCATTGTGTCCCTAAAAGGTGCTCTTTAAAAAGTGACCCTTCCCCTCGGTAGGGGCCGGTTTACCGTGTCCACCCGGCATTTATGCCGCCGTCGCTGGACGAGCATCACGCTCGACAAAACAAGAGAGGCCCGATCCATCACCCTATATGACATATCCGATGCGCTCGACGCTGAAAAGATCGACGTTCATCCCTCATCCTTTGCCTACAGGTCAAAAGCATGAGCATACGTCAGTGCGTCCTACCGTCAGAAAGAGATGAAGAGAAAGGATAAAACACTTATTGGTTCCCTACTTATCGTCTTTTTGTAAACGAAGAAAATGTCTATTGACCCATCTCATTCCATCGAGAAAGGTTTCTGATGTCTTCATCACAACACGAACAAAACAAGAACCTGTCCTATCGACACACGCTTGCCCAGCTTTTCGCAACCAGTACCGCCTCTCTGCGCCGCCTCAACTTCGCTTCCTGGCTACGCATGGCCCTGGTCTTCACCATCGTCACTGGTGGACTGCTCGTCGCCTTCTTCGGCATCACGGTGCGCGTCGATGCCGCTACCTCCACCCGTTTTACCCCTGCTGCCCCCCCACCTCTCGGCTGCACCCACGAGCGATCCTGCTCAATCCTATCCCAGTAAGAAGCCAGCGGGCGCGCACTACGCCGTCGCCAGCAAGGCCAAACCGCTGGTCTCGGGGAGCCAGCCGTATAATGGCTTAGGCGACCTCTCCATGTACAGCTACGTCTCGCGCC
>CAZZWK010000152.1:0-3551 GCA_964657925.1 uncultured Dictyobacter sp.
TGGCGAAACTGAATCTGGTGTATTGCGACTTCAAGCCGCAAAACGTGATGATTCACCAGCTGCGCGACGGCAGTGTAAACGCGAAGTTGATCGACCTGGGCACTGTTATCCGTTATGGTCCCAAACCTGATAGCGTGTATGGTACCCACGGTTTCTATGCGCGCGAGGCGATCAAAAATCCCTCGCCACAGACCGACCTGTACACCATCTGCCGCACGCTTGCCTATCTGGTGACGATGATGGATATTGACGATCCGCTCTTCGGTATGCCGCCGATCGAAAAATATCAGGTCTTTCAGGACAATCCCGCCCTTTATCGCTTGCTAGTGCGCGGCACACACGTGGAGCCGAAACGACGTTTTCAGACGGTCGCGGAACTCGACGAGCAGCTGCGGGGTGTGTTGCGTTTGAGTGCTGGTGGCGAACCCGGTGCGCCGATCCGCTCGCGCAAATTCGTGACGACCGCGCTGACCAGGACAAGCCTGGTGGGAAGACGCGGCGAGACTGTGCTCGATGAGCATGATCGCGCCATCAACACGCTGCTCTCCGGAGACCAGGCGTTACAGATCGGTAACTACGTTGGCGCACTCACCTTCTACCAGCAGGCAGCGCAAGCCAATACGCAAAGCATCGATGCCTATATTCGCCTGGTCGATACCTTTATCGAGGAGAACGACCTGCAAAGTGCCAGCGAGAACTTGCGCAAGGCACAGGTGATCGCAGCGGACAACTGGAAGGTGCGCTGGTGTCAGGGAAGGCTATACGAAGCGTATGGTGATCTGCAAAGGGCGATCGGTCAGTATACTGATCTGACGATGGAGCTGCCGGGCGAACTGCCGCCATTGGAATCGCTGGCGCGTGTTTATGCCAAGCAGGGCGAGGACTACCGCGCCATTCGCATCTATCAAAGTGTGTTGCGCGCCGATCCCGACAACGTCGATGCCATCTTTGGCATTGTGCAGTGCCAGCTTAAACGGCAGCTGTGGGACGACGCGATCCAGAATCTACGGCATGTGCAGGAGACATCTTCGCGCTATCCTGACGCGCAATTGCTGCTGTGCGATATCTATCTCAATCGCGCGCACCCTAACCTGCCCAGTGTTCCTGACATACAGGCGGCGACGCAAGCTATCAGCAACCTCAAGGGGCGCATCGAGGATGTGCGCTACTATCTGGTGCATGCCGAGACGTACTATGTGGCCTGGAAGATGGCACACGAGGGTTTGCTTCCTAAGACGACGCCTATTACCGGCACGCAAGAAGCTACGGTGCGCGCCCTCGGTCGCATCGCGGAAGAGAGCTATAATCAGTACTTGCGGCGTGATCAAGCGCTGGCACCACGCGAGGATATCATTCGGCGCAAATTCGAGGTTGCTCCCTGGCAACTGGTGTAGATAGCGTACGGGCAGGAAAATTGATACAGGCAGGTTCAATAAAAAATTGAGATGGTTGCAGGCGAGGCCAAAAACGATCAGGAACAACCAATACTATGCGAGGACCGCGTTTATAAAATAGATTAAGAGAATGAGAGAATACTGATGACGCAGCAGACATCCACGTTCGTGTCCTCGGCCATCGCGCCACGGGGAGCGCAGACGACGCCCACGCCTCTCAATACCGGTCGCCGACAGAGTCCGGCGGAACGCATATGGCGCAGGCTGGCGACATTGCGTGGTCGCTTTATCTTTTTCACCTTCATCATTGCGGTACTGGCGACGATTACGGCGGCAACAATCCTGTTATCCTCGTTGCGCGCGAACGCGGACCTGCACACGATCAATAAGCCCAGCGTCGACGCGGCCCAGGCTATTGTTCCGTACATGGAAAATGTCGATGCGCAAAGCGCCAATTTTCTGGCGAATACGTCCAGTAGCGATATCCATCCTTGCGTGATCACCAGCATCGATCAGCAAACGGCGGACCAACGGTTGGGCAATCTCAGTATTCACGACTGCGCCGATCGAACCATCGATGCCGACCTGCAAAAGATCAACCAGCAGATCTACCTGGCCGGACACAACGTGTCGTTCGCGGGAGAAAGTACGGCGATCCAGCAGACCGAGACCGGTCTTGAGGAATACGTCTCCGATATCAATTTGATGCGCAACGAGTTCAACCTGGCGGCCAATGCGAGCAATGCCAACGACCCGCATATGCGCAACGCGTATCGTTACTCGCTCGCGGCCTCCAACATACTTCATCAACAGATCGTATCGCTCGATGCTGGCGTCGCCGTTAGCGAATCCAGTCTACCATCCTGCACGCTCGGGAAACAAACTCTGGCCGCTCAGTCATGGCCTGGCGGCGGTATAGAGCAGAATGTAGCTTGTCTGAGCGCGATCAGTAAAGCCAATCTGGATGCGTCTTATAGCGATACGGTCAAATTCGTGGGTATTAGCCTGGGACTCGTCTTCGGACTGTGCATCTATTCTTGTATTTTTATTGTGTGGGCCACCTGGAGCATGGCCTCCACCACACATCGCCTGCTCAATAGCGGCCTGGTCGTTGCCTTGCTGGTCGCTATCGCGCTGACCGGCGTGGTGCTGTCGGACTTCGACGCTATCTATGGCTACAAGGGCAATTTCTCGGTGATTCAGAACGATTATGGCACAGTCTATAACGCGGGTCTGCTGCAACAGGAGAGTGCCGACGCTAACGCTGACCAGGCGCGCTGGCTACTGGCACTGCAATATAACGATGCCAACGCCAATCAGTGGTACAACGACTGGCAGAGCGAAAACGCGCTGGTACGCTCGTCTCTGCAAACGATGGGTAAGAACAGCAATCAATCGGCGCTCTATGCTAGTATGCAGCAAGACTGGAACCAAAATGCTAGTCAGGGTCAGCAGGTCGCCAGCGGAGTTCGTAACAGCGATGGTAGCGTCAACACACGTAATATTCCCAGTGCCGAAACAGCATTTACCAACACGGTAAATACTTCATTCCAGGCGTTCTTGCACGCGACCAACCGCTACAGTAGTGCCTACAGCGGGCAATATACGGCTATCTTCGACAGCACCAACGCGCTTTTAAACTCGCTGATGACGTGGTGCGCAGCGGCATTCTTACTGCTGGGTTTTGTGGCCGCGTGGGGGATTACAAGGCGATTGAAGGACTTTTGATGGAGGACATCGACGGAGCGGAAGACCACAAAGCACGCGGCAGGGAAGACCGCAAGGGTCTTCCCTGCTATATACGTGGGCACAGCCATGTGTTTTGATTACACAATGATAACATTTTTATAACGCTTAAAAGAAAAGTGGGAAGATAAAGATGAATCTGAATAGGATAAGTAAAAAAGCCTTTTCATCCGTTTGTTGAGCACGGATAAAATAGTGGTCACATTCGCTTGTTGCGCTTCGTCATAAAAGTGATGAGCGGAATTCGGCTCTATCAAAACATGTATGACAAAGAGATCTGGAGGAAATTTTTTATGAGTCAAAGTATGAATCAGATCGTTTATCCGGTCAAAGATCTGGAACAGGCAAAGACACTCTATAGCAAACTGCTGGGTGTAGAGCCGTATGCGGATAGCCCGTATTATGTGGGCT
>CAZZWK010000153.1:0-3545 GCA_964657925.1 uncultured Dictyobacter sp.
GCTCTGGTCGCGCGCGATCCAGAAGCGAGCGAATACGTACGCAAGTTGGAGGAGCGGATCGCCAATGGCATCGACGATGACGAGGATGAGGATGAGGATGAGGGTATCAATCTCGACCGACCGCTCAATTCCGGTCCACTACCCAGCGCCGATAGCCTCATTCGCGATGTCGAGCAACTGCTGCGCGAACAGCGCAAGAATGAACAATTCGAAAATAATGATGACGAGGAAAATGAATGAGTAGTGCCCTCTATTCTTTGGAAGAAGTCTTACAACCGCGCTCAGTAGCAATACTGGGCGCGTCTCGTGCTCCGCAAAAATGGGGACACGTGGCCGCGAAACAGCTTATGGAGGGCGGTTTCGCTGGCAGTATTTATTTGATCAACCCATCCGTATCGGAAATTCTCGGTCAACCCACCTACCCCAACCTGCAAGCGGTCCCCGCACCAGTCGATCTAGCGGTGATCGCGACCGCATTCCCTCATGTGGAGCGCGCTATCGATGATTGCATCGCCCATGGGGTAAAAGGCATCGTTGTCATCACCGCGGGTTTCAGTGAGACCGGCGCGCAGGGTCGTGTTCTGGAACAGGCGCTGGTCGCGCGTTGCCACGAACATGGTATTCGCATCATCGGCAGCAACTGCATGGGTATCTACGTGGAGCGGGCGAAGCTGAATGCCCTGGGCATGGTCTTTCCGCTACCCTCTGGCCCTATCGGCCTCGTCTCGCAGAGCGGCAACCTGGGTATGTACTGGTATGCGCAGGCTCATCTCGATGGGCTGGGTTTCAATACATTCTTGAGTATCGGAAACGCCGTCGATGTAACCTTCGCGGAATGCGCGCAATACCTGGCGCACGATCCCGACACAAAAGTTATCGCGGGCTACGTCGAAGCTATCGAGGTCGATGCCTTAAAAGCCGTCACACGCCAGTTGTATGAACAGGGTCAGTACAAGCCCATCGTTATTTTTCTTAGTGGTGCGACCGAAGTCGGGGTGCGAGCGGCCCTGGCCCACACGGGCACACAGGCGACGGTGCGACCGGATCACGATAGGTCTTTAGAGCAGAGTGGCGTTATCCGCGTCATGCGTTCCGACGAACTTTTCCCCGTCGCACAAGCCCTGGCATCACAGCCAGCTACCCCCTATGGCGGTCGGCGTATCGCTATCGTAGGTGATGGCGGCGGAAGCTCGGTCGCCAGCGGTGATGCCGCGCTACGCGCCGGTCTACAGGTGCAGCCACTCGCGGAAACTACACAACAGGAGTTGCGCGAACTTATGCCTGCCCGTGCAACCGCTACTAACCCCATCGATGTCGCGGGCGCGACCGACGAAGACCCGCTTTCGTTCGCGACCATCACGGAAGTCTGCTTGCGCGATCCCGAGGTCGATGGCGTCATCGTGACCGGCCTCTTCGGCGGATATCGTATGCTGCTCTCAGAAGAATTCGGCGCTCGCGAAGAGCAAGCCGCGCATGAACTCGGTCGACTGGTGCGCACCTATCAAAAACCAGTGCTCGTGCAAACAGTGTACGCACGCTATCCTATTCATGCGCTACAACTCTTGCGCGAGGAACATATTCCCTACTACGAATCCGTCGAAATTGCCTGCCGCGCCATGGCCGCATTAAGCGAAGTGGGCCAGTTTCTCGCCCAGCACGACTAAAATTCTGCACAAACTCGCAAGAGGCCCTTCTTATGATCAGGGCCTCTTTTTCGGCTCTCTACCATCTTTTTCACTGTCCTGACATCTCTCATCTATTGACTCTTCGATATGTAGGGAATATGCTTATAGAAAAGTTTGTTACTAACAAATAATAAGTCCGAATGAGAAAGAGCGAAAATATGGAGCAATTAAAACAGTCAAGTGATCAACTACATGCCTCAATCCATCCCGATAGCGGTATCGGGATGGTCGTTTTGCGTGTGGCGAATCTTGAGCATGCGCTAGCTTTCTATGAACAAGTACTGGGCTTTCAAACGCTTGAAGGCACGGAGACGAGAGCTATCCTAGGTGGACAGGACAAAAAGGCTATACTGGAGTTAGACGAGTTGAAGGATGCCCCGCCACAACCGTCATGGTCGACAGGGCTTTATCATGTGGCTATCGTGCTTCCTACACGCCAGGACCTGGGTCGAGCACTACTAAAGCTCATGCAAGCCAACTGGGAGATCGGGCAGGGAGACCACCTCGTCAGCGAGGCACTCTACATCTCCGACCCCGATGGCAACGGGCTGGAAATATATCGCGATCGTCCCCGCGAAACCTGGACATGGATGCAGGGCACAGTGAAAATGGCGACCGATCCAGTCGATATTGCAGGTTTGATAGAACTTGGACAGCACGAAAGCTGGAATGTTCTTCCGGCAGGTACGCATGTCGGTCATATCCACCTACAAATCGGAGCGATACCGGCGGCCAGCCACTTTTATCACACCATCCTCGGCTTTGACATTACTACCAGCATGTCGAGCGCGCTTTTTGTCAGCGCGGGCGGTTATCACCATCACATCGGTTTGAATACGTGGCAATCACGTGGGGCGGGTGCGGCACCGGAAGATACAGCGGGCCTCAAAACCTTTGTAATTGCTCTCCCTTCGCGCGTGGCTCTGCATGAAGTGCAGGCGCGGTTGGATGCACATAACTACTCTTTTCAGCAAATAGACGAGGACACCATCCTGGTAGACGATCCCTGGCACAATCATATACAACTAAAGGTCGAAGCAGTCTCGACACGAGTATAAAATAGACAACAAAGAATGGGTTCATTTCTGCTAGAAAAGCAGAAATGAACCCATTCTTACTTCTTTCACTCAGCAATGGCAGTTAAAAGAGGTTGTTCATGTACACTTCACTTAGACCGGAAGAAAGTATATGTTTTTACATACTTCCTTTCTCCCTATTAGATTACAAGCGAAACGAGTGTTGAGAGGACAAGTATCGCAGCCACTTCAAAACAATCAGCCCCACTTGGATCAGTCTCATTGACCGCATCATTATCGCATAGGCATAGGGATTGGCCTTCAAGGTCTCCTGCAAACTGCCCCCAATCGGCGCTCGTTGCGTCCACCTGCCAATGGTGGGATCGTAGTAGCGAATGCCGTACTTGAGTAGACCCGTCATGCTATCCCAGAAGCCACCGGCGTACTTCCAGGGGTTGTTGATGCCCGCTTGCTCCTGGCTGCCACTGATGTTGCCCAGCGGGTCGTAGCCGTAGGCATTCACATCGTTGCCACTGCTGTCCGTCATGCCTACGATCGAGCCAATCCCGTCGAAGAGGTAGTAGTACTTCTTATCATCCGGGGTGCGCTCGTTGTTGAGCAGGCCACAACTACAACGGACAAACTCGGTGGTACCCGAACTCGTCTTGATCGTGGAGAGGCCGAGGCCCGTGTAGACTTCGGTATCCCCGTTGATCGAGACGCGATCCTGCTGGCTGGTTCCACTGTAACTGTAACTGTTACTTCCGACGGTCACCGCCTGATTCTGCGTATTGTACGTGGTGGAGGGACCATTGGTTGCACTGATCTCGTTGCCATCGGCATC
>CAZZWK010000154.1:0-3239 GCA_964657925.1 uncultured Dictyobacter sp.
CTGCATTATCACACCCAATCCTCCGCCGACGATTCCTTCGATTTCTGTACATATATGCATAAATAGTCTTCCATCGCACAGAATAAACAACATGCTCACCCCTGGCCCACTTTTGCCAGGCACTCTAACGCTTCATGCCCAGCACCAGATGGAAGGTGTAGGTGGTATGATACTGCTCCCACTCGCCAGGCAGTTGCGCCACCAGCGCATCATACGCATCGGCCTCCATATGCATCTGCGTGCAGTAGGGCGTTTTGATGCCCTGCATCACGCTCGCCACATCCACCGCCAACAACTCCCCCGCATGCCCTCCCCACGCTCCCAACGGTGCGTGGATCGTCTCGTTGCTCATCAACTGCACGCCCACCTGCCGCGCCTGCTCCCCCAACATCTCCATCAGCGACAGATCAAAGCCCAGACACGGCGCCATCTGCCCCCAACCCTGCATAAGCTGTTGCGTCAGCGGTCCTGGCGCACGAAACGTGCTCGCCTCCAACAGTTCGATCAACCCACCAGCACGTGTGACGCGCACCAGTTCGCGCAAAACAAACGGCCATTGCCGCGCCGGAATCGCACCCACCAGCAGCCTTTGATGCACATAATCAAAACGACCAGCCGCGAAGGGCAAACCGTGCAAAATGTTGGCCTGCTGAAAACGAATGATCGGCGGCAAGACAATATTCGTCGGCCACTGCGCCTCCAGATCCAACCCCGTGATGCTCGCCTCCGGACAATCGTTGGCAACGTCACGACACCAGCGACCCGTGCCACAGCCCACATCCAGAATCTGCTTCGGTGCCAGCACCCGCAAGGGAGCGCTATAGTTCCCCTTGAGCAACGCCCGTAACGCGTAGTGCTGAAAGTCGAGCCGACCGACCTCTTGTAAATCCTTGGGCAATACATACGGCACATCCACACGATAGCGCCGACCCGCGATCACCTCCTCCGTCGGCTGCTCCGGCTCGTCTCGCAAGTAGGTATCGATAAACTGCTTGTGCTTGAAACGTGGAAATAATCGCATGCGTTAGTCCTGCCTTTCCGCGAACGTGGGCAGCGGTTGCGTACTCGTTTCCGTCGAGGTGGGCGACAGCAGCGCATTCTCCTCGGTAGATGCGGACGTGGCAAGGGCGGCCCGTACCACCGCCAGCAAACTCTGCGTCGTAAATGGTTTATCCAGCCACGCACACGCACCCAGCAACCGCGCACGCAGCCGATCGAGCAGGCCAGTGCGTCGCGAGACGATCACCAGCGGACAGTGCGGCATGCGCGAGGACATCTTGAGCGCATACGCCACCTGAAAACCATTCATCTTTGGCAACCCGATATCCAGCAAGATCAGGTCCGGCAACACCGTATCAGGCTCGTGCAAGGCACGCAACAACTCGACGCCATCAGCAAAACCACACACCTGGAACTGCGCTCGTTGCAACGTGACCGCGACCAGCTTACGCACCAGCGCGGAGTCATCCACAATGAAAATCAACGGCGTGTGAGGTTCGCTCTCCTCAGGCAGCAACGGCATAGAGGAGGGGACAGTCATCATCAATGTAATGTTCCTTTCTGCTCAACTCCATTCCGACTCCCAGCAGGAGCCGGGTATGAACTTTTACCAACCAGAACCCGTAGGGGCATTCATGCGCCCGCTCGCAATTTATTGCCTGATCTCTTCACGTGCCGATCTTGCTCATTACAATTCATCATCGCGTCCGTCCCCCTCCGTCAACGCCATCAGGGGCAACGCATCGCGCATGCTCATATGCCAACGTGCCTCCTCACTCACAATCAGACCAGGGTAAGGATGCTCCCGCTGGCTACTCCACGCCAGCACCGCGCCCAACCGTTGCGTGAACAACAACGCGTGAGGCAACGGATCGGGATGCAGCGAAATCGCGATCGCTTGCTCATGCCAGAAGATGCGGCGCAATTCGCCCTGCGCCAACGAGTCCGGCAGCAGCGGCAAAAAGTCCTCGAAGGGTTGCCCACCATGCTCGGCATCGGTCAGCAAGAACAGCAGCGCTGAGATGACCGGATGATGTTGACACAACAGCGCGAGATTGCTGCCATGGCTGGTGAAATACCGTGTCGCATCCAGCGGCACATCCGCCTGCAATACAATAACCCTCAGTTGACGATAGGCCGAAGCCAGCAAAGCACGACCCTGCTGAAACTGTGATTCAAGCTCAATGGGAGCATTCATCGATACAATATCCTTTCCACAGTCCGCGCTGTAGAGGGCAGATTTATCAACCGGGGGCAAACCACGCGTTTGCCCCGCGGCATTTGCGCAAACGCACGGTTTGCCCTACGCGGACGGCGTGACGGCGCGCTCGAACAAGGCCAATGGCAATGGCTGACTCCACACAATCTCCTCCGCCTCCTGCATCGGCAGGCACGGTCCAGCCAACGGATGCCGCTTCAACTGCTCATGGATCGCCGTGAAACGATGCTGAAAATCTAAATTGACATCCCACGAGCAGGAAAGGGAGATGGCGATGGGCATGCTGCGCCAGGTCGCCAGCCGCATCTGCGCGCACGAACGCCAACGCTCAGGCAAGACCTGCACCGCCTCATCGACGTGTGCCGCCAGCGCATCATCAGCAGCCACAAAGCGGAAGAGCAACGCATCAAGCTCGTAGCCATCAGCATCAGGACCATCGTGCATGGGGAACGTGTCGCGCACCTGTCGGTGACGTAACAGCGGATGACGCACGAGCACCTGAGCGAGCACGACGAAGCGGTGGCGCGCGATATGCACCGTACGCGCGGCATCATCCAGGCGACATTCCTCCTCCTCCGGCTCGTCCTCAGGAATCGTCACCACTGGTGGCGTATCCTCATCGCCCCACGACTCATGCTCCATCAGCAGCATCGCATCAGAAACGCGGTGCGACTCGATCAGTTCGAGAATGCGGTTAGCGCGCTGAGTGAGACGAGATTCGATGAAAGCATGGCGGGCCACCACAGCAGGACCCAGCAGGCCGCGTAGAGCGGACTCGCGCTCCTGCTCGATTTGTTGACGAGTACGAGCTATTTCGCTGGACATGTAAATGTTAAACCTTTCTTTTTTTATGGAAAACGCTTCAATAGCACTACCATCTTCAGTAAGAAGAGATAAGTGGTGTATTCGCCAAATATGCAGGTAACTCGCCTACTTAGCGCATGCACTAATAAGCGTATTCAAAAATTTGACAAACTATAGTAGACAAAACACTAGGGTCGATCATTCACGCTATCTGTTC
>CAZZWK010000155.1:0-2516 GCA_964657925.1 uncultured Dictyobacter sp.
GTGTTGTAGGTGCCGCGGCGGAGGGCGGCTTTCATGGCGTGGTCGTCGCCGTTGGCGGCCCAGGTGTCGTTGGTGGTTCGGTCGAAGCCTTTGAAGTTGAAGCAGATGGACGCGTTGGTGTATGCGGTGGCAAGATATGCGAATTGATTGGAGATCATCGTGTCGGTAACGTAGTTGCCGGACGAGGGAGACGCTGATCCGCTGTCAGCTACCACGTGGATATAGGTGTCGATCGTATAGAGGCAGCTTGTGGCTTGACGACTGGGATATCGGCCGAGCGAGCGCGCCTGGATGGCCGCGCGATGGTCCAGGAGCATGGATGAGTTCCAGAGGGTGTCGTTGATTGGCTCATGATGGTGGAGGTATTGGTGTCGAGCGCGAAGTTCGGCACTAGGGTTTGTGACAGGGCAGTGGCGGATTGGGAGATAGTGGACTGACGCAGAAAGAGCGGAGGAGGTCAAAAAGAGCAATATTAGCGTTCGCGGAACCAGTAAAAGAGGGTGCATGCTGCTCAACATCAAAGGGGTGTTGCTGAGTGGTAAGGTACGTTTGTCGACTCATCTCTTGAGAAGGGAGCAAGTTGCACAACAATAAGGGAGTCCTGCTAGAACTTTGAGCCTGAAAGTCTAGAACGTTACGTCAAGTCGAACGTGCCCAGCAACAAGCATAGTCAGTGCGTGGAATGTGAATAGGTTGACATTTCGGATTGACAGTCGAATTCTTCGACTCGGCAAAGCCATCCCGGAGCAATGCAATTTGCAGATTCCGATATGGCAAGTCGCGAAAGCAGTATAGTTCAGCAGCAAATATGTAGCTGTCGATTGGTAGTGTATCATAGACCGTGCCCAAGACGCCTCCTTGTTCCAAGACGCCATATCCATAAAAAGCTTTGTGTATCACATTTCTCACATCACGCATTTTGAGTACCTGGGCGACTTTCGCGACCTGTGGCAACAGCTGTCGGGTTCGTATCGATGTTATTCCAGGAGAGGTAGGTGTGGTCACCAAGTTTCCTGTAGCACCGTAGTTAGCCACATGGATTGCACAAGTTGTTCCGAACACGAACCTGGGCTTGATCAAGTGCGCGATCGTGAAGACAACGCCTAAAACAATGCAAGCGCCTCCCACAACTACATAAGCGATCCCCAAGAACGAATTCTTGCCGCCCATGACTGTCCGCGTCGATATGAGGATTGATTTCGTGCCCCCGTATATCGTCACAGGGAAGACTAGATTGATCAGTACAAAAAAAGTGAAACGGAAATCCAAGCTGGCTCACAATCATATATTGAAATCTGGTAAGTGCCTGCCGGCATTACATCGTTGTCGTTCCTCAACGCGAGCTTGCTGAACGTAGGCAAACCTGCCGTTCTCATCCAGACTTGAAACTCTTCGTATTCCGAAAGATTTGGGATTGGTGCCGTGTCGGTGTATCCGTTAGGAAATCTTTTATGCCAGTTTGGTGGAGGTGACACGTCCGAATTGTTGTATTTAGTTTTGCCGTACAGTTCCGCATCGCTCGCCCATGAGATGCCGCTATTCGTCATGCGATACGTCTGTGAGCTCTGGCCACCAGCAGTGTTTACACCTTTTGGTGAGTTGATGGTATCATTGAACAGCGAATTTGCAATGAGTCCGCAAGGATAATACGGTTTGCCATTGGGGGCCAGCTTCAACGGATCGCAGGCACTCGAAGAGATTGTTGAAGCGCTGAGCGCACTACCCTTCAGTTGATCAGTGTCGAGAGATTTCACATATCGTCGGTGATTTTGATAGAAGTTCGTCAGTCTGTAGTAGAGAAAAACTGGTGGCCCGATGTCGTTCGGAATCGAAAACTGAATCGTGCACACAGACGTATCGTCCAGCTCAACGCTGTGGGGGGGTGTAACTGTTTGGTCCCTTCGCATCCGCCATTGGGGTTTTGCTGTAGTATTGGATGATTTGAAGGATGAGAAGACTTTGCTGTCAGGTATCGCAGTGAAATCGCTTGTTGCTGTAGAATTGCAATTGGTATAGTCAATCTGCAACTCTTGCACCATAGCACTTGCCCACAGTAGAAGTCCACCGAGAGGCGCGAATATGATGCCGACGGCGAAGAAAATAGGGAGCACTGTCTTGGGTGTGAGAATCGGCTGCCATGCCTTCAATCGCTGTTGCTTAAACGCCGTGTTGGCAGGCCTTCTGCTCTTCTGCTTCTTTTTGGTGTCATTGTGAGGATCCTCCGCCTCTATCGAGTCCGCATGGACCATGGTTTGCGACATGATGGCGGAGTTACCATGCGATGACAAGATTTGAGAAGAGCCAGGAGTGTCTTCTAAAGAGGACTCTCTGATCACTCAGCCGCTGTCAGCCGGCGTCGCGGTTGCTGATGCGGACGCAGGCGCCAAGCCCGATCTCTCAATTCGGCCTAGCTTCAATGCTGAAACGACGATAAAACTTTCGGACAAAGATTCACATTCTGCTTCTCCTCCTTCTTCCATCTCATTCAGGACATAATTTATTGTAGAAGATTAGGA
>CAZZWK010000156.1:0-1830 GCA_964657925.1 uncultured Dictyobacter sp.
ATTAAGAAGTTATCCAAAATGCCTATGTGAGACGACTATGTTTGTCCACGTAGGCATTTTCCTCTCTCACCATCATCCTCTTTCTGCTCCTGTTCAACAGATGAAGGGGTGTATGTAGAAAGATTTTTCTCCTAAATATACCTTGACAGGAATATTCTCTTTCAGGTATACTATAGCTATGAAAACACTATGGACTGCTTTGATGGAGCCGAACCGCTTACATATTGTCGAGCTGTTGCGCGATGGCCCGCGGACGGTCGGCGAGATTACCCAAAGCCTGGGATTACAGCAGCCACAGGTGTCGAAACATCTCAAGGTGCTGAGCGAAGCGGATATTGTGGAGGTACAACCGCAAGCCAATCGGAGAATTTACGCGTTGCGCGCTGAACCGTTCCAGGAGTTGGAGGCCTGGTTAGGCTCATTTCATCACCTATGGGAGGAACGCTTCGATCGCCTGGACAACTACCTGCTAGCGTTGCAGGCTAATGAACAAGACAGCAATAACAGAAGTGAGGACGAGCATGTTCAATGATCAATCGCTGGACAACCATGTTAAAGAACAAGAATTTGTGGTGGAGCGACAATTCAAGGCACCGCGTACGCTTATGTTCGAGGTATTCACGCAGCCGGAGCATCTCAAGCGCTGGTGGGCACCGCAACCCTATACAGTTCCCGTCTGTACTGTCGATTTGCAGCCCGGCGGCGTCTGGCACTACTGTATGCGTTCGCCTGAGGGGCAAGACCACTGGTCGCGCTGCGTGTACCGCGAAATCGTGCCACCAGAGAAACTGGTCTACACCTCGACCTTCGCCGATGAGCATGCCAACCCTATCGAGGGTATACCGGAGCACGTAACCATCGTGACATTCATAGAGGAAGCCGGTGAGACGCATGTTTCCGCGCGTATCCAATTCGAGAACGCGGAGGCTATGCAGACGGCGCTCGATATGGGAATGCTGATCGGCATGAATATGACGTGGGATTACCTGATTAAGTATGTACATGAGGTGAGTAAAGAGTAGATGAACATAAGATGCGCGCCCGCAAGGGGCGCGCCTACGCAGGGTATAAAAAGGAGTTTTTATGACAAATACGACGAACCAGGCAGTGGCAAACTACGCTGCGGTCAATGGAATCGCCCTGTACTATGAGGTTCATGGAACTGGCAAGCCCCTGATCATGCTTCATGGTGGCTTTGGCAGCTTTGAGATGTTTTCCGATCTTTCTCCCGCACTCGCTGTAGATCATCAGATCATTGGTGTCGATCTCTATGGGCACGGACGCACCGCCCTTACGGTTCGCCCGCTGCGCTTCGAGCACATGGCTGACGATATCGCTGGCCTGATCGAGCATCTGGGACTCGAAAAAGTCGACCTGCTTGGTTACTCTCTTGGCGGTGCCGTGGCTCTTCAGACCGCCATTCGTCATCCAGAACTGGTCAACAACCTTGTGCTGATTTCCGCTCCCTTCAAACGGACTGGCTGGCATCCCGAGATGCGAGCAGGTATGGTGGCGTCCACACCAGAGTTCTTTATGAATACTCCCATTTATGATGGTTATGTGCGTGTCGCGCCCAAACCAGAAGATTTCCCTCGCCTGGTCGCCGAGATGAGGGAAGCCCTCGGCCAGGACTATGATTGGACGGAACAGGTTTCCGCTTTAAAAATCCCTACGCTGATTATCGCTGGCGATGCTGATGGTCTTCCTCCAAGCCATGCGGTGGCGTTTTTCACCCTGCTGGGCGGTGGCTTGAAGGATGCAGGTTGGAATGGGGAACATCTGATAGCATCACAACTCGCCATTTTGCCCGGTGCCACCCATTACAACATC
>CAZZWK010000157.1:0-1782 GCA_964657925.1 uncultured Dictyobacter sp.
CCACCATTATATAGTGCTACAGCGAGTAAGAGCACGTAGGGTGGGGGAGCACGCCCAGGATTTTCTAAAAGAATTTCGACGATCTTACCTCACGGTGCCTCGAATAGTACATTGGAGAGTGCAAAAAACCATCAAAGGTAGGTAGGTATTATTTAAGCGAGCATTGGCAGAATCAGTACAAAAAGCTGCCTCGGTTGCATCAGCTAGCCATCCAAAAAACAACACGATCCACTGTTGCCACCACAACTGTCTGCCAGCGATATGTGGCGAGACAGCAGCAAAGTCCTCAACAGATCGTTGTTTGACGTGCCACTTTGCTAACAGCGATACGCCGTTGCCATTTTTTCAGGATATAGAGCGCCAATCAAGGCTTGTCTGGTTAGCAGTTCTCGCCATTCACGTGACAGGTTCGCTCTCCTCCCGCAGCTGCGGCATTGTTTGTCTCAAAATCTGCTACATTTTACCAGCTACCTAGGTATTCACCTCAAACACATTGCTCTTTTACTTGTATAGGCCGTTTGTATGCCATTGCAGGCAGCTCATCGGAGTCATACTCAAACATAACCCCTGCATTGCTTTGCCACTTCTTCACCGTCTTGCTCTTCAGATCCCACAATAGATGCAAGTACTCTTCGCGGAGTAGACACGAAAGATTGAGTCAATGGAGTCTCAGCTTTGAAGGGAAATAATTTTTCAGGGATGCAGAGCACTACTCCAGCGCCAAAGCGAGTTGTTCTCCGCTTTCTGGTGGAATACGAACTCGAGGAATGGGATATTCTCCAAGCATACTTCGCCCTTTTTGGCCCAAAGCCGATCGAAGACTTTCACGACTTCTTCTCACATCTGATCCCTCCAAACGAGTCCGCTAAAATGCACATTGTTCTTGACCTTTACTGCAAGTCGGTCCCGAATGTTGATCTCCAAAAGGTTGAATACCAAGTTTTCAAAGTCAAGAAGAACGACGGATTGTATGCTGCTCCTTCCCTCCAAAACCTCCCCGCTAATTGAGAAAACAGCACCTTCAAGGAGCTAAACGAAAGTGCTTGCAAATACGCCCGCCAGCAATCTCAGTTGATCTTCTGGGCTAGGGACCGGCGCTATCCGGAGGAATCAGATGGCGTTCTTCTATGACATATCGGGCATTTCCCCGCGATATTTCGGTCTTGAGCGTCTTGAGACAGTGGTAAGTCTCGCAGCTGCCCGCTTGCAGGAACGCAGACTGATTGATTAGGACGCGCGTTCGCCAAAGAACATCGATTAAACCCTTCCCGCCTCTGATGTCTGGGTCTGACGGCACAGCTTTGGTATGTGATTATGCGAACTTCGCACATGCTGGGGGAGTTCTCGATAGTAGGAATATCAGAGGCAGCGGGTCTCGGAAGATATCTACCGTCAAAGGCTGGGGTTTTCCTGGCAATGCGATTGAGGAGTATTAAATACAGCCAGATGTGCATAAGCGATAAGCGTGTGCAACGTTATCTGTAACTCAGATCTTGTGAGCTGTATAGCTTGAATCCAAGGAGGAGAATGCGCCCGAAGGTTAAGCCTCATCCTTGTGTCCGCTCACTATTGGAAGAGGATCTTGCCAGCCCAAGTGAGGCACGAATGGAGCCATCCTTGGACGAAGTCAGGGTAACAACTCATCAAGATGCACGTTATGAGTGCAGTGAGCCCCCTGCAGCACTGTGACTAGTCAGCCTAATCAAGCTGAGATCCTTACCTAGAGTGTCACGAGATGGAACTTTGTCCTTAGAATCCATGCTCGTCGATCATGCGGTTCCT
>CAZZWK010000158.1:0-1530 GCA_964657925.1 uncultured Dictyobacter sp.
CCATTCCGGTGCCGCGCCCCGAAATCAACAACAGCCCAATTGAGACAGCATTCACAGGTTTGGTTGTATCCATTCGTTCTGCTCTCTTCTAGCTGAAGCACTACTACGCACGTCACCTTTTGCGCTTTTCCAGACTCGCTCGTGTTGTCTCAATTATCCATCACGAAAAGGGCTTCTGTCCTTCGAATACTCCTCTATTGATTTGTGATAAGCTGAGATTAGCAACCGTTGATCCAGCGGCTTGGTTGTCCCCTGCTGGATTAGCGACGCTTGTTACAAACCGATGAAACCTATTTTACGCTATGCATGCTAGGGACCTAAGTACGCGTATCCGACCCGTAGCTAAAGTTAAGTACCAAGCTAGAAGCAAGGTCGAACAGTTTTCGAATTATTTCATCCTCGGTTACTCAAAATGTTCCGTCTTCTAAAAGTGATCTGTCCTTTGCGACAGGCATCATGCTCGAAGCACAAGTCCATTTCATAATAGACACAAGGACCATGGGTTCATTCCTTGCAGTCTCCCGTACTTCCTCACTTCTTGCGAGTGCCAAGGGCTGGTCACAGCTATCCTACTGTGTATGCACGATTTTGAAAGGAGAAAGAGGCTTCACTCTGAAAAGGGTCGTTGACCCAGAGATCTAAGAGTCTCAAGATCCCCCGACCCGACATCTAGGATCCGATTGCTTCGACACAATCAAAGCCTTCCAATGGCAACGTTAGATCAACGTCACAGACAGGAAAAACGTGGCCGGAATATGGGTCCCGCCTGGTTACCTGTTTTTATGGGGCTTCCGCCATTCCGCCCGGCGATACTTTGAACGGCCCATCTCATGCATGTTTTCTGCTTTTCGAACCTCCTGAACATCGCATCGGAGTACGCACTGTAAGTAACTTGTGGCGCAATATTGCTACGTACCTGAGAAAGCCTCAAGAAACTACCTGGCGCCGCTCTTCGGCCGATTGCTTTACGAGAGGTTCGATTTCGTGACCACACTCCACGATGTCAGGAGAGGCTCGTGATTGTTCATCGATATGATGTGCTCAACAATACAGGATGAAGTCGATTCAACAACTCATCAAGTAACAGTCATTGATCCTCTGCCTACCCCGTGCGCTTGACTGGATGCAACGCATCATGACGAGATCAAGATCGAAGTTTGTTAGATAGCGATTTGTGCGAAGTGCTCAGTTTTATCGCAAACGCGAGTTTGTCATCCTGAATCTGGCCTGGCGAGGCACCGTCATGTAAAATCGTCGGAAATCCAATAGAAAACTCTAGGCATGCTCCCCGTCTTCGCACAGCGCTCTAATGAGTAAGAGCATAAGTAGAACTGTATAAGGATAGGGAGCACGCCGTAACTTATTTAAAGAAAATATAAGCACGAACATATACGGAACTATGCGAGGTTGGGGAGCACGCCCATGACTCGGTAGGTGTATTAGAATTCCGACGATTTTAGCTAACGGTGCCTCACCTGGCTCTTCTTGGTCACAGAGGTGTCTTTAGGACTCCGTGGCTTTGTTGAAGAT
>CAZZWK010000159.1:0-1519 GCA_964657925.1 uncultured Dictyobacter sp.
TGGCGAAACTGAATCTGGTGTATTGCGACTTCAAGCCGCAAAACGTGATGATTCATCAGCTGCGCGACGGTAGCGTGAACGCGAAGTTGATCGACCTGGGCACGGTTATCCGTTATGGTCCCAAACCTGATAGCGTGTATGGTACCCACGGTTTCTACGCGCGCGAGGCGATCAAAAATCCCTCGCCACAGACCGACCTGTACACTATCTGCCGCACGCTCGCCTATCTGGTGACGATGATGGATATTGACGATCCGCTCTTCGGTATGCCACCGATCGAAAAATATCAGGTCTTTCAGGACAATCCCGCGCTTTATCGCTTGCTGGTGCGTGGCACACACGTGGAGCCGAAACGACGATTTCAGACGGTCGCGGAACTCGACGAGCAACTGCGGGGTGTGCTGCGTTTGAGTGCTGGTGGCGAACCCGGTGCGCCGATCCGCTCGCGAAAATTCGTGACGACCGCGCTGACCAAGACAAGCCTGGTAGGACGACGCGGCGAGACCGTGCTCGATGCGCAGGATCGTGTCATCAATACGCTGCTCTCCGGAGACCAGGCGTTACAGATCGGTAACTACGTCGGTGCCCTCACCTTCTACCAGCAGGCCGCGCAAGCCAATACGCAGAGCATCGATGCCTATATTCGCCTGGTCGACACATTTATCGAGGAGAACGACCTGCAAAGTGCCAGCGAGAACTTGCGCAAGGCACAGGTGATCGCAGCGGACAACTGGAAGGTGCGCTGGTGTCAGGGAAGGCTATACGAAGCGTATGGTGATCTGCAAAGGGCGATCGGTCAGTATACTGATCTGACGATGGAGCTGCCGGGCGAACTGCCGCCATTGGAATCGCTGGCGCGTGTTTATGCCAAGCAGGGCGAGGACTACCGCGCCATTCGCATCTATCAAAGTGTGTTGCGCGCCGATCCCGACAACGTCGATGCCATCTTTGGCATTGTGCAGTGCCAGCTTAAACGGCAGCTGTGGGACGACGCGATCCAGAATCTACGGCATGTGCAGGAGACATCTTCGCGCTATCCTGACGCGCAATTGCTGCTGTGCGATATCTATCTCAATCGCGCGCACCCTAACCTGCCCAGTGTTCCTGACATACAGGCGGCGACGCAAGCTATCAGCAACCTCAAGGGGCGCATCGAGGATGTGCGCTACTATCTGGTGCATGCCGAGACGTACTATGTGGCCTGGAAGATGGCACACGAGGGTTTGCTTCCTAAGACGACGCCTATTACCGGCACGCAAGAAGCTACGGTGCGCGCCCTCGGTCGCATCGCGGAAGAGAGCTATAATCAGTACTTGCGGCGTGATCAAGCGCTGGCACCACGCGAGGATATCATTCGGCGCAAATTCGAGGTTGCTCCCTGGCAACTGGTGTAGATAGTGTACAGGCAGGAAAATGGATACAGGCAGGTTCAATAAAAAATCATTAGAGAGAATGAGAGAATAAGATGACGCAGCAGACATCCACGTTCGTGTCCTCGGCCATCGCGCCACGGGGAGCG